>CAZMSE010000008.1:0-59218 GCA_964568865.1 uncultured Saprospiraceae bacterium
TCGCCCAGCGCTCATAAATTAAAGCAAAAGTGAAGGCCATAAATACTGAACTGATAAAATAATAAAGGATGTTGTGCTGGTCTTCCGGTAACATGATGGATTTTGCCCCATCTGAAAGGTTCCCGTCAAAAAATCCTTTAAGCAATATTGCATAAAGGCCCCAGCCACCAAAAAAATTTACCACTGCACCAACCAGCGTTCCGAGTAAAAGTTTAGTTGAGTTCATTTTGTAAAATTTAAGTGAATAAATGTTTGATTCAGTAAAAATACATGCTTCAAAGGCTAATTCAAAATTTTACCTTCAACTAAATAGGATTTTTTCCAGTTTCCGCATACAAAATTCAAGCCCAGGTTGAACATTTGGACCAACGACCACATCAAACCTCCTCATGTTCTGCAGAATAATAGTTCCTTCCGCCCATTCTGGCTTTGCTGAATTTCAACAGTTTTCATGAATCGTTGTATCTTGTCCGCGCAACCATGATATAATGCTTGCCAAAATCCTACAACATTTATTGAATTATTGGTCAAAAGCGAAGCGCATTCAAATGCGGAAAAGTTTTAATAGGACCATACCCAGTCACGAGTTTATGAACGATCGCTGGGAAAAAGCCCGTTATTTGGGGTTTGGGGAAGGATCCAGTATCTATGACAGCGCGTTTGTTTTTGGGGAGGTGAGTGTGGGAAGCAATACCTGGATAGGCCCCTTTGTCATATTGGATGGAAGTGGGAAACTCGAAATTGGAAGCCATTGTTCAATCTCTGCATCCGTTCATATTTATACCCATGATACGGTCCAATGGGCCTTAAGCGGAGGAATAAAACCCTATGAATATGCTCCCGTTAGCATTGGTGACCGATGCTATATAGGACCACATAGTGTAATCGCAAAAGGTGTCACCTTGGGTGAAGGCTGTGTGGTAGGAGCTAATAGTTTTGTCAACAAATCATTTGGTCCGGGAACAAAAATTGCCGGAAATCCAGCAAAAGAAGTTTAATTATGCCGGTTAACATTCAAACTTTTTTTTCAATCCCTGTCCGTTGTATCGATAATGTCATTCAATTTATTTCCAATGATACCGGATTAGATGCCAATCAACAGCAAACAAAAGATATTTTTTCGGACAAATGGACTTCAACCAATGAAATCCAAGATGTCGAAAAACTGTTTGAAACACAACGCGAGTGGTTTCTTAAACTTTATGGTTTTGATACCGTAGAAAACTTTCAAGACTACCTCCAAAATAAATTTTTAATCGTGGACACAGGCTGCGGATTAGGTTATAAAGCCGCCTGGTTTGCAGAGTTGGCACCACATGCTACCGTCATTGGCATTGACATTTCAGAAGCTGCACATATTGCTGCTAAAAATTATGCCCATTTGCCAAATCTTTGGTTTCTGCAGGCGGATATTGCCCTAACAGGATTAAAACCCGGTTGCACAGAGCTTATGGTATGCGATCAAGTCATTATGCACACTGAACATCCCGAACAAACTTTCCGGCATCTTTCTGAATGTACTTCTGCAACCGGTGAATTCTTATGCTATTTTTATCGAAAAAAAGCATTACCGCGCGAACTCATTGACGATTACTTCCGGAAGAGGACTCATGAGGTCTCACCCGAAGAAATGTGGCGGTTCTCTGAACAACTCACAGAATTAGGAAAAAGGTTAAGTGAACTCAATACAAGTTTCGATTGCCCGGAAATAACATTATTGGGAATCCCTGGGGGTAAATACGACATACAACGATTTATTTACTGGAATTTTCTTAAATGTTTTTGGAAAGAAGACTGGGGATTTGAACTTTCAAAAATAACCAATTACGATTGGTACGCTCCCAGCAACGCACAACGATTTAGCAAAGATGAAGTATTGTTACTGGCCCAAAATAACAAAATGCAGGCCAGTTACTTTCATGAAGAAGAAGCTTGTTATTCGGGCCGCTTTGCTTTTACTCACCCATAATTCAATATTCGATCCAATGACCCTTCAACAATTCTTTGAGTGGATTCAGCAACACCCCTCAAACGTGTTATATTACTATGCTGTATTGCTTCTTTCAACCATGGCATTAAACTCTATGTCGGAACAGAAATCGCATTTATATCCATGGAACTGGCTCTATAGTGTAATCATCTATGCGGTATGTATTCCAGGTATATTTGCCATAACCCTGAATGTTTATTTTTTCCTCTTTGAAAAAAGAAGCATCATGGATACTGAATTGTTGTTACAATTCTTACCGGTTCTTATGTTATTCCTAATTATCTATTACATTCGAAAAAATGTCGATCTGGATATGATACCGGGCTTCGAAAAACTGTATGGCTTGATTTGGATCATGTCCATGGTTATAATCTTTATGTGGGTGATTGACAGGACGCATCTATATGCCATTAGTTTTGTTCCTTTTTATTATGTTTTGATTCTATTGGTAGCCGGTATTTTCATCATTCGGTATTTCGCAAGAAAAATGATGTAACAAAAAGGTACGTTTCTTGAATCAATTTATACTACTACAATTTGCGGTAAAAGCCATTGGACAAAGAGTTCATCAAAATTAGAAATTTGAGCATCGCTAAACTTAAAAAATTCACTGCACCTTATTATAGAATTTGATTTCAAAAAATGTTAAATTTTTTGAATGCCTGCTAATCATTGTGGATATGATCTTCCCGAAAACCGATGTCATAAATATCCAATTTATTAGTCAAATTCTTATCCCACACCAGAGTTACAGCTGCACTAAAAAAAATAAAGACCACTCAACATAACATCGAATGGTCTTTAACGCCGGTAGTTGTAGTTTTCTCTATCGAAGGACGGTCAATGCCAGACGTTCATTGATTCCGCCAGCCTTTAGCTCTATCGAATACAATCCAGGTTGGATTGATTTCACGTCTAATCTGATCTTATTGAATGTCCCCATCACCTTGGGGTCATAAATTTTCTGAATTACAACTTGCCCCAATTCATCGTATACATTCAATTGAACCGCTTCCATTTGAAGGGTGTTACTTAAGATAAACACTTCTTCACTTGCCGGATTTGGAAATAATTTAAATCCACTGGATACTAACGGTTGGTAGTCAATGGAAGCTTCGTTGCTCATTATGTACTTTGCTCCGTTATCAACAGCTATTACCCGATAAATATACTCACCCGACAAACCTGTCTCAGTCCATTCCATTTTTCGCATACATCCAGATACTTCTGAAAAATTATCGGGAAGATGGTAGATCGTAAATAACTGGAAAGTTGATTCTCCGGGAGTCATGCGCTCAATTCGGTACGTATTATTGCAAGATTCTAGATCCTTCCATTCCAACCAGTGCTTGCTTTGTTGTTGAAACGCACTCAAAGAAATCGATCCGGTACCTACATCTGTCAAATCAGGTTCCAATTGATAGAGTACTATATCTTTTGTATTCACCTTGAGACCCAATAATGGATTATACATACCTGCACCAATGTCTTTTAAACTGTCACAGGATTGCCCACTCAGGTATCGCGAGGTCCATGGTCCATAGGCTTCTGTCAAGTCAGAATCCCTGCCGGGATCTGTTCCTTGCAATGGACTGGACAACACAAATCCACCCAACTGTCCTACTTTGATATAATATTCTCCGGGCTCTACGCAGAAATAATAATAACCATCATGAAGGAATCTAGTATTGTTGGAGAATGTTTTAACACGTGTCACATAAGTATTGGAAGGTAATTTATACAATGACACATATAAACCATTGATTCCATTCTCAGCATTCTGTTGAATTCCATCCTTATTGGTATCATAAAATACATAACCATATAACGGAATGCATTTATACAAGCCTAAATCCCAACTTAAATCCACCTCGCCACCGGATAAATTGGTAGTTGGTGTAGTGCCGATTCCATTATCAGAACCTACATCACTATCTTTCAAATCATCTCCTGCATTACTTTTTGTAATGGTATAACCGGTTGGCGGAATAAACTTAACAAAATAATTTCCTGGACTCAAATTATCAAATAAGTAATAACCAGTTGAACTGGTCTTGGTGGACTTAACCAGTGCCTTTGTATCTGCTCTGTATAATTCTACCATCACATTGGCTATTCCTTCCTCGTTGGTATCCTGCATCCCGTTGGCATTTCGGTCATGCCATACCCGGTCTCCCAGACTTGCACGTAATCCATAACCCGCGACATCATGATCATCTTCATCTTCATTCTTAGATTTTCCGCCACCAATTATGTTATTATCATTTAGATCCCCTGGCAATACAGCACGTTCATGGGGTGTATCCGACCCCGGTTTGCTGTCTGCATCAAGCATACTGATGTTCATGCGTGTCGTATCAAACACTTCAAGAATTTCAGCCCAGTTGTTGTATTCAGCAACGTTGCTGGTTGGCAATAAGAATAACCTTACATCTACAGAATCAATCCCTCCCTGCAATAAGGTTTTATTCAATCGATAGCTTGCAGTATTACCCTGCAATGACCAACCGGGATTCCGGCTGGGTAACCACTGATAACCTGTATTCAAATAGTCTCCAATAAGAACTGAATCTACTGCTACATTTCCCTGATTGAAAATTTTAATTCTGAATATTGCAGTATCTCCATTGCCTGTCAGAGCTTCTTTTCTCAGTGCCAAATCATGCAGGAAAACAAATGCCGGATCATGGTCATCTTCATCACGAATTCCGTCCCCATCCGAATCATTTCCATCGTCATCCACGAAATTGTCACTGACACTGTTTGGAATTCCACCAGGATCATTGTTTTTATTGTAATCATATTTAGAATCCAAATCCTCTGAATAAATAATATTCTCAAAATCGACAGCTCGAACAATCTCTGCAAAGTTGGTCAAGTTAAATACGCCCCCTGGATAGTCATGCACTTTAAGTTGTATGTAATAACGGGCACTGTCTCCGGGATTCAGTAAAGTATCTTTCGTAAAAGTAGCGGTGTGTGTATTGACATCATATATCCAACCGGCATTGGGAAGCCAAATAAATCCATTTGGCAGGTAATCCACTACAGAAAACTGTATGGCTGGAATATTTCCTTGATTGTATACCGTAATTGAAAACATAACGGTATCTCCATATACCACAGGTAGCGATCCATGATATAATTTACACAAGGCCAGGTCAAAAATGTTTGGTGCTGCTGGATCATGATCATCTTCATCGCCTCCCAGGTCCTGTGAGTGAATGTTGTTGTCCATTGGGTCCCCTGGAATTACAGCCCGTTCGAAAGGACTATCGGAATTTTCTCTGCTGTCAAAGTCTTGACCTGTCCTGTTTAAAGAGTCCAGATTTTGAGACCCTGCAATCTCAGCATAATTGATCCAATCCACGAAATCTTTTACCGGTTTTAATTTTAAAAAGATACTTACAGATGCACTGTCACCGGGGTTGATACGCCGTGTCATGATATGATCGGCATAATTTCCATCCAACTTCCAGTGGCTGTTCTTTGCATATACGAAGTCATAGCCTGTTGCGATGTGATCCCGAATTCCAACGCGACCAACAGTATCTGTCCCCTGATTATAAATCCAAATTTTATATTCCAAATCCTGTCCAAGTAAATGAGGCTTTGGAGACACCAATAACTTTTTCAAAGCGAGATCCCATACCAATGCAGCCGCAGGGTCTTTATCGTCTTCATCCGTTATCCCATCATGATTAGTATCAAAACCATCATCCAGAATATGATCATCCGAAGGGGTTGAAATGAAACCCCCAGCATCGTTGCTGATGTCCATATCATGATAACTATCAAAATCATCCTGAAGAATGTTCAAGATATGATGTAAGGTTACGATAAATGCCTGTTTGACTTCAGCCATGTTAACCCAATCTTTCGGATCTGTGGTAGGAAGCATTTCCAAGGTAATTACTTTGGCCAATGAGTCTCCAGGCAATAAAATTTGCGGAATGAACGTAGTCACCATTCCATTTCCAATATCAGTCCAATCAGGATTATCGATTGCGTGAAACAAATATCCCTTAGGAATATAATCCACCAGGGTTATCGTCTGAGAAGGTGCATTGCCCTGATTGTAAAGCCAAACAATAAAATCAACTTTTTGATGATATCCAGTGGCCAATTGGTTTGCCCTGACTTTTTTCAATGCCAAATCAAATATGATGGTTGTAGCTACGTCATGATCATCTTCGTCTTCACCGGGATTTATTTTACGATGACCATCTTTTTTGTCATCATCCGGATCATAAGGTTTCACCGGATTGTCATTTCTTCGATTATTATCCGGTGTCGAATCAATATCAATAGGCAAATTGTTGTTGGGTGATTCAAATGAAGTAATTTCAGCTGGATTGATAACAGCATTCACATCATTAAATCCAGCATGAATTTTTACGATTACATCAATAATAGCACTATCACCGCTCTTCAGAGAATCCAGGATAAACTGATAAGTCGTGTCATTCATTGCGGTCCATTCCGGATTCAAAATGGGATCCAATGTATAGATCTCTGGTAAATAGTCTTGTACGTGGATCTTGGTGGCCGTCAAACTACCTTGATTGTATACGGCAATCCGAAAGGCAATGTAATCGCCATTCTTCGCCGTAGTTGAAGTGACTTCATACTTTCGCAAGGCTAAATCATAAAATTCAAATTCTGTGCAAACCGTATCTTTCTGATCAGCTACACCATCTAAATTTACATCTAAATCTGTTTCATTAAAGATACCATACCCAGCCAAATAATTACCATTTACATCTCGCCGACAAGTTTGATAATAATTATCTCCAGGACTTCCACTGCTGTAATCCAAAACCAGATTCATTCGAACGATGAAGCTATCTACAGAAAATGGAGCAAGCGATCTGTTTTGAGCCAATAACCATCCATTATTTCCAGGAGCAGTATTTAATGCATTGGATGAACCATTATTCACCGAGTAATTCACAGCCGTAATGACCAGATCATCCTCAAGTCTAGGAATATCTGTTAAATTGTAATTGCCCGTGGCGCCTCCCAAGTTTTCCACCCGTATGAGATACATCAGGTCAGTGGATTCGTCGGGTCGCTTGGTTTTTGAAAGCAAAGTCTTGGTATGCATAATTTGCGGTAAATCACCGCATACGGTATCCCTTTTTTCTGGACGCAGATCCAAATTTAAATCCAACATGGCTGCATTGAAAAGTCCTTCACCAAACCTTGGAACCGCCGGATTAATAATTCCACATGGGCGGTAAATATTATTTCCCAATGAGCCTGGAGCAAGATCAAGCTGCACCACTATTTGAATCCTGAAAGAATCTGTTTCACCCACTTGGATGTCTTGGTTGGTGGCCAATATCCAACCGTCAACGGGAACTATCTTGGTCAATAATGCCTGAAGTCCAACATTCGAAGTATATGATGCGCTTTGTATCGTAATATCATCATCAAAGGTGGGCCGATCCAGTAATTGATAATGACCAATCGCTCCACCTTTGTTTTTTATCGTCACCAGGTAATTTAATTGATAGGTTTTTAGATCGATCTGTTGTACTTGCGAAAGGTCTTTGATAAATTCTAAGTAGGGTATATCTGTACAACTGGTATCTGCTTCATCCATAATGCCATCTCCATTCACATCCAGTAAGGCCCTGTTAAATAAGCCTTCCCCATGAATTGGAAGTGGTCCTGAACTTCCGCAGCCAGTATAGACATCATCACCTCCCGACCCGGGCTTTAGACTGATTTTAGCATTCACCGTCAGTAAGACAGTATGTTTAACTCCAGGCGCAATCAATTGATTAACGATAATATTCCAGGGACCAGTACCCAATAATGCTCCACCAGCTTTTCCAGGTATATTCGTCGTATAAAAAGCAGCTAACACTTGTATGTCATCATCAAAACCGCAAATATCCTGTAAGGTATAACTACCTGTTTCAGTACCTTGATTCTCAATTTCTATCCGGTAAACGATAGTATGGGAAGCATCCGACTGGATTGTATTCGAGTGAAGGTTTTTGGTGACTTTAATACGTGGTCGTGGACATAAAGAAGGCTGAGTATATAAAGAATCCAGACATTCATGATTATCTGCATCCCTGATTTCAACTTTGTATTGGGTAACCCCGTCGGCCTTAAAATCTGAATTAGGAGCCATCCCCACTAAAACAGATGAGCCGTATGAACCTGTGCCCAATATCTTTCCATTGTGCAAAACTTCAAACCTGCCGGTTGGGCCCGCTTGTGGATTATCCGAACCAACCAAAACAGCAAACCAGTCATCGGTTGAATCATTCACCGTTCCATTGTTGTTACATTCTGTTTGTAAAAAAGTATTGATTGTAAGCCCACAACATTCAATGGCAGCAACTCCATAAGCACAATGTTGCCAAATGGTATCACCAGTAGCATCAATGGCATAATAATAATATGCTTCGTAGCCATCTTCCAGGCCAGGAAATGTTTTGTCTATTAATAATACTTCTGTGTTTCCTCTAATTTGTCGCGAAGTGCTGTCAAACCAACAATAATGTTGCATGCCCGGTATGGCAAATAATTGGATTAAGTTGTCCCTGTTGGTACATAAATTCAAATCCGGAGGACAGCAAGCTTCTGGGCGATCCAAAACGGACATGGTATCCAACCGACAATTTAAGTCAAATACATAATAAATCCGGATCCCAACATTTTGTACTCCGTCTGCTTTTAAATTTTTGAACTGTACATTTAACTCTCCGTTTGCTACTCCCGTCACTTCTTTTGACTCTCCACTGGTCAACTCAATAATAATATTACCCACCGGGCCATTGACGAGTTTTAATGTCATGTTCAAATCAAACCCACTGGTCAGACCATCACAAGGTCCTACTTCTAAGTCCTTGATGACAATAGAACATGGCAAAAGATTACAAAACCCGAAATCGATCGAATGATCGTTATTTCCACTAACACCCGTTAGTACTTGTGCAACAATATTGTCCATACCATCAGGTACACCATCACTGTCTATCAGGTCATTATTGGGCGTCCCTGCGTTGGCTGAAGAGAGCTGGTAATTTTGCAAAGCAGTTTGACTACTTGCTTGTGCTATTCTTAAGGTATAATTGGTTTGAGGCAACAAACTGGAAAGTCCATAAATAAACGAAGAAGGATAAGGATTATTGATGGGTGCATCTTGATTGGAAAATACATAATAACCAAATTCATTGGTAGTAGCCTGAGCAATGACATTCCCTTGGTAAATGAGGTCCACTACCACTCCCTGCAAAGGGGGCTCAGACGGATCTTGTATTCCGTCTTTATCCCGGTCAATCCAAATATAATTTCCAATTTCAAGAGGAGCTGCTTTACTGAAAATTTTCATGTCACCCAAGGCATTGCTCTTGCCCACCAACAAACCAAAATCGCGAGGAATGATGGTGTATCTGCTATCCCAGTCGCCCGTGACATGGTTCAGATGCATGACGCCGCTGGTAAATCCTCCAAATGGATCAACACAACTCGATACCACATCCTGATAACCAGGACACATACTCAGTGCCCCATTTAAACTTTCTCGTTCTACAGGAAGTCCGGCCAACGACAATGCATGATCTCCAAAATAATACTCGCCACCTCCAGGACCAAATCCTGTATTTCGACCTGCTGTTTCTTTCAATCCGTCATTTCCATTTTGTTCGATTTCAAATACACCTGAAATGTCATTGTAACGTGCACGCAATATGTCGCCAAAACTGATGATCGTATGTGATCCATGCCCATTTATACTGTGCTGATTGATTCCACCTTGCATGGAATAACGATCCATTAATCCAAGAACCATCGCGTCATCCTGATCGAACTCGATATCAGAAAGAATGGGTTGAGGGTATTGACAAAAAATGTTTCCACCATCCGGGCAGTCACCATTCCAGGTATCCAACCATGGATTCCAATTGATTTTATTGGTGTATGCAGGATAGTCTAATGGGAATTCCAGTACTTGAGTAAATATCTTCGTTTGCGGGTTTAATGCATAAATGTAAGCATGTAAATCATCAGCAGTTCCCAATGAAGCATCGCAGACTACCCCTACATACACAATTCCCCGATGAACCTTTACTGCCCAAGGCCTGAACTGGCCATTACTGCAACCTGGATCCGGAATGGCAAAAGAATCTACATCGGACACGGTTGGTGTTACATATGGTTGATCAATAAAAATCGAATAAAGTTTGCGGGTATGTAGACTTACAATAAATAAGGTCTTTTCATCTTCCGTAATGTCCATTCCCCCATAAGAAAGTTTTCCAATATTACTGTAGCACAATGAATCTGTGGATACAGGTGGAATGATCAACGGTAGATCACGTTGTGTATTATCAGGAAATGCACCGGACGGAACACCTATAGAATTCAGGTCCAATAATCCCTGCGCACTGTTGGTTTGCATCGTGAGCTCATACAAACCTCCATAAGACAAAGGCCCAATACCACTGTGCCTTTTAAGTGCTGCCGAAGTATATATTTTACCGGTTCTCCGTTGAATGGCCACTCCCCAACAACTACCTATCTGACTTCCGGTTCCTAAACTAATTGCATCTGGTGCATTGCCTCCATGCCTGCTTTGGATAATTTCATTCGCTGATTTCCCTCCGGCATGATAATCGAATTTGATGAATGCATCAAAATCCTTGAATTCAGATACAGGGTTCAAAGGATCCCCCATAACGTAGCAGGGTGTTACAATCTGAGGATCTTTGCAATATTCCCCCGGATAGTGAATCCCATACTGGACTTGAGCCGGGTTGGTATATACAAACTGGATACTGCTTTGCTGAATCCCTTGATACGGATTTACCGGTGCTGGAAAATCAAACAACTTATTTTGCCTGAATTCAATCCGGTAAGGGAGTGCGTCTATTGGGTTTGAATGAAAATAGCCAAATTCATCGGTTATGGCCAAACTGGTCCCTCCATTTAAACCAGTGATGATCACTTGGACATTTGAAGCACCAGGCTCTACATATTGCAAACTGGAGTCTCGAATAGTATTGTTGTTGTAATCGCGATAAACCAATCCCGAAACTTGAGCAAATGCTGTGGTACAAACAGGTATGAATAAAATACATAATACCTTATTCCAAAAGGTTCTGGGATACATAATTGTCTATTAGGCTCCCTGAAGGAATCAAAAATCATACCACATTAGCTGAAATAACAAAAATTCAATACGCTCCCACTTCTTTATTCGAAAGCTAAGGAACAATAATTTTATAATCGATTGATTTTCTATGAAATGTAACCTATTGCCCGGCTTGATTAACCAAACGTAGCAGGTACTCTCCATAAGCACTTTTCTGAAGTTTCTCAGCCTGAACTCTAAGTTGATCCAATGTGATAAATCCCATCAAATAAGCAATTTCCTCGAGGCATCCAATTTTAAGGCCTTGTCGTTGCTCGATGACTTGAATAAATTGTGAAGCCTGCATCAAAGATTCATGGGTCCCTGTATCCAGCCATGCGATGCCCCTGCCCATGACTCCAACTTTTAGTTTTCCTTTTTGCAAGTAAACTTTATTGACATCCGTAATTTCATACTCACCGCGTGCCGAGGGCAGCAATTGTTCCGCCACTTCAATCACTGAATGATCATACATGTAAATTCCAGGCACGGCATAGTTGGACTTGGGTTGTTTAGGTTTTTCTTCAATAGAAACTACATGAAAGTCTTTATCAAATTCCACGACTCCATATCGCTCAGGATCAGCAACAGGATAAGCAAATATCACCGCGCCATCGGGATCTAAATTGCTTCGAAGTAACTCCGGAAATTTGCTACCATAAAAAATATTATCCCCTAAAATCAAACAAACTTTGTCATCTCCAATAAATTCCTTTCCCAAGACAAATGCCTGAGCCAGCCCATTGGGTTTCACTTGTTCCTTATAATTCAAAGAAATCCCAAATTGAGATCCATCACCCAGCAATTCTTTAAATTTGGGAAGGTCTGTGGGGGTAGAAATGATAAGAATCTCCCTAATACCTGCCAACAGAAGTGTAGATAATGGATAATAAATCATCGGTTTGTCATAAACCGGCATCAACTGTTTGCTCATGGTCAAAGTCAATGGATACAACCTGGTTCCATGCCCTCCCGCAAGTATGATTCCTTTCATCTAAGTGCTTTTAATATATGTAAACAAGTGTTAGTTTATTATTGCAATTTCTTAATCCATTGGGTAACTTCCCGAAATTCCATATATCCTTTTCAATTCATTTAGAATGTGAGTTAACCGTTCTTCAATTCCATTTACATCTTTTTGGGTTATTGAATTATCCAATTCCAATTGCTTCAGCAATTGATCAACATAATGAATGGCCTCACTACAGGATAACATGGTGAAATTGGTTTTCAATTCGTGAATTGCCCAAAACAATAATTTTCCACTTCCATTACTATTTCTATCATGAATCAAAACCATTTTCTTTCTGGCGTCAATAACCCATTCATCCAAAAAATCATTCAATAATCTTTCATCATTGAATGTAATTTTTTGTATTAAAGAAACATCAATTAAGGGTACCATAACTTTTATAAACTTGCTCATCACGGGGATAAAAAATAAACTGGGCCCCAAGTTCGGACAGAACGAATAAACAAAAATGGTCCTTATGCTCGTTAAAGACTTGTTGAAATTCCAAAATTTTATCTTTATCGATTAAATTCTTTACACTAAATTCTTCCAGGCTTGATGCATGAACTGACCACAGCCCTGTGGTTTCACTTGCTTCAATCAATTGAATGCCCATTTCCAATTCCTGCTGATGGAGAATGAATATTGGATAATTGGAAACTTCCTGATCCAACATAATCTCCATTGCTTGATTCAAGGCTTTTCGATAACGTTTTAAATCATCCTCAAGCTGAAGATATTTTTCGATGGAGTCTTTCATGGTCGCAAAGATAATAAGGCCACGCATTCTACATGATTGGTCTGAGGAAACATATCCACCGGTCGAATCTTGGTCAAATCATAAGCTGAACTCAATCTTTCCAGATCTCTTGCCTGTGTGGACGGATTACAACTTACATAAATAATTTTGGGACATCTTAACTGGAGGAGTTCCATGCAAACTTTCTCATGCAATCCCATTCTTGGTGGATCGACCACTACAATGTCAGGAGTACCCTTGTCTTTTAACCATTGAGCCAATGGTAAATTTTCTGCTTCAGCAACATAAAACTTACAGTTGGTCAACTGATTGGCATTGGCATTTTTTTGTGCGTCTTCTACTGCAGCCGGAATAGTTTCCACACCCCATACCTGAGCGGCATGCCGTGCGAGATATATACCAATACTACCCACACCACAATATAGATCGAGCACCGTTTCTTCTCCTGATAAACTGCAGTATTCTTCTACTGTATGGAATAATTTACAAGCTTGTTTTGGATTGGTTTGAAAAAAAGATTTTGGTCCAATGATAAATTTAGCGTGATCCAGGTGTTCTGTCAAACAATATTCTCCATGCTCTAAAGTAAGCTCCAGATCATAAATGCTATCGTTGAGCTTAGGGTTAACCACTGAATAAAGGCTCTTAATCTCGGGAAATCGCTTAACCAGTTCTTGCACCAAAAGGCTCATGCGATCATCAGATCGATAGGCCACGGCAACGATCAGCATGAATTCGCCTGCAAGGTTGTTCCTGATGGTCAGATTTCTGAGATACCCTTTGTGCTCTTTGATATCATAAAACTCCCAACCTCGATCCATTGCAAAATTTCTGATAAAATTCCTCAGTTCGTTGGAAATGCCTGGTTGGTGAAAACAATGATCTATATTGACCACTTTACTGAAATGTCCCGGACGGTGAAAACCCAGTGCAGATGAATGGCTTGTATCTCTTTCTTGCTCATCCGTCCACCACCGATGGGTTGAAAAGCTAAATTCCAGTTTATTGCGATAGTACTTCGTATCCACTGCCGCTAAAATGGGTTCAAATGGAACATTCTGAATTTTAGCAATCCGGTGAATGGCATCTCTAACCCAAATTTCCTTTTGATTCACTTGTTCATTATAGGAAATGTTCTGCCAACTGCATCCGCCACATGCGCCAAAATGTGAACAGTAAGGGGCTACATGATGAGGAGACGAAATGATTCTATCAACTATTTTTCCATACCAACTTCCTTTCTTCTTACTGAATAGCTCAACCATGACCTCTTCGCCGGGAATGCCCCGTTCTACAAAAACGACCATACCTTCTTTGGTTCTTCCAACAGAAAAGCCATTATTGGCCATTGCATGAATGAAAACTTGCTCGATCCTTTTTTTCTTCCCTTCCATCAGTCCATCAATGTAAATTCAATTCTTCGGTTAGCTTGTCTTCCAGCATCAGTGGCATTGGTCGCAACAGGATTTGCTTCTCCCAGTCCTCTGGCCATCAAACGACCTGATTCTATGCCCTTGTCGATTAAAAATTTCACCACAGAATTTGCTCGGTTCTCAGATAACAGCTGGTTGTCCTCTTCCTTACCCACTGAATCTGTATATGCATCAATCCGAATCTTTTTGAGTGGTTGAGTTTGAAGTATGCGAAACAGGGCCTCCAATTCGAATTTACTTTTTGGCAACAACCTTGCCGAACCTGACTCAAAAAATACATTATTCAGAAGTACAGTCGTCTGCTGACCTGTCTTTTCTGGAATCATTTCAATGTCAAGTTTTATCGGTGATCGTTGATTAGAAGGATTGCTACAATCAATGTTCATCGTGATCATCTGATATCCTTTTGCGGTTAAATGCAGGGCATAGTCGGCTCCTGCATTTACAGAAACTCCGGTGGCAGAATTCTTTGAAGTTTGGGTTTCAACTAACATTCGTTCGCTTACGAGGTCAAAAATCTTCAATTGTGCTTTTATAGGCTCATGACTCTCTTGATCACGGGTTATTATGGATAGATATGAGGTCGGTGTTATTTTCAGATCTGCCGGTAATCGCAATTCAAATAAATCCAAATTGGCTTTTAAATGCTTGTTTTCCTTAAGTTGATAACGTTGATCGCTTGCATACCAGGCTGTTTCGCCATCGGGATGTATCATCCAGGAAGACTCATCACCATGTGAATTAATGGGTATTCCCATATTGATGGGTTGCTTCCATGCTCCTGAACTGTCGCGTTGTGACCAAAATAAATCCTTACCCCCTAATCCAATATGGCCATCCGAAGCAAAATAAAAACTCTGGCCATTGAAATGTATAAAAGGACATACTTCGTCTCCTGGAGTATTGATGGGCTCTCCCAGATTTTTTGGAATCGTCCAGGTTCCATTTTCTTTGCGCATGGCATACCAGATATCCAATCCTCCTAATGTACCCTTCCGGTTGCTAACAAAATACAACATTTTCCCATTCGCAGAAAAACAGGCTTGAGATTCATAAGCTGGTGAGTTTAACGGTTCAGAAAATGCTACTGGAGAAGACCATTGTTGGCCATTGTATTCTGACCAAAATAAATCACAGCCACCAACACCCATTGGACGATCACAAGATGTGAATACAAGAAACTTTCCATCTGCAGAAATAGCCGGTGATCCCTCGTTGTAATTTGTATTAATCTCTTCAACAGGAGCAGGAGTGCTCCAGTTTTGAAGTTTTCTTTCAGAATAATAAATATTTTCATCTCCTCTGGGACTGCGTCTGGTAAAAAACACTTTATCGCCTTCAGCGGTCAAACTGGGGAGATATTCAGAAAAATCTGAATTCAGTGATTGAATGGCAATAGGTTGCACACTAAATTGATGTGTTATGGCCTGGGATCCAAAATTTGCTTGCAATCGCAGCAATTTAGCTTTGACTATTAAATCCTGATTCAAACTGTCCATTGTCAAAAAGAGTTCGACGTTTTGCAGAGATTTACTGTACTGGGAACTGCGATATTCACACAAAGCCATTGTATAAAACACTTTTACATTATAAAAGGAGTCCAGTTGGATGGCCCGTTGAAACAATGAATCCGCCATTTCATAATTCCCCATATCAAAATGCACAGAAGCCAATTGAATGAATGCATCAATAAATCTTGGTGACTTATTCAATAATTGGGTGAGTTGAATGCGAGCCTCCTCTAAGTCTCCAGAACGATAGCTTGTAATTGCTTTTTTATATTTCTTTTGAAGAGTATTGTCGGCATTTTTCAAATATACACAGCTTTGTGATTGAGCAAATTGCCAACAAAAACAAACCAACAGAACCAAGGACAATTTGGGCATTTCTCTTTTTCATTCTAAACGTAAGCCCTCGCAGCTAGCGTATGAATATCAGGAAAGTTGAGCAAGAAATTGATTAGCTGTAGCATCCCCTAATTCAGCCGCTTTCCTGAAATCCAGGATGTAGTCAGCATTTCCGGCCGCTTTTCTCGCAAGGCCACGATGCATAAAAACCTCAGCTTTATGGGTAGTACCTGAAGGTTGGGGAGATTCGATGCTATGATCAAATGCTTCCAGGGCAGCATCCAATTCACCTAATGCAAACAGCGTTTTCCCATAATTAAACCATGTGTTGGGAATGTGCTTAACATTGGGATCCGGATCTTGAAATTTTCGATTGACCAATAATTTATACTCGAATCTTGCTTTCTCAAATTCTTTCAATTCCAAATGGCAATTGCCTTTTGACCTTCTGGCAGCCCAGTGCAATGGTTGCAATGCTATGGAATGTTTAATGGCATTATCAAAACTTTCGATAGCCTCCTTAAATTTTTTCTGAATCATCAAACTCCGTCCTAATCCATAATGAGCAGATGCATTCATCAAATCAATCGTGGTTGATTTTTTGAAATCATAAATCGCATCTTCGTAATTTTTTAAATGATAATTTACGTAGCCTCTTTTTTCATAAGCTTGAGAATGGCGATTGTATTTTTCTATAGCATCCGTAAGCATTTGAATGGCTTCCTGCTCTTTGCCGGTTTGTTCTGCCAATTTTTTACCCTCTTGGTAAAGCATCACAGAAGATTTTTCACCCAAAGGCTCAAGGTGTACATGCTGAACAATGGTTCCATTATCGGTCATCCAGGCATTTAAGCTACCCGAAACAGTAAACTGGGCACAATATTCCAATAAGGAGATGGTATTTTTCCAGATTTTTTCGCTGGTATTACCAATAAAGCGTGGAATGGTAAGGCTAAAATCTTCTGGAAGAAATATTTGTTCGCTAGTCTTAAAAAGGACTTCTTTTTTATAAAGTACTTCAGATTTTTGATCGTACAATTGGATAGCCTTATGAAATGATCGCTCATTTCCAAATTCAAACTTCCCTTGAATAATGACCTTGAAAAAATTACCTGGTAGCATATGCTGCTGATTGTTCGCTTGATTTAGCTTCAATAACCAAAAACGCTCACCGTCTTTTCGTACGCGCCATTTCTGGCGAACTCGGTTAAATTGCAAAAAGATTTAATGCGTAGTGTTTTGGATACAAAGCCAACTGCAAAGGTCTAAAGATTTATACAGATAAAAAACATAATTACTTCAAAATCAAAGAATTAAATTTTTATCATACATAACATTGTGTAAACGTATTTTTTACATATTAAATTATTATTGCTTTAATGATTATTAACTCGGGTACTCGGCTCGCCTGGTATTGTCCCTTAAAAGCGGGAGCCCTTAGATCCAAATTTTAGAGCCTTCTGAGCAATTTTTACAGATTTGTATGGCTTTTCGATCTCTCGTCATCTGATTTCTGAAAGATCGGTATTTTTTACCGTTCCAAATCTCTAACAAACTGGTTTGTTGTAAATTTCCCAAGACATATTCCGCATCTTTATCAAAACAACAGGGCACCAATTGCCCATCCCATGTAACCACCGGTGCATTCCAAAGACGAAAACAACGATTTGGTAATTCACTTTTAAGCACATATTCCCCGCTTTGCGCCTCTGCATACCGGGCATAAAGGGACTCCTCAGGAATAAGTTTGGAACCATTTGAATAATCATACACCTGCGCGGTTTTAAATCTTACTTCGTCACAACCGAGGGACCTGGCCAGTTTCCTGGCCTCGTTCATTTGATGGACGTTGTGTTGAAATAAGATAAATTGGAAAATGATATAGGGTGTTTTACTGCTTAATCTACGTTTAGCTATAACAAGTTGTTCGATTCCGTTAATTACTCTCTCCAATTTCCCCCCAATACGATACTTTTCATAGGTCTCCTGGTCTATCCCGTCGACCGAAATGGTTAGAATATCAAGTCCGGACTCAATCAATGCAATAACAGCATCACTTGAAAGAAAATGACCGTTGGTCGAACTGGTCGTCAATATATTTTGCTTTGACGCAAACTTAATGGCTTGAAAAATTTGCGGGTGAAGGAATGGTTCTCCCTGAAAATAAAAATTAAGACTGTATAAATGTCTGGTCAGTGGCCTAATCCAATTACAATAAGACTCCATACTTAAATGCCCGGTTGGCCTTTTAAATGATCTCAATCCAGAAGGACATTGCGGACAACGTAAATTACAAGCTGTTGTGAGTTCTACTGATAAACGGATAGGCATACCCCATTGAATAGGTGTTTTGAATATCCATGTGAAGGTATAAGAAAGGATTACTTTCGCAATGTTATACAGTTTTGAAACGTTCATCCGCTTCAATAGGATCCAGAAAAGTATAAGTCTGTTCATCAAATTCAAAGCAAATATCCCTTCTTAATATTGAATTTTTGAATGTTGTTTTCGAAATGGAAGATAGTTTATTGATTGAAAAACCTGAAACCAAAAACCTTGCAAATTTCCAGTGCTATAGTTAGAAATGTCAGAGCTTTACTTTTCACACAAAAACACGCCTACCTTTGCTCTATGAAATACCTCATTGCGGGACTTGGTAATATGGATCAGGCCTATTTTGGAACCCGCCACAATATTGGGTTTGATGTCGCGGATCGGTTAGCTGAAAAACTGTGTGTTCCATTTTCTTCCGCCACTTTGGCTCATGTCGCCCAGGCCCAATATAAAGGTCGGAAACTGATGATTATTAAACCAACGACTTACATGAACCTCAGTGGTAAAGCAGTAAAACACTGGCTTCAAAAAGAAAACATCCCACAAGAAAATTTATTCGTAATCCTCGATGACTTAAATCTGCCCTTCGGCAAAATCCGGATAAGACCCAATGGTTCTGATGGCGGTCATAACGGTTTGAAAGATATTCAAGGTTGCCTGGGAAATCATCAATATGCCAGGCTGAGAGTCGGAATTGGAAGCCAATTTCCTCAAGGACGGCAGGTAGATTTTGTTTTGGGATCTTGGACCGAAAATGAATCAAAATCCATTCCTGAAATCACCGAAACCGCTGCCAATGCTGCTCTGTCATTTTGTTTTGCCGGACTTCAAAATACCATGAATCAATTCAATGCCTGGCCAGGCCCAAAATCTATCTGATCTTTTTCAATTACTAAAAAAGGCAGTCTTTGCCAGACTGCCTTTTCGAAACCAAATAACATAGAAGAAATTCATTGCACATTCATCAGTTTATCTTAAACGGCTTTCGACTGTTTTCATAAAAATTAATCCTTCCGCCACATTCGAAAAGCGCATTTCACAAGCTTTTCCATTGAATCTCCGGCAAAACCAGAAACCGAATAATGAAGGTCATTCTATTCTATTCATCGAGTAGCAACCCAACGCAATAAACCAACTTGCGTTAACCGGAAAGCCGCAGATACCTTTGTATGCGACCCATCAAATGGCCAAAACCCTGAACTAAGATTTAATACGCGAAAGGCAAACAAATGACTTCTTACCAAAATTTCGTAATTCCATTTAAGTCATCGCTATAAATTGGAACAGCAAGCATAAAATCCTTCTCCGCATTTGACCGAACACTTAAAGTCCATACCAGTACCCATCATAGAGCCCCTATGCTCAACCGAACATTCGGTAGCCCCTCTACCCCCGCTGTCACAATTGTAGTTTTGCCCTTCAGGCCTACATCGACATTTGACGATATTTACATCAGGATCCTGCAAGGGCCCGGAGCTTCCATAAAAAAACGGAAAATATCCTTTGCCCTTTAATATGCTTAATCCATAACCACTCTGGTCAGATGTGGAATTTTCATCAACACTCCATTGCAAGTTATACCCGGCCGCAAGTTGAATGTCAATACCAGTTTCCGAGGTAACGATATTTCTAACTTCCAGTGACTGTTGATACTCGTGTTCCTTGTTATCAAAAAGAATATAAATGAGATCCGTGTCTTGTACGGATTCTTTCAACAGGACCAAATAATCATTTTTCGCAATCAATCGATACATTTCCGTTTGATTACGGCCTTTTAGGTTTTGAATCAGTTCGTTTTCACGTTCAACATCACAAGACATAAATAAACTCATTCCAAAAAACAATATTAAATTCAGATGTTTCATAATGATCAAAGATTTAAAAATTAAAAAATAAATTCTTGTCTTCGCAGTTTGACTGCTGCGCAGCAAATAATTAAATTGACTTAGATGGTTCTACAACAAGCATAATAGCCGGAGGCACACTTTACGCTGCAACGTCCACCAACTTCCGCCCCTGGAGCATTGGCCGCGGCCTTAGTCTCACAACTATCGGATCCTTTTCCTCCAGAATCACATTTTTCAGTATTTGCGTTGGATACACATTTACACGAAATGCTCGACACATCCGGGTCGTTTAAAGGACCATCATCATCAAAGAATTTATTGAAATAATAACGGCCCGATAAGATACTTAAACCATAACCTTGAAAATCAGCTTCAGTGGTTCCATAAAGATCCATTTTTAACATGGATGCATCATTGAGTTCAATCGCCAATCCACTGTCAGTATGCCAAATTTTTCGGACTTCCAGGGTCCTTTGAATGCCATCCTGCACCAGTCCCTGAAAAAAATAAATGGTGTCGTCTGGAGTGCTCTGCTCTTTCAACAAAAGCAAATATCCAGGACCACTTTTCAAACGATAATTGACAAATCCCGATTTCAGCAATGTCGTGGAAGACAGCCATCCGCTTTCTTCCAAATCACATGATGAAATCAAACCCATCAATAAAATAAAATACCAATGTTTCATCGACTCATGTTTAGGGTGTTAATAAAAAAATCTCCTTGTTCTCGCAGTAAGATGTCTGCGTCCTAATCACTATGCATAGTTTGCTTCGGAATAACTTCAAAGGAAAAACACTCGTTGATTCTTTAAAAATATTTTCACCTATTTGTGTGCCGCGATTTATTCAATCCCGGAATCCTTTGATCGAATGAGACAAAGGATCCAAGTGTTGGCTATGAGACTCGTTGGATATGCTTAAATTAGGCAAATGGCTGAGAGGTCTAAACCTAAAAATGGGTAGGTAATCCACTTGCATGGCCCCTTGTGGGTCAACCAGCAGATTTTCAGAATTTTAGGGTGAAAATAAATGGGAATCCTATTACCTTTGCAAACCCTAAAAAATTGGATTTTAGGGACTATTTTATAACATAAATATTTGATTTTCAATATTTTAAAGCGTCTTTTATGGGAATGATTACGAGTATTCGAAAGCGTTTATGGGTCGTTACCGTGTTAATGGCTCTTGCGCTGATAGGGTTTATTGTGATGGATATGACTTCGGGAAGTTCGTCTTCATTGTTCAATAATCCTGATACAGTGGGCAAAGTGGCTGGTCAAAACATGAGCTGGAGGGAGTTCCAGAATACCGAACGAGTCCTCTATGCGAATTCTGACGTGGATTACTATGGTCGTAAAGACTATCTATGGAATCAGTTTTTGGAAAAAGCCATTTTGGAAGCTGAAGCTGCCGACAACGGAACCGGCGTCAGCGAAGGAGAACTTCAGGAGCTGCAATTCGGGTACAACCTCTCACCCATCATTGAAAGAAATTTTAGAGATCCCAACACAGGCCAGGTCAATCGCGAGCAACTCAATGTTTTCAAACAAGGTCTGGAAGACGAAAGTTTAGATCCCAGACTTAAAGAGTTTTGGTTAGTACAGCAAAAAGAAGTCGTGAAAGATAGACTTCAAAAAAAATTGGACAATATCCTATCCAAATCATTGTATATGCCAAATTTTATGCTGGAAAGGAATCAATATGAGAGCAACTTAAAATTGGACATTGCCTTCGGTATTGTGCCCTATACAGTGATCAATGAAGAAGATATTAATCTGACAGACAGTGATTACGAAGCATTGCGCAAAGAAAAAGCGGCTTCCATTAAAACCGATGAAGAAACCAGAACTTTAAAAATTGTGGTCATGGATATCATTCCTTCTGTCGAAGATTCCAACCAAATTAAAGAAGCGTTGCTCGCCAAGAAAGCTGACTTTGAATCAACAAAAGATGATTCAAGTTTTGTTGTCAGTAATCTCGGTACATGGGATGAAGCTTATAAAGGACCCATGGAAATGAGTCCTGACTTAAAGGATACCCTTGGAAAATTACCGGTTGGAAGTGTATATGGCCCTTATATTGAAGCAGGGGAATACAAACTTTCTAAAATCATCAACCGCAAAACCATTGCAGACTCAGTAAAAGCAAGTCATATCCTCATCCGCCTACAAACCAGAGAGCAGTATTTGGCGGCTGTTTCTTTATTGGACAGCATTAAAAATGTGGTCTCCAATGGGAAAGCTTCTTTTGATTCAATGGCCATGAAATATAGCCAGGATCCTGGTTCCGCCATCAAGGGAGGTGATTTGGGTTATACCATGAAAGGAAAAATGGTCAAGCCTTTTAACGACGCGATTTTTTATCAGATGGCAAAAGGCGAAATGAAACTCGTATTGACCCAATTCGGTTTACATCTGATTAAATTGGTCGATGCCGCATACAATAACAACACTGTCGAAATGCATCTGGGAACGATTTCTGAGACCATTGTTCCTGGAGATGTCGTTTCAAATGAATTGTATGATAAGGCGCAAACATTGATTCAACAACACCGTACACTCGAAGGATTGGAAAAAGCCATTAAAGAAGAAGGTAAATACAAAATTGAAACTGCAGGCAACTTGTTTGAAAACTCATATCAAATAAGTGCACTAGGAGCTTTTTCAAATAATACCGCCCGTGAAATGATCCGTTGGGCTTATACAAAATCCACCAAGACCGGTGATGTAAGTCCGGAAGTTTATAGCATTCAGGAAGACCAGAAAAAATATACCAACAAGTATGCTATCGCAGCATTAAGTGAAGTAGTTCCGGCTGGCCTGGCTTCTACAGAATCATTAAAGAATGCATTAAAAAACGAGTTGTTAAAACGCAAACGTTTTGAATTGATCAAAAGTAAAATTGGTACTGTCTCCGATCTGGGTTTAACCTTAGGTGAATACACCATTGACCGCATTGATACTGCTTATGCAGTTACACCTTATAGTGGTTATATCCCAAATCTTGGAGAAGAAACAAAAGTCATTTCAAGTCTGGTAAAATTGGAAAATGGGCAGATTTCCCAACCATTAATGGGCGAAAAAGGGGTATATGTTTGTAAATTACTCAATAAATCTATTCCGGAAGCAGCGTCAAATCTCGATGCCTTCCGTGCATTCTACATTCACCCAGCAAAAAATGTGGCTATGAGCTATATGCTCAAATCGTTAAAAAAGAAATATAAGGCTACTGACTATCGCAGTAAGTTCTTCTAATGAAATTGTCTGAACGATTACAAGAAAGCCCGGTATCATAATATTCCGGGCTTTTTTGTTAGTGGCTCATGTTTTATATTTTACCTGTATTACAATGAATAATTACTCCCTACGTTAAATATAAATGTCGAGTGCAGCCTCCCCTGTTATACTTCTATGTGTCCTGATTTTGGCCATTGGCTGTTCTTCGCCTACGGCTGAACAAACCACTTTTTTTGAATCGGGCAAAGTACATGAAAAATATCAAATCCTGAAAATAAACCAGGATACCGTCAGACATGGAAACTACCTACGTTACGATGAAAACGGAAAGGTGGCAGAAGAATGCACTTATGTCCATGGTAAAATAAATGGCGTTCGAAAACTTTATACTGATGGATTATTGGTGAGTACGGAAACCCGGTTAAATGATCAATACCATGGCCCATTCATTGCTTATCATCCAAATGGCAAGGTCCAACTAGAGGCAAATTATACACAAGATGAAATGTCAGGAATCGTTAAGGTATATTACCTTTCAGGTGTACTGAAAGAAATCGTTAATTTTGATAAAAATGTAGAATCGGGCCCATTTAAAGAATTCTATGAAAACGGAAATGTAAAAGCAGAAGGTGAATACAAACAACAAGATGGTCCGGTAGAACATGGTGAACTCAAACTATACGATACCTCCGGAGTACTGATAAGAATTATGCAATGCGATTACGGAAAATGTAACACCACATGGAAAAAAGATACTCTTACCCAATAATTATTGCGACTCTTATCTTATTTACAGGCTCTGTTTCGTCACAAACAGGTGGAAGACAAAGCTATCAATTTCTCAATCTCTCTCCAGGGGCTAGGATCTCTGCCTTGGGCGGAATGCCATTGAGTGGGTATTCCAAAGATCCCGCTACAGTATTTCTCAATCCCTCACTTCTTCATGCTGAAATGAAAGGTACACTTCAGTTTTCAAACCTGTCCTATTTTTCAGATATTTCTTTAGGACACTTGAGTTATTCTCATGGTCTGGATTCCAGTAGCTATAATTTCCAAGCTGGGATACATTATGCCCGTTATGGTGAAATTCCTTGGACCGATGAATATGGTAATCAACTGGGAAATTTCAAGGCGAATGAAACCAATTTCTATTTCGCAGCTTCAAAAAAACTCAATAGCAGAATTTCTATCGGTGCCAGCATTAACCTCCTATTCTCAGATTTAGCACAATATCAATCTGAAGCCCTTAGCTTCAATTCTGGAATTCATTATTATAATCCAGAAAATCACTTTGGCCTTAGTTTGATGTTTCGCAATGCTGGATTTCAACTCAGCAAATATACCCAGACAAAGGAAACCTTACCTTTTCAGGTACAACTATGCTTTTCCAAAAAATTAAAGCACCTTCCTCTAAATTACTACGTTGGTATTCAACATTTACAAAACTGGAATGTCCGCTATGATGATCCTAACCTCAACGATGATGGGTTGTTCTTTGGCGATGTCAACGAAGACAGTAAGTTTGAACAGGAAATTTCCAATTTCTTTCGACATTTTGTTATAGGAATTGAATTAAACATTGGCAAAAAAGAAAATTTTTCATTGCGATTAGGGTATAATCATCTCCGTAATCGCGAATTGTCACTCGCCGACTACAGGAGTTTTGCTGGATTATCCGGAGGCTTTGGAATAAAAATTTATAAATTCAAGTTTGATTACAGTTATGCTTCATACCACCTGGCCGGAGGCAGTAATCAAATCAGTTTAAGTACCAACTTAAGTTCTTTTTTCAAGCTTTAATTTTCCTAAAAAAAAATGAGTTTTGAACTCCGTTACTGCAACGATGTTGTTTGCATTTCATACTAACAAGTGTTAGCTATAAGAAGCAAAATAGAATCAAGTTACCACACCTATTCTTCTTCTTGCTCTTGGCCTCGCCGGTATTGATCCTGACGTTCATAGGCCTTCAATATCTCCTTCACCAGCCGATGTCTCACTACATCATCCCGATTGAGGTACACCGTAGTGATGCCGTAAATGTTTTGTAAAAGACGGGTGGCTTGCTTTAAACCCGATACCTGTTTATAAGGAAGATCAATTTGAGAAAGGTCTCCCGTAATAATGCATTTGGCAGAAGGTCCCAAGCGCGTTAAAAACATTTTTATCTGGAGTGGAGTACAATTTTGAGCTTCATCCAGGATGATAAAAGCGTGATCCAATGTACGTCCCCTCATGAAAGCCAATGGTGCAATTTCGATCACCCTGGTTTCCATGAATTGCTGCAAACGTTCTGCAGGAATCATATCATCCAATGCGTCATACAGCGGACGAAGATAGGGGTCGATCTTTTCTTTTAAGTCACCTGGTAAAAAACCCAGGCTTTCACCTGCTTCCACAGCAGGACGTGTCAGTATGATTTTTTTGACTTCCCTGTTTTTGAGGGCTCTCACAGCCAATGCAACAGCCGTATAGGTTTTACCAGTACCTGCGGGACCAATGGCAAAAACCACATCATTTTCCGCGCTGGCTTCCACCATAACTTGTTGATTCTTGGTTTTTGCATAAATCACTCTACCATCGCGACCCTGAACCAAAACCATCCGGTTTTCATTGGGTCCAACATGCTGTTGGTAAGGATTCTCACCCTGGAGTAAATCTTCTATCGTTTGCAGACTAAGTTCTTTTCTTTCTCGCAGCAATCGAACCATCGTCTCCATTTTTTCCTTGACGGCCTGGGTATCCTTTTTTTTACCCGTGATCTTTACCAGTGAACCCCTCGACGTTATTGTCGTATCTGGATAGGATTTACGCAAAAGATTGAGCTTGTTGTTGTTTTCACCGAACAATGCTACGGGGTCTACGTTCTCTACGGTGAGGATAATTTCACTCTGTGACAATAATTGAGATTTTAATGCTTAAACAATAACTGATGACAAATATAAGTTTATTGCAGAATCAAAGGCTTATTTCTAACTTACCAAGAATTCTTTTATAGAAACTTAACATGAATCTTTTAGGATGATAACACGGGTAGTGAAAATGAGGTTCAACGAAACGGACCTACAGGACTTTCTTGAATTATTCTCACAGGTCAAACCCCTCATTGAAAAGCAAACAGGCTGCCACGATGTCCATTTGTTACAAGATGCCGACAACCCTCAAGTTCTTTTCACGATAAGTCACTGGAGTCAGCTGGAGGATTTAGAAAATTACCGGAATTCTGCCCTGTTTCAAAACACTTGGAGCAAAACCAAAAAGTTGTTTTCTCATTCTGCCGAAGCCTGGAGTTTACATTCATTGGATATTCATTCCCAACACGTTAAATAGACCACCATGAGGCTCCCAATTGCACTGATGGTTGCCCAGATTAAAATCCTAATCAATTTCTAATGAATGTTTATTTTTGATATATTATTGATTATCTGATTATTTCACATTAGATAATTTAATAATATAAATGTAAAAAAATTCTCATGATACTTTCACTTACAATTTAAGATATATTTGTCTTAATCTATTTAAGATATTTTTATCTTAAATAAGCATTAATCGTTCACACTTAAAATTTTCATTATGGATCCAAATGTTCAAAATGGCGAGCAAAATGGCTCTCCCCGCTCGAAAAGCATGAACTATATCATGAATACAAAAAATTGGCGGGGTCCCTTAATTTTTATTTTCATCATTAGCCTATTAGGAGTAGGTATGATTGCATTTCAAACTTATGTCGATGCACCTCCTATGAAAGGCTTCCAAAACGAGAATGGCCAGGTAATCATCAGTCAGAATATCATTGAAGCTGGTCAGGAAGTGTTCCATCAAAAGGCCCTCATGGAGTATGGTAGCTTTTTTGGAGACGGAGCCCAACGGGGCCCTGACTTCACCGCCGAAGCATTGCACCAGATGAATCTTGCCATGAATGAATACTATCAAAACGAATATCAAAAGAATGTTGGTAAACAGCCCAATGAACTGGAAGCAAAGCAAATTCAAGAAAAAGTCAAATCTGAATTAAAACTCAATCGTGTCGACCCGCAAACCCAAATTGTATCCCTCTCAGCTGCTCAGGTTTATGCTTTTGATTACCTGAAGAATTACTATTTTGACTTTTATGTCGCAAACAACGACGGTCAGGGCTTTCCACCAAAAAACTTTCTAACCGATAAAACCCAAATCGATAACTTAAGTGCATTCTTTTTTTGGGGAGCTTGGGTTTGCGTTGCTGAACGTCCCGGCAAACATTTTAGTTATACCCACAATTGGCCTTATGACCCACAAGCAGGAAATACACCTACCTCACCGGTCATCTTGTGGAGTGTTTTAGGAATGTTGGCTTTTGTCTTAATGTGTGGTATTGTCCTTTACTTTATCGGCCAGTACAACCAATTGCCTAACAAATTCTTCTCTCCGCCGAAACGAGATTTATTTACGATTGGTCGAGTTTCAGATTTTAAACCTACACCCACCCAACGGGCAACTTATAAGTTTTTTGCTGTTGCCATCCTTCTATTCTTTATCCAGGTACTTGGAGGGTTTGTGACCTTAAACGATTTTATCAACTGGCTTTCCTTTATTGGAATCCAAATTACCGATTCAGTTCCTGTAAATGTACCCAGAACCTGGCACATCATGCTGGCTTTGTATTGGATTTCAACTTGTTGGATCGCCTCCTCCATATTTATTTTGCCTATTCTTTCCAAACAGGAGGTTCCTGGTCAATTGAAACTGGTGAACACCTTATTTGTTCTTCTTTTCATTTTAGTCGGCGGATCCCTGATCGGTATGACCTTGTCTCCGTTAGGCTTAATGGGAAAATTATGGTATTGGCTAGGACATCAAGGGTGGGAATTCGTTGACTTCGGAAAAGCCTACCAAGTTTTGTTGATGGGCATTTTTGCTCTATGGGTGGTGGTGGTTTACCGGGGACTTAAGCCCGCTTTTGTTAAGGGTGACACCTGGTCTTTACCGAAATGGATCATGTATTCCGTGGTTGGAATTCCATTACTTTTCCTTTCTGGGTTTGTAGCCAAACCAGAAACCAATTTTGTGATTGCTGATTTTTGGAGATGGATGGTCATCCACATGTGGGTGGAAGCTTTTTTTGAAGTTTTCATTACGGTCATCGTGAGTTACCTGATGGTCTTGATGGGCCTGGTGAGTCGCAACGCAGCCATCCGCGTGGTCTATTTTGCCACCATCTTATTCTTGGGTACGGGTCTCCTGGGTATCTCCCACAATTTTTATTGGAACGCAAAACCAGTTGCCACTATGGCACTGGGAAGCGTGTTTTCCACTTTGCAATTTGTTCCGTTGATTCTCCTGACTGTCGAAGCCTGGCGTTTCAAAAATATGCCACGCATTGCCGTTGGGGACGTTGCCCACAACCAGCTACATCAATTCGGTTTTCCAGAAGTGTTTAAATTTCTGGTGGCAGTAAATTTTTGGAATTTTTTTGGCGCCGGGGTCATGGGAATCATCATCAACCTTCCCATTATGAATTATTTCGAACACGGTACTTATTTGACCATCAATCATGCACATGCGGCATTAATGGGGGTCTACGGTAATATTTCCCTTGCAGCTTTACTTTTTGCATCCCGGTTAACCATAAAGAGCCAACGATGGAACGAAAAAACGGTCAACCTGTCTTTTTGGTGCATCAATATCGGTTTGATGCTGATGGTAATGCTCGATCTTTTTCCTGCCGGATCCCTGCAATTTAAAGCCGTCGTTGAACAAGGTCTTTGGTTCGGTCGTTCTTCAGAATTTGTCGATGTTGGAATATTCAAATCTCTAACCTGGCTAAGGGGAATTGGGGCGATGGTGTTCTTTTTTGGAGGCGTCGTTCCGCTTACCTGGTTCATTGTTTCTCGTTGGAATGCATTAAAAAATAAAACGCGAAAAATTGATGAAATGGATGCTATCATTCATCAAGAGCGCACTCAAAAAGTACACGAGGGAGTTGAATCCGTAGAAGTTTAATTTTTGAATTAGAGCATCTATCTTTTATGAGAATTTGTTGCTTCTCAGTCGTTTTTTTGTAGTTCTTTTCCCTTTGAACGGAAAGGTTCAAAGCATCCTTGGTCTTCCGGCGGTCAAAAAAAGAGCAAAGGCCCCGGAGGACTTTGGATAAGAATCCCCCTTTACTTAAGTACCCAAGGAGTCCAATTTAAAGACATGGGAATCTTTTAATGAAATACAGTATATTTGAGACTCAATCAGCCTATTATACCATGCGGACATTGTCCAAAGCAACCGTTTATTGCCTTAGGGCGTTGATTTACGTTGCCTCAAAAAAAGAGAGCAAAAAATACATCAATATCGGCGAGATCTCCGAAGAACTCGGGATTTCCTTTCACTTCCTTACCAAAACATTTCAAATTCTTACACAACAAGGCTTGTTGGAGTCTCATAGAGGACCCAACGGTGGTGTATTATTGAAAAAATCCATTGATGAGATTTTTTTGGTGGATATCGTTTTTCTTCTGGAGGGTGATGATTTTTTTGATAAATGTTTGTTGGGTTTACCGGGTTGTGGTTCCCATGAACCTTGTCCTGTACATAATTTTTGGAAAAACGTAAAAGGCACACTTCGAAAAGAATTTGAAGAAACCTCATTGGCCGATCTGGCAGATGCGATCCATCATAAAAAAATGCGGATTTAGCAAGATTTAATTTATGTTATTTCAGGAACCTTACTTGCTCATCTTTTGAGTATTCTTTTAAGGATCTCTGGTTAAAAGCCCAGAATCAGTTAGCCATTTACCTGAGATTTCTGGCTGTTTTTTATATTATAAAAAAATTATATATTTTTTTAAGAGTTTTTTGTCTTTTATTATTATTTTTGAGCCTGTCGCAGGATTGTTATGGTAGACCTTCAAATAAAACCAGGCTTTATTTAGGTGAATGCCCGTTCGATTCTTCCGATTCAAAAACCAACCAAAGAATTTCAGGAATAGTCCTACATCCAATCACAAAAGACTCATTATCTATGGATCAGTTTGTAATCAAACGCAACGGAGATACTCACCCTTATTTCCCGTTCAAAATCACGGAGGCCATTTCAAAAGCATTCCGCGGACAACAAAAACCCATTGACCACCACTTGATCCATGAAGTACTCATGGCACTGGAAACCAAAACTACCTGGGCGGTGGAAGAAATTCAAGACCTTATAGAAAAAAATTTATTTACCGCTGGCCACTTCGAAGTCATGCGCGCTTTTATGTTACATCGCCATACCCGAAAATTACAAAGAGAACACGTCCTGGGCCTGAACGACGATACCACATACATCGATTGCAGTCAAACCATTGAAGAATACATCTTTCAGAAAGATTGGCGCATCAATGCAAATGCCAATACTTCATACTCCAGTGCAGGATTGATCAATAATGTTGCCGGAAAAGTAATCGCAAATTACTGGTTGGATAAGGTGTATTCAAAAGAAGAAGGCTACGCCCACCGCAATGGCGATTATCATATTCATGACCTGGATTGTCTTACCGGTTATTGTGCAGGATGGAGCTTGCGTGTCTTGTTAAATGAAGGATTCAATGGAGTCAGAGGCCGTGTAGAAAGCAGACCTCCAGCCCATTTCCGGGAGGCCCTGGGCCAGATGGCCAATTTTCTTGGAATCCTTCAAAGTGAATGGGCTGGAGCACAAGCCTTCAGCTCTTTTGACACTTATCTGGCACCCTATGTTTTTAAAGATCAGTTAACCTATCCTGAGGTGTTAAAGGCCGTCAGAAGTTTTGTCTACAATCTCAACGTGCCAGCCCGTTGGGGTCAATCCCCATTTACCAATATCACCCTGGATTGGGTGGTTCCCGCCGATCTGCGCGATCAGTTTCCATCAAAAAATGATCTTCATTTGTATCAAGGCATAACTAACGAACGTTTGTTAGGCATCGCCCGTGACCGCGGGGTAGAGCAGCTCACGGATTTGTGTTACCGCCATTTTCAACCGGAAATGAATATCATCAATAAGGCATATTTTACGGTGATGACGGAAGGAGACTCCAATGGTCAACCTTTTACATTCCCAATACCTACCGTTAACATCACCGAAGACTTTGATTGGTACGGAGAAAACACAGACCTTTTGTTTGAAAACACTGCAAAAATCGGATCCTCTTATTTTCAGAATTTTATCGGCAGCCAATACCTGTATGATGAGGCGGGCCATAAAATTGAAAACCCTTATGCTTACAAACCCAACGCCATTCGGAGCATGTGCTGCAGGCTCCAATTGGATCTCAGGGAATTACTCAAAAGGGGAAATGGTCTGTTTGGTAGTGCGGAAATGACAGGGAGCATTGGTGTGGTTACCATCAATATGGCCCGTTTGGGTTATTTATATCGCAACCGGGCAGATGAATTGTATACACGACTGGATCACTTACTCGAACTTGCCAAGAGCAGCCTTGAGAAAAAACGCCAATTCATACAAGAGCTGTACGACCGTGGATTGTTTCCATATACCAAACGATATCTGCCCCATTTTCGAAATCACTTTTCAACGATTGGAGTAAACGGCATTCATGAATTGATACGCAACTATTCTTCGGACCAGTTATCCATTGCTGACGCTGAAGGAAGAGAATTTGCCCTAAAACTATTGGATCATCTGCGCGGGAAAATCAAACAATTTCAAGAAGAAACCGGAAACTTGTACAACTTAGAAGCCACACCCGCCGAAGGCACTACCTATAGATTCGCTAAAGAAGATAAAAAACGTTTTAACGATATTCTGCAGGCAGGTTACGAAGATCACATCTATTATACAAACAGTTCGCAACTTCCGGCCCACTATACGGATGATCCTTTCGAAGCTTTGTCGCTGCAAGACGAGTTGCAATGTAAATACACGGGAGGAACTGTATTCCATTTGTATATGCGGGAGAAAATCAGTTCGCCGGAAGCTTGCCGTAATTTAGTAAGAAAAGTCCTCTCCAATTTCAGACTGCCATACATCACCGTAACTCCTGTTTTTAGCATTTGCCGTATTCATGGGTACCTGAGCGGAGAACATGAGTATTGTCCTAAATGCGATGCCTCCATCTTAAACGAAATTTCAACCAGTTTAAATAATAAATGATTATGGAATACACCAAACAAAAAGAAAAATTGTTGGAACAATATGCTGAGCAACGTACCAAGTGTTTGGTCTTTACTCGTGTCATGGGATATCACAGGCCTGTGGAAAGTTTCAACATTGGAAAAAAAGCCGAACACCAGGAACGTAAACAATTCATAGAAAAATGCAGTGACTAATTCCATCTATCAAATTACGCCTTTCAGCATGCTCGATTACCCGGGTAAGCTCTCTTGTATCTTCTGGTTTGCGGGATGCAACATGCGCTGCCGTTATTGTTACAATCCTGAAATCGTCCGGGGTAAGGGTACGATGTCTGTAAGCGATGCATTAAAATTTCTGGATCAACGCAAGAACTTACTGGACGCGGTTGTATTGAGTGGTGGAGAATGCACCCTGCATTCTGGTATGCTCGGTTTATTGCAAGAAATTAAAAATAGAGGATTTTTGATCAAAATCGATACCAATGGTTCAGATCCCAGGGCATTGGACCACATACTAAAGTCCAATCTGGTAGATTACATCGCTTTGGATTTTAAGGCCATGAAAAAGAATTTTTTTCTGATTACCCAGTCGGATCTATTTACCAAATTTGAAAAATCGCTCGATCTGTTAATTAACAGCAAGGTTGACTTCGAAGTACGAACTACCGTGCATTCCAGTTTAATTTCTTCACAGGACTTATCCGATATGTCTGCTTATTTGAAGCATAAAGGTTATCGTGGTATTTATTATTTACAACCATTTTTTAACCATACCCCAACATTGGAAAATATGGAGCAAGATACTTTGAGCATTTGCCCAGACATTCAGGATTTTTGTAGCCTACCTGTTGTTATACGATAATCTTCCCCGGATCTTCCACGTGTGCTTCTCAAATTTTTCTTCCTTCCTTTGAATAATATGGCGATATGCCCTGAAGTTTCCGTAAGTTTGTATCAAACAAAATCTACTATTATGCAAAACCCCAAGCTTATGCCCAAGTGGCTTACAGTTTTAATTTTTATCTCAGTTTTCCATTCTGCTCAAGTGGTCTTTGGCCAGAGCAATATTTTTGAATTGATGGAAAGAAATGACCTGAACATTCAGGAGGTAGAATCTTGGGCTAATGAGTACTTTCTAAAAGTAGGAACCGGACAAGGAACCGGATTTAAACAATACCAGCGATGGTTGTATGAGCGCAAATTCCATTTGGACGAAAATGGGTATTACATCGTTCCTGAACGCGAAGACCAAGCCTATTATCAGGCCTTACGTTCTATGGGAATTCACCAAAGAACTACGATGACCTGGTCGGAATTAGGGCCTACTACCTGGACCTATACCAGTGGATGGAATCCGGGTAACGGACGAATTACCAGTGTGGCTGTTGACCCTGCGGATACCACAAAAATCTACGTGAGTTCTCCAGGAGGGGGGCTTTGGAAAAGTACCAATAGTGGCACTAGCTGGACTCCCCTCATTGATTTTGTCAACTCTTCCTGGATGAGCATTTACAACCTTTGCATTGATCCAAATAATAGCAACACATTATACGCTGCTTTAAGTTCCGGAGGCGTTCTCAAATCAACCAATGCCGGTACCAGTTGGACTGCTACAGGCGCAGGCCCTTCTACCAGTCGTAAAATCAGGGTGCATCCCACAGATCCCAACATTGTTTTTTGCACTGCCAATAATGGCATTTGGCGTTCCACCAATGCGGGTACAAGTTGGACTCAAGTGAATACCATGACCATGGAGGATATTGAATTCAAACCTGGAAATCCTGACATCATGTATGCTTCTGGAAGTGGCAGTAGCTCTGTCTGGCGGTCTGTCAATAATGGCGTTTCCTGGACCGCTCTGACCAGTGGTAATGGAATTACAAATACCGGTAGAACACTGTTGGGAGTAAGTCCGGCAAATCCTGAAGTGGTTTATGCAGTGCAAGCCAGCGGAAGTCTTTTTGGAAGAATGTACAAATCCACCGATGGCGGACAAAATTATGTAACCACCGTCGTAGGAAATCCTTCAGCAGGAACCAATTACTTTGGATATGAATCCAACGGAACGGGGACAACCGGTCAGGCTACTTACGATATGGCCATTTGTGTTAACCCAGCCAATGTAGACGAAGTACATATTGCCGGTATCATCTGTTGGAAATCTACCAACGGAGGAACCAGCTTCGTTGCAGAAACGGTGTGGTACTATCCCAATTCAACCGGATACAATCATGCTGATGTACATGCTCTTGAATGGGTAAACAATACCATATACTCTGGATCAGATGGGGGTGTTTATAAAAGTATTAACCAGGGGGGTGATTGGATTAATTTATCCGCAGGCCTGGGAATTCGACAATTTTATAGAATTGCCTGTGCCAAAACCAACGCCAACGTTATCACCACAGGAGCTCAGGACAATGGTTCTTCTTTCAGAAAATCAACTGGTAGCTGGGTGGATTGGTTGGGTGCAGACGGCATGGACAATATAATCAGTCCAACGAATGCAGACATTGCCATTGGGACGAGCCAATACGGAGATATATACAAAACTACCACTGCCGGAAATAGTGCCAGCAACCTTACGAAACCTTCCAATGGAAACTGGGTGACCCCCCTGGTAATGCATCCCACTAGCCACGATACCGTTTATGGAGGTTGGACGGGAGTTTGGCGTTCTTCGAATGGAGGCGTCAACTGGACCAACATTTCACCCTCCATTACAGTGACTTTGGATGTTTTGGCGGTTTCTCCTGCAAATACAAGTTACATCTATGCTTCTAAGGGAAGCACCTTATACAGAACCAGCAATGGGGGTTCAACCTGGACCTCCGTGACCGCACCATCAACCATCAATTCCATTTTCGCGAGTAAGAACAATCCCTCAAAAATCTGGATAGCTTGTAACAGCAGTACCAGTAGAGTGTTTGTTTCTACCGATATGGGTACGACTTTTTCAGATCTCTCTGCTGGCTTGCCATCCCTCACTGCACGATCCGTTGTCGTAGATGAAGATGCTTCTGGTACAGTTTATGTCGGAATGAACATTGGCGTGTATTATCGCGATAGCCTCACCAATACCTGGACTGAACATGGAACGGGACTTCCGCTGGTGGCAATAAACGAAGTTGAATTTCAAAAAAGCGGAAATAAACTTCGCGTGGCTACTTATGGAAGAGGGGTTTGGGAAAGCGATCTCCAAAATCCTGCACCTCCATGTGCAGCACCCACCGGACTAAATACCACAAACATTACCAACAATAGCGCAATATTAAACTGGAATGCGGTAAGTGGTGCTCAAAGTTATCGGATAGAATACAAATTAGGCTCTAGCTCTACCTGGACGGTTTTGCATTTGAGTTGGACCAGCACCAGTTATTATTTGGGAGGTTTAACCCCGGCGACCAGTTACGATTGGAGGGTACGGACCAATTGTACAAGTGGATCAACAAGTACATACAGCGCGTCCAATTTTACGACCACCTCAACTTGTGGAGATCCTACCAACCTGGCTTACTCGACCTCCAGCAATAGTGCCACCCTCAGTTGGAATCCGGTAAGTGGAGCAAACACTTACTCTGTGGATTATAAACTCTCCAGTTCGGGAACCTGGATTTCTACCGCTGGAACCAGCAATACCAACATCACCATTACCGGTCTCAATCCCGGTAAATACGATTGGCGCGTCAAAGCCAATTGCAGTGGTGGAAGTGGTAATTTTGTTCAATCCACTTTTCTGGTCTATTGTGCTTCCGGAGGCAGCAGTACAGATGCAGGATACATTGATTTTGTTGGTCTTGGTACCATATCCCGAACTTCGGGCAGCGACGGAGGTTACTACAATGGTACAGCCTTATCCACCAATCTGCAAGCTGGAACTGCATATACCATAACGCTATCTCCAGGATATTCCGGTGCAAACAAGAAAGTCTATTTCAGAGTCTATATTGATTACAACCTGGATGGAGATTTTGTGGATGCGAATGAAAAACCTGGTCAAAAGACCTACAACAACACTGCAAATACCACCATTACCTTCACAGTTCCTTCTACAGTTACGCTGGGTAAAACGAGAATGCGGGTCATTATGTCAACCACTGCACATCAAACTTCTTGTGCATTATATGCCAGTGGAGAAACAGAAGATTATACTATTTACCTAGTAGCCCCACCAGTCGCTGAAAACCCTAATGAAATTGAATTTACAGAAAACCCGCTGAAGGTATATCCAAATCCAGCCTCACAGCACTTAAGAATAGCTTATGAATTAACGCAGGATGAACAAGAAGTTGCTTTGCGCATTCTTGACTTTCAGGGTAAAGCGGTAGGTGGAAGTCGCCGTAAAGGCCAAAAGGGATATAATGAACAAGTAATCGATATCAGTACACTGCCACAGGGCATATATTTTATACAGTTGTATTATTCAGGAAATAAAAAATCTGCAAGTTTTACAATAGCCCATTAGACGAATAACAAAGCAAATAATGTTTCGGGTACTAACGCACGTTAGTACCCGTTTTTATTATATGCGCTTAAATTTTTGAAAAAACTCCACCCTTATTTACATTTTTGAATGTAATTTGCAGGCTAAGGAATCGAAAACATGTCTAAATCAGCCATTGCTTTCATTTTTGACCTGGACGGCGTTCTGGTAAGTACTTCTTTGCATCATTATAAAGCCTGGCAGCAAATCGCCCATCAACTTGGGATCGCTATCGATGAAACTTTCAATGAGCAATTAAAGGGTGTAAGCCGGAAAGAATCTCTCGAAGTCATACTTTCAGCAGGCGAAATTGAAATGGATAATGAACTTAAATCTTTCTGGGTCGATCAAAAAAATAAACTGTATTTGGAATACATTTCGGATCTGAATTCAAATGCATTGCTTCCAGGAGTCCGTTACTTTCTTGAACAATGTCTCCAAAAAGGCATTCCTATGGCTATCGCATCAGCCAGCCAAAATGCACAATTGATTCTATCAAAAACTCAGATACAATCTTTTTTTAATGCAATCATAGATGGCAACGCCGTTACTCAATCCAAACCTCACCCCGAGGTTTTCCTGAAAGCAGCACAAGCCCTCAACACGAATCCAAAGGATTGTATAGTGTTTGAAGATTCTAAAAAGGGATTGCTGGCTGCAAAATCAGCTGGAATGTATTTGGTGGGTATTGGCGAATCGAGTCAGTTGCAAGGTGCAAATTTGATCTTTGAAGGATTTCAAAATATCACTCCGGAAATGATTATCCATCAATTCCAAAACAGACCTTGACCGATGAAACATTATCTGACGATCTCCCCCTGGAAAATCATTGAAAAAGGATTTCACCCTTCATTTCAAAGGAACAGTGAAAGTGTATTCAGTATTGGAAATGGCCGCATGGGTGGCCGGGCAAACTTTGAAGAAGGATATGGAGGCGAACAACTGTTAGGTAACTACCTCAGTGGAATTTATTATCCGGACAAAACGAGGGTAGGTTGGTGGAAAATAGGATATCCCGATTATTATTCAAAAGTTTTGAATGCAGCAAACTGGGCAGGAATTGAAATTTATGTAAATGGAAATCGTTTGGATTTATTTCAATGCCAAATACATGCTTTCACCAGAACACTTCATATGGACGAAGGTTATTTAGAAAGAACCGTAAGTCTTGAAACACCTGAAGGTATTGGCCTTGAACTTCATTGCATCCGATTTTACAGCATGGCCTGGGATGAAGGGGGTGCTATGCAATATCATGTTGCTTGTTTGCAAAATGATGTCAATATCCGGATGGTTTCTTATTGTGATTTCAATGTCAGGAATGAAGATGCAAATTATGACGAAGATTTCTGGGAAACCGAAGGTGAACATAGGCATGAAAACACCATTATTCTGCAGGCAAAAACTAAAAAGACAGCTTTCTCCATTGCCTCAGGTATACACAATGCATTTTATATAAATGGTATACACATTAAAGAAGAATATCGCTCCGAATTGAAGCCCCGTTATGGCGCACAATCTGTTGAATTAATAATGAATTCGGGAGATTTCCTGAGTCTTGAAAAATCAGTTTGCCAAATAAGTACATTGGATTATTCGACTGACCAATTGTCAGATTTATGCAAAGACAAATTATCCTGGTGGTCAAATATACATTTTGACCAGCGTCTGGCAGACCAATCTGCCCATTGGAAAGAAATCTGGAACCGCGCTGATATTGTAATCGAGGGTGATGATGAAGCACAACAGGGAATCCGATTCAATATTTTTCATTTATTTCAAACTTATACCGGAAAAGATCCACGTTTAAATATTGGACCAAAAGGTTTTACCGGCGAACGCTACGGTGGAGCTACATACTGGGATACAGAAGCCTATTGCATTCCTTTCTATCTTGGCACTGCAACTTCTGATATAGCACGGCAACTCTTACTTTACCGATACCATCAGTTACCACAAGCCATTCACAACGCGAACAAACTTGGATTTACAAACCATGCGGCTTTATTTCCCATGGTGACCATGAATGGTGAAGAATGTCACAATGAATGGGAAATTACCTTTGAAGAAATACACCGCAACGGTGCAATGGTGTATGCCTTATATGACTATTACAAAGTCACGCATGACCTGAATTACTTATATCAATATGGTATGCCGGTAATCATAGCTATCAACCGGTTTTGGGTTCAGCGCGTTCATTGGTCTGTGCCAAAATCAAAATTTGTCATGCACGGTGTCACAGGCCCAAATGAATATGAAAACAACGTAAACAATAATTGGTATACACTCTACATAGCCAAATGGTGTCTTGAATTTTGTCTGGAAATGTTGAAAGCTTTTCAAGAGCAACAGGAAAGTTATCAGAAATTAATCCAACAAGAAAAATTGAGCCTCGAAGAATTGGAACATTGGAAATACGTTGCGGAAAACATTTACTTACCTCAAAGCAACGCGTTGGGAATTTTTCTGCAACAAGATGACTACTTAGACAAAGAATTACTGACGGTCGCGGATTTAGACCCTAATCAATTGCCTTTAAATCAACATTGGAGTTGGGACCGAATTCTTCGCTCTTGCTTCATCAAACAAGCCGATGTACTGCAGGGTTTATTTTTCTTTCATCAACGGTTCTCCGTTGACGACATCCGGAGAAATTTTGATTTCTACGAACCCCGAACGGTTCACGAATCGTCATTGTCCCCTTGTGTTCACAGTATCCTGGCGTCATGGTTAGGCTATTTGGAAAAAGCCTACAGCTTATTTATAAGGGCGTCGCGGTATGACCTGATTGATTTCAATAATGACACCTGCGACGGACTTCACATCACCAGCATGGCCGGGAGCTGGATGTCCATTGTAAAAGGGTTTGCCGGATTGATCGTCGATGGGCGCCTTGTCACTTTGCACCCCCAATTACCAGATCATTGGAAATCACTGAAATTCAGTTTCATTTGTAATAACGAACGTTTGTTAGTTTATTACACTCGTGAACATTTACAAATTTATAATTTTGGTAATAAAAGCATAACCCTTATGGTTCAAAACTCCGAACATTTACTGGATGGGGGCCAAGAAAAAACAATTCCAATTTCCTTATGATGAAAGATTTTATTCTCTGGAGCTTATTGGCTATTTCCACTTCTACCGGTTACAGTCAGGATCAATATATTCTCCCCTCACCACAATGGTTAGACACGGGTATCATTTATGAAGTCAACATACGTCAGTATACTCCAGAAGGTACATTTAAAGCTTTTCAAAAACACATACCCCGGCTTCAGCAAATGGGAGTAAACATCTTATGGTTAATGCCGATTTATCCGGTGAGTCGCGTAAAACGAAAAGGGAGTCTTGGGAGTTACTATGCCGTTTCATCCTATACGGAAGTTAATCCTGAATTTGGAAATAAGAAAGACCTGAAACAATTGATAGATCTTGCCCATTCCCATGGAATGAAGATCATTTTGGATTGGGTTCCAAACCATACAGGATGGGACCACTCATGGATTATGTCCTATCCGGAATGGTACATCAAAAATCCCGTTACAGATACCATTATGCATCCCGAACACACGGATTGGTATGATGTCGCAGACTTGAATTTTGAATCCATTTCCATGCGTCAGGAGATGTTAAAATCCATGTTGTATTGGTTGAATGAATTTCAGGTAGATGGATTCCGTTGTGACGTGGCCTATAAAGTTCCAGAGTTATTTTGGCAGGAAATGAAGCGTGCATTCTCCAATTACAAACGTCCCCTTTTTTTACTGGCTGAATCGGAAGATCCACAGTTGTTATCCTATGGTCATTTTCATGCAGATTATCCATGGCCCTATATGCATTTATGCAGAGACATTTATGCTGGACTCAAAACTGCATACGATTTAAGATCATATCTCATGCAGGATCAGAAAAAATTGATCCATGGATATCATATGTTTTTTACCAGTAATCATGATGAAAACAGTTGGAAAGGAGTAGAATCTGTTCTGCTTGGAGATGCACACCTCATGTTTGCCGCAATGAGTTTTATGCTGAATGGGATTCCAATGATTTACAGTGGGCAGGAAGAACCGCTCATGAAACAACTACGTTTTTTTGATAAGGACACCATTCCTTTTGCTCATTTTTTGAAAGCGCCATTTTACAACAAACTCTGCAAAATAAAGAAAGCAAACCCGGCTTTTTATCCTGTCAAATCGGGAATGCAATATGAATTTATTCAAACCGATCAGGAATCAAAGATTTTTGCCTTAAGAAGGATTAAGGATGAAAATGAAGTGCTGGGCTTTTTCAATTGCAGCCCTGAAACGGTAAGCTTTCAAATTCAATCTTCTCTAGTTTCTTCAAAATACCAGGATGCCTTCTCAGGTATCCACCAAAAATTGAGTTCAGGAAACTCAATGACTTTAAAACCATGGGATTTTAAAATCTTTACAAGCAATTCAAGATGACAACACAAAATCACAAACCTGAATTGAGTTTCTGGCAAATCTGGAACATGAGTTTTGGATTTTTAGGAATTCAATTTGGTTGGGGCCTGCAAATGGCTAACATGAGTGCTATCTATAAATTTCTTGGCGCAGAAAATCATCAAATTCCACTCTTATGGCTTGCGGCACCTATGACAGGACTATTGGTTCAACCCATCATTGGATATTTATCGGATCGAACCTGGAATCGCTTAGGCAGGAGAAAACCCTATTTTTTGATCGGTGCAATACTTTCATCTATATGTTTAATCCTGATGCCCAATGCGCCGGTGCTTTGGATGGCGGCTGGTTTGTTATGGATTCTTGATGCTTCCATCAACATCAGCATGGAACCCTTTCGCGCTTTTGTTTCTGACCTGCTTCCGGAAAAACAATTGACCCAAGGATTTACCATGCAAAGTTTTTTCATAGGATTGGGAGCCGTCATTGCCTCTGCCATGCCTTGGGTTTTTACCAATTGGCTGGGATTGAAGGAGAGTGATCCATCCGGTATTCCGGATTCAGTTCGCTATTCATTTTACCTTGGAGCTGCCTTCTTTTTTATAGCCATCCTTTATACCCTATTGACCACCCAGGAATATCCACCTACCGACCAACAACTCAAAACATTGCAGGCAGATCAAAAAACTTGGAAAATGGCCCTCCAGGACATCGTTAACCATATCCGGAATATGCCTCCTGTTATGAAACAAATTGCACGTGTACAGTTTTTTACCTGGCTGGGTTTGTTCTTGATGTGGTTTCATTACAGCGATGCTGTAGCCAGTCATTTTTTCAATGCAACATCAAATCTGGATCCAAATTACCTAAAAGGAATTGAATACGCAGGTTTGATGTTTGCTTTATATTCCTTTGTGACTTTTTTATTCAGCTTTGCTTTAAAGAGTATAGCTGATAAAATAGGAAAAATCAAAGCCCACCAATATTGTCTATGGGCAGGTTCACTGGGTCTGTTCAGCTTGTTGTTGCACCACAATTCCCAATTGCTTTTCATCAGTATGATAGGAATAGGCATTGCATGGACTAGCACTTTGTCAATGCCTTATGCCATTTTCGCTCCCCATTTACCTGAAGGTAAATCGGGAGTATATATGGGTATCTTTAATTTTTTTATTGTTTTGCCAGAAATTTTAGCTGCTTTGTGTTTTGGCTGGATCATGAAAAATATATTTCATCAAAACACCCTTTATGCAGTCGCTTCAGGTGGCTTAATGTTTTTGATTGCCGGTTTATTGTGCTTTTGGGTAAAAGAAAAAAAATACATCTAACATGGCTGCCTTTATTTTCACAAACATTAGTTTCCGTAAAATCGCAACGTTTACTCTTGTTTGTCTTTTATCCTCCAGTATCTGTCATGCAGGAAAAGCACCATTCACGTCTATCCATTTAATTCCTTCCTTTGATAAAAACGAAAAGCGCATTGATCCACCTAACTGGTGGATAAGAATGCCAGACTCAAGATTACAATTACTGATTCATGATGATAACATATCCAATTCACGTATAAGCTTTTCGGATCCGAGAATTAAGCTCATCAAAATGGATAAACTTACACATCCTGATTATCTTAGTATCTGGATTGATCTGAAAAAAATTAATTCCGCTACTGCTTTCAACATTTATCTGATAAACAACAACCAGCAACGCAGTTATAACTACCGTCTGTTAGCACGTCAAAAGGAAACCCGAACAGGTCTTCGTGGATCAGATCTGATTTATCTCATTATGCCAGACCGGTTCAGCAATGGCAATCCAGAAAATGATAAGGTAGAAGGCATGCAACAGACGGAAGTCAATCGAAAAGAAATGTATGAACGCCATGGGGGAGACCTCGAAGGTATCATTCAACATTTAAACTATCTGCAGCAAACAGGAATCAGTACTTTATGGTTAAATCCGGTTCAGGAAAATGATCAACCCAAAACTTCTTATCACGGATATGCCATCACCGATCATTATAAAATTGATCCACGATTGGGCCGTAATGAAGACTATAAGCGGCTGAGTGATAGTTTGCATCAACGTGGCATGAAACTGATCATGGATGTTGTGCTCAACCATTGCGGCAATCAACATTATTTTATACGAAATTTACCTGAGAAAAATTGGATTCATCAATGGGACACGTTCACAAAAACAAGTTACAACGGATTGCCTTTGATGGATCCGAACGCACACGAAAATGATCGAAAACAATTGATTGAGGGTTGGTTTGATCATCACATGCCCGATCTACATCAGGACCATCCGGTACTCAAACAATTTCTTATACAATACAGCATCTGGTGGTGTGAATATGCCCAACTGGATGGACTCCGAGTCGATACCTGGTATTACTCCGATCAAAACTTTATGAAAGAATGGCTTCGGGCCATTCGTCACTACAATTCACAGTTGACCATTTTCTCAGAATCATGGGTTCAAGGTTGCGGTGTACAAGCATTCTTTAATGCTGAATCCTATCTTGGAAAGAATCCTCCTTTGGTATCCCCCATTGATTTTCAAGTAGCCTTTTCGATGCATGAAGCTTTGACCAAGCCTTACAGCTGGGATGGAGGTATAAGTCGACTGCACAGTACCCTTTCACAGGATTATTTATTTAGACAACCCAACCAGCATTTAATCTTTCTGGACAATCATGATATGAGCCGGATCTACTCCATTCTGGGTGAGGATTTATCAAAATGGAAGCAAGCCATTGCAATGTTAATGACACTCAGAGGAATTCCCTCTGTGTATTACGGAACTGAAATATTAATGAAAAATTTTTCCGATCCGGATGGTAAAGTGAGGGAAGATTTTCCGGGTGGTTGGGATAGCGATAGTCTTTCCTGTTTTCAAACGCAAAACTTACCGATTGACCGGAAATCTGGATATCAGTTTTTTCAACGGCTAGCACAATTCAGAAAATCCAGGTCACATTTTTTTGATCATGCGCAGATGATACAATGGCTTCCCAAAAATGGTTTGTTTGCCTGTTGCAGAAAAACCAATGACCGGATTTTGCTGATGATGATCAATACCGACAAAAATCCACTGGAAAAAGATTTCAATGGATTACTCCCCATTCAGGAAGGGCACAAAGCCTGGGATGTTATCGAACAAAAATCTGTTCAGGTCTCAAAAAAAATCCAGGTACCCGGAAATGGTCTGGTTTTGCTTGAGTTTATCCTCAATTAACTTTTATTTTCCCCTTCCGGATTGACCATTTCTCCACTTAATCGACGATCAGTTTTAAATATTTTATTCCGTTGTTTGCTGATTTTACTCTAATAAAGTAAACACCCGGTAATAAGAAAGGATCCAATTCAAAATAGTGTAATCTATTTCCAATTAATTTATGATGCAACTGAGTAGATTGACCCAATTGATCAATAATGAAACAAGATTCCAATTGTTCAATTCCATCAATGCAAAAATAATGATCTGCAGGATTAGGGAATATGCTCCATTGTTGCTTTTCCATTCCAGGATCTTCAACCGAGGTAGATACTTTGCGATCCACCCATAAATGATACTCTCCTGGCAATAAAGTAAAATTCATTACAGTATCGGCAATCCACAAACTATCGTTCGTTAGGATGTCATACCACCAGCCGTCATGAGAAAATTTCAGTTGCGTTGGTAGCTCCTTAACATTAAAATTACCCACCAGAAGAACATTCAAATCATTTCGATCATACCGAATGGATTTAACAAAACCTTCTCCGACATTCAAAATGGGTAAAGTTAGCTGGGTAACTTGTGTAGCGTTCTTAAAGGCTTGAATCCGTTCGATCGTCTGCCGGATGCGCCATCTTTGAGCATTTTGAGTATAATCCCATCGAATCGGTTTGGGGTCCAACCGGCAATTGGAGTTTACTGTTCCGTTAGTGCAATAGTTTATCGAATATTCATAACCCAGGTCCCCGAATTGCCAAATCATTTTGGGGCCAGGAATCATCAACAAAAATGCAAAAGCCATTTCTTGTCTCGCCAACGCCGTATTCAGATCCTTCACCGAGTAGTTTAGGCCGGAATTTCCAAACTGAAGGTTTTTATACATCAGCCTTTCTTCATCATGACTTTCCATATAGGCTATCAAATGATTTTTGTTCCAAGACCTGTTGATTCCCCAGGCACCACTTAAATCATTTGAAGCATAACCCATGGTGGCCTGGTTGAAAGCATAATTCATATTTCCCCATAGCAACATACCGGCCTCTGACAACTCCTTCTCCTCCGCATTCTCGGCAAAATGCTCCAGAATCACGATATTATCTGCATCTAAGTTCCAAATGTGTTGGGCGTAATCCTTTAAGATCCTGATGCGCGAGGCGTCGTACACAGCAAAAGCATTGACATCGCTCCCAGTAAATTTTTGGGTAAATCCCTTTGATAAATCAAACCGAAATCCATCTACACGAAACTCCTGAATCCAGTATTTCAATATTTGTTTTACCCACCGTTTTGTAAATGGGCTTTCGTGATTGACATCAAATCCCACATTGAAAGGGTGCCGCGCATCAGGATTTAGGAACGGACTGTTTGAAGAGGGTTTGTTTAAATTGGGATCCCAATATAACTGAGCCAGGGGACTTTGTCCGAAAACATGATTGAAAACGACATCCAGAATGACCGCTATACCTTTTTGATGAGCGCTGTCAATAAATTCCATCAATCGTTCAGGTGGACCATAATATTTGTCAACGGCCATTGGAAATGATGCATTGTACCCCCAACTGTTGTTCCCTTCAAATTCATTGACAGGCATTAATTCTATGGCATTGACCCCCATTACTGCCAACTCGTCCAGATGTCCCAAAAGAGATTGAAAACTATGCGAGTTTTCAAAATCCCGAATCAAAACTTCATAAATCAGCAAATTCTCCTTATTCGGCGTGGTAAAGTTTTGCGACCGCCATATATATTCTTTTGGTGTGGTTTGAAGTAAGCTCGTGTTTCCTGAAGTCAGTGCAAACGGATATTCCGGTAATCCCGGAAACGTGAGTTCGTCGATGGCATGATCATGCCAGGGATCCAGAATCACTTCACTCATTGGATCGGCGACTTTTATTACGCCATCCACCAGGTATTGATAATGATGAGAAAATCCTGGTTTTAATGGACTGATATCCAACCAAAACAAATCACCTGCACTGTTTTTTTTCATGAGATAATTTGTATCCGGCTTATAATCATTGAAATCACCCACCACAAAAACTTGTTGTTTGCCGGGTGCCATTAAAGCTAAGCGAACTGAAAGAGGACTTAACCTTTGAATGCCCGGTTCTGTTGCGGGTGGCGGTTCTGAAACCGTAGTTTGCAGGTTTACAAAATACCGAAAGGAACTTACCAGTCTATTGATTCCGTCTGTACAAATGATATCCACATCAAACTGACCAGATTGATCAGCTACTAACAAACGTTCGTATGTTTTACCCCTTACACTGTCAATCAATTCACCATTCTTATATACCTGAATACTGGCTGTTTTAGAACATTCATAATGAACCCGGAAAATGCTGTCCTTTTTTATAAAAATGTAATCATTTAACGGCAATATTCTTTGCCCCAAAAGCTGACCCGTATTTTCATAAACCGGATAAAAAATATCACCTCCACCGGCATCTCTCCCTACAAGACTTCCATTGGTGTTTCTGAAAACAAAAGCCATTTTTAAAATTTTCTCTCCTGCCGGTACATTATAAAATTTTCGGATTGGAAATTTAATTTGGTAGAGTTGATTTCCAAGATCCGTCATGAGGACGCGTGCATCAGCGGTTCCCCAGTTTCCAATGACATACCTCCAGTCATTTCCATTTGAACTGTTGGAAGTGATGACTCCGGTATGAGCATAAACGGGAGGCGTGGCATTCATTAAACCCTTATTCCCCTCAGCAGCATTGTACACGATCGTCACTGTATCTTCTGCGGTGCAAAACGCAGGACTTACACTGATAACCTGGGACTTCAGCGTAAGTGCGCAGGTCACTGCGCCAATAATTATTGAGAATTCACGGAACGTTCGGGTGAGTGATATAAAACAGTTTCTGTAAGTCAAAATGTGCGTCATGGAATCAGTTAACTTTCTTTTCAGAATCAATGAATGCAAATGCATTCAAGTATTCAAAGTGAACAAAACTACAAAGGATTATTAAAAGATTGTAAATTGAACTTGGATTTCAACATTCTTTAAACCGTAAACCTAACTTATTAAAATAAAAATGGGGAGCACAATTTACTGTCTCCCCATTTATCATTAGCGTAATTATGATCAGTGAATAACCAGTTTAGAGGCAATAAAATTCCCCTTTTGATTGCTTAAGGTCACCAGGAATATTCCTGTCCCCAGCTCGGCTCCATTTAGAATGAACTTACCATTATGGAGGTTGCTGCGTTCAAACACTTGAATACCATATAGGTCATTAATGGTGATGTTATATTCATCTCCATGTACAGGCTCAAAACTCAAGACCACCTGATCATGAGATGGATTAGGATACATTTTAAAACCGACATTTAAAGATTCATCGTTGGTACCTGTCAGTTTATCGCAGGTATTCCAAACAAAACCAACATCTTGAAAATCTGTAATGCCGGTAAAGTCAACTGACCGAAGGTGCGCACCGACCGGATTAATGATCCCGCAACCAAGGTCTTTAAATTTTGCATTCTCCTGATCATTGTCCGTTTTGCCATTTACAAAGATAAAGTCCTGCCGCACTGGAACGATATCGAGTACTGCGGTTGCAAAAATTCCATTTTGCGGATCAATCAGTGTGAGAGGAGTCACTTCATGACGGAATTGAGGCCATTGAAAACTGGACTTCATGAAAACTCCATCGGCTGAAGGAATTTCTGAACTTAAGTCCAATTTAAAACGCACTTTAATCTTATCGGGTAGCGGAGCACAACCATCATCACAGGTATTAAAACAATATGCAGTCAACACGGTGTCGGTTTCACCCACTTCTATTTTACGGTTTCCACCACCCGTTGCACAAGACAGTCCACCCAGGCTGGTTTCATCGTACCCCCAGGCATTGCCGTACAGGTATTTAAACTCATAGCTGGCTTTACCATCTACAGAATCCTGTCCTTCATAAATACCATCTCCATCTGGATCCAGTAAGGCATTTTTTAATTTACCAGGAGACCATCCTTGAAATGCTCCTGCTACATAACAGGTATCTACTTTTCCAAATTGTTTGATCATGTTGCTCATGTTGACGCGGAAAGTAACCTGAATTCTTTTCGGAGGACCGGTTAATTTACAATCTTCACAACTGTTAAAGCAATACGTAGGCAATGTGGTATTGGTTTGAACATTCATCACACGATTTCCACCACCATTTACACAATTACCCGTAATACCGCCTTCCCAGTTACTCCCGTTTTTGATAAACTTGTATTCATAACTTCCGGCAGCAAGCGTCAGATTTGTGGAGTAAATTCCATTGTTGTCCGGATCTTCCAATCGATTAGAACGGGAATTCCATCCCTGAAAACTTCCTGCTACGGTAACGGTATCTGTAGCCGGATTAAATGCATTTTTAATAATTTCATCATTCATATCCACACTGACAGTAACCCCCATATTGGTGCAAGGTCCAGCCTGATTGAAGCACACTAAAGGAATAATGTCCTTTCCGTTTCCATTATCCGTCACGGTATGCTTACGGTTGTTAGCCTCGTCGTTACCATTCCAGGCATCAGCGTTGTTATATTTGTATTCGATGGCTGTACCATTTTCAATCATGGTACTAAATGTCCAGATGCCATCTCCTTCAGGATCAGACATAGGATTTTTGGCAGGATCCCAACCCTGAAATCCACCCACTACGTGAATCCCTTTTGAAAATATTTTTTTCGTCAAGGCCAATTCATTGGCATCTACCTGAAAAGTCACTTCGATCATTTGAGCGTTACTGTAACCCAGGTATAACACCGAAAACAATAAAATGTAAAGTTTTTTCATAAGCTTCTAAAATAATTAGTTATTAATAATGATTTTCTTTGTTTCAAATCGATTTTTTAGTTTGTACTGCAACAGGTAAATTCCATTGTCCAGTGATTGGGATATTTTCAAACCTTGTTCTTTCTCCCAACTCTTTTGTGAATGAATAATTCTTCCATGCAAATCTGTCATCCGAACAAAAACTAACGGGTGTTCGGTACCGGTAAAATACATCAGGGAGTGATCAGAATTCAAAAAAACATTCACCTGCTCTTCATTCCCGATAGAAATTGTTTGGGTGAACACCTGATCATCCGTTACGGTGTATCTTTTGTTGGCTGGCAGCGTACTCCATTCAAGCAGGTCGCCACCCGGAAAGTAAAAGACTACCCGGTCGATGGTAGTATTCGGGCCCAAACCAAAATGCAACCGTTGTGGGTTTTGGGAGGCGTATCCGCTACCGGCCGCCAATTCCTGCATCCAGGTTTGACCATTGGCTTCGACAACAATTCTCGTGCCGATACCAAAACGATTGTGTCGCTGCAAATTAAAATCGAATTCTATCCAGTTTCCCGGATGTGTAGCATTGTTCAGGAATAACTTGTTTCCATCCTTTCCGTAGTTAGCGATAAAAATGTCCTGGTAACCGTTGCCATCAATATCCAACCATGCTGTACCATATGAACCATTTTGGCTGGCCAATGCTGTACCCGATGCCACATTGTTGAATTTCATGTTGCCCAGATTTTCAAAGAGCAAATTGCGATAGGGTGAAAAATAATAATCATTGCATACATAGATATCCAGCCAGCCATCGTTGTTATAGTCCAGATAGGTATTTCCCCAGCCCATACCATTGTCATTGACTCCCGCTGATTTTGCGATATCGGTATAAGTCCCATCCGGCTGACATATCAACAATGCATTGTCAAATAAATTGGTGATGTATAAATCCATCCGGCCATCATTATTGAAATCTCCAGCAGAAACCCCCATGCCTTGTGATTTAAAATTCGCTTTGGTCTTTACTGAGATGTCTTTAAAATTTCCTGTTCCATCATTTTCATATAAAATAAAGTCCTGATTGGCATCATGAATCAAGTACAAATCAGCATCTCCATCCCGATCGTAATCAAAAAAAGTGGCTCCCATGGACAATCTGGAATCTGTAGCTCCGGACTGTAATATCCTGTTTTCAAAATGAAGTGCACCGTTATTGATCAACAAAGCATTTTCCTTTCCCAAATTGGCAACATAAATATCCAGGTCGCCGTCTAAATCTACATCATTGGCCAGACAAGCTCTGACATTGCCAATGTTTTCAATACCGCTGATTGCCGTGATGTCAATCAATTTTTGTCCGTTGATGTTGAGAAAAAGCCGGCAATTGCTCTCGTATTGACCCAAAAACAAATCCTGCCACCCATCATGGTTAACATCCAACCACAATGCGCATTCAGTATTTTGCGGGGTCTGAAGTCCCAAAAGTTGCGTGACTTCGGCAAAGCTATTGTTGCCCATGTTTCTGTATAATCGGTCAGGGCCCTGCCGGTTGGACACAAAAACGTCATCTCTGCCATCCTGGTCAAAATCCGTTACGGCAACTCCAATATAATTCCCCGAATGTTGAATGCCTGCTGGACCACTGATATCTCTAAATTGGGCCTGAGAAAGACCCAAATAAACATTAATAAAATTAAAATATAAGAAATAAAGTTTCTTACTCTTCATTTTATCCAAGAATTAATACGGCCGATAAAATTAACTAAGATTTAATATTTTAGCGCAAAACAATTTTATGAAGCTTTGGCTACTTCTTTTCATAGGTCTGATCTGTACCAACGGTTGGACACAAAATTCGGTTAAAGGCAAGATCACTGCATCTGGTGAACCGGTCATTGGAGCCTCCATATCTGTTCTGGGAACTGCCATTGGAACGGTTACTGATGCTCAAGGTGATTTTGTTGTCCAGAAAATTCCCAATGGGACATACACCCTCCAAATTAATTATATAGGCTTCAAAACTCAACAGAAAGTTGTACAATTTTTTGGAAACACCTCCGAAGATTGGAACGCGAACCTTAGTGAGGAACAACAATACATCGATGAGGTAGTTGTGGTAGGATATGGTACACAAAATATTCGTTCATCCGTGGGATCGGTTGCCTCCTTAAAAAGTGATAAACTTACAGATCAGGTTGGGGGTACCCTGATTTCAGAATTACAGGGGAAATCACCGGGTGTATTGCTCACCAATTCCAGTGGCGCTGCCGGGGCAGCGGGAATTGTTCGATTAAGGGGGACTAACTCCATCACAGCAGGAGGAGATCCACTATTTGTGCTGGACGGAGTTCCGTTGTCCAATGAAAATTTTTTAAACGGCGAACGTGGTGGGCAAAATAACAATCCATTGAACAGTATCAATCCAGCTGACATTGAAACCATCAGTTTTCTAAAAGACGCTTCCTCTGCAGCAATCTATGGTTCACGTGGTGCCAACGGGGTTATTCTGATTACCACTAAACGCGGTGGCAAAAAAGCATTTGGCATGCACTATTCTGCTTCCATTGGCAATTCAAGACCTACAAATATCATTGACATCATGGAGCGCGATGAGTGGTTGCAAATTCAACAGGAAGCTTTTGAAAATGATGGCGGAGTGGGTCGTTTTCAATTGCCATTAGGCTTAAGCTATGATGATATTGAAGGCATCAATACGCATTGGATGGATAAAGTGATTCAAACCGGATTAAAAACGGAACACAATTTAAATTTTACCTGGAGCAGAGATAAATTCAAAGCTTTTATTGGTGGAACTTTTAGTAAAGCTGAGTCATTTCTTGTTGGCAATTATTTTGAACGATATGCTGCCCGTTTCAATTTAGATTACAGTCCTGCATCATGGATCAAAATTGGCTTGAGTAGCTCAATGGTTCGTGGATTGAACAAACGCGCATTCCAGGCATGGGCAGGTGGTTTGGGTTTAGCCCAATCCAATGCATTGCCGATTTTTCCTGTTTACAACAATGAATTCCCTCGATCGAGTTCTTTTTACAAGGAATCGGGCTTTTTCAATATTCAACAAAATCCGGTTGCGCAACAGGAACACATAGATTTCAGAACCCGCGAATGGAGATACATCAACAGTTTGTTGGTCAACTTTTATCCAACCAGACACCTGACCATCAATTTGAACTTAGGTGCCGATCTATCTCGCCTCGGAGACTTCACTTACCGGGACTCTGTTTGGACGAGGGATAAAAATGTTTCCGAAATGAACTTATCCAATGTTGACAATTACAATGGGTATCTCACTGCTCAATACAATTTACCCTTGGATAATCCTGCACATGAAATCAGCCTATTGGGTGGTTTGGAATATCAGGATTATCAGGTTACCGGATATGACCAAAGTTATAATAATGTCAGGAACCTGATTTACGAAGTGGACAGCATTTGGAATCCGTTCAATGACAAAGCTGATCAATATTATGTTGACCGGGATGGATACAAATTTGCAAGCGCCTTTGGAAAATTCAATTACACGTGGAATAAAAAAGTTTTTGCTCAAATTACTTTCCGCAGAGATGCATCATCCAAATTTGGGCCCAATCAGCGATTTGGCAATTTTCCTTCTGCAGGCCTAGGCTATTTAATTTCAGAAAATGATTGGTTTAATAAAAATACCATCAACTATCTTAAAATAAAAACTTCGTATGGCATCACTGGAAATTCAAACATACCCTGGTCCCAGCAATATGAAACTTATAAATTGAATCCTGGACCGGATTTGCAAAATGAAACCCGCTATAACGATCAAAAAACACGCTATCAGGAAAAAATTGGAAATCCAAATTTAAAATGGGAATCTGTTCAGAAGTTTGATGTTGGAGTTGAGTTTGGATTGTTTAATGACCGCATCAGTGGAGGGCTAACCTATTTTTATGATCTTACAAAAGATGCTCTGCTCCTTGTCGCTTTACAATCCTCCACAGGTTTGGAAAACCTCAATTTTTATGATAACGTAGGCAAAATCAGGAACCAGGGAATTGAATTTACTCTGACCACGCATCAATTCACTGGAAATTTTAAATGGAGTACCGATTTCAATATTACTTCGATTAGAAACAAAGTGCTGGAGGTTGGAACCGCTACGCCCGATGCTTTGGATGGAGGATTTGGTGACATCCGGGTGGTTGAAGATTATCCGGTGGGTGTGAATTATATCGTACGTTTTTCACATGTAGATCCGGCGACTGGAAGGCCTGTTTATCTCGATAAGAATGGCCATGAAACGTTTACCTATAATGTAACAGAAGATCGCGTCCCTGCCGGTACTTTACAACCCGATTTTTATGGTGGAATCACCAATACCTTCAGTTGGAAATCCTGGAGCCTGAGTGCCTTGTTGTTTTTTAAATCTGGTGGAATGCTATACGATGATGCCGCTAAACGACAATTGGGTGTGGTGACAACAGATTGGAACATGCGGCCACTTATTTACGACCGTTGGCAGAAACCTGGCGATATCGCGCGTTATCCAAGACTTACCAACACCATGCTCAATTGGGGGGGTAATGACAATGCCTGGCAGAACAATCACAGCTTATGGTTGTATGATGCCAGCTATATGCGATTGAGGAATGTCACTTTATCGTACGTCATTCGTGGAAAACAAAAAAATGCCCCCAGCTATCGCATTTACGTGACCGGAAATAATCTACTGACTTTTACGAAATATCCCGGATGGGACCCAGAGGTGGCCAGAGACCGCACCAACGATCAGCAACGCAATGTGGGTGGTTTTGGAGTCACTTACCTGACCGCACCGCAGGAGAAATCCTGGGTTTTCGGACTCGAACTTGATTTTTAATCGCTCGGTAAATCTACCTGTAACAACCTTTCAAGTTTTATAAAATGAAAAATCAATATAAAAATACCTTTTGTCAAATCACCAAAATACTAACAATTGTTAGTTTATTCATCGGTGTACCTGCATGTGATGATAGTTTCATTGAAGCCAGGTTGGATTCAGCCATCGACATAACAGAATTTTTAAAATCTCCAGTCGAATTTCAGGAGTTACTCAACTCTTCCTATGATGCTTTATCTTATGGTTCCGTTTACGGCGGACAAATTCAATTGGTGAGTGAGTTGATGTCGGACGGAGTGGATGGTGATTTTCTTACCAACAACGATTGGCGTGCTTTATACACCTGGACTTCTGATATCTTTCTGACGCCCACACGTTCGTTAATGCACGATGGGTATAAAGCGATAGCCAGAGCTAACCTGGTGATTGAAAATCTCGATAAAGTTCCCGGCTTGGACGCCAGCGCAAAAAAGCGGATGGAAGGTGAAGCACTTTTCATTCGTGCATTAATGCATTTTGAATTGTGCCGCTTCTTTGCTCAACCCTATGGTTTTACTTCTGATAATTCACATGCTGGAATTCCGCTTCGCATTAAATTTGGTAAGGAAGTCGTCAATCGTAGCTCCGTGTCTCAGGTATACCTTCAATGCATCCAGGATGCTGAACAAGCAGCTGGTTTGTTACCTGATCAAAATGGCGTTTACGCCAATAAATTTGCTGCATTGGCCTTGTTGTCAAAATTGTATTTTCAACAAAACAATTTCCCTAAGGCTAAGGAATATGCTGCGACGATCATCAACCAATCTGGTTTAACCTTGGATAGTACTGCTCATTTGAAATTTGGATATGGTCTGAGTTCTGAAATATTATTTGGATTGGTGAGTACTGACTACAGTAACGACAATGCAAACATATCCATCCAAAAAGATTATTTTTCTTTAACCAAACCCATACCTGATGTGATACCCTCTTCATTCGCCATTGCATCGGTTGGTGGTTCCGGAGATAAAAGAGCCAGCTGGTTTGAGAAGAAAGGTACTTATACCATCTGTAAAAAATTCAATACATCCAATACCGCATTGTATACTAATCCAGTAATTCATTTATCAGAAATTTATCTGATCTATGCAGAATCACTGGCTGAAACGGGTGAAAATGGATTGGATTATCTCAATCGGATTCGCTCACGTTCAGGTTTGAATGAATTGGCTGGGATAAGTTCAACACAAACCATTGAAGAATGCCGTATTCAACGAAAAGCTGAATTCTACTTTGAAAACAATCGTTTGCATGAACTGAAACGTCAAGCCGTGCGTAGTAATTCCGATCTTCTCATTCGAAATCTGGCCCGGTGGGATTGTCCCGGACTGGTTTGCCAGTTTCCAGACAACGAGTTGAAGGGAAATCCTGATCTCGAACCCAATCCTTCAGCCAAATGCTATTGATAAGAATTTAAACACCATACCAATGAATAAATTTGCCATTATTTTAATACTAACCATTGTAGGTATTTTCTTGCAGTGCACTCAGGAAGAGGCTCCGCCCATTGGAATTCCCTATTCGCAGGTTAAGGGTATTCAGGATAAATGGATATTGAACAAGGTTGAAATGTCAGATGACGTAGTTGATACAGAAATATTCATTGACGTAAGTAACCTCATGATCGGGGATACGGCATCTTCCATCATATTTAACGACTCATCATACACCTTGACTCCGGGTTCGTCGATCCATTTCATTCCATTAAATGGAAGTTGGAAATTTGACAACGATGAATTTCCAACTCAAATCTCTTTAAGTGATGGTTCTGTTCAAGTAACGGTCGATCACCTCCATCCTGTGAGAGAAATCATTGATCATACCTTGAAATACCGGTATCACCGAATAGCCGAAGATTGCGCCGGAGAATTTTCCGGAAAATCAATTGTATCCTACATTTACACTTATAGCCGAAAACAATAAATAATATGAATCGCAACATAAGCTTATCATTATTAGGTATAATATTCAGTTTCATTGCCAGCCTGAACGGTCAGGGCGTAGATTGTGCGAATGCGGTCGATGATCTCAGCTATGCCTGGATAGAACCCAGTTCACCCAATGTCGAAGAAGAAGTTTACATATACATCGATGTATCCAAAGATCCCAAATGCAAATTGCTGGTAAATTACACCGGAGACGTTTATTTATGGACGTGGGGACCCAAAGAGGATAAAACCAAACAAGGTGAATGGAATGCCTCTAACGAAATCATGAAAATGGAAAGGGTCAGTGATAATGTGTACCGGTATAAGATGATTCCTACACAATTTTATGGGGTCAAAGCAAAGGACATTTATGACCGCGGCATTTGCTGTCTTGCTAAAGCCAAGGATGCGGGTTCCGGAGGAGATTGTTCAGCCGCAGGAAAAGAATTTAAAACCAACGATGCACACATAAAAGTCAACATTCCTCCCGGTGCAGTGCGCAAAGTTTATAGTTTTCCAGATGTGGTTTCCGACAGTCTGGTGAGCCATCCGGATGATGTTTTGGTAATTTATTACGACAACAAAATAGAGGAAAAAGCTAGTGTACAAAACAAAGATGCATTTTCTGTTTATCTGCGTGCTTATGGCTCTGATGGTAAAGAATATCGGTACACAACATTGTTTAACTTAAACAATACTCCACAACTGGCCATGACTGAAGTGGGTGATGGTTTATTCAAATGGGCCTGTATTCCCTCCCGTTTTTATAAAAATCTGTTACCAGCAGGTGTTAAAATTACTCGGTTCAGGTGCCAATTCATTGCCATGCCCTATTGTGGGAACAGTAATTGCCTGGTAGATGGAGAGTATAACTTTTATTTCAGGTGTTACTAACAAATGTTAGTTTTTGAGGATTGTTGGCAATATTCACTTTTATCATTATTGCCCATCCATTGAATTAATGTTTGGATTGCGATCGTTTTCTGAATTGGTGATTCTTTCATTTCAAATGGTGGCACCCACAATTTTAATTTAAATCTATTAAATAGTCTTAAACATGCATCCGGTTTCAGGTTTTTTTCATTACTGCTTGATTTTAACAATAATCACTTTTGCGCCTTTATTAAATGCTCAGGATCTCAGCTCCCCGGATGGAAATTTTCAACTTTATGTGCAATTGAGCGAAAAGGGAATTCCTCATTATCGTCTCCGTTATAAACATCAAGAACTTATTGGAATCAGTCGGCTGGGCATCCAATTTCTAAAAAACCCTTCCATGCATGATTCATTGACTACCTTATCTTTAAAATCAACCAGTCAAAATAATTCATGGAATCCTATCTGGGGGGAAGAAAAAACCATAGTAAACCATTACAATGAATTGGAATGGCGATTGGAAAAGCAGGGAACCATTAAAATCGAAATGATCATCCGTTTCAGATTATACAATGAGGGAATTGGTTTCCGTTATGAGTTTCCCAGACAAGAACCACTGGGATATTTTGAGTTAACCGATGAATTGACTGAATTCCAGATGAATGGAAATCATCTCGCCTGGTGGATCCCGGGAGACTACGACACCAATGAGTACTCGTACAGCAACACGAAATTGTCGGATATCCATGCATTTGATAAAACGAATGCGCAAGAAATTTTTGCAAGATCCCCATTTGGAGACCATGGTGTTCAGACTCCATTGATGATGAAGTCAACTGAAAACATTTACATCAATTTGCATGAAGCTGCACTGGCAGATTATCCGGCAATGAATTTAGAAATTGACCGAAGCCTTCTCAAATTCAAATGCCATTTGGTTCCCAATCCCAATCAAACTAAAGCACTTTTACAAACCCCTTGCGTTAGCCCCTGGCGTGTAATCAATGCTTCGGATGATGCCAGAAAAATTCTGATGTCCAGATTGATTCTAAACCTAAATGAACCTTGCACCTTCAAAAATACAAGTTGGATAAAACCTCAAAAATTTATTGGAATTTGGTGGGATATGCATATTGGTAAATCTACCTGGAATTATGCTGATACCACCAACATAAAATTAAAAAATGCCGATTGGTCAAAGTTCAGACCCAATGGAAAACATGGTGCCACTACTTCACGAACCAAAAAGTTAATTGATTTTGCATCACGACATGGTATTGATGGTGTTTTGGTTGAGGGTTGGAATGTCGGATGGGAAGACTGGTTTGGACTTAAAAAAGAGGAAGTCTTTGATTTTGTAACACCTTATCCGGATTACAATGTAAAAGAATTGAGTAAGTATGCAAAATCAAAAAATGTATCGATCATTATGCACCATGAAACATCATCTTCTGTGACCAATTATGAACGCAGGATGGATGCTGCGTTTCGGTTTATGAAAAAATACAATTATCCTACGGTAAAAACCGGATATGTTGGCCGTATCATTCCACATGCTGAACACCATGACGGACAATGGATGGTCAATCATTATATCAGAGTGGTTGATAAAGCAAAAGATTTCGGCATCATGGTAGACAGTCATGAATCTGTACGTCCGACCGGAATGCACCGGACTTATCCTAACTGGCTGGCCTGCGAAGCTGCACGCGGTAATGAATTCAATGCATGGAGTGAAGGTAGTCCACCGGATCATGAAACCATATTACCATTCACCCGATTAATGGGCGGACCCATGGATTATACTCCTGGAATTTTTAAAATCAAACTAGACACTTATCGGCCCGGTTCCACTTCAAAAATTCATACCACCTTGTGCAAACAACTTGC
>CAZMSE010000008.1:59318-107669 GCA_964568865.1 uncultured Saprospiraceae bacterium
CTTATCGGCCCGGTTCCACTTCAAAAATTCATACCACCTTGTGCAAACAACTTGCTTTATATGTAACCATGTATTCACCCTTGCAGATGGCTGCCGATTTGATTGAGCATTATGAAGAGAAAATGGATGCCTTTCAGTTTATCAAAGACGTCCCGGTCGACTGGGACCAAACCTGGATTCTGGAAGCAGAACCTGGTGATTACATCAGCACGGCAAGAAAAGCCAAGGGAAAAGATACCTATTTTATTGGGGCGATTACCGATGAAAACGCGCGCATCGCCAATATAGCATTAGATTTTCTTCCCAAAGGAAAAGTATATGAAGCCATTGTCTATGCGGATGCAAAAGATGCTCATTGGGATTTGAATCCGGAAGCGTATCAAATTTCTAAACGCTCAGTACGTCATGGAGATACGATCCAAGAATCCCTTGCACCCGGAGGAGGACTAGCCATTTCGATTCAACCATTGCCTGCAATATTGAAAAAAAAATGATCTGCGTTTAAGGCAATAACTTGCCGGTACTAGTCTCAGACTTGCTCCAACATGAATGTATTGGGTGCAAGGTGGATCATACAGATCCTCGTGATAGCAATACTCCGATAAGTGCAGCCGCCAATGCCACCAAAAGGGTCAATCTACCTGACCATTTTGCCCATTTCCTAAAGTGTTCTCCTTTTACAGATTCTATTTCATCCAAGGCTTTTTGCCCCAACTTTTGATCGTGCCAATAACCAAGCGCCATGGTCAATATGAACAACAGTACTTTAACCAAAATCCAATGCCCATAGCTTGATTGCCTAAAGTAGTATACTTCGAAGGGTATACCTTTGGCCAACAAGTTTAATAAACCGGTTAAGAAAATTCCACCCAGCGCCCACCAGCCATAAAACCGAAATCGTAATCCCGTTTGGTAGAGTAATTTAATTCTGTCGGGATGGCCTTTGATGGCGGGTAACAAGACCAGGGGTAAAAACAGCATACCTCCTATCCAGAATGCTACAAACAGAAGGTGGAAAAGGATAGAAAAAACAAGGATCATGATCTCGCTAAAATATACTTATTCCATGGCAATTGCATTTGGAAAGAGAATATTGTTTTCAAGGTGAACGTGTGTATGTAAATCGTTCTCAAACTCCTCAAGTTTAAAATATAAAACGCGATAGGTATTGCAAGCATGTGGGGGTGGTGTATAATCATTACTCAGCTCGCGAATAACACGCAGGGTAGTCCCCGCTTGATCATGCTCAAGTTCCATTACGGAAATGGGATTCCTGATGCTTCCAAAACAAGAAGAATCCACCGCATTCGAGCGGTTGAGTCCCTGCGCTTTTTCTCGGATCGAAGGAAACAATATGTTCTCTTCTTTATGCATATGCAGTTGCAATTCACGACTGAGTTGTGCCCAGTGCTTTGATATCTCCAAAAGTTCTGGATTGGCTTCCCCATGTACACGTACCACTTTGTCCATAAACTCCTGGATCAGCGGTATGTTACTTCGTACATAATGGTGATGAGTGTTCTGGATATGATCGATTAAATCACCCAACTCCATTTCATTGAACTGCAGTTGATGTTGGTCCCTGGTTAAATCGACCTCGCTCAGTGCCGTTGACAGTTCCTCATAATCAATCCCCTTTTCTTTACAGGCATTTTCCAAACTCTTCTTTCCACCGCAGCAGAAATCCAAACCAAACCGTTTAAACACTTCCGCAGTACGAAAATCATTTGCTACGAATTCTGCAATAGTGGATGGAGTACTTTCCTTTATTGAAATTGGATAATTCATACTAATTGCCTTTGGGAAGCAAAATTACAATAAAAATTCTTTTAAAGACTTTTCTGTCTTATTTTAATTATTAAATTGATTGGTGGATTATTTTACCTGCTAGCAGCAAATAATGTAAAACCGGTCTACACTTTCCGTGTATATCACATATACATAATGCATTTAATAAAAAAGCCACCTGTTTCGGTGGCTTTTGTGGGAGCTACTGGGTTCCCTGCCTGCGTGATGGCTCCCGCATTCAGGCAGGGAACCAGTGACCCTTCTTCCATTATTTAAACAAGTTTTACTTGATGCTTTTCTGAAGCTTGCATTGACTTTTGGTCAAAAAAAAAAAGCCACCTGTTTCGGTGGCTTTTGTGGGAGCTACTGGGATCGAACCAGTGACCCCCTGCTTGTAAGGCAGGTGCTCTGAACCAGCTGAGCTAAGCTCCCTGAATGGGGACGCAAATATAATTTATGGGGGTGATTTTCAACATAAAAGGCGTATAAATAAATAAGTACAATGTATAATTTTCTGTTTTACAAAAGCTTGCATTTAATGTCATTCCTTATGCTCGCGCATTTCCACCAAGGAAATCATGCGAAACATGAATGCCACGCTAATAATTGCTATAAAATTCAAAATCATCTTAATCTTCCAGTCAAGTGCCAGTTGGACAACTCCCCAGGATACTGCGGCTGCAATTACAAAAAACAAGATGGAAAACAGGATAAAATCTTTGGTTATGATTACACTCTTCGTTCGCCAAATGGCAAATGCCTGAACTAAAAATAATATCCCATGGACCCATATCGCCAGAATAGCGGTTGCCTGAACTCCATACAAGGGAATGGCGTAACTGTTTCCAGCCATTGAAAGCAGAGCGGCGAAAAAATAAAATTTTACCAGCTTCCATTCCTGGTGCACTGCCTGATAAAAAGCTCCCAGGATATAATTAATACTGGCAGGAATGAAGGCCAACATGATCCAGGCAAATGTTTGTACCCATACAGGATCTTTGGTCTTATACAATAGACTTACCCAGACTTCAGCATAAAAGTAACCTAAACAGCTGACCAACATCGTTCCCACCATAAGCCATTTTACGGATAGCTTGAACAAACCACTTAACTTTTCAGGTTGGTCATGCAGTTTTGAAAACATGGCCAATAACAATCCACCAATGGCCAAGGAGATCATACTGGCCGCTTCAAAAATCCTGACAGAAGACGCATAAATTCCCGCTTGCTGCGCACCATCAACATGCAAACGATGCAGTAAAACCACATCTAACTTATTGTATAACGTTCCAAATAAATAAATACCTACAAATGGTAAGGTCGATACTAACAAACGTTTGTAAGTATCCAAATTCTCAATATTGAATTTGAAGTGTATTCCCTTCTTCTGTAAAAATAAATAGCTTAAACCCCAAGTTGTGACTAAAGATAATGTCTGCATCCAAACAAATCCTGCTACACTCAACCAGGATTGTAATGCCGGAATCCATAAAACTGCACTACCTATCAGGATTAAAATAAAGCGATCCAAAACTGAATAGAAGCTATCCTGTCTATAATAACCCAGGCCAGATATTCCTGCCCGGTTAAAAAAAATTGCACTTACCAAAATTTGATTAAATCCAATATGCAAAATCAACGGCCACATTCCAATTGAATATTGTCCAAAATAACAAACACAGAACAACAGAAAAAGGTATAAAACCGATAAAATGACCTTCATCCCGGCAAAGGTTTGAAACTTATTCAGACTGGATTCCTGATTTTGGCTTACATATCGATTGGTAAAGTTCTGAAGGCCGAAATCATTGACAAACTGAAAGACCAGGGTCAGATTAAATAAACTATAATATAGACCATACTCTTCTGCACCCAGGGCTAGTTGAAAATTGCGATCAATGCCCAATAAAAAATAGACTTTAATCAACAGATTACTGACCAGGAGTAAAACGGCATTGATGACAAATTCCCTCTTCATGCAGGCCCGAAAGATACAAAAGCCATCTGATCCGCAATGGTGATCCCCAATAAGCTATCGATCTTTTGCCATGGGATAATTTCATATTTTTGAAGCTATAATCCTTACTTATGAAGCAATGCATCATGCATAGATATTTTTGGTTGTGCATCGTTTTTCTGACTCAGTTCTGTCTCAGTGCCCAACACATCCGGTTTCAAAAAACCTATAGTCCTCAACCATTTGTTGCCGGCGTTAAGAACCAGCAAGCCAGTTTTTACGATCTTGAAAGTCTGGCAGATCATGGTTTTGCCACGCTGGGGTTTATTAATGACACTTTAAATGGCTCAGAAGGCCATCTCGTTCGCTATGACTGCACAGGAAATGTTCTATGGGGAAAGCGATTAGGTTTCTCAGGTTCGCCGACCAACACCAATGCGGGTATAGTCGAAGGTCCGGATGGAGATCTTTTTTTTAGTTTTAACCTCGGCACCGGTTTTTTCAGAGCTTCCATCCTGGTAGGCCGCTGCTCCAAGGAAGGACAGCTGAAATGGGCAAAACGCATCGGCAACAGTACCGAATTTGGTCGGGATATTGCATTAACCCCGGATGGCGGAGTCATCATTGCCGGAAGCACGGCTGTTCATGGAACGGACAATCTCGCGGATGATATTTATCTGTTTAAGCTGGATGGCAACGGCAATGTAGTTTGGTCAAAAACTTTCGGTAACCCTAATGGAACCTATGACGAAGCATTTGCAGTAAAAATTGATAAACAAAACAAAATCATCGTCACAGGTCGCTGTATTGCGGATACAACGTTTCAGGCATTTATTCTCCAGGCTGACGAAAACGGAAATCCATTGCGCTTTAAAACTTATGGATATCACAATCAGCGAACCAACGCATTTGATTTGTTGATAGATCAAAATAATCACTATTTAATCACCGGCTTTACCACATTGCTGGAAGATAATCATGCAAGTTCTGAAAACGATCCTTTCCTGATTAAAGTAGATAGTAATTTAGCAGTGGTTTTCGCAAATGTGTATGAGGTCAACCGTGGTTCTGACAACAGCACCATCGGTGAAGGTCTGGCACTGCTGGATGACGGAGGTTATGCCATTGGAGTCAGTACGTTGGGATTTTCTACCCACAATGTAAATTTCCCAAATGCACCCAACAAAAATGTGCTTTATATCATCAACCAGGATGGCAGCATCCGAAAAATATTACTATTCAATCAACATGGGTCTCAGTACACACGGGTCAGAAAAAGCAGCAATGGATCCGTTTTATTGGGTGGTTTTTCTCGTGCTTATACCGATAGAAATCATAGCCAGGGACTTATCATAAAAACTGATCAACAATTCTTATCCGGATGCTTTGATACAGATGTTACCCCTGAAGTTACCCTCTACAGCCCTACCTGGCAAGTAGCTGATTACGTTTATCAAACAAGGACGGGAAGCCGCAGCATCAATTACCAAAATATCTCGGACTCCTCATCGACCGTGCAGACCCTATGCGAAGAGTTGCCGGTGTTGAGTCCTGATTTTAACATTCCTTCGGAAGCATGTCCTGGAAAAGTATTTCTGGAAGATCAGTCCTCGGGACCCGGAAAAGGATATTGGTTGATTAACCAGGACACTGTTCACGTCGATGGCAGTCTGGAATATTCATTTTCCCAACCTGGCAATTATCAAATTACCCGCGTTTTACAATTTCAGTGTATTCTGAAATCCATCACCAAATCACTGGTCATTAAATCAAATTTTATTGATACCACAGATGCAACCATTTGTCCTGGCGAAGAATATTTTTTTCTGGGAGAAAAGTATCGCCAACCCGGACAATATATAAAATACATTCCTTCAGGGTCAGGGCACTGTGATTCTTTGTTTGTTTTAAATTTGAATCAGCTAAAAACCGATACCCTTCGTGAAGTGCACGAATTTTGTGGTCTTCAGGCGACTTATTACGGTAAAACTTACGACCGTTCGCAATTGGACCGACTTATTTATAAAAACGTAAAAGGCTGTGATAGCTTAATCATTGAATTGCAATTGATGAAAGTTTATGACACAAACGGGCCCCTTACCGATTTAGACACAGTATATTTCTGCGATACTTTCCAATTCAAGGGAGTTCTGTTTAAAAATCCAGGGATCTATGATAAAATACCTATTGATACGATCTCGGATTGTACCATAGAATATCTCCGTATGACGTTGATTGACGATTGCAATTGCCTTGTATTTCCCAATGTTTTCAGCCCAGGTAATGGTGATGCCATCAACAATGAATTTAAACCCTTTCTTCGGTGTCCAGATCTCATCTACCAATATACATTGACCATCTATAATCGGTGGGGTCAGGAAATATTTACTACAAGTCAACCAGACAAAAGTTGGGATGGATCTTTTAATGGGACTTTATTGCCTCCGGAAACTTATATGTACCAATGTACTTATGATCTTCGTTATGATGATAATTCCTTACGCCATCGCCAGGTAAAAGGTAACATAACCCTCATAAGATAATTCATGAATACCCATCGCTTTCTTCTGGTAGGGATATGCATTCTATTGGCCCAATCGATGCATGGACAGTACTTTGGACGGAATAAACCGAAATACAGGGATTTTGAATTTAAAATATTGGAATCACCACATTTCCAGATTTATTACTACGATTTGGACAGCAGCCAAATCTCAAAATACGCTTCTTGGTTTGAAGAATGGTATGTCCGGCATTCAAAAGTACTAAACGATACATTTGATGTAAAAAATCCTGTCATTCTATTTAATCACCATGGCGATTTTCAACAAAATTTTGCCATTTCCGGGAACATAGATGTGGGAACAGGAGGGGTTACAGAAGGGCTGCGCAACCGGATTGTCATGCCAATTGCACCCTCCAACAATCAAACGTATCATGTCATAGGACATGAGTTGGTGCACGCCTTTCAATACAACATCATACTCCGCGGAGATTCGACAAACCTGGAATCCTTGCAAAATTATCCATTATGGATCATTGAAGGGTTAGCTGAGTATTTATCAAAAGGACGGTATGACACGCAAACAGCCATGTGGATGCAGGATGCTGCCACACAACGAGACTTTCCGGATTTGCAAGAACTGGACCATCCAGAGTATTTCCCATATCGGTACGGCCATGCGTTTTGGTCTTTTTTCTCCGGATTGTTTGGTGATAGTTACATTAAACCTTTCTTTGTCTCTATCGGGCGTTTTGGACTCCCCACCGCATGCAAAGAAAGTTTAGGAATCAATTTAGATAGTCTCAGTAAATTGTGGATAAATACACTTACCGGACATTACCACAAACTTGATCAGGCAAGAAGTTACCTGACACCGGGAAAACGCATCATATCAGAAGACAATAGCGGTCGGATGAATCTTTCGCCATCGATCAGTCCAAATGGAAAATACATATGCTTCCTATCAGAAAAAAATTTGTTTACCACCGACTTATACCTTGCCGAAGCAACCAGTGGAAATATTGTTAAAAAGTTATTTAGCCAAGCCAAAGAAGGACACATCGATCAACTCAATAGTTTGGAATCTGCAGGAACATGGTCTCCTGATTCAAAACAATTTGCATTCACAGGATTTAAGCATGGACAAAGCATCCTCATCATAAAAGACATTGAAACAGGAAAAACAAAGCAAGAAATCGCATTTAAAAACCTTTCTTATTTTTTTCAACCCAGCTGGTCTCCAGATGGTAAAAAAATATTGGTCAGCGGTATAAAAAACGGACAGACCGATTTATTCCTATTGGATTTAAAAACCAAGAGATCCACTCAACTCACCCATGATGCCTTTTCTGAACTTCATCCTGAGTGGTCACCAGATCAACAAAAAATCATATTTTCTACAGATGCACTAAGTTTCAATCAATACAACCCACATGGATACTGGACCTTTAATTTAGCCACATTGGATTTGGGCAGTGGGCAACAAAAGCAAATCAACTTATTCGAACAGGCCAATCATTTTAATCCACAATTCGATAGTCAGGGAAATATCATCTTCCTCAGCGACCGAGATGGAAGGCAAAATCTTTATAAATATTCAGTGGATTCTGCACACACCCACCAGTTAAGTTTTATGAAAACCGGAATCATGGGGATAACGCCCTATGCACCATCCATTTCTGTGTCAGGGAAACGTGACCGAATCATTTACAGCAGTTTTTCCCATAACGGATATCAAATTCATCAAGGAGATTTACAAAAACTAACTACTGTTAGTATTACCGAAACCGCGGTGGATTCATCTTTTGCCTGGTTGCCTACACTGAATCCCCTCCATGATCAGTTGGTCGACGAATTGATTAATACCAAAGATGGGCAACTGGATTCCAGTGACCTGCAAATCAAACCCTACAAGGGGCATTTTGGCCTGAGTTATATGGGCGCATCTGGAGGAGCTGGTTACGGTGGTAATTACATTTCAAGTGGAGTTGGTTTAACCGGAGGAGTGGACATGCTGTTTAATGATATGCTGGGTTACCATCAATTGTATACAGGTATCGCCATGAATGGAGAAATATATGACATTGCTGCAGGCGCTAGCTATCTGAACCGATCCTGGAAGCTTCCCTGGGGAATTAATGTCCAACATTTACCCACCCAATATTTTGATTACACACCAGGTTTTGTCAGACAAAATTTTGTTGACGATCAGGGAAATGCTTTTTCAGCATACTCAGACACTACTCAATTGCTGCGCATTTTTGAAGAGCAGTTTGGTTTATTTGTCCATTATCCTTTATCTGTAATACAAAGGTTAGAAGCAGGACTTGGTACATCCTATCGGTTTTTCAGGTTGGAACAGATCATCGACTTGTATGATGACATCAATAAATTTTATTACCTAGGCAGCTATAAAGAAAAACAGAGTATCGGAGATGTTGTCCAGTTAGGTCCTTACGTGGTTGAAAAAGGATGGCTTTCCAATATCAATGCAGCATGGGTGGGAGACAATTCGTATTTTGGATTGACTTCACCCATGTTGGGACATCGTTACAGGGTTGGAATTGAACAATATTTCGGGCAATATCAGTTTTTTGGGACCACGGTAGATGCCAGAAAATATTATTGGATTAAACCTGTATCATTTGGTTTTAGGTTTATGCATTATGCCCGTTATGGGCAAGATGCCAACCGATTTTATCCTGTCTTAATCGGACAATATGGGTTAATCCATGGATATGATTTCAATCATCTGGAAGCATTAAGGGAACGCTATGGAATTTCCTATGAACAAATCAGTGGTTCAAAAATTGCCATTGCATCCATAGAATGCCGTTTACCACTCACTGGACCAGATCGATTTGCCTTGTTGAATGCCGCATTTCTTCCCATTGAAATAAATGTCTTTCTGGATGGAGGAATGGCTTGGGATGATTTTGAAGATTTTTCAAGTGAATTGGAATTTTTGCAACCCTTACCCGTTTTTAGTGCTGGAGTGGGCTTCAGAATCAACTTGTTTGGTGCACTTGTTTTAGAACCTTATTGGTCTTGGCCGTTAAGGAAAAACAGCGAAGCGGTTTTTGGATTTAATTTTATTCCAGGGTGGTAACAACTCACATGTAAATCACGATTTTTAAATTTCAATTTTTTTAGAACTCGATTTACCTTCGATTGTGATACATCTGATTCTTTCCTTTTTTCAATTCCTTAAAGATTCCTTATTACCAAAATATTCATGAAAGTATGCAAACATCTGGTTTTCGGTCATTTTATCCGCCGTTATCACTTCAACGAGTTTTTTGTGCAGTAAAGGATGCTTTTCTTCTAACCAAGTTGCGAACTCAATTTTCTTTTGAGCTGGTCCAATGACAATAAATTTTTGGCTGTCGTTCAATTCTAGGACAATATGTTCAAAATAACGATGTGCCTGATGCATTCGTCTATGTTCTTCTGTACTTTCCGGATCGATAAAAGCATTTCCCATACGCGTATAACTTTTATCTTCACCCTTGTAGCGTTCATGTGAATCAATGTCCGAATGAATATGCTTTATATCCTTAACGTTCTGCCCAATATGAAGTATATAAGCCTCTTTACCATCCATCCAAATGCCTGAAAATATATTGTTCATAAACCTCTTTTCATTACTAACATATGTTTTATCGTGGAAGTTTTTCCTTTTTCCCTGTATGGGTATGATAATGGTCACTTCATGAAATGATTTGAGAGCACAACTGTCATCTGGATTCTTGCCCAATGTTCATCAGAAACCAATGTGTAAGGTGAATCAATAATCCCAATCCATGCATTAGAAATGCCTGGATTGTCCTCATGGCCGACATGATCGAGTGGTAGCAAAGCTAATCAAGCCATACAAAATGGCTTGACAATAAGGGAACCGAGCGATACTTCGTGAGGCTTGGCCAAAAGACCATAAGGGCTTGTCGGGATTAACCCTGACCAATGAACCCAAGATCATGTATGAATAATGCATTCTGCATGGTGAGCCGACGAAGCCCTTTGCATAAAGGGCTTGTTGGGGTTCATCCTGACAAATGAATAAAGCATCTATTGGGTTACTCAATCTTAATCTAAAAATTCCTTGAAAGTACTTTATTCATTTCGTCAGCGCTTCGCGCAATGAATGCTATTGCATTCATTGGGTTAATTTTTTGGTACATTCTACGGTAAAAGACCATTTGCCACAATTCCAACTTACCGAGTTGTTTTATCCAAATTCATTTCATCGGGATTCCAAAAGTATTTTTCAAATTGCAACACCCGATGATTTTCGATGGGCACACCCTCATCTTTTAATAGTTTCCCCATACGTTCACCGCCATCACCAAACATGATGCGTCCACTCAATTCTCCCTTGGCATTAACCACCCGATGCGCTGGTACATCTTTTACGTGCCCTTTTAATTGATTAAGTGCCCATCCTACCATGCGCGCCGAACCGAGTGTAAGATAATTTGCAATTGCTCCGTAGGTGGAGACGCGTCCACTTGGAATACACCTCACCACATCATATACCCAATCGAAATAGTGGTTGGATGGTTTTAGAAAATTGGAAAACCGTTGAAGGGCCTCGTCTTCCTTATGCGTCATCATCTCCTTTTCTTCGGGCGTCTTATCCCCAAAACCTATCAAATGCAATACCCCATGTATGATTACGCGAAGCAATTCATTCTGAAAGCTGAGCTGAAATTGCATCGCATTATCCAAAACCCTCTCAGTGCTGATATAAAGCTCGCCGGAAATTCCTTTTCCATCCATAGGAAAAGTGATGATGTCTGTCAAGTAATCATGCCCAAGGTAGTTCCGGTTGAGTTCCAGCAAATAATCATCCGTGCAGAATATGACAGACAGCTCTCCTGCTTGTTTGTTGTGGTAATGTATTATATCAGCAATCCATTCTTTACAATGAGATTCAGGAAAATCAAATGCGTTGGTTTGAAAATGAAATTGTATGTAGTCTAAAGCAGACATACCTTAAAAAAACAATTCTACTTCGAGGATTTGCATTAGTCCTGGAGTACGAACTTAATTTCCACAGTTCGTCCGCAATCAGAAAAGATCACGCGATCGGACAATCGTTTCATTAAAAAAACACCACGGCCGCCACAACGCTCCAAATTTTCAGGAAGTGTAGGATCGGGGATGGATGCTGGATCAAAACCCTGACCTTCATCCGAAATTTTAAAGCAGATGTGACGCTTTAAACGAGTAGTTTTTAAGCTTACAAATTTATTGCAATCGGATTTGTTTCCATGAAGAATGGCATTGTTCACAGCTTCGGTGATGGAAACCAATACATTGGGATACAATCCGGAATCCAGATTGTATTCATTAAAAATTCTGTGCAGGTACTCTTCTACCTGATGGATATTTGCCGGAACTGAAGCAATGCGAATCATCCCTGAATTTTCAGACTTTGATAATATTGCTCGACTAAACGTTTGTAAAATGGACGCAATTCCGGGGAAATTTGTTTGAACCATTCTGTTTCTCCCTGTCTTTGTTTTATATACTCCTCAAGACCTGGCGGAAATTTACGATCAATATTCGTACCAGTTTCTGATTTCCGTTCCTCTTTCCATTCCCTTTCTCGTTCAGCACGTTCAGATTCCAAAAGCCGTGTTGTAATTTCCTGTTGTCGTTTTAACATCTCATTGGTCAATTGTTTGTTTACCAACTGTTTTTCCAATTTATTCATCTCCTCAATGGCTTCCTTAGCTTCTTTTGAACCTTGGCCTCTCTCACTATTTTCTTTATCCAATTCCTGCAACATTTTCCTGAGTTTAGCCTGTTGGGCGGCCATTTCTGCAAAATCTTTTGCGGTTCCCTGCTGGCCATTTTTCATTTGGTCCAATTGTTGTTGCATTTGTTTCTGCATTCCCTTCATGCCTTCGGTGATCTTGTCTGCAGGTTTTCTGCCAGAAGACTGCCCTGGCTTTTTACATGATTTACTCCCGGGTTTATTGCAAGATCCACCTTTGCATTCCTTTTGTTTTTGATTAAGGGTTTCAGAAAGCATCAATGCAAGGTCATTCATATTAGTCATCACTTTGCGCTGGTTACCACTTGCTTCAACACTTCTTCTTTCTTCCAGTTGGTCAATGCTTGCGGAAAAATTATCATTGATCTCATTGACTTTACCAGTGACAAAGGACTGAATTTCTACAATGCGTTTGCTCAATACTTCCAGGGTATCTTCGACGATTTTAAAATTCTCTTTAACCTTGAATTGATCTTGAACCAATGTAAGGAACTGAGGTGTCTGCACACCCACTTGTCCGAAATCTTTTACCAATCTTTCTTGTTCAAAAGACAATGCTACCAGATTTTCCAGCAGCTGTCTTAACATTTTGGCATCTTCTTCCGCCTGTTCTTTGTCTGACTCTTCCATTTCTTCTTCCATCTGATTAGCCATTTGCTTCATCTTTTCAGATGCCTCTTTCTGCTTTTTTGAAGATTTTCCTTTAGAGGATTTATCTTTCTTTGAATTACTTAATTCCTTGTTTGCATCATTCAAGTCCTTTTTTATTTCTTCTGACTGCTCCTTTCGATCCTCTAACTTTCGCTGACTTTTCATTGCCTCATTTTTTTTCTGAAGCTCCTCCTGCTTTTTTGCAAACTCATCAAATTTTTTGGCAATCTCTTCCTGCTTTTCTTTCAAAGCATCCTCACTCTCCTTTTCATCTTTTGTTTTCTCTGAAAGCTCATCCTGCTTATCGGCCAATTTTCTGAGCTCTTTGATCTGATCCTTTAGATTTTTTTCTAACTCCAATTGTTTAAAAAGTTCCAGCAATCGTTCCATCTCTTTCGTCAGGTCCTGGTTTTTTTCCTGAAACTGATCGGACATTTTAATGGCTTGCTCTTTATTTAATTCAGACATTAAATCCTCGATTTGCTTCATCAATTGCTTCATTTCATTGCTGGCTGTTTCATTAAACAATTTTTGCAATTGATCCTGCTTGTCCTGAAGTTTTTCGTCCTCAAGGTTTTGTTTCTTGAGATTTTCATCCAGTTTCTTTCTGGCCTCTTCGAGGTTTTGTTGAAGCTTTTCCTGCTCTTTCAACATTTTCTCCAACTCCTTTTTGTTTTGCCATTCCAGGTCCTTTTTTTGTCGCATCTTACTGGTAAATTCATCCAAGCGTTCTTGCATTTTGCGCGCTTCGCGAATGGCATCCTGAAGATTATCTTTGATATCCTGATTGTTTTTGGATTCTTGCTGAGCCAATTCTTCTTCCGAGTCTTCTTTGTACTCAAGTATTTGACTCCTTGTCGACTTGCTTCCATTGACTCCATCATTATCCCATACCTCAAAATAATAGCTCATGGATTCTCCAGGTTCAAGATTGTATTCTGCGGCATCAAATACAAATCTGAAATCCTGAATTTTCCCTGAGGATTCACTGCGGATGGGAATTGACTTGTTTATTTTTTCTTTTCCATCCTTAAGTTTTATGGAATAATTAAAAGTAAGTTTTTGAATACCATAATCATCCGTAGCATTTCCTGCAAAGTAATGCAATTTCCAATTGCTACTGTCACCAAAATGTTCCAATTGAATTTGAGGATATTGATCTTCAATGACGTTGATTTGGTATTGCACTGAGTCGGGGTGAGGCAATTCATGATTTTGTAAAAAGATCTTATAAGCTGAATTCTTAAGAGCCTTTCGAGAAAATCGAAATCCATTTTCTTCATAAGGTTTGATGGCTGTTGTAGATTCGTCTCCTTCAAACCAATATCCCAGTTGGTCAGTATGTTCCGTGCGCAATGCCCAAAGAATTTTTGTACCGACCGGTACCAAAAGATCCCCTAAGTTATCTACCTTTTCAGGTTTACGACCTGTATAAGATGGAAATTCCAATTTAACAGACATTTCGTCCACCAGTGGTTTCATCAATACTTTCAATTCATATTCCTGAGATTGGATTTTTCCGGAAAAAATTTTAAACTTCAAATCTTTTTGCACATTGCTGAAAACATAAACAAAAGATTCTGGGCCTTCTTTTTGAAGCCGGTATTGAAAATTATCAATATCAATATAGGCTTCAGCAGGAATGGCTTTACCTTCACTGTGTAAGCGTAGGGTAAAGTCTGCATTTTGTTCCGCTTTAAGATGTTCGATATCCAGAACAAACCTAAATGCTGCTTCCTTTTCGAAATCTTTATCCAACTGTATCAATCGCTGAGTGGGTTTTTGTATCATACCCGGTGCAAAAACCAGTAATGCACTGAGGATAAGGAGTGGTCCTATAGCATAGTGCATGTATTTTCGATTGGTCCTTAAATCTATGGCCTGAACAAAAGGGACCGGATGCAGTTCCCTGGACTTTTGTGAAATACTGGCATCGATGAGGCTTCGATCTGAATAGTTGACAGCTTGAAGTTTTAATTGAAGTACATTGAGCAGTTTATCCTTAACATCAGAAAAATGAGTGCCAATGATTCGTGCTGCTTCTTCATGTGAAATTAAGCGCCCTAATTGTAAAAAGTGAACGAATGGCAATACAACCCAATACACCAAAGTTCCGGCAAACATCAGAACATAAGACCCCGTTAATAAAGTTCTAACTTCCTTGCTAAAATAAAACTCACTTTCCAACAGATTGTATGCAAGGAACACAAGTGTATTCAAACCAATAAAATACAGAGATCCCCGTATCAATTGATTGATATAAAATTTGCGGGTAAACTGGTCAATTTTATAAATTAACTGATCGTAGTAAGTCTCTTTTGGTGCCATACAAACTGTTCAACTAATATAAACGCAAAATAGGGTGAAATAATTTCCACAATATAGACCGATTCCAATTAAGTTTAGTTAAAACAACAAATCCCCTCAACTGGTTTAAGCCGACACATTATACTCCCTGAGCGCATCGTTCAGGGAAACCTTTTTGTCGGTCGACTCTTTCCTTTGGCCAATGATCAGCGCACAGGGTACCTGGTAATTCCCAGCTGGGTACGATTTGGTGTATGCCCCTGGGATGACAACGGATCTTGGTGGTACAAAACCTTGATATTTAATGGGTTCCGTACCGGTAACGTCGATGATGTGGGTGGATCCTGTAATCACTACATTGGCTCCCAGTACTGCTTCGTGTCCAATGATGGCACCTTCAACAATAATACAGCGAGAACCTATGAAAGCGTTGTCTTCAATGATGTTTGGCCTGGCCTGTGGAGGTTCAAGCACTCCACCCACACCAACCCCACCGGCAAGATGAACATTTCGTCCAATCTGGGCGCATGAACCCACCGTAGCCCAAGTATCCACCATGGTCCCAGCACCTACCCATGCTCCAATATTAACATAACTTGGCATCAAAATAGCACCCGCTTCAATAAAGGAACCATAACGGGCTATGGCATGAGGCACTGCGCGAACGCCCAAAAGCTGGTAATTAACTTTTGTGGGAATTTTATCAAAAAACTCAAGGTCACCGGCTTTTATTAACTTATTTTCAGATATGGGAAAATACATTAATATGGCTTTTTTTATCCAATCGTTGACCACCCATTCATTCTCAGATTTTTCAGCAACGCGTATTTTGCCTTTATCGAGCAGGTCGATTACTTCTTTTACCGCTTCCTGCGTGATGTGTTCATTCAGCAAAGCTCTGTTTTCCCAGGCAGATTCAATGATGGTTTTAATTTGGTTCATGTCAAAATGTATAAGAAAATGCAATGATAGTTGAAATAATGCCAATTAGATAACCCATGAATAGTTCATCTGTTGAGTGCGCGTTTAAATAGAGTCTGCAGCTTCCTACCCATGCAGCAATTATTATTGAAATGATCAGTAATCCATTCATATGAAATGAGGAAACATTTTCTTTGCAAAATCTTAAATAATGGATTTGGTCATCCGAAAAATTAAATCTCACCTTCCACCATAAAGTGCAAAATGCCGACCATGATGCTGCATGTAAACTCAGTTTTAATTTGGTATTGATGACAAATGAAAAGAAAATACAAACGATTGCGCTCAATACAAATGCCACAAAAAGTTTTGGAATATCATCCTGTGACTTAAGGTTAATCCATAACCAAAGATTAAAAATTGCACAAATGATTAATGGTATAAAACGGTCAAAGCGGTCGGTCATGTGGAAGGATTTGATCAATCCCGTCCAGCGCATTAGACCAATGCCAACAGCAGGAATAAAAACGGTATAGATAAAAGTTATGAGCAGTAATACGGTTTTTTCAGACCACACTATAACTCCAAATAAGTGCGGTTTAAGACACAGCAATAAAAATAAAGCGCAGAACAATAGAAAAATGGGATGAAACACATAAGAACTAATTAGGGCAAAAGGCTTTAGAATGGTTCTGATTTGCATTTGCCAAAGGTACATAAATCGTAGATTTATCTTTTCCCGCAGATCTGGTTTTAATTTTCGTCTTTGTTACTGGTGCCATATGCACATACCAACTTCAATACATCATGCCCTTACCAAAGGAAAACATACTTCCAAAACTTCAGGTTATGGAGACCTTTTCATCAGTAACCGAGGAATAAATTTTCAACCTTGAGTTCCTAAGTTTTCCTATGAATGATGGTAATCAATCTGGCATTTGATCTTCATCAATCAAATACGGAGTTAATTGTAAGAAATTTACAGAAGTATATGGTGGATGGTTGTCCATCAGTAACGAGTGTCAAATGAATTTTAAGAATACAAAGTTTTTACTGATCTGTACAACCCTTTTAATGGGTGTAGGCTTATTCTTTTCCAACTGTGGAAAGGACGATGATACTGGGCTTCCAGACTCTGGAAAAATAAAAACCGACAAATCCGTTTTGATCCACAAGGCCACCTTACCGGCCACGGGTGGAACCTTAGAAGTTTTAGGATCTAGCTCTCCCTTAGATGGATTAGAAATTACATTGCCGGAAGGAAGCTACTCGGATCCTACAGAGTTTTCAGTTTCTTATTCTGCTATTCTTTCACATGAATTCGGTCCATTATTCGAACCCATCAGTCCGTTAATCGAAATCAACAATGGAGGAAAAATGTCGGATCAACTCATGCTTTTAAAAGTCCCCGTGTCTGCAAGTCCAGAAACCTATAAAATGGCTTTTTACTACGACCGTGCTACTGGTGAGCTGGAAGGAATTTCTGTAGTGAATCAAAATGAGGATTTTGTAGAAGTGGCGGTGAGGCATTTTTCATTGATTGTCATTACTCAGGTTCAAAAAAATCTATTGATTGAGGGCGGCGGATTTCATACCTTATTCGAACCGGCGGTGAATGGGTGGGGTTTTGTCAATTATGGAACCTATCCTGAATACAAAGGGATCTGTGCTGGAATGAGTCTTGGTGCAGCCTATTATTTTAAAAATTTCAAAGCAAGTCTCGCTTTAAACAGCTATTTTGACAATGATCAACTTTGGTTTCCAAGTCCTGATGTATGGGAAGATGATGCCAATGGATTGCGCTTCGCAACGGCCATTCATCGCGTCCAGGAAGCTTTTTGGGATAACCATCTGGTGGACATCACTCAAATCATCCAAGCAAGTGACTCCGACCGTTTTTACAACCTGATTTACAGCATGCTGTTGTTAAACCAACCCCAATTGATCTATTTATCTGATCCTTCCGCTCCTGTATCCCACATGATCATTGGTTTCGGATATGAAGTTCAGGGAAGAGAAGTAAAAATAAATGTTTACGATCCGAATTTTCCTAATCAGGAATCTACCATCACCTATAACCTGGAAACGCATAGCTTCTCCAAATACACCTCAGCGCAAAATGCAAGAGCGCTCGAAAATAATCAATTGTTTAATTACAGTCACGTTGCATTTCTTCCCTTTTCATCGGTTATGTCTAAATCTGAAATGGATTTTCTCTGGCAGCGGGTTCAAAACAAAACGATTGAGGATGGAATATTTCCTGCTTACAAAGTTTTCGCGGTCCCCAAAGACAATAGTTTTACGAAGGTAGAACTGAATACCAAAGACAACAGTGTTCAGAATTTCATTCCTTTTCGGGAATTTGATTTTCAAATTGAAGGAATTGATCCGAATGCCGGAGTAAAACTCGAAGCATTAAGTTTTCTGCCTGGCTTTGGAATGGAAAAGTATAATCCTGCACAAACCATTATCATGGAAAACAGGGATACACTGATTGGTCTATACCTCAAAGCGACTCCACCCAATGAGCCTTATGAACAGTGGGTAGGTTTTGAATGGTTTAAAATCAGCCTGCAGGACGTTTGGATCGAACCTGCAGACACCACTGTATCCACGAATGCAGAAGTAAAATTTATTGCCAGAAACAACGGAACATTGCCCAAGAATGCCTTGTATAAATGGGATTTTGGAGATGGGCATAAGCTGGAAAACAGAGATTCAACCATCACCTATCAATACGATAAAGCCGATGAATACACGGTGACTTTAAAAGTGTATGATCCTTCTGGAGTCACTGAACTGGCCAATACAAAAACCAAAATTACCGTTGGTGACTGGTTAAAAATTGCTGTTGTTTTAAAAGGAATGAGCACCACTCCACCCAGTACCATAAAAGCAAATGATGGTTCTGATATACCCAGTATGGCCTGGTCCAGTTGGTCTATTCCAAATTCTCCACCACTAAAATGGAATAACAACAATTTTTCGGTGGACTTTCCATTTAATTTAAGCGGATTTGATTACACCTGCCACATTTCCGGAATTATGTCGGCCGACTATAAAAAAGTAATCAGTCTGACTGGAATTGTAACGGGTTTTGGATTTGGTGGAGACTGGACTTACCAGGCAGCCATCAGCATCTCCAATTTCCCAATTGATGTATATATCCCCGGTGAAATTATCGGAAATATTCTTACCGGACAACAAGCTCAAGCCAAGGTGGGCAATCTGAGCTGGAAGCAAACCCTAAAAGACAATCAGGGGCAGGTGACTGAAACCACATTGAAGTCTGTGGATTGGAGTAGCAATCAAACTGAGTTGAGTATTTTCTTTTACAATAAGTAAATATACGTCGTCTTAAAAGATTCAAATTTTTCAAAGCCATATTCATTGACTTAATCAACAAAACCTAAATCGTGGGTAGACTATCCAATTATTATTTTCAGTCCTTGTAGGGATCATATACCTCAGCTCCTGCCATAGCAACTCCAATGGGTCTGAGACGGTGTAAGATGCGAATGGTATCACGATGACAGTCCAACACTTGATCGAGTTTCTTATAACATTGCGGAGCTTCATCCGCAGCACCACCTCTCAACTCAATACCTTGAGCTTTTGCCAGATGCTTGACTTCCTCAAAATTTACTTTTCCTCTTCCGACCACAACCGGTGATTTTTTACCTGTTTGGTCTTTCATCCATTTCTTTTTACCTGCCGCTTCGTTTCTGGACATCACTCGTCCAGCTCCGTGGACAGTTGAAAACAGTCCATTGCGCGCAGTTTCTGTCTCCAAACCTTCTAAAATTACTGCTTCGTCAAACATTGTTGCACCTACAAAACTTTGCTGGTTTGGGAATGCCGGAGTACATCCTTTGCGAACTACCCAAAACTCTTCTCCAAAATGATGTTCCTTCCAGGTAAAATTATGATGATTGTGTACAGCAAAACTACTTTTTGCACCCAAAATGCTCAATACTTTATCTACGACAGCATCTCTTCCTGCATAAGCATATTCTCCTGCCAAATGCATCGCAGCCAGATAATCTTGTCCTATTGCAGAATCCACGTCAAACAAAACAGGTTTGGCATCCATTGAACCTTCCTTGGCCCGGTCATTAAAGTTCATGCCTTGCGATAATGCTATAAATCCCATCGCCGTTTTATGTCCAAATCCACGCGATCCAAAATGTACTCCTATCCATAACCATCCTTGTTCGTCTTCAAACAAATCCACATAGTGGTTTCCACTGCCGACCGTTCCCAATTGATCGCGCGCTAAGGACATTAATTGGCGTTGAGGTTGAAAGTCCGCTAACCGGATGTTATCAAATACTTCATGGTCGATTGGTTCATTATTGGGTCTCCCTACACCAAATGAAATTCGTCGGACGATTTCATCCATTATGGCAGATACGTCAATATCCTTAGCCATCAAATCCGTTCTAACCGCCTTATTACCACATGCGATATCAAATCCGACACCGGATAAGGAAACTTTGTTTTTATAGGCCACCACTCCACCGATGGGGTGACCATAACCATAATGTGCATCTGCCGTCAGTACAGCAAGATCTCCTTCCCCGACACAACGGCCCAACTGGAGAATGGAGTTTTCGTCTATCAGTTCTTTTCCGAAAATATGGAGAATGGGCATTCAGCTTTTTGTCAAATGGTATCACAATTAAGACGCAAATTAAAGTCAATTCATTAAAAGTTTCAATCGCTTTATGAGTTAGTTCCGTGAATTTAAGTTAAACCAATTTCCAGTCATCTGTTCGCACACTATTCCAATTGATAAGAGGACTACCGAAGATAGATTAGAAACATCTACAGAAATAAGTCCTATAATTTTGATCTCATCACAATAAATTAACCAATTATGCAATAATTTGTGTCATTAATTACAATGTAATGGTACCGTCCAAAATTGATCAAAAATTTCATCATCTGTGGCATTTAATTGGCAACACGCCAATGCTAGAAATTTGTTACAGATACAAAAATGAAATACAGCGGATCTTCGTAAAATGTGAACACTACAACTTAACCGGAAGTATCAAAGACCGCATGGCCTTGTATGTTTTACAGCAAGCGTATAAACACCAGTTGATCCATCCGCAAACGACCATCATTGAAGCCACCAGCGGAAATACAGGCATTTCATTTGCAGCCATCGGAAGATCCCTGGGCCATTCGGTCAAAATTATTATGCCTGATTGGCTTAGCAAAGAAAGAATGGACATCATTAGGAGTTTAGGTGCTGAAGTTATTCTGGTATCCAAGGAGAAAGGTGGATTTCTTGGCAGTATTGAATTAAGCAAAGAAATGGCTTTGGAAGGAGCTGATATTTTTTTACCTAAACAATTTGACAATAACGACAATGCAGAGGCCCATGAAAAGACTACTGCCAAAGAAATTTGGGTCCAATTGCAAAGTGTCAATTTAATTCCCGATGCATTCATCGCTGGTGTAGGTACTGGAGGTACAGTAATGGGTGTTGGCCGGTACTTAAAATCAAAAAACATGCAAATAAAAATACACCCATTAGAACCCGCAGAATCTCCGACACTTTCCACTGGTAAGAAAGTAGGATCGCATCGCATACAAGGAATTTCCGACGAATTCATACCCTCAATTGTACAATTGCCTGAACTTGATCAGGTAATTCAGGCCAATGATGGAGATGCTATCCTGATGGCACAAAAACTGGCTTGTCAACTGGGATTGGCGGTGGGAATTTCGTCCGGAGCTAATGTTATTGGAGCGATTCGCACCCAGCATATGATGGGTAACGGATCTGTTGTGGTGACCGTCTTGAGTGACAGCAATAAAAAATACCTGAGTACAGACCTTTTAAAATTTGAACCCGCTAAACCCGGCTATCTCACTCCAGAAATTGAATTCATTGAATACAATCCAATCCATCGGTTGTAGATTTTACTCTATAACCATGTTAATCCCAATCCATACATTAGAGATTCATGGATTGACTTCATGACCGGCGATGCCCCTATAAAATAAGGGCTTGTCGGGATTAACCCTGACAAATGAACCCAAGATCATGCATGAATAATGCATTCTGCATGGAGAGCCGACGAAACCCTTTGCATAAAGGGATTGTCGGGATTCATCCTGACAAATGAATAAAGCGCGATATTTACTTTGTTTTCATGGATTGAATCAATGCGCATTATTCATTTCGTCAGCGCCATTTATGCACCGCATAAATTGAATGAATAAAGCATTTATTGGGTTACTCAAACTAAATCTCACAATTACTTGAAAGTGCTTCCTTCATTTCTTCAGCACTCTGCTCGATGAATGCTATTGCATTAATTGGGTGAAAATTAATCGCTAAACATGCCATCTGAAACCATTTGCAAACAAGACATTCACGATATAGATGAGGTGTTTTCTTATATTGGTTAATTAAAAAAGAAAACTATAATGTCAATTTGGTGATTGATGTCCCATAATCAATCATAAACAGTTAGTTTGCAACAAAAAGCTTTAGTATCCTTTTTTTCATGACTTAGCAATGCATTTCTATTGGGTGACCTGCACCACAAGGTTTATGGCTTTTGTTCCCTGGTGAAAGTTTTCTGCAACTGCTGTAAGATTCACACTTCCACTTTCAAGTTCCCAATTACTGTCACAAATCATTGAAACATTAATTTCCGAAAGCATGAACCAACTTGCAAATGCAACAGGTGCAAAAGAGGACATGTCTGTACAATTTGATACGGAAACCGGTTGAGTCACTGAACACAACCTGTTTTCCAAATGAGTTGAACAGCATTCCTGTCGAAAACCCTGAGATAAACACAATTTTTTTAAACCTCCGTTTTCATCCTTAGCCATAAACACTACAGATAACTGATCTCCGTTGCTTTTGGTCAAAATGGTATCATGATAGATTTTATAATTACTTCCTGATTTTGACTCTGTAATTTCAAGCCAGACCTCAGGCGCCGTCTTGTCTGCCTTTGGTATTACAAGGGTATTGCGGTCCAGAAAACGAATAAATTCCTCCTCACAACCTTTACATCCACATAGCAAACAACAGGCTGCTAACCATAAAATCCAAAATTGTTTTATTTGAACCATAGAGTTATAATTTTTATGCAATTTAACAATTTATTTCTGAGTGGCAAATCCCCATTATCCATTCAATGAATACTGTGTGTAGTAACCGGCAGGTACACATGAATTTGCACCGATATTAATAAAACAAGACACAGGAAAAAAACCATAAATTAAGGGTATTTCACAAAAGAATAAACCCGCGGAAAATCACATTATTCAACTCCGATCAATCACACAAATTTCCCAATCGAAGATAAACCGGAAACCGGAGTGTTCTTTTTTCATTTAATGGCCACATGGAGGTCACTTCGTGACAAAATCCGGATATTACCGAACGTTCGTTAGTTTCTTCTTCGGGATACTCCTTATAATAATGCTGCCAAGCACTCCAGGTTTTTATATAACCAAACAGTTGCAAGGGCGACCAGGATACCTCCATATTGAGCTCATAAGTTCTCTGATTGCAGAAGGGAAATGGAATAGACTGCATTTTTTCATCAATATACACCCGTTCAGCATCCCAAAATTTGCTCAAAATGTCATGATACAAATAATTAATTTTCTGGTCGATTTCTTCATTCACCTGTATATTTCCGTATGCCCAAATTGCCAAAAGTCCCTGAGGTTTTAAAACACGTTGAACCTGTTGATAAAACGCATCAAAATCGAACCAGTGGATTGCCTGAGCGACCGTAATTAAATCAAAAATACCATTTGGGGAGGAGCAAAATTCCGCCCGTTCAATCCGATATGAAATGTTATCGCGTAGAGGTGCTTGTTCAATCTGTTTGACACTAATGTCAGTAGCATATACACTGCGAAAGCGATCTGAAAGAATTCTGGCGACTTGGCCATTCCCCGTACCGCAATCCCAAGCGTCATCAAAATGTTTAACAAATTGAAAAATAACATCATAAAGGGAATCAGGATAGAGTGGTCTGAACTTAGCGTATTCTTCAGCTTGAACATTAAACCGATCCTTTGGTATATGCACTTATATGATCCGGCGTCTTTTAAACCAAAAATAAATTGCCAAACTCACGCTAGCCATAATGATCAGGCAAAAGAAATAACCAAAAGGCCATTTCAGTTCCGGCATATGCTCAAAATTCATTCCATATATTCCTGCGATAAAAGTCAGCGGAAGAAAAAAAGCAGAAAAAATAGTCAAGACTCTGATGACATCATTATTTCTTTGAGCCGTAATGGAAAGATACGTGTTGAGTAAATTCATTGAATCATCTAAAATTTCATCATACACCAACAAGGATTGGGTCAGGCTGTCTTTAATATCTTGAAATATTGTTTGAAGTTCTTTCCTGAGTTCCAATTGGTACATAACATTTTGGGTTAGTTGAAGTAGTTTTCTACCATTACGGGCTCTACTTTTCATAAAATAAAGCTCTTCCAGAGACAGAGCCGATTCTTTCTTTAAAAATATGGTACGCTCAAACTGATCGATCTTTTCAGATAGTTTTTTCAGGGGGTCGTTGAAAGAATCCACCATATGTCTGGATATTTCCAAAAACAATTCTTGTGGATGAGAACTTGTTGAAGAAATATTTTTCAAAAATTCAAATTCTTTGCGATGAATGGTAATCATCAACTTATCGTTGAAAAAGAAAGCGATCTTGTTTGAAAGTTCACCATATTTGGTAAACTTGTCATTGATATTGGCCGTATAAGATCGAAGAATGACAAAATAAAAATCCTTATATTTTTCCCACTTAGGCAAATGCCCTTGTTGCATACTATCATGCAACAAGATAATATCGAGGCCGTATGTTTCGGACAAATCTCTCAACTGTTGAGTATTTGGATGGGTTAAATCAATCCAAAGAAAATTTTCAAATAACTGTTCTTTACGTATTGTTGTCATTTGTTCCAGTTGAGTTCAAAATTAACTGGTTAGCGCATACGACCATATAAAACGCGTTTAATTTTTGCGCGGGTAAGATATATTAAAAAAAATGGGCTAAAAAAAGAATAGCGAGACTACATTGTCATCTCGCTATTTCGGATATATATATGGGAATTAGAGAAAAAAAGCAAACTATAATCGCCAAATTGCTTTCATCTTATATCTAGACAAATGTACGTTGGTTTTACTTATTGTAAAACATTTTACTAGAAAAATTACTGGTCATCTGCTTCAACCCCTTCTTCAATCTTTACCATTTTTGCCGTTGCCAGTTTAGCTTTGATTTTTTCTTCAATTTCTCTTGACAATTCTGGGTTGTCTTCGACAAATTGCTTGGCTGCATCCCGGCCTTGGGCAATTTTTGTGCCCTCGTAACTAAACCAGGAACCACTCTTTTGTACGACATTTAACTCTGAACCCAAATCGATAATTTCCCCTGATTTTGAAATACCTTCCCCGTAAGTAATGTCAAACTCCGCGGTGCGGAAAGGCGGTGCAAGTTTGTTTTTGACCACTTTGACTTTGACCCTGTTGCCAACGATGTTGCCGTCTTTATCTTTAATCGCATTGCTGGTACGACGAATATCCAATCGGATACTGGCATAAAATTTAAGAGCGTTACCTCCGGTGGTGGTTTCCGGGTTGCCAAACATAACCCCGATTTTTTCACGTAATTGGTTGATGAAAATGCAACAACAACCTGTACGACCGATGGTTGCAGTTAATTTTCTTAGCGCCTGACTCATCAATCTTGCCTGAAGACCCATTTTAGATTCTCCCATCTCCCCTTCAATTTCACTTTTAGGCACCAAAGCCGCCACTGAGTCTATCACAATGATGTCAATTGCCCCTGAACGGATCAGGTTTTCGGCAATTTCCAGTGCTTGTTCACCGTTGTCAGGCTGAGAAATCAACAAATCTTCCGTATTCACACCTAGAGCTTCAGCGTAACTGCGGTCAAAGGCATGCTCAGCATCTATAAATGCTGCTATACCTCCTTTCTTCTGACACTCGGCTATAGCATGAATGGCCAGGGTAGTCTTTCCCGAGCTTTCCGGTCCATAAATCTCCACTACACGGCCTCTTGGCAAGCCTCCGATACCCAGTGCAATGTCCAGTCCTAGGGATCCCGTTGAAATTGAATCAACCGTATCCATAACTGGCTTATCACCCAGTTTCATGATGCTTCCCTTTCCATATGTTTTCTCCAGCCTGTCCACTGTAAGGGCCAAGGCTTTTAATTTTTCTTCTCTTTCTTTTGACATATTAAATAAAATTATATAAGTGCAAAAGTAATGCAATATGCGATAATCACTAAAAATTATTGACCTAAACAAGGGTCACCTCGGATCCCAAAATCAATAAATTTCCTCCGTGAAAACCCTGAAAATACTAGGTGAAAACCCTGATTTTTAGCCTTATTTCTTGCTTAAGTGGAATAACTGAAATAATATTGTATCGGGATTTGAGTTATAAATAATAAATGCATTCCAAAAATCGATTTAAGACGTTTTACGTCATTCGGTTTGAATTCGTTTCATGAGATTTTAATCAAGGGATTATGAACCGCCTCTTGCGCCAAAAGAGGCGGTTTTTTTTATCATGAATCCTTTCAATGTTGAACCACCAAATGTCTGGAGACTTGAATCCCATTCGATGCTTGACAAGTTACTCCATAAAGCCCCTCAGGTAAATTTTGCAGATCAAAATTTTCCCGAGGTTGTGGATTCCACCATTTTCTGACACAGTGACCCATGACATCAAAAATTGCTAAGCTCACCATTTGCAGATCGCTTTCATATTGGATACTGATCCACCCAGCTGATGGGTTAGGATAAATGGATAACTTTAATTCAGGACTCACAAGGGTCTCATCTGACACCCAAACTTTACATGGACTATAATAAGGTTCTGCTTGATGAAACAGCTTAATCCCATAAACGGTGTCTGAAGGATGATCAGGGTAAGACTTTATAAGCTGGTAACTCAATTCATTGGGAAAATTCTGTCTAGTGTAGTCTGACTCTAAATTAAAGGTATAATAGTCTGCCAATGACAAACACGTAAATCGCTTATTTGGATTTCGAATCCAAGCTTCGATTGGATCAATAATTTCCACATGTTGATCAGAAGTCATATAACTATTTTGAACGCATTTGCTTCCAAGCCAAAATTCATTAGGGTCCCAACGCATTGTTACAGGAAAGTGATTCGCTTTAACAAAGAACATAATCGGTTCTCCGATATTACAATCCAACCAAGGCTTGTTGTGTACCGTGACATATTCCGTTGAAGTAATCAATCGTTTACTCAAAATTCCAACCTTAAAGGGTAACTGGGTTCCAAAATTTCTTGACAATCTTACGTCCAATGGATGTTTAAAAGGTTCGTTTAAATATACCTCTCCAAAATCAGGATTAAAGGAATCGTTGGCTGTGGAATCAAATCCTGCAAAAACCGTATCCCTATTCCCCTGTGCGTCTTCAAAGTAAAAGTAGATTCCAAATTCCGGTAACTTCTGGGAATGTGATAAATGGAAACAACACATACAAAGAATCACTAAAGTGGTTTTCATCGGGTTACAATTTTATAAAGTTTTTTATTGCATAAAAATCTCTTGCCTGAACCATCATGATGTAGGTTCCAGGTGGGAGATGTTCGGTTGACAAATTTAAAGAATTTTCACCTACGGTAGTGAGGTTACTTTGTGACAGTGGATAATCCGTTTCAGTCAATACATTGCGCGCCAATATCGAAAATGAATTCTCAGGACCCGACCAATTAAAATGCAGCACCACATTTCCATTCACGGGATTAGGATCCACATCCAACGTTTCGAATGTCAATGGTCCGCAATTTCCCAGATCAGTGTTAAAGTCATAGGTCATTTCACTGTTCGAGCATTCATTGTATGTAAAAAGGATGGCCCGATATTGGGTATTGGGTTTCAATAATACACCAGAACCTGGAAGACTAGGATTGGTCTTATAACAAAACTTAATTGCCTGCTCTGTCTTTAATCCACTATGATAAACCAATTGGTTTCCGCTTGGAGTCAATTCATAAATTTCCAGCTGGTAGCTTGTTTCATCCCAACTAGCCGACAGATCAAGACATTCATGGCATTGATTTTCATTGGCAACGTCCATGGGTCGTTTACTGATAAAGGCTTTAGTGGGGGGACATCCTCCGATTTTTTCAATCACATCACATTTCAAAGAATTTATATTATTTAACATGATTTTGAGTTGACATTTGGTAATTGCATTTTTTGCAGCTGAGTAAGACATAACGTTGTTATCCACATTTTGCTCCTGGCAGCAAGGGGATTCAACACATGGCAAGACTTCTTCACAGTCATTGACCCCATTACAATTTTCATCGGCGTATCCAGGTTCTCCGGGTTTTGTTCCCTTCTTCAATACATTCCAGCACATAATTCCTCTTTCGGTCAACTTTGGATTTTGAGGCACTACATCAATAATTCCATTGCAGTTCTTATCCCATGTAAAAACCAAAGGCGCAGTGTCGTCACAAAAATCATTTTGAGCAAACGAATGACCTAATCCGAAAATATGCCCCAGTTCGTGGTACAGATTACCCAAAGTCCACCAAATATTGGGATCAAAACTGCTGGCGGATCCAGTCTTTTCATAATTATAGCCCACGCCCGTTGCTCCCTGGGGAAATCCAGCAATATAAAAATTAATGGCTCCATTCTTGTTGACTCCATAACGCTGATTTAATTCAATCGTACTGAATTCTGCAACAGCATTGGATTCACAGTGTACATAAACACCCGTTAACACAAATCTAAAGGGAAGACATGGTGGATCAACATGCTCAATTCTGCGTTGCGGTTGATTATGCTTGATTTCGTTGTTCAAAAGCTGAATCATTTTTTCCGTTTTTGCATACACCTCCGCTTGCTGAAATCCTGTTTGTTGAATTTGCCCCTCACAATTGTCCGGTACAAAGTAATGTACATTAATGCGCAAATAAATCGGTGTGCATAAGGCCATTACCTCATCAACATCAAAACAAGTTGAACCGGAAGAAACTTCATTGCCTGTACTGGTTGCCGGATCCCATGCACATTGGTATTCAAATCCTTGAGCCATGACGCTGGTTAAAAATGTACCACACATGATGGTACACAACATAAAGTGTTTCATAGTGTATAATAATTTAGGGTGAAAAAAAATTTACCTGCACAAGGTAACTCAAGTTAATGGCCGGTCAAGAGCCACTTATCGAATGCGCGAACCTTCTTATTCAAGTTTCAATTTTCATTATTTAGCGCATACATTGAATAGATCAATAGTCATTTTCCTGCGTATAATATCATTACACGATAGGTATACTCTGCATCCAGCTGTAAATTAGTACTTCTTATTTCTCTCCCAATAATTTTGGGATTCGATTTCCTCCAGAATATTGAGGTAATTGCGGTAACGGATATCACTGATAGTGCCTGCAACGAGTAAGTTTTTGACTTCACAATCAGGTTCATCCCGATGAGTACATTGTGAACCAAATCTACAATTTACAGAAGCCTTAAAAAACTCCCGGAAATTATGTGCTACATCCATTACTTCAAGATTATTGAATCCGAGTGTTTTAATCCCCGGGGTATCGATGATAAAGGTTTCATCTTCCAACAGGAACATTTGTGCAAATGTTGTGGTATGCATACCTTTCCCTGACCATGAAGAAACTTCACCCGTTTTGAGGATCAATTCGGGTGCCAGAGAGTTGATCACAGAAGATTTTCCTACTCCAGATTGCCCACAGAATAAACTGATGCGTTGGTGTAGGCGCTTCTTCAATTCCCGAATCCCATAAGCGTTTACAGCGGATACGGCCAGCACTTCATATCCGATAGAAGAGTAGATAAATTTCTGTTCTTCGAAAATTTCTTTCTCGTAGCCCCCGTACAAATCCCACTTATTGAATACAATGATCACCGGGATGTCCTGTGGTTCTGTGGTCAGGATAAATCGATCAATAAAACCCGGTTTCAACGGTGGTTCACAAATGCTGGTGATGAGAATGGCCTGATCAATGTTGCAGGCAATTAAGTGGATGTGTAATCGGGATTTTGGGGATTGCCGTGCGATGTAATTTTTTCGAGGCAATACCATCTGAATGATCGCCTGAGTTTCGTTTTCCAATTGAAGAGACACCAAATCGCCAACCGCCACCGGATTCGTTACATTTTCCTTGTCCAATTTCCATTTTCCCGGTAATCTACATGCTAACAAACGTTTGTTAGTATCATCCCATACATCATACCAGCTTCCTGTAGAACGCAATACACGACCCGTTATCATGTTAGATCCGCTGATTTTAAATTGAACTCACGCAAGGTCACAACCATTTCTTCCAATACCTCGGGTCTTTCTTCTGCAGCGGTTCCTACCACCACGAGATCTGCGCCTGCCTGATAGCATTCTCCCAATTGCTCCGCTGATCGAATACCGCCTCCTGTGAGAATGGGTAAACGAATATTATTCTTAAGGCAACGGATGGTTTCCAAGGGTACCGGACTCAGAGCACCACTGCCGGCCTCCAGGTAAATCCAATGAAAGTTTAATAATTGTGCAGCCATCGCTGTGGCCAATACGAGTTCGGTCTTGTTTCGCGGCAACGGTTGGGTTTGACTTAAATAAGCCGCTGCATTAGGACTGCCACCGTCAATGAGCAGATAGGCTGTTGAAATGACTTCAATAGAATAACTGGCAATTTTCATTGCGGCTTCCACCTGCTTTCCAATGAGATATTCTGGGTTTCGTCCAGACAACAGGGACAGATAAAGCAATGCATTTGCTTCAGGATGTAGCTGATAAATACTTCCAGGAAATAAAATTATGGGAATTTGTGAATTAGCCCGTATCCTTTGAATGCAATGATCCAACTGATCCTCTTTCAACAAACTGCCTCCCACAAAGAAATAATCTACAGGATGTTTCCGGCAAATTTTCAATGTGTGCTCCAAACGATTCAATTTACTGCTGTCAGGATCAATGAGAATTGCCAGACTTTTTTGTCCTCTAATTTGCTTGTCATATATATCCTGAAGAATAGTTCTCATCTAAATGCAAAACTAATCATTTCTCTCCCGCAAGGCTTGTTGAATATTTGATTCCATAATGTAAAAGTCCCTTACACATTGCTCATGACCTTTTTCATAGAGTTCATGGTACTCACCACCCGGGTGAATGTATCGTATTCGATGGTCTTTTCCGATCAAAAAACTCACCGAAGTAAATTGCATATCTCCTCTAGGCAAACCATACCGCCGCAAATCTCTCCAATCCTGATCAATGGCAACCGGAAATCGGAATCCTTTTTCCATGGTATATTCTCTTACCTCTTCAGAATTACATGGTTTTGGTTCGGGTTTAGGGTGATACATTCCTATGACCACCAATCCAGAATCTGCGTAACGCTGGTGCCAGGTATTCAAAGCATCAGCCGACTGCATACAGAAAACGCAACCATCCGTCCACCAGCGCAACAAGACCACTTTATTTTGCAACTTGTTTATTTTAATGGGGGTTGACTGCAGCCATTGTGATGAGGTCAATTCTGGCGCTGGGCTGCCAGGATACAATTCTTCATTTTGACAGGCAGTAATCGCCAGGAATAACCAAGCAAAAAGATTTCTGAAATTCACTTTAGTGAAGGATTAAAGGCTCATCCTTGTGCATTGCTTTATAGCGTCCTTTGGAAAACTTGCTGCCATTAAACAAAAGTTGAGAAGATAGTGATTGTCGCTCTTGTGGATTTAGTTTTGTAAAATCAGCACATCGTACCGAACAACATTGCTCATATTTTTCTGCACATTCGGCGCATTGTATAAACAAGATGTGGCATTGATCATTACGGCAATTGACATGCACATCACAGGGTTTTCCGCATTGATGGCAGGTTGAGATGACTTGTTCAGAAATGCGTTCACCCATCCGTTCGTCGAATACAAAATTCTTTCCCAGGAATTTATTCTCCAGGTGTTGCTCTTTAACCTGCCGGGTATATTCGATAATTCCTCCATTCAGTTGAAAAACATTTTTGTATCCTTTATATTTTAAAAAAGCACTGGCTTTTTCACAACGTATACCACCGGTACAATACATGACCAGGTTTTTATCCTTGTGCTGCTCCAGCATTTCTGAAATAATAGGAAGAGATTCGCGGAAGGTAACGACATCGGGACAGATGGCGCCTTCAAAATGGCCCACCTCACTTTCATAATGATTTCTCATGTCCACGAGAACTGTATCCTTTTGTTGGATAAGCTTATTGAATTCCGCAGCGTCAAGATGTTTACCCGTATCGGAGGGATTGAATAGCGGGTCGTTGATTCCATCTGCAACAATTTTTTCACGGACTTTGATGATCAGTTTGAAAAAAGATTTACCATTGTCTTCAATGGCATAATTTAAACGTATGTTTGCGAGGAATGATATATCATTCAAACAAGATCGGAAAGCATCAAGGTGTTTCTGTGGTACAGAAATTTGGGCATTGATTCCCTCCCGCGCTACGTAAATTCTACCCAAAACACCTAAGGCTTCAAAGTGAGTGTATAAATGATTTCGAAAAAAATGAGGATTGGGCAGTTGGTGGTATTTATAATAGGAAATGGTAACCCGTGGCTCTGCACTTTCATGCATTTGCCGGATCAGAACTTCCCGGTTGACCTGGTTGAATAGTTTCAAATGGAGGTGGTCAGGGTTTAACTACAAAAGATTGATAAAAACCATTACGGTTTGACATAAAATATATTCCGGATTTCCATGTATTTATGTCAATGCGATGTACTCCGATTTGCGGCGTCCATTGATATACCATTCGGCCCAGAGCGTCTTCAATCATCCAATCACCGCTGACAGGTTTGATTTGTTCTACGAGAATAAATTCATTCGCCGGATTAGGGTATATCTTAACCTTATCTTTATCGTCCTGTTCAGTATCCACCAACAGGGATAATGCTTTATCCACTGCAGCTTTAGCATTTACAAAACCGAATCCAAATGTATTGTTCGGTATGGTGGTTCCTAAATAAGGCCAGCAATCAAATCCGGAATCCAGCGGTAGGGCGGTTTCTTCAATGATCTTTTCAATTTGTTCAACCTGTCCTGCAAGACGGGGGTTTGCACTAATGATGAGTGCTACAAGACCGGCTACATGAGGGCCTGCCATACTGGTTCCACTCCAGCTGGCTAAGGATCCATCGATGATCACCGAAACCACATCAGATCCTGGGGCTACGACATTGGGCTTTATGCGAACTTGCTTGTAATTGACTACGGGTCCATTGCTGCTGAATTCACTGATCTTCAGGTCTTGTTTCACAGAACCTACCGAAAAACTTCCATCAAACAATGCAGGAATGTGATTCAATGTACTGCATGCAGCCCCGTCATTTCCTGCAGAAACCACCACTACAATTCCCGATTTACGGAGGTTTTCAATCACCCTTTCCATCACTGGGAAAGTAGCTGTGTCGCAGCCTTCCTCCAGGCTACAATACCAACTATTGTTGATGACGTGAGGTGATTGCAGAGCATCTGCATTCTTTCCTTCCAGGTCATGAGGTGCCAAAAAGAATTCAAAACATTCGATATAGGAAGAAGGAGACCCATTGCCTCTTTCCATGTTTCGGCATCCTATCCATTGGGCTTCGGGGGCCACACCAAAACGGAGGTCATCCGTTATTCCAACCATGGTACCTACGGTATGACTTCCATGTGAATGATCATCACAAGGTTCCTTTGTATTCAGGCCGCAAGGGTTGTCCGGCGAACCGCTCAGTGGACTTATGCTATGAATTGCATCATGCCAATGATAATTATGGTTTACCGTGCCATTCTGGTAACCTTTGTATTTTTCTTTAATGGGTCCAAGATCCCATTTGACACCGGTATCTTCACCAGCAACAATGACGCCTTTCCCTTTAAAACCTAAGTCCCAGACTGCTGGTACTTGCATTTTGTCAAGTCCCCAACTAAAGTCAGGTCCGCGTGATTGAATCACGAGACTGTTATCGTTTGTTGGAAAAAGAAATCTCTGGGGTGAATCGTAGCAAATTTTTTCGATTTCTTGAAAATCAGCCAATTGAAGGATTAAATCTTTGGACAGTTCCGCTTGTATACAATTGGCCACGGCAAAGCTTCTGAAAGGCACCTGAGCCTTCCGAAGGTATTGTATGACCCGCTGTTGCTGTTCATCGGCATTTTGCCGTAAACTGCGGTAAACGAACAGAGCCTTTTGCTCCTTAGTCCAAGAACCCTGCCATTTGTCCAAATTGGCCTGTTGGCGGAAGACTACCAAAACAGGTAGTCGGTCACTGCTTTCCATTTTAGCCAGTAACATAGGACTCACCTGGGCGGTTAAGGTCTGGCAAAACAACAACAAACACCACAATGATTTATTCATCCGATTGACTTTTATCAATTTATTAAACTGTCTATAAATAAAACGAGGATTAATCGAAAACGTTCGTTCAGGTAGGAAAAATCCAGGAAAATACGGCAATAGCTTCCTTGATTTTCATTGCAAAATTAGTGGCATTCCCTTTAATGTTGAAAAATTCCATTGGAATTATCACATATTTTAACATCCTGAGCCATTAATTCAACAATTTAAGGCCTGTCCTAAGCCATTTTTGATTTATTTTGTTGTATTGCTGCATGTCCAAAAACAACCCAACTTCATCGACTGACCGCAAACAAGATCATATTGATCTGGCTTTTTCAGCTCAAACCCTTGCCAATTGGCAGGATGATAGGTTTTATTATGAGCCTGCATTGAGCGAACACCCGAAGCCCGAGCAGCTCATTCCGTTTAATTTTGGAGCTAAAACTTTATCTTTTCCTCTTTGGGTATCGAGTATGACGGGTGGTACTGCAAAAGCCCGTCTAATCAATCAAAATTTAGCTAAGGCCAGCAGGGAGTTTGGTCTTGGCTTTGGCTTGGGTTCTTGCCGAAAAGTCATTACACATCCGGAATGCTTTCCGGATTTTGACATGAGGGAAATTATCGGAAGCTCTTTGCCTTTTTTTGCAAATTTGGGAGTTGCTCAAATTGAAGAATGGTTGTCTCAGGGGAAAGCCGACAAGATTCACTATGTCATTCAACAATTGCAGGCAGATGGATTGATCATACATCTCAATCCTTTGCAGGAATTTTTACAACCGGAAGGTGATGTGATCAAAGAAAAGCCTATTCATACGATTAAACGCTTCCTCGAACAATTTGAATACCCGGTTATTGTAAAAGAGGTTGGACAAGGAATGGGGCCTGCTTCACTTAAAGCTTTGCTGGAACTACCTTTACTGGCGATTGAGTTTGGGGCCTTTGGCGGAACGAATTTCAGCATGCTCGAAATCCAACGACAAGATCCTGCTCGTGCGGAGGAATTGTTGCCGCTGACACGTATTGGACATACGGCCGTTGAAATGGTAGAATATTGCAATAACCTTGTAGATAGCACCAAAGTTCTTTGCCAACACCTCATCATCAGTGGAGGTATTCGCAGCTTTTTGGATGGCTATTACCTGATACAAAAAAGCAAAATTCCCGCTATTTATGGACAAGCTTCGGGATTTTTACTTCATGCACAAGAGGACTACAAAGATCTTCAGCAATATATAAGGACACAATTGCGTGGCTTGCAATTAGCACATGCATTTCTTAAGGTAAAATAAATTTTGAATTTCAAGTACACATTGAAAAATAAAACCATATCCGGATTCTCTAAACTTTCCAAAAGAGGAAAGATTAAGTGGATTGTGGAAAATTTTTTTAAAGACCCTGAGAATGTGATGCACGAACTCATGAGTTATTGGCATCGCAATGAAGATCAACAAAAATTAATTGATACGTTCAGTGAAAATACCATCAGCAATTACATTCTGCCCTATGGTGTCGCACCAAATTTTCTGATCAACGGAAGGACCTATTGTGTGCCCATGGTGACCGAAGAAAGTTCGGTAGTGGCTGCTGCATCAGCAGGTGCTAAGTTTTGGATGGAACGCGGAGGCATACATGCGAAAGTGCTTGGTACGGTAAAGCTGGGTCAAATACATTTCAAATGGAATGGTTCATTAGAAAAACTCGAATTGCTTTTGCCTTCTTTGAAAAAATTAATGTTGCAAGATGCGGAAGCTTTGATCAGGAACATGCAAAATCGCGGAGGTGGAATAGGGGATATTAAAATCAGATCTTTTGAATCAATTAATAATTACTACCAATTGTTAGTTTCATTTGAAACTTGTGATTCGATGGGGGCCAACTTCATCAATTCCTGTTTGGAAAGTTTTAGCAGCAGTCTTGAAAAATTCATCACACATACCGAGGAGCTAAATGACGACCAACGGGAAGTGGAATGCATCATGGCCATTTTATCCAACTATACTCCTGAATGTGTGGTAAAAGTATGGGTGGAATGCCCAATCAATGATTTAGGGTCTGTTGGTGGCATGTTGCAAGCACATGAATTTGCAGAAAAGTTTCGACTGGCGGTAGACATTGCCCATCAGGATGTTTACCGGGCAGTGACTCACAACAAAGGAATTTTCAACGGAGTGGATGCTGTGGTGCTGGCTACGGCAAATGATTTCAGGGCAGTAGAAGCTTGCGGCCATGCATTTGCCTGTCGAGACGGACAATACCGGAGTTTGAGTCAATGTTGGGTAAGTGACGATACCTTTCATTTTAGTCTCGAATTACCACTAGCTCTGGGAACAATTGGAGGTTTAACTTCTCTACATCCCATGGCCAAACGATCATTGGAGTTGTTGGGGAATCCTGATGCAAAAGAACTGATGATGATTGCTGCCTCAACGGGACTGGCTCAAAATTTTGCAGCCATACGATCGTTAGTGACAACGGGAATTCAATACGGGCATATGAAAATGCATTTGAAAAACATTCTTTTGCAATTAAAAGCTGACCCTGATGAAACCCAAAAGGCAGAACTCCATTTTGCCACTCACAAGATCAGTTTTAATGCGGTGAGGGATTTTCTGCATAACGTAAGAAATTCAAAGAGACACTTCTGATAAATTTTTTTCCAAAAGCCTTCCAGTCCTCCATATTTTAGTGTCTGTATTTTTGAATCTGAAGGTATTTAACTGGCTGTATATTCCTGTTTAAGTCACTGATGGTGAATCAAAATTACAAAACAAACTAACATTCGTAAGTACTTTAATTACAAATCCTTTCGCATAAACAGCCGCAATGCCAGGCCGAGCGGAACAGTGATCCAAAGTAACATCACTATACTTGTATACAAACTACCCCGAATGCTGCCAAAAAACTCTTTAAACAATGCTCCGGTATAGCCCATCAGTGCACTGACATCCATTTGTAGCATCATGGAAACGCGGGCAAGGTCAATAGGATTCAAAGCTGTCAATAGGAGGGTTATCTTTTCCAGGGGATAGTCGCTAAAACTGAACAGGATGACTAAAATCAATCCATCATACACCAGAGCAAAATAAAACCACACCATAAGCACCACACCAATGCCTCTTGCCTTGTCTCTTGCCAATACAGCAGCCAAAAATGCGATCGACGTACAGGCCATGGTCAGTCCGGTACCTGTTAAAATAAACGTAAGGGCCAGTGAGTTCTGCACAAAACAAAATACCGGTACACCCAAACCTAGCCAAAATGCAATGACCAACGAAAGTGCTGTTGCAATGTATTCACTGAGGAAAACCTGTTTACGGCCAACCGGTTGCGCCAGCAACATTTCAATAAATTCATAGGAATTGTAATAGTGGATGGTGGCAAAAATCATACTGACCAATGGAATCAGTATGAGTTCGATATTCAATATGCTCAGCAAGGCCTTATCCGGATTCTCTTCTAAGGTAAACAGCAGTGCACCTGACAGAAACTGCAAACCCATATATAACAAAATGATCTTGTTACGGATGATATCAGATATTATATACTTGGTGAGTTTCAACATGTCAATTCAATTCTTCAGGATGTTGCATGATGTGCGCAATGGCTTTAACAAATTTCTGTTCTCCGGTCTTACTTTTTAATACATCCATACAGTCTTGAAAGCGAACCCTGCCATCTTGTAAGTACAAGACTTCTGTTGTCAGATCATCAAAATCACTCAATACGTGTGAGGTGATTACAATCAATTTATCTTTACTTTTCTCAGATTTAATTTTTTCTTTCAAAATTTCAGCAGATAGTGGATCCAATCCGGCTGTTGGCTCGTCCAATATGTAAATGGATGGATTAAACAAAAAAGCAATTGCAGCACTTACTTTTTGCCTGGTACCTCCAGACAAGGTTCTCATACTCTGATGAGACAGTTGATCCAATTTATATACTTGCATCAGCTCTTTATCGAGTATATTTTCGGGTAGATTTCGGAGTTCCATTAACAAGTCAAACAATTGTCCGACTTTCATATGATCCGGATACCTTCCAATTTGCGGCATGTACCCGATGCAGTGACGATATTGTTCGTTTTGTAAAATACTTTGTCCCATCACCTGTATGTTTCCCTGGTCCGGTTTAACGAGACCTAGAAGGCATTTAATCAAAGTGGTTTTACCCGATCCATTTGGGCCTATTAAAGAAACTACCTGATTTGAGGTCCATTCAAAGCTGACACCATCCAATGCTTTTAATCGTTTAAACTGCTTTGATAGATTGGTTGCTGCAATCATAATATTACAGGTTTCATGAGTGGGCTTTTGTCAATTAATAATTCCGGTGTTAAACCTGGAATAGCTTTCTCCGCCTTATCTAAAAATCCGATCAATATGCTGCGAAGTAAAATTAATGTAAATGGATTTTGTTCAACAATCATGGAATACATGCTGACAGGACGATAAGGAATATCACCAATTCCATCACGGGAAAGATCATAACCGTCATACTTATCCCAATAATTCCGATCAAAATTATTCAATACCAAGGTTCCGTTTGTGGCCATATCAAAGCTATTTCCTTGAAAATTATTGCCCATGATTTCGTTGTCATTGCAACTGGCCTGCACCTTCATCGCCCAACCATTTTTGCTGAATTGGTTAGCTTCAATGGTCATTCGGCTTGAGCCTTCCATATAGATGCCTACGGTGTTTTGAAGAAACGCATTTCTAGAGATTTCACTATCCGTTATGTCTTTCAATAAGATGCCATAAGAAGCACTTCCCCAATTATTCAGGAATTCATTTCGATGCATATGGACTTCTCTTGAGTACATTACGGCTACTCCGGCTCCATTGGTTATAAACTGGTTGTCCTCATACCGATCCCTGTGGGAAAACATAAAATGCAAACCATAACGGATGTTGCCTCTACTCAAATTACACTCAATTTTCGAATCGGTTACAAACTCAAAATAAATTCCATCCCGGTGACCGGTAATTACATTGTTATCAATTTGTGCAAAGGAACATTTCCACAAATGGATTCCATTTCCCGTGTTTTGTTCGGATCCCGGTTTGCCAGTGATCTTATTTTGCCGGATGGTAATTCTTTTTGAATTTGATACGTGAATAGCAAAATAGGCAAAGCTGATCTCATTCTGTTCGATGCAAACATCTGATGCATCAATGCATTTGATTGCAGCAAAATCATTCATTGAAGAATATCCGCTGTTCTTGAAGTGAATTCCTTTAACACTGATTTGATGACCACTGAGGGTTAAGATCTCAAATTTGTCTTCACCATCAAAAACTGGTAAGCCGATTCCAATTAAATGTATGGATTTGTCGATGACCAGATTTCCTGTGCGATATACACCACCTTCAATGAAAATAGTATCTCCGGATGCCGCCTGTTGTATGTAATGTTTAAGTGCAGCGATACCATTGGATTCGCTTACCTTCCAGGATTTTGCTTGCAGTGCAGTTAGAATAAATAGTGCAAGTCCAAAACTCAATAAATATCTACACTGTCCTATGATCATTTATTCAATCTTGTTATAAATATAATCCCAATTGACTATTTGACGATTATTGCCCTGAGATTTAAATTCCAATGCAACATTTTCATTTTTAAATGCGGCAGTATTGAAATTCATGGGAGTACGGATGTCTTCTCCAAAAACAAATTTACATTCATTTACATCCACCAACTGCCTTTCGCGTTCAAAATCGATCACCAGAATATGCACCAGCTCATTTTGATCTAAGGCACCTGATTTCATAAGGCGAACCATACATCCTATATCGTCAAATTTGTAAACTTTGCCCGTTTTCGTTACCAATTCCGATCCAAATTTTCGATCGACGATGCCCATTTTACAAGTGTGGCAAAGGTCCACACCATAGCGAAAGGGTTCAGGTTTTGCCTGACAGGAAAAAAAACTAAACACTACGATTGTCCCTATGAGCGTCAGAACATGGGGCATAGGTTTTCTGCGTTGTTTGTTCCATTCATAAAACCACACCAAACCCATGATCACTGCTGCACCGATGACTATCCATCCACCGACTTCCGGCTGCGAATAAGCATCAAAATTCAAAAGTCTCTTATGTCCGAGGATGGGTGGTTGATAAGAAAGCCCGGGCACCTTGATCGCTGCCGTGGGATCCAGATTATGACCATATTCGTAACCCCACCGGTAAAAATCAAACATGGCAAACACCCCACCAAAAGCAGTGAACACTAAATACCAGAACAATATATTTAATCGTCCAATGTATGCCACCAATATGCCGAGCAGGATATAAAAAGCAACGATATAAATCAAAAAAGAAAATTCTGGAAACATCTCTACAGAAATATGGCGCATACCAATGTAGTGATTTAATCCATTGATGATTTCGACATCACCAGAAATGTTGTTCAACCAGATATACATGGTTAAACCTTCGGGATATTGTGGAGCAAACAAATCGATTCGCCATACAGGAAGAATATAGGTAAGAAACAACAACAATGAAGTCCCAAGAATTATCCATCGTGAAATTTTGCTTATTTGAACGGTACTCATACAATACTGTATTAAAATTAAATTAAATCAAATGCAAGCATTATTTATAAGTTAAAAAAAGAGCGCGACCGCTGAGCAGCCGCGCCCTCAGATCAAATCAAATGATTGTATTTAAGTTTTTACAAACTTTCTTACTTATGCAATCTATTGAGGAGGTAACAATACCGCATCAACAATGTAAATAATTCCGTTTGATGCCGGAACCGAAGCCACTATGTTTGCAGAATTATTGAGCATCACTTTTCCATCCTTTACCTGAACCGTCACATTTTGGGCATTGGCCATGTTAATGGTCATACCATCGCGAAACATGTTTTCACGGTAAACGCCCACTGCTACATGGTATTCCAAAATGTTTTGCAAGGCTGCTTTTTGATCCGGTTTCATCAATCCATCGACCGTACCTGCAGGCAATTTGTCAAAAGCTGCATTTGTCGGAGCAAAAACTGTAAAAGGTCCTGCGTTGGCCAGATCGTTTACATATTCAGCTTGTTTCAAAGCCGCAACCAGTGTGGTGTGATCCTTAGATCCAACCGCAACTTTTACGATATCCTTTTGAGAGACATCATCTGCAACACCTGCCTGTCCCATGTCATTGGTTGTAGCAGCAGCATTGTCTGTAGAGGCTTCAGTTGCCGGTTGGTTTCCACCCTGACAGCCAAACAACATTACGAAAAGGACGAAAAGTATATTTTGAATTAATGTTTTCATTTTTCTAGATTTTAAATGTTATACGTTTTATTGAGCTACTTGGTCGCCTGTTGTAAATGTCAAAGGCACATTTGCTCCTGCAGGACTTACCCTGATGTATCCTTGCATTTCCTGATGAAGTGCTGAACAAAAGTCCGTACAATACATTGGAAATACACCTATTCGATCAGGTTTCCACATCAAAGTTTGGGTTTCACCTGGCATGATCAGCAACTCTGCATTGTTTGCCCCTTTTATGGCAAATCCATGAGGAACATCCCAGTCTTGTTCGAGGTTAGTTACATGGAAATAAACCACATCCCCCATTTTAACACCTTCAATATTATCTGGAGTAAAATGCGAACGAATGGAAGTCATGTAAACATGTACCTCATTTCCTTTACGAACGACTTTACTTTCTTTTTCACCCAAGGCTACGTATGCATTTTTATTCTCTTCGAGTTTATAAATTTTAGTGGAATTCTTCATCAATAGGTCTGCAGGAATGGCTTCAGCATAGTGCGGTTCTCCAATGGTTGGAAAATCAAGCAAGAGTTGCATTTTCTCACCATCAATAGAATAAATTTGAGCACTCTGAGTCAATTCAGGGCCTGTAGGCAAATAACGGTCTTTGGTAATTTTGTTGTAGGCTATGACATACTTTCCCCAAGGTTTTTTGGTTGGACCTCCAGGAACACATAAGTGACCAATTGAATAATAGGTTGGCACTCTGTCTAACACTTGTAAGTCGCTAACCCTCCATTTCACAATTTCTGAAGAGACAAAAAATGACGTGTATGCATTTCCTTTATCATCAAATTCAGTATGAAGAGGACCCAAGCCTGGTTTCTTCACTTCTCCGTGTAACACAGCATCGTATTTTAATACCGGTATGCCTTCATAGTCACCGTCATAATTTTTAGCTGCAATGGCTTCTTGAATTTTTGTAAATGAAAAAACCGGTATCAAGGCAGCAAGTTTTCCACTACCAACAATGTATTCACCCGTAGGATCCGTATCACAACCGTGTGGAGATTTTGGACAAGGCATGAAATATACCATGTCCGGACAATCCTTAGGATCCAACACCATCACCTCTGTTTCAATTTTTGAGGTTGCTGTGTGCGTGGATTCATTGTACACATTGTGAGCATAACGAACTGATTTTTTCATAGCCTTACCGCTTGCCAGGTATTCTTCTGCCTTTTTCCAGTTGACTGCCATGATAAAGTCTTTGTCCTTTTGACTTGCATTGACCTCCAATAGGGTGTTGGCTCGTTCTGAGTTGTAACAGCTAAAGAAAAACCATCCATGCGATTTTCCTTTACCGGCACGGGCAAGGTCAAAATTTATTCCAGGGAGTAAGATCTGGAAAGCTATTTTTAAACCTCCATTGTTAGGATCCACTGAAATAAAACTAACCGTCCCGCGGAAGTTATCTTTATACGTATTGATTGGAACGTCTACTTTATCACCCATGGGGACGCTGAAACGAGTACCGGCTACCACATACTCCGTATTTTCGGTGATAAAAGGAGAGGAGTGATTTCCGCCACTGTTTGGTATCTCGATAATTTCTGCGGTCCGGAAAGTTTTCAAATCAATTCGTGCAATACGCGGTGTATTGTTGGCATTGCCAAAAGCCCAACGTCCGTCGTGTATACCGGCTGAGGTGGACAATGCAGGATGGTGTAAATCATCCCAGGGAACAAAACCGTGAGAAGTATTCAACATAGGTTTGGATTCCTCGGAAAAACCATAACCTTTTTCAGGATCTACAGAGAAAACAGGAATAACCCTGAAAAGCCTACCGGAAGGTAAGCCATACACAGACATTTGTCCGCTGAAACCTCCGGAGACGAAATTATAAAACTCGTCATATTTACCCGGAGCCACATACGATTTTACGGCCGAATTTCCACCCACAGCAGATTGCATACCTTTGGGTTTGCAAGACTGCGAAATGACGAAAATAAAACCGAGCATGAACAGTGCTGCCATGCATTTTTTAAATTGAATATTCATAGTTGATAGAAATTTAATTTATAAATGATATTTCGTTTTTTTACATTTCGCCGTCGTTCTTGCGCATGAATTCCAGTAATGAACGTGCTTCTTCTTTGCTGACATTTTGGTTAGGCATCCTGACCAAACATTGCTCAAGCAGTTTCTGTGCTTCGGGATCCTTCTCTAACATCATATCCACATTGGTAATCATGTTCATGATCCATGAGGGTTCGCGTTTTTTGGTGACTCCTTTCCATCCGGGTCCAACGAGTTTCTCCTCTGTTAATTTGTGGCATGCAAGACACTTGAGATTGTAAATGCTTTCTCCATTCTTCACCCAATCTGCATTAAGGGGTGTCGCCATGTTAATTTCCTCTGCCTTAATTTCCGTTCCATGAACTTCAGGCTGATTTTTTTGAAGGTCTTCAAAGTCGACGGTGGGCTGGTCTTCTTTTACTCCGCCTTTACATTGCAAGAGCATCAGGCCCAATAGTGCTAATCCGAAAAGATTTAAGATTCTATTTTTCATATTGATTTGATTTACTTTTCTATTTAACGACATGGTTGTCTTTTATTCCCGACAAATTTGAGGCTTCTATTCACAGAATGGGATGATTACAATCACTCTTGATCATGATTCTGGTCAATGCCAAGCTGAAACAATGTTGTAATTTTGGAAACCTTAAAAATATGCTGAACTCCAAATCCTTTGGTTATGCGGTGAGGGGCTTATTGTTTCTTACACTGCAAAACAATCATAGTAAATACATACTTTTAGAAAGTATATCCAGGAACATTAATGCTCCAAAACACTTTCTTGCCAAGATTTTTCGAAAACTGGCTGAAGCAGATCTCGTTGATTCTGTCAAAGGCCCAAAAGGCGGGTTTCGTGCCAATGAAAAGACCCTGCACACTTCATTATGGGAAGTGCTTATGGTTACTGATCCTCTGGATCCTTTCAATCATTGCATATTGAAATGGAAAAAGTGCAATTCCAAAAGACCCTGTCCTTTACATCATCAGGTCGTCCCAGTCAAAAATCAATTGATTGAATTACTGCATAACACGGAAATCAAAGACTTGATGTCAAAAAATAAGAAAGAGATATTAGATCAAATTCTGGAGTGATGGAATATCCTTCAAAATTTTCTTGAATTTTATCAGCTTAATTCTTTAGTTTCAAAATCATGATTAATTTTCATTTAATATTCTAAGCGATTAGCTTTGCGCAATGCTTGAATCCACAACAGCTTTAATTTGCGCAGTGCTCATAGGTCTAACACTTGGAATTTTAGGTGCGGGTGGAGCCGTTTTAACCATTCCGGTATTTGTCTATTTATTGAGGGTTCCCGCACAAGATGCGATCAGTTGTTCGTTGTTTGTCGTGTGTCTTACCAGTCTTTCGGCCGGAATCCGTTATTATATGAATAAACAAGTCAACGGAATGGCAGTTCTCTATTTTGGTATTCCCAGCATTGTCTCCGTTTGGATTTTCAGGTTTTTGGTATTTCCTCGAATTCCTGATCCTCTTATGAAAATTGAACACTATTCTCTTTCTAAATCCAGTGGATTACTGATGCTCTTTGCGCTACTGATGCTGTTTTCAGCTTTTAACATGTTGAAACCCCAATCAAAAGAACAAGTTAATAAAGATCCAATGAATATACCTGCACCCAATTGGCTGACTTTCATCGGGTGGGGTGTTTTTGTAGGCGCCCTTACTGGGCTGCTAGGGGCTGGCGGAGGGTTCCTCATTGTACCGGTCCTGGTTTTATATCTGGGCCTTGATTTTAAAACCGCAGCTTCGAGTTCGTTGTGTATTATTTTTTTAAATACTGCCGTCGGTTTAGTCTCCAATGTAAAAATACTTGAATCCTTGCCATGGTCCTTGTTGCTACTTTTTACTTCCATTACGATCCTTTCAAGCTTAGCCGGGATTTATATTTCTTCAAGGGTGAATGCCCAACAGCTTAAACCAGCTTTTGGTATATTGCTTATCTTTGTTGCCGTTTTTATGATCCTTTTTGAATTCTTAGGATAATTTTTCAGGTTGTACCAGGAAACAATCAGTCAATGAACCAATTAATCCTGCATTGCGTTTTTAATAAAAATTTTCATATATATGTTTACCAAATTAAGCTTTTTCGCATCTTTCATTCTATTCATCTCATGTCAAGTGAGTGGTCAAGATTTTGTAAAAGACCCTGCAGCACAAATGAAAAAACAACCCGGAACCATCGTAGATGTTCGTACATTGGACGAGTGGAACAGCGGACATCATCCAAAAGCCATACACGCAGACTGGCTTAGCGATGATTTCAGAAAAAAATCGGCCGGTTGGGATAAAAGTAAAACCTATTACCTGCATTGCGCTGCCGGTGGACGGAGCGGAGAAGCCGTTGAATATTTAAAGAAAAACGGATTTAAAAATGTTTACAATCTTGGCGGGTATGACCGCGTCAAAAACCTGAAATAATCCAGGATGCCCAAAAGTTCTTTTGATGTAATTGATTACAAAAGTCCTTCCGGCGAGTCTGAGAAAGCCATTTTAGTAGGCGTCATCCTTCCGGATCAGAATGACAGGATTGTAGAAGAACACCTTGACGAATTGGAGTTTCTTGCGCAAACCGCAGGGGCTACTGTCATTAAACGATTTACCCAGCGCCTTCCCGCAATCAACAGCCATTCATTTATTGGTCCGGGAAAAATAAAAGAGATCGCCGCATATATGGAATTTTTTCCTGCAGATATGGTCATTTTTGACGACGACCTTTCCGGAAAGCAACAAAACATACTTGAAGCAGAACTCAAAGTCAAAATCATTGATCGGAGCTTTTTGATCCTCGACATTTTCGCAAGCCGTGCTCAAACAGCACAGGCCAAAACCCAGGTCGAGCTTGCACAGTTGCAATATATCTATCCAAAGTTGCGGGGGATGTGGTCACATCTTGAACGACAAAGAGGTGGAATCGGGATGCGTGGTCCCGGCGAACAGGAAATAGAAACAGACCGACGAATCGTCAAGGAAAAAATTTCTTTGCTCAAAAAACGTCTGGAAAAAATTGACCAACAAAATATTACGCAAAGAAAGAACAGGGACGAAATGATACGCGTAGCATTGGTGGGTTATACCAATGTTGGCAAATCTACCTTAATGAATCTGCTGAGTAAGTCCACCGTATTTGCCGAAAACAAGCTTTTTGCAACGCTCGATACAACCGTGCGCAAAGTGGTATGGGATGCTATGCCTTTTCTGCTTTCGGATACCGTTGGTTTTATTCGCAAACTCCCTCATCACCTCATCGAAAGTTTTAAATCGACGCTCGATGAAGTACGCGAGTCAGACATTCTGATTCACGTGGTTGACATCTCCCACCCTCAATACAAAGATCATATCCAAACGGTTATGGAAACTTTAAAAGAGTTGGGCGCTGGGGACAAACCGGTCATTTTGGTATGCAATAAAATGGACGCTTATCGGGAGCAACATTTTGATAAATTTCTGGAACCCGAAGTTAAAAAAGATTTAGAGCAGGAATTATATCGTCAAATGGAAACGAATTATCCTTATCCGGTTATCTTCATTTCCGCAAAGTCTATGGAAAACATTGAAAAGCTTCGCAATTTCCTAAAGGAAGAAATTATCAAACAATACATGATCCGTTATCCCTACAAAGCAAAAACCTGGTGATGTCCTGGATTGATAAATATGCAGATTTACTGGTTCATTATTCTTTATATCTGAAAGAAGGCGAACGGGTGTTCGTAAGGACCACGACTCTGGCTGAGCCATTGCTGAAAGCATTTTATGAAAAAGCAACAAGAGTTGGAGCTATCGTCGAGACCGAAATAGCATTTGAACATCAGGAACAGATTTTGTTGTCCCAAGGAAGGTCTGAGCAACTTCAACATGTTTCGGCTTCATTCAAGCAAGCTATGACAGAATTCGATGCGGTGATGGTCATCAGGGCTCCCTATTTAAGCACTCAATCGTTTGACATATTACCAGAGAACAGAAAAATAAGAATGCTGGCCATTCAACCTTACGATCAACTCTACTTTGAGCGGTTGGGCAAGGGGAATCTGAAAAGAAGTTTGTGCCAATATCCAACAGCTTATGGTGCCCACCATGCTGGGATGTCTTTAGATGAATACACCCAATTCATTCAGAACGCCTGTTTTTTAAGTGAAGATGACCCGACTGCAAAATGGAAAGAACTTTCGGTTTATCAACAAAACATCGTAGATTATCTCAATACCTGTGAGCACATTATTTACCGAAGTTCACAATTCGAAATTTCCTTTTCTGTAAAAGGGCGCAAATGGATAAACTCCGACGGCAAAGCCAATATGCCTTCGGGTGAGGTGTTTACCAGTCCGGTAGAAGGCAGTGTTGAAGGAGAGATTTATTTCAATTTTCCCAGTATTTATCAGGAACATGATGTACAAGGTATACGGCTTATTGTGAAATCTGGAGAAGTGGTCGAATGGAAGGCTGAAGTTGGACAGGAATTACTGGATCGCATATTTCAAATTGAAGGAAGCCGAAGATTTGGTGAAGTTGCTATCGCAACGAATAAAAATATTCAACGCCCCACAAAAAATATACTCTTTGACGAAAAAATCGGAGGTACGGTGCACATGGCCATAGGACAATCCTATTTGCAAAGCGGTGGAAAAAATCATTCACCCATACACTGGGATATGATTACGGATATGCGTAATGGAGGGGAGATCTTTGCGGATGGGGAGT
>CAZMSE010000008.1:107769-118204 GCA_964568865.1 uncultured Saprospiraceae bacterium
TGGGATATGATTACGGATATGCGTAATGGAGGGGAGATCTTTGCGGATGGGGAGTTGATCTACCGAAACGGTGAATTTCTGTTGGAAAAGATGCTGTAGATTCCGGACCATGTTGTCCCCTTTGCTTTAAAAGAATGCTTTGATTGTTTTTGCAGACTTTGTCTTAAATTTTAAAAGACATGGTGTTAAGTAAAGTTGAGAATCATTTTCTATTGAACTGTGCTTGCATGTTTCAGATTAGCGTAATTATCTCCCCCTGGCCCCCTCAAGAGGGGGAAGGATTTTGGGTAGAATCATGCTTACGTTTCTGGGTTTACAATTCAACATCAGTGTTTGCCAGTCTATCTCTATTCGAACGCCTAAAGTGGAAGATGAAATCTGGGTAATGTCATGTTTGCGTTCTTGGGTAAGTAAATTAATATTCATAAAAGCGCCATAACAGCCTTCATGTTTCCTCGAAAGTGGATGCACCGTGGGTAATATCAATCATTGGGATATGATTACGGATATGCGTAATGGAGGGGAGATCTTTGCGGATGGGGAGTTGATCTCCCGCAGCGGTACATACCTGTTGTACGGAAGCAGTATGTAAAATTTCTTTAATACTAACTAATGTTAGTTCATTAAATTGAAAATAACTTGTATCAATGCGTACACATAATTTTATTATTCTATCCATGCTTTGAGCTTTTGAAAAGTGGAACAAATTTTAATTCCTCAACGTAAGCCATCCCCCTCTTGAGGGGGCCAGGGGGAGGTCTCTGCCAGTTTCATACCATGATTTTTTTCCAACACAATTTTGAAATATTATTCCTGAATCCAATCCTTTAACTTAAACCCATCCCCCTCTTGAGGGGGCCAGGGGGAGGTAATTGTCTGTTTTCTACAATGGTTTATTTTTATCCATTCAATTTTGAAATATTAATCCTGACTCCAATCCTTTAACTTAAACCCATCCCCCTCTTGAGGGGGCCAGGGGGAGGTAATTGTCTGTTTTCTACAATGGTTTATTTTTATCCATTCAATTTTGAAATATTAATCCTGACTCCAATCCTTTAACTTAAACCCATCCCCCTCTTGAGGGGGCCAGGGGGAGGTCTCTGTCATTTTCATACCATGATTTTTTTCCAACACAATTTTGAAATATTATTCCTGACTCCAATCCTTTAACTTAAACCCATCCCCCTCTTGAGGGGGCCAGGGGGAGGTCTCTGTCATTTTCATACCATGATTTTTTTCCAACACAATTTTGAAATATTATTCCTGACTCCAATCCTTTAACTTAAACCCATCCCCCTCTTGAGGGGGCAAAGGGGAGGTCTCTGCCAGTTTTTTACCAACCAGCCAATCTGACAATGACCTTTCAACAAAATGTATATCCTCCAAAACGTCAAATGCTTTAAATCTCAGTACATCAAAACCAATTGATTTCAAATTAATATCTCTATTTCTATCTTTCATTTTTCCGATTTCTGTTTCATGGTGAATTCCATCAATTTCGATTACCAACATCAATTCAAAGCAACAGAAATCGACAATATAATTTAATATAGGCCTTTGTCTCCGGAATTTAAACCCTCGGAATGTGCTGCTTCGCAAGAGGTACTTCCAAACATACACTTCGCTTTTTGTCATATGATTTCGAAGATAGTTTGCATAATTTTTATACTTCTTATTGTAGTGATAAAAATTGGAGGGGTTTGCTGGTGCAATGTCCATTGTCATAAATTTAGGATGTAATGAGTAGCTTGTGTTCTGTGTTAAGTAAAGTTAAGATTAATTTTCTATTGATCTGCGATCTTTTGATTTGGATTAACGTAATTACCTCCCCCTGGCCCCCTCAAGAGAGGGATGCGTTTTCGGTTAGATCATGTTTACGTTCTTGGGTTGGCAATCCAACATTGGTGTTTTCACGTTGACCTCTTTTCCAAATCTTCAAGAGGGGGATGTGTTTTCGGTTAGATCATGTTTACGTTCTTGGGTTGGCATTCCAACATTGGTGTTTTCACGTTGACCTCTTTTCCAAATCTTCAAGAGGGGGATGTGTTTTCGGTTAGATCATGTTTACGTTCTTGGGTTGGCATTCCAACATTGGTGTTTTCACGTTGACCTCTTTTCCAAATCTTCAAGAGGGGGATGTGTTTTCGGTTAGATCATGTTTACGTTCTTGAGTCGGCAATCCAACATTGGTGTTTTCACGTTGACCTCTTTTCCAAATCTTCAAGAGGGGGATGTGTTTTCGGTTAGATCATGTTTACGTTCTTGGGTTGGTGACTTAAAATTGATGTAAGCGCAATATCAGCCCTCTGGATTCCTCAAAAGTGGATGGACAAGTGATTTGCTGAAAGCTGAATTTTTACCAGAAAGCACACAAATATGAACCTCTACTGCAATATTTAAGCATGTTATTAATAATGATTATATATATGCCTAGAATATATCCTCTTTAAGGTTAATTAATTCATTTCTTAACATTTCAATTTCCCTTTAAGTCGCGATGGAGTATTACAATTCTTGCATTTTGGTATGTGTATTTGGCAAACCTACTACACAATAGTTCCAATACGATAATGTATATTGAACGATAGATACCGAATATTTAAGAATAGCTCAAACGTCTCCTTGTAACATTGATCCCAATCTACATGTTCCACGAAATATTAAATTTTAAATCAATTGATCATTACCGTTGATTATGTTAAATTATCTGAATAATTTCTAATTTATTTATATTTATATTCATAGCTCAGTCATTTCTCTCGAATTAATGGCTTTCAATCAAAAGCTACAAAATTTATTGGACATTTCTTCTTGCCAGATTTTCTATATTGGAATTTAATAGCGCGCGCAATTGGAAACTCAAAATAGAAGAATCATTTTTAATATTTATATCATGAAAAATTTAAGTCTTTTAATTCCATTTATTGCTTTTTGCTTGAACTCATGCCAAAAGGAAGAATTTATTGGCGTAACTGATCAAAAAAACAAAGTCATCAGTACACGTTCAGGCTATGATTTTGATGGTGGATGTGACGATGAAACTTGGGATGGTGACATTAACCATGATTGCGCTCCTCCTGCAACCAATTGTGTTGTGATCTGTGGAACAAGATCCGCAAATCAATACTATAGCCAGTTTATTTCAGCAGTTGCATCAGGAACAGCTGATGACTTCTACCAATATGGTAATGGTCAATATTTTATGCAATTAAGTATTACCGCATATTCCGACTTGATCAACGGTAACAGAGATTTTGTCAAGGTGACAGCCGCTAGCAATCCCGACAAATATGCCCTCCATTAATTTTAACCCGAAATCCACTAGTATATTTTTCGTAAATTACATTATCTGTATTAGTGGCTTTCTTTTAATTTCATTATACTCCTGCAATGAACCAAAAGAATTAATCTTATCTCCAACCAAAAGCATAAAAGTTATACGTACAAAAATATTATTAAACCCAATGCTGATTCATAATACTGAAAACGGTGAATTATTTATTTTTAATGCTCCATTAAGTAAATGTGAAATATTCAACAATTTCAACTCCGATACATTCACATTAAAAAAAGCGATTAACATCCCGCATGAATTCAATAAAGTTTACTATCATAATGCTGACTCCATTTTTATTTTTCATAAACGCACTGGTCGTTTTAAAATTATTGATATCAATGGGCATTTAGTCGATAGTTTTTTAGTTCCGCTTATAATCAATAATACCCCCTTCTCAATTTATTACAATTCAAGCCATAATATTATTTACCATAACCACATACTTTATTTAACTGTTTTTCCAGTGGTCAGCTTGAATGATTTTTATAATTTCCCTATCGAAATTCAATTTGATTTGATTACTCAAAAGATTCTTTCACATCACTTAAAATTTCCAGATAATTACATAGTTGGTCGCGAATGGGGCGGAATTGGCAGAAGCAATGCAAAATGTTTGGGCCATAATGGGGCAATTGTACACTCATTTTCAGTCTTCCAACCACTCCTTACAATTCGAAATTCTAAAATTAAATTGGAAAAAATTAAAACAAGTAAATATTTAATGTCATTTCCTCCCGAATATTACATTGATTCAATGTCTAATGATTCAAAATACGTTTTTGGATATGCGGCAACTATTGGGTACTATTCTGATTTCTTTTTCGATAAATATCGAAACTATTACTGCAGGTTAGTTGCACATAAAAATGATATAGATCAACAGACAGAAATGGTACCTGAATATTTGGATCGAACATGGTCAATTATGTTATTTAATCAAAATTTTAATTATCTAGGGGAGTCTTTTTTTGAAGGAGGCAAATATGACTTTCATCATTTAATGGTTACAGAACAAGGATTATGGGTACTTTCCAAAAATATCCTAAAAATTAATGAAGATTACTTATATACCTATCATTTAATGACATACAATTAAGTAGAAATGTTGTGCAGATATCTATTTGCCGGAACTTGCAATGAATATAGTGTAAGTGATTACCGATGCACAATTGTATAACCGATATCGAGAATTTCTTCCTGAGAATCCAGTGATTAACCTTTATATGATAAATAACGTTCGTAGGTAATTTCATAATACATGGCAATACTCACATTCGATGAAAATGGCTTTGGCCTTCACGTAAATTTATTACATTTGTCGACACACAAATTGTGCCTATGCTTACCGTTACCACTCTGGTCAAAAGTCCTCTTCAAAAAGTTTGGAAATACTGGACAATACCATATCACATAACCCAATGGAATGCCGCCAACGAAGACTGGTGTTGTCCTCGTGCTGATCATGAGTTAAGGCCAGGAGGTCGATTTAGTTTTAGAATGGAAGCCAAAGACGGTAGTATGGGATTTGATTTTGCCGGTGTTTATGACCAGATAGTTGAAAATCAATACATTGAATATACCATGGAAGATGGACGCAAGGCCAGGGTTGAATTAATTCAGGAAAATGATCACACCAGAATCCTGGAATCCTTTGATCCCGAAAACGAAAACCCACATGACCTTCAACAGCAAGGCTGGCAGGCGATTCTGGATAATTTTAAACGATATGCGGAAAATTTCGCCACTCACAAACTTTCGTTTTCTATTCTTATCACTACACCTGTGGAGAGGGTTTACTCTTGCATGCTGGAAGATTCAAGCTATCGTCAATGGACCTCCGTGTTCAATCCAACTTCACATTACAAGGGAAATTGGGAAACCGGTTCTAAAATTTTGTTTATTGGAACCGACGAGCACGGCAATGAAGGTGGTATGGTCAGTAGGATTGCAGAAAATGTGCCTGGCAAAAAGGTGATCATTGAACATTTGGGAATGTTTCAAAATGGCATTGAAATCCTATCGGGACCTGAAATAGAGCTATGGACCGGTAGCAAAGAATGTTATTATTTCCATCAGGAAGGGCCTCAAACGCGTCTTTCCGTCGAAATGGACTCCAATGATCAATTTGAATCCTACTTTAGAGAGACCTGGCCAAAGGCATTGCAAAAATTGAAAGAAATTTGTGAAGCCCAAAATATGTAAACCCTTAATCTGTTTTGGGATTTCATCGAAACCACGCTTGCCTAACATGAGTTTGTTCTTCATTCATCACCAAGGTAAATCCTGACAAATTCATACTGTTCCTGGCCATGGTCAATCCATTAGATAAGCCATACACTTCCGTTTCTTGAATGGCAGACATAATATTGCCGAAGATTTTACATCGGTCAATACATCATCTTCATATAGGTCAATTTTGAATAATTTACGGAACTAAATAATTGTAACAAACTGTCAAAATATTCGGATATTGAGGCCTCTCAACCCATAAATCCTATTCAATTGCGACGCAAAAAAGTTAAACAACATTCATGTGCGAATTGCGGATTTGAATTTTCAGCCAATAGCGAACATATAAACTATTGCCCCAATTGCGGTCAGGAAAATCATAATCCCAGATTTCCGCTTTTTCATTATGTATATGAAATCATAGAAAGTTTAATACATGTCGATACCAAATTTTTCTATTCAGTTAAAATACTTTTGTTCAGACCTGGTAAAATAACCTATGATTACATTCACAACATCAGAGGCCGTTATACCCCCCCTGCAAGACTCTTTATCTTTCTTTCCGTTATTTTTCTCATTATAGCCAATTTTTTTGAAAAGCGATTGGCCAATTGGGGATATTTTGGAACCAATTCTCAAACTGCCATTGAAAAAAATATGACAGTGGGAGAGATTTTTGACATATCTGAAGACAGTATTAAAGACAATATACTGGTGCCTCCCTTTTCCTGGTTCATGAAAAATCCATCGGTCACCAATAAAGATTTAAGAATATTAAAAAAATACCCTGATGATAGTGTAGGTGTCTGGTTGACGCATTATGGCTATGCGGATAATTCACTTACAAGGTTTTATGCTTTGAATAAAAAACTACGCATAAGTCGCAATATGACCGTACCCGAAGCAACGATTATGGTATCTTCAATCCTAAAATGGCTATACCTGATTCTTATTCCTGTGAATGCTTTCATTTTGTTAATTTTTTTCTACCATAAAGGATTACTCTTTTACGACACCTTGCTTTTTTCGATTCACTTTACCAGTCTTATTATGATAATACTTTCAATAACCCTACTACAAATTCTTTGGTTAGCAGGATTAAGTAAATCCTTATTACTTATTTTATTATTCATCAATCTTATCTTTTTATTTTGTTCGTTATTCATTTCCTTAAAGAAAGTATTTTCATTTGGGTGGTTTGGAACAATACTCAGAATGATTTTTGCTGTCCTGATCGCATTTGCCTGTCATCAACTTATTCACTATTTCATTTCGTCCATTTCCGGTAAATAGTCAGTTCAATAACTTGACCATTATTTTGCACAAAACGTAAAAGCTAATCAATTTTTTGGAAGGGCCAAAGTATTTTATACTCTTAAATTCATCCAATTGTCTAAAACCTGAGAGGATTCGTTGGAAGTATAAATAAAAAAGCAATTTGGTACATCCCATTTATGGGAATTTGATTTCTACACTTGTATAAGTAAGTAATTATTTAAGGCTATATTTGTCCATCTTACTTTACAAGTCTATGTCAGTCAATCAAGTTAAACTGTATCGGATTTTAGCTGCACCAACAGATAAAGTTTTCAAAGCATTTTCCGATGCCGATTCAATGGCGTCCTGGCTTCCTCCTTATGGCTTTATTTGCAAAGTTCACAGTATGAATTTTGAAGTAGGTGGACATTATAAAATGTCCTTTACAAATTTTACTACTGGCAGCAGTCATTCATTTGGTGGTCAATATTTAGAAATCATACCCAATGAATTATTGAAGTACACTGATCAATTCGACGACCCAAATCTACCGGGAGTAATGATCACCACCATACAAATGAAGACAGTTTTATGTGGAACTGAACTCCATATAACACAACAAGGAATTCCTGAAGTAATTCCCATAGAAATGTGTTACCTGGGCTGGCAGGAATCATTAGACAAATTGAAACATTTGGTAGAACCCAATATTCCTGATGCCTAAAATATTTCATTCAAAATAATTAAAATAAAATGGCACAAATCAATCCTTACATCCACTTCAATGGGAATGCAGAAGAAGCATTTTCATTTTACAAATCGGTTTTTGGCGGCGAATTTGCCGTAATTGCGCGATTTAGAGATTTCGCAAATCCTGAATTCCCGGTTTCCGAATCAGAGGCCAATAAAATTATGCACATCGCTCTACCGATTGGAAATCATAATATTCTTATGGCCAGCGATGTTCCGGATATGTTGGGAACAGTCAACGAAAATGAAAACAGGTCAAAAATTTCTATCAGTGCAGAAAGCAAAGAAGAAGCAGACCATTTGTTTAACGGACTTTCTAAAGGAGGAAAAATTGAAATGCCTATCGCTGACAGCCCTTGGGGGACTTACTTTGGCATGTTCAGAGATCAGTATGGAATTGAATGGATGGTTGATTATGATGCGCGAAAACAATAATCATGTTCTAGTCTTTTCATCTAACAACAACCGGTTAGTCAAAAGTCATTGATAACTTTGCCTTATAAAAATGCTCACCGTCTGCCTGAATTTCATTTATATTGAAATCCAGTTCGTATGCCCAATTTTTATCGGTATGTTGTAGGAGAAATGAAGACCTTTTATTCAAATCGCCAAAATACTCGCATGTATATACGTTATCTTACTTTATTGCTTTTGCTATTTGTTGGAGTTCATGCAATGCCGCAGTCTGCCACCTGGCAACTTTGGGCCGAAGGCTTACAACAAGGTGTATATCCCCGCATGACGGTAGCACCCAACCATGACATTTATTATTCCTTATTGGGAGCTCCACCACCAAGAGGTCTGGTTTACAAATCCAATACCCAAAAAAGTTCGGGAGATTTTATCAGTTTGCCACCGATTCCTGGTCCGCTTAGTTGGGTAAACAATGTAATGTTTGTTGTAACCAATCAAAAGAATGAACCCATAGCCGGACTTTATCGAAATGATTTAGCAGAACCCTGGTTGTTCCGATTGGATGCAAATGATTTGCAATGGTTTCCGGTGAATACGGATATTCCTCCAAATCTTGGTGGACAATGTGGTGTTCGCACGAAGAAAGGAACCATTTGGATTGGCGCGCGTTGGTCTTGTGTATACAAATCCACAGATGATGGACTTCATTTTAAGCGCATCTGTGAAGATTCGAGCATTGCCGCTGCTTATCCTTGTTATTATCCAACGTGGAATGGCTCCTTGTATGATGGCGCTATTTTTAGCATCAACGCGGATCACCAAGGTAAAATCTTTGTAGGAACGGAAACAGGGGGCATTGTCTATACTGAAGACGAAGGTGCTAGCTGGCATCCTGTGGATTACCATCCTTGTCAGGACAATAATTCAGCTTTAAAAGATAGCAGCAGCTTGATGAAAGCCCTTAGTCTCAGTGGAAATGCTGGTGCTATTGGTTTTACCAGAGAAAACAATCTCGTTTGGAATGGTGCGAACATGTGGGGTCTCAATTGGCCAAATACACTTGGGTTTGCAGACTTAAAGAATCATACCACGAGGCCCTTAATAGGAATTCCACAATATCTGGTAACGGTTGGTCAACAGGTGACGAGTATTGTAACCGCGAGTAATGGACAAATGTTTTTACATTCTGGTGGCAGCACGAATGCACCCGAAGTCGGTATTTATACTTCCATGGATGGAATCCATTGGAGTCCGTTCAATACAGGCATAACGGGACTGAATGACCATCTTTCCCAAGGTTCACTTGCGGTAGATAGCAACATGGTATTTTTTGCAACGCGAGATGGAAAAGTCTGGAGATATATAGTTCCCGAAACAACTGGCACAGATTTTAATGATGAAGCATTATTTTCGCTGACTATTGCTCCGCATCCAATAAGGCAAAATTTAGTGGCTAAAATTTTCTTATCGCATTCAAAAGAACTTACTTTTTCGCTTTATGATCTGAGCGGTAAACCCGTTTATCAATCATTCCGTCAATTGTACAGTTCCGGAAATCATTCCATCGAAATTAATTTACAAAAGCAATCAGCCGGTATATATTGCTTTATCGCTCATGCGGATGATTTCCGGATACAAAAAAACGTAGTGATTTCTTCAAGCGATCGATAAATATTAAATGGCATGATCTATGGAATGGAAGCGAAATAAATTTATACTCTATGAATCTTTTGAACAATAATTTATTCAGTACTTTGGTAACATTATCACATTTGCCAAAATCAAATTTGAAGAAAATTATTATGGGATAAATTCAATATTAAAACAGATCCATGACACACAATATTTCCAATGGTATATTTCATGAAGTTCCCCCTGATATAAAAGAAGCTTTGTTGTCCACAGCCGATCTTCCTGAAAGATGGAATAAGCTTACGCCAATACAACGCAATGAATGGATTTGCTGGGTCACCCTGGTCAAAAAAACAGAAACCAGAATGGAGCATCTTGCTCGCATGATTGAAGATTTAAAGGAAGGGAAGAAGCAACCCTGCTGTTGGCCAGGATGCCCGCATCGCAGGCCAAGTGCCAAAAAATGGTTTAAAAATATTGATGCATGAAAGCAACCCCAGAGCACGACGAGCGAATTGCGAACTTAATATTTGCAAGCGTATATCCCCATTATATTGCAAAAATCGAAAAAAAGGGGAGGACAAAAGAGGAATTGCAGCAAATTATCCAATGGCTTACTGGCTTTGATGAAAAAATGATCCAGGAGTTGATCAATGAGAAAGTGAATTTTAAAACATTTTTTAGCAGGGCATCACTCCATCCTAATGCACACTTGATAAAAGGAATTATATGTGGATACCGGATTGAAGAAATAGACAATCCAATTACAAAACAAGCCAGGTATTTAGACAAATTGGTTGATGAATTGGCCAAAGG
>CAZMSE010000009.1:0-23298 GCA_964568865.1 uncultured Saprospiraceae bacterium
TTGTAGCATATCAACATTATTTTTTGCGAGCGCCGTCGAGCGAAATATTGAGGCTTGGAGGTTTATAAAGAATGATTTGATATACATTTCCAAAACTGCTGTACAGAAGACGAATACACTCGTTCTTTTTTCTCAACTTTCTTGCGGATGAACAAGGAGCAAAGCATACGAGATGCTTTGCGACGAAGTGAACCGAAATATGAGCGAGCGCCGTCGAGCGAAATATTGAGGCTAGAAGGAATACTGCTTCGCCGGTCTCGGGCATTGCAGTTTCAGAGAATGTTTAAATTACTTTTTAACATTGTGCTTTATTTGATGTTTGCATTCACAAAACCCCATCGACCGAAGTGGTGAGCTCCGGCCACGCATGGCGTGGCAAATTGTGATAGAGATCACAATTTAGGAGCGAATGGCGAGCTCCTGCGAGCCACATCTACCACAGCCAATCAAAACCTGGGTAATTTTATGTTAAACGATTTTTTGCCAGCTCTTACGAGCAACAGAAATTTTCGCCGCGCGCTGGACACCGACGAATTGAATATTTTAGTACGATATGCGATGTATTGTAGCATATCAACATTATTTTTTGCGAGCGCCGTCGAGCGAAATATTGAGGCTAGAAGGAATACTGCTTCGCCGGTCTCGGGCATTGCGTGTGGATTGTAATTTGAGGTTCTAATTCAACATTCAAATTTCCTGTAAGTGCACTTTATTTAAATTTCCTCGACCGAAGTCGCAACGTGAAATTTTCGCCACGCGCTGTACAGCAATGACAAATATTAGAATGATTTTCTCTCATCAGGAATTCCCGTTAAATTTCCTTAAATAAATTAAGTAGAAGAGTTAGCAGAGAATCAGCTTTAAGCTGAATTTTCTTTCAGGGTTTGCTGTCATTTTGATGGGATTTTGAATTATGGTTTCTCTTATAATAAAACGGTATACCGATGATGATCAATAAAAAGCCCAACAAACTTTTTATGTAAGTCTGCTGTCCGGACCAATATGCCTGAATATCGGTAAAGAGAGTAAGTCCTAAATAAAATGTGCAAAAAATAATGAATACTAACGGTAGCCACGGATACCAGGGTACCCGAAAACTTCTCTCCGCATTTGGTATTCGCTTGCGCAATAGGATAACGCCTAATGCAGACATGCCGTAAAAAAACCAACTGATGAAAATCAACAACTCCGTAAGTTGATCAAAACTGCCGATGAATATTAACGCTATAGCCCAAAGCGTATTCGCCCAAACGGCTCCAACCGGTATTCTGGATTGTTCGTGTACATAAGTAAGTTTGTGAGAGACTTGGTAATCGCAGAAAAATGAATAACTCACTCTTGAACAGGACAAGATATTTCCGTTAACTGCACTTAGAACTGAAAAAATCACGATAGCACTTACCAAAGACCCTCCCCATCCCGGCCAAATCTTCTCTGTGGCCTGTGCTGCAACAAAATCAGATGATTGAATTTCAGACAATGGCATTACGCCAAGCAGTGCCCAGTTGAATAAAAAGTAAATTGCCGTGCAGGTTAACAAACCATAAAAAAGACTCTTCCAAATGATGGTTTCAGGATGTTTTATTTCACCAGAAACAAAACTCACATTGTTCCATCCATCAAAACACCAAAACATTCCTGCCAAAGCGGAAACCAATCCCATTAAGTTAAAACTTTCGTTATTCAAGGATAAATCCATGGATTGAGATTGCGGTTGGAACCAAAACCAGATTAGCATAAGACTGACCAGCAATAATAATTTGTATGCTGTTAAACCTCTTTGCCAGTTTCCGGCCCATTTACTGTTGCTAACATTAATCACAGTAAAGAACAGCAATATTAAAATGGTAACTAGTTTTCTGCCGATATGTTCGAGGTAATAAAAATTTCCAATAAACGGTAAATGGATTACGAACGACTGTTCGTATTCCGGACTCAACCTGTACAAAGGATAAAAATAATCCAGGTAATATGCTGCAACATAAGCGATGGACGCAATTCCTGCCGTGTTGATGACAATAAAACTGGCCCAACCATAAAGGTAAGCAAACAAAGGCCCATACATTTTCTTGAATAAAATGTATTGGCCACCGGTTTCGGGAAACATGCTTGCTGCTTCAGCATTGGTTAATGCTCCCATCATGGTTACTAATCCTACCATCAACCATAAAAAAAGAATCAGACCCACATCGGGTACTTGTTGAGCGATGGAAGAGGGTTTAACAAAAATACCCGAGCCGATAACATCGCCTATTACAATAGCAATGACTGTTAACAAACCAAAACGCCTCGGTAATTGGATCATCTGGTATTAAAAAAGGCTGCCGAGGAATACTTCTGCCGACAGCCTTTTTTAGGAAAAGATTAAAAATTAAATGCTAAACGAGCGAAGAGTCGTCTGCCGTTTCCACCCATTTGGACCGCGTCATAGGGTCCACCGGTTTCATTATTATAGGCCCAACCCGCAGCACCTGGTGCAAAACCAAGATCAGGATGGTTATTCCAAACATTATCGACGCCAACATATAGTTTTGCCCCATCTATTATTTTTACAGAAGCATAGAGATCCTGAACCCATTTTCTTCTGTAATTATATTCATCCCTTACCCTGACATTTTCATCTGCATCTGTAGGTACTTGTGGTTCCAGGGTATTGAAGTCACCATAGCCCAGTAAATTAATTTGACCATAATAGTTCAATCTCGACCCAATGGAAAATTTGTTCCAGCTGTACTCCAATGACATTCCAAATTTGATTTTAGGTGCTGAAGCAATTAAAAAATATTGTTCGCGTTCGCTAAAGAAATATTCGCGATTGGACTCCGAAGTATTTAATGCTGCAGGCACATTGATAGCATCGATCTTCATTTTTTGGATATTCCCGGTAAACAGGTATTTCAGATTGCCTTTAGCACAAGAGTGATTGTATTCCAGAACCGCATCGATACCGGTATTGGTCGTATTGACTGCATTGGCAAAAAATTGTGCATAAGTAACATTTAAACTCTTGAGAATATCGGTGAATTCAGTGCTTAAAGTCGGGTCGTCTGCACTGAACTGTCCGGAGAGCACAACGCGATCATCCACTTTAACGCGATAGGCATCAATAGAAAAACTCAAATTGTTATCAGGACGAATGGTGAGCCCTAAGCTCATGTTTAATGATTCTTCCTGTTTCAATTCCGGAATTCCTGCAGCTTTGGTTATCGGGCTGGCATTCGGTGCAATTTTTACTTCGGAAATTAATCCTCCCTGCACAGTAGTAAAGGTTGAACTAAAATTGATTTGCTGCAGAGAAGGTGCTCTGAATCCCGTGCTGATAGAACCACGGAGTGCAGTGGTCGCATCAAATTTGTAACGGCCAGTAAATTTAAAATTGGAAGTGGATCCGAAATCTGAATAATTTTCATAGCGGAAAGCGCCACCCAGCATCAATGACTTTGAAAGATCTGCTTCAACATCTGCATAAAACCCAGTGGTGTTTCTGGACTCATCTGCTTCATCAGCAGGCTGATATCCAGGAAATCCTTGAGAACCTCCAGGCCTGTCATTAAAACTGGCATAAGAATTTACTTCTCCGGCATACAACTGATAGTTTTCAGAACGGTACTCTGCCCCTAAGGCCAGAAAAAGTCCGTTGGCAATGTTTGAAAATGCACGGCTAAAATTGAGGTTAGCCGTAGTTTGTGCAAACTTAAAACCACCATCGTCAAAATGAGTTTGAATGGTTCCCAATCCTGAATTAAATGTTTTGTCACCAAAAAAATGAAAATCATTGCTTCCGTGAGTACCTGATAAGTCCCAATCCCAGTTTGCACCCATTTTACCTTTGATGCCTAAGGTACCTGCGAGGTCTTTAATTTCCGTTTGAATGTGAGGGTTATAATAGTATGAGCCATTACCGTCTTCTTTAATGATTCCGGGGACTATGATGATATTACCACCGGCATCCGTTGGAAATCGCTCTGGATTATCCCCAAAGCGACGTGTGAAGGCGAACGCATCCGTTTCACGAGAAGTATAATTCCCAAAACCATAAACGGACAGTCGATTCTCGTCTTTAAGGGGTATTTCCATATTGATACCTGCGCCTAAACCATTCAAAGAGGCATCTCCATGAGTCCTCCGATAAATGTTAAACGGTAAAGTTTGGGATGGATCCTGACGATAGGTTTTTCCTGATTTAATGTAATCAGCCGAAAGGTTTACAAAGCCACCCCGATCACCTATGCCAAATCCATAGTTTGCTCCTGCGGATAAAGTCTTGCCATCGAGTTTCCCTACATATTCGTTGTATCCTTGATCTTTGAGTAAAATCGTATTGAATTCATCATCATAATTGGCTGCTATACCCACTTGTCCAGATAACTTAGAAGTTTCTTTTTTTAGAATAATGTTCATCACACCGGCAATGGCATCTGAACCATATTGAGCTGAGGCGCCATCCCGCAATATTTCAATGCGATCTATGGACGATTGTGGAATGGCATTTAAGTCAGTACCTGCATTTCCACGTCCACGCGTACCAAATACAGAAACAAAAGAGGATTGGTGTCGTCTTTTACCATTGATCAGTACCAAAGTTTGATCGGGTCCAAGGCCACGCAAAGTCCCAAGATCTACATGATCTGCTCCGTCTGATCCGGATTGTTTTGAATGATTGAAAGAAGGAGCGGCGACATTGAGCATTGCGGTGACATCTGCTTTTGCTGAAGGAAATTGGTTTTGGCTGATATTGACTACGTCAACCGGTACCGGGGTTTCAGTACGAATGCGATTGGGCCTCCTGGTGCCTACGACCACTACCTGATCGAGTTCGGTGATTGCGTTTTCTAATACAATTTCTCGTGGCAAATGTTCAGTCAATACTACATCAACAGAATAATAACCAACTAAACTAATTTTAATTATATCACCATGATTGGCAAAAATTGAAAAATTACCCAATTCATCCGAATTAGTTCCATGCGTAGTCCCAATAATGTGGACTGAGGCTCCTTCAAGTAATGCCCCCATTTTGTCTTTAATCTGGCTTGTAAATATTGTTTGTGCGCTAACTTGGAGCTGAAATATTATCCAAAAAAAACTAACTTTCATTACTACGTTCATAATATTCTATTTAACTAATCTAATAAATTCAAAATATGATACCTTTCCCTTAACTAATGTTCGCCTAAATGAGGGTCGGGCTCACTGCATTCATTCCTAATATAATCGCAGATATTATAACCAAAATGAATTGGAAAATTAATATTATAAACAACATTGCTCAAAGTGCTATTACACTGAGCATCATTGTTGTATATGTAAGGTGCTAAACTTAAATAACATTGACTATTAAACTGACTTGAAATAAAAATTCCTGTACTCAGGTCATTAATATAACAGTCATTATTTTGCCAATTAGAAAAATAATTAGCAGTAATACAAGTATAAAGTGGATTATAGTAACCACTAACATTGCATACACCATCCAAAATAAACATTGGTTGCTTACTATTTACAAAACAATTCTCCAAGGCTAAAAAGTCCTGCAGTCGATATATAGGCATAACAATTCCTATACCATATCTTTCAAAACTGGTATTTTGATTCTCAAAACAACTCTGAATGCAATTAAAATAATTTTGGATCACATACAATGGCCATGAATTAATATCTGAGTTATTCCAACAATATAAGCCATATAATCCCGAAGCTTGTATACCAGTATTTAATTTATTGAAATGATTTCTGTAAATAAAAATATTTCGGCAAAATCTCTCTAAATCAACCCCTTGTCCTGAGGCTCCAATTCCATTCCCAAGGGGACAAAAATTTCCATCCAACGCGCAACCCAGCTCCATATAATTTTCCTTGAAGATAACAGGTAATAAACTATTGCTAGATCCAAGTTTAAAAGTAAAATGACCCTCATATTTTCGATAAGAGTGATTTGAGCGAAATGACTTGTTACCACAAATGATACTTCCATTGATACCTGCCAATTGGCATTCCATCATTACAGCTTCCGGACAATAAAATGAGAGACAATTATCTGGTGGATTACAATTTGGACCCCCGTAAACAGATTGAAATGCTTGGCCTACATTATAAAAAATATTATTAATGATTCTTGTGTTGTAACAATTTACAAGTTGCCTGCTATTTACTCTTTCACAATCAGAAGAACCACCAGGGAGATGATCACAGTTAACTAAAATACAAACCGGATCACTACATAAATGCTCTATACAATGAGATGAATTACGAAAAATACAATTCTGAATAGTGCAACCACTACTTGACCTTACCTCAATAGCATTAATAAAATAATTCTGAAAAATACAATTTGAAAAAGTACAATTGTTTGAATAATATTCAAAAATATTTTTCCTTGCACCATTAGTAATTAAGGGTTGAATTCCATCAAACAGGAGGCCATTAATAAAAATATTTTGTGAATTGTGGAGTACTATATTTTCCATAATTGCTTGATAACAAGTATAAATAGCGCTACAATTTGACAATGGCAAAAAGGGGTTTGAAGCTAAATCATCATAAAAAGTTAGGTATAAATTTGGGAATTCACTCGCAGGATTGGTAACTGTAGCTTGATTACAAAAAAACTTATCAGGATTATTTCTGTTTCTAATACATAATGGTCCTAAACATCTATAATCACCAGGTTTAAATAGTACATATCTTATGGTAGGCGTTTGCCTTAATTTACTTATTAATAAATCTTCCCACGTTTTATTCGATCCAGTGAATGGAAAATAATTAAGGCAACATTGGTTATATTCTGAACATGGATTAATGCAGTCTTCACAACATGAAAATCCTCGAACGTCATAATTAGAATCTCCATTAATAAGAGAAGGGTCCAAAATTATATAATCAACACCTTCAATCATGGTAATCAAATCTGGTGGTTGAAAATTTTCTAACTTTGAATTACATGAGAATTGATATTCAAAATCTGGTAAAATGCAATTACTAAAAGTTGAAACATCATTAATAACTTCGGGACTTGAACATCCAAAAAAAATAATAAATCCAAAATAAGTAAATGTTTTCACTTTCTTACATTCTTGATAATTAACTTAATGCTGAATTCCCACCATAATAAACTTTTTTGAAATAATAAATTTATTAGTCAATAAGTTAAATTTCTATGAAATTACCATTTCAATAAGGGTAAATAAAATATAAATCATTCATTATTATTGAATTTAATTTATTATAACAAATAAATTTATGGAAAGAATTTCATCGGCAAGAGTACAATTCACAAAAGATAAATATTAAATCTATTTCGTTACCTAATTATTATAAATGATTTTTGAATCAAATCCCTATCTGTACGGATTTCTAAAAAATACACTCCTTCCTGCATGTCAGAAACGTTGATTGCGGTTTCATAACGATTAGATTTACTATTATCTTTCCTTTGCAGTAAGGTTTTGCCATGCACATCTAAAATGGAGTACATTATGAAAAAACTACTTTCATCCAAAACTATGTCAACATTTAATTCTGATGTTACAGGATTAGGATAAAGTTCCAGACGAACAACATTTCTATCAAGTTGTTTATTAGTAACAAGGCATTCACCTCCACTTGAAAATACCAATGATGCTGCCAATGAAGCATTGACATTATTAAAAATAAATCCAGTTCCTTGAATATCAGGAAGGCCGGTATTGGGATCATAAGCTGTAACACCGATATAAGGCAAATCAGTGTCTTTTAACAAACTTAAATTTCTCAATTGGTTCGTTCTTAATGTAAAATCAAAACCTTCATCAAATCCAAAAAAATGTACCTCCGGTCCTGAATATCTTACACCAACCAATAATTTAATGTCGTTTGATGGAATTGGATATCCAGCATTACCTGATTGAAAATCTTCAAGAGCAATTCTAAAATATGCTCCTGTTCTTGTCTCTGTAGAAGAAAACGTATAACTACCAAGCGCTAAGAAACTTAGTTCATCATTTGTGATTATCCCATCTAAATTTACGTCATCCCAGCCATAAAGAACCGCTTCTGGTACGAAATTTGCCAAGGTAAGCGGGGCATTCACAGCAATATACCCAATTACAGAATCTACACTACAACCTTTACCATATGGAATTTCAAATCCAGCGATAAATTCCACATTTAAAGTATTTGTACTTCTATATGAATTGGTCACAATTGGGTCTCTCAAATTAGAATTCAGTCGAGCTTTCGAAAGTAGTTCTTTAGAAAGGTAAAATTCAGATGTACCCACATTATCAAAAGGCGACTCATCTATAGACTCTGAGTTAACAGTATATTTTATTACTCCTTTTCCTATAGAATTTGAAGGAATATGTCCAAAAAAATCTATTGGTTCAAAAGCTACCATTCGAGTTGAGTCCACTTCAATAACTTCTGACCCGACAGATAATTTATTGTATATTTCTGAGGTCGAACTACCTTGAGGTGTGAAATTAATAATCGCGGTGCCTTTTGCATCTCCCTCAATGCTTTTACCTTTGTTGGTGATGTTACATGCTGGGGTCATGGTAAAATCTCCCGCTTTTCTGATCCAACCACCCGGAAAAGTACCATAAGAAGCATGGCAGATACCTGCACGGTTATTGGTCGCCACATCATGGTCAAAGCGAATGTTACCTATACTGATGTTTACTGGTCCATTCGCCATTTCCGCCTTAATTTTTGCGCCGTCTTCAAAGGAAATCATGACTACCGGAAAATCTGTGCGAATGGAAGGACCAAATGTTCCAGCTCCCATTCCAGCTACCCCGCCATTGGGTACATTGTTTACAATAATACAACCGATGGCACCCCAATCCTGAGCCTGTAATGCTTTAAAACTGAAATTGCAGGTACCACGATTCACCAATACAATTTTCCCGGCAAGTTCAGCTTTGTTAGTAACGGTATCACATCCGTCTCCTGTGTTAGCACCTTCGTCCATCATCATTACCCCATCTGCCGTCCAGATATTTGTGGTTAAGTCGGCTCCCCATCCAGTGGCCGTGCCAAATTGATAGGATCCAGCGATGGAAGCCGGAGAATTGACGACTACCGATTGTGCAACTAAAGCAGCTGCAATACAAAACATAAAATAAAAGAGTATAACTTTCTTCATAAGCATGGTTTTAGTGGAAGTAAATTTAAGAAAAGGTTAACAAAGTGTGAAAATTTATTCGTATTAGATGTTTTAACAATATTTATAGTGTTGGTATATAATTTAATATCTACTCATTTTGACCTACAGACCTGAATTGTTTTGATCTTCCTTCTATGCAGCTTGAAGCTAAAAGACCAGGTTAATCTTTGAAATAAAAATCTATAGAAAAAGACCATTTTTTATGGTCCCAACGGTCAGCGGGATGAGTTGAGCACGAATTTTCCAAATTCCTCCCAGCCGCCTGAAGAATGACGGAGTACTACACCCTGGTTGGAGTTTGGGATTTCAATCGGTACTCTTAAGAGTGAATGTACATTTTTTACTTCAGTTGGACAGGTCAACTGGTTCTTAAGTCTTATTAAACTGCGCCCCAACCAAAATGTTGGTTGATTTGCAAAAGGTGATGAATTCAATTGGAATAAACCTGAGACTAAAGGCATTTGCTCCCATTGAGGTCGTTGTACCCAACTCAACACATCATCCAAAAGCCGAGGCAATGTCAGCCATGCTATGTGATAAGGTTGCTCCGTAGATTCTCCAAAGGATGCTTTTAAAAATCTTGCAGGTAAAAATTCCGTTGGTGAAGAAGGATCCATCAACCAAGCCGGGTGCATGATAGCAGTTTGAATACCTTCAGCCTCTGCACGATGGATTTCCAGTTCAGCATGAAACAAGGTTTTGCAGTACTCATTGAAAAAAAAAGGATTGCCTTCATTGTTCAAAGTCAGCAATCCTGGATTTGAACTACGGGACAAAGTATATAGATCCGACAAAAACAAAATTGAAGAAACATTTTGTGATAAAGCGGCATTGACTAAATCCCGTGTGCCCAATACATTCTGGCGGTACATAGCCACTTTATCTGAAGGATTGAAGGAACATAGGGTGTCACCGTGAATGATGAGGTCCTGGTGTTTTAAAATGTCTTCATACGAAGCAGGATCCATAAGATCAACCGGATAAACCTTTACGGCTAATGAATCAAGGGATCCAGGCTGTTTATTTTTGCAAAATGCGCTTACATCAAAACCATGTCCTGACAAAAACCGCACAATTGCTTTCACATGTTTATGATGTGCACCGGTAATCAATATAGAACGGATGTTCATTGGTCAGTTTTGGACTTAAGTTCCAGCGTATATTCTGCCAACTGTTGAATTTCAAGAGGACTAAGGATTTTTGAAAACCCGGTCATAGCATTTCGGCCATTGGCAATGATCAATTTCCGCTCTTCCAGATTCAGTAAAGAAAACTGTAATTTAATCGCACCGTTAATGGACAAATTACCATCAAAACCATGGCAATTGCTGCAATATTTTTTAAACTGGTCTGCAGGCGAAGGGGGTCGTTCATGTGTCTTGCAAGCGAACCACCAGGTACAACTTAACATTACCAATCTGCACCTCCAGGGATACGATCTGCTTTTGTTCATTTGGCTTTGCGTAATATTGGCATACGACATCAATCGCCGGCAAAGGTAAGTTTGTTTGCCAATTTGCACATCTTCAGCAGGCGATCATCAGATCGGAGCTCAAAATTTCCAGGCAAGGTCAATTCGCATATTATTGGGTTTCTCTTTTAAAACATTAACAAAGGTGTGGTGTTTACATTTTCATTGAATCGTCATCTTTGTAAAAATCCGAACATGAAGCCTTTTCTGCCATTGACTGTGTTGATTTTGATGCTTAGTCTGACTCTGTCAGGTCAGGAATCTTTTACACTTGACCAGGCAAAGCAATATGCCCTAAAAAACAGTCTGAATTTAAAAAATAAACAGCTTGATCTACGGGATGTAAATGGCCAACTCAAGGAATACACAGCCATTGGACTCCCTAAATTACAAGCTTCTGCCTCTTATAATTATTTCCTGAAAATACCCACCAATATTTTTCCTGATTTTATTGAACCCGCCATATACGATGTCTTGTTTGATGAAAATCTACTACCCCGCAGGGATCTACCGGCACCCGGTGGAGTGCCGGTTCAATTTGGAACCAAACATAATTTCTCAGCGGGTTTAGAATTAAACACCTTGTTGTTTGATGGGGTATTTTTTCTTGGATTAAAAGCCCAACGCATGTACCGTGAGTTGATCCTTAAACAAATTACTCTAGAAGAATCATCGGTAAAACATGATGTCAGTCTGGCGTACTTGTCTGCTTTGGTACTCGAAGAAAACATCCAGATCGTCACCAGGAATTTGGAGAATCTCAGGAAGGTAAAACAGGAAGTCACTGAAATACACCGTGCCGGATTTTTAGAAAAACTGGATGTAGACCGACTTGATTTGTCTGTCAGCAATCTGGAAGCAGAACTTCAGAATTTGCAAAAACTAACAGATGTTAGTAAAAATGTATTAAAATTTAAAATGCAATATCCGTTGGATAAGGAAATTGTACTTAGCGACCGGTTAGCCTCTTTGGTCAACAGTACTTATCTGGAGGTAATGGATCCTGCAATGGGTCTTAACCTGGAAGTCAGACCAGAATTTCCGGTTTTACAACAAAGCCTTCGGCTGGCAGAAATCAACATTAAACGCTATCAAATGAGTTATTATCCGAGTTTGTACGGATTTGCGACTTACCAGCAAAGTCTGCAACGAAACAAATTGTTTGATGCGAACGACAATGGTTGGTTTCCCTCATCCAATGTAGGCGTGCAATTGAGTTGGCCGCTTTTTACAGGTTTTGACAGAACTGCGAAAATCGAACGTGCCCGTGTGACCCTGGAAAGAACAAAAGTCCAGTTTACCTCATTTGAGCAAGGTGCACAATTGGAGTTTACCAATGCACGTACATCCTATGTCAATGCCATGGTCACCCTAGAAAACCGAAAAAAGTTGGTCGGATTGGCAGAGAAAATTTACGAGACTGCAAAAATTAAATTCCGTGAAGGTGTAGGCAGCAGTTTGGAAGTAACTTCTGCAGAAAGAGACCTTTACTTAAGCCAGGCCAATTTAGTGGAATCGCAATTTCAATTGGTACAGGCAAAAGTCAATCTGGAAAAAAGTTTAGGAAAAATATAGATTCATTTTTATGAAAGATTTACGCAGAGAATATACACTGTCTATCCTAGAAAGCGAACACTTGTTAGCTGATCCTCTGGAGCAGTTTCAGGAATGGTTCCGTCAGTGTTTAGCTCATGGAGCAACAGAGCCTAATGCCATGGTACTTTCTACGGTTGCTGAAGATGGTCGGCCTTCCTCTCGCGTAGTACTCATGAAAGAAATAAAAGAAGGGGGCATTATTTTTTTTACCAACTACCATAGCCGAAAGGGTCGAGAACTGGAATCCAATCCCAATGTCAGTTTGTTGTTTTTCTGGGAAAAAATGGAACGTCAAGTGCGTATTGAGGGGAAAGTTTCCCGTATTTCTACAGAAGAGTCGGACGAATATTTTTATAGCAGGCCTTTTCCCGCACAATTAGGGGCTATGATTTCACCACAATCAGAAATCATTCCGGACCGGGACTATCTTCTCCATGCAATGGAAAAGCTTCAGGAAAAAACTGCGCGCGCTACCCGACCTGCCCATTGGGGAGGTTACAAGGTCATTCCAGACTATTTTGAGTTTTGGCAGGGCCGTGAAAACAGGCTTCATGACCGATTCGCTTATTCCTTGTATCAGGGTTCCGATTGGATGCTTTCGCGATTGGCGCCTTAAAACCATCCATTTGCCAATTTGGCCATAGAATCGGGTCTTTTGTCAGGTTTCTTACCAATATTCGTGCATGGCACAGGGATTGACAGATTGCACTAAACCCATCGGCGGGCAGCCGATATCTGATGTTATGACAAACCGACCCAATTTTTTCATGAGCCACCTCCACAATGAGGAAGAAGTTTTACCTTTTGTTGCGGTTGCTGATGATGAAGTTCCAGCTCGGGAAGATCATTTTACCGATGTACTTCCCGTAATGCCTCTTAAAAACACCGTTCTATTTCCAGGTGTCATTATTCCGATTACCGTAGGGCGCGAAAAGTCGATGCGCGCAGTTTCCGCGTCTCATGATGCAGACAAATACATCTTGGTTTTAACCCAGGTCAATTCACAAACGGAAGAACCCGGAAGTGTAGATCTTTATCAAACCGGAACCGTCGCCAAGGTAGTTAAGTTGCTCAAAATGCCTGATGGAAGCCAAACGGTGATTTTACAAGGTAGGAAAAGGTGTTTAGTTACAGAATGGGTATCAGACGAACCTTATCTAAAAGCACGGATTTCCAAACGTGAACACATTCCTTCGACCAATAAAATTGAATATGAGGCTATGATTCAATCTGTCATGGAAAAGTCTAAACGGATTGTAGAACTCATGCCCCAAATTCCCAATGAAGCTCAGGTACTATTAAAAAACATCAACGATGACCGTTTTTTATTGCATTTCATTTCCTCAAACTTAAACCTACCCATTCAAAAAAAGCAAGAGTTGCTTGAAATGGACGAACTGCATAAAAAGGCTGAAACACTGTTGTTTTTATTAAACAACGAGTTACAGATGTTAGAAGTAAAAGATCAAATTGAAGCCAGGGTCAGGATGGACCTTGAAAAACAACAACGTGATTATTATCTTAACCAACAGCTTAAAACCATACAAGAAGAATTAGGACAGGATCCAGTTGAACAGGATGTAGAAGATATTGTTGCCCGTGCCGCACAAAAAAAATGGACAAAAGAGGTTGCTCAGCATTTTGAAAAGGAATTGAATAAACTAAAAAGGATGAATCCTCAGGTGGCTGAGTATTCCGTTCAGATGAATTACCTTGATTTGCTGGTTGATTTGCCTTGGGATGATTATACCCTTGACCGTTACGATTTGAAAAAATGCCGTCAGGTTTTGGATAAGGACCACAATGGACTTGAAAAAATCAAAGAACGTATCATTGAACACTTAGCTGTATTAAAGTTGAAAGGTGATATGAAGTCACCTATACTTTGTCTTGTTGGTCCACCGGGTGTAGGTAAAACTTCATTGGGCAAATCAATTGCAACTGCCCTCGGTAGAAAATTCATTCGAATGTCATTGGGTGGTTTGCACGATGAATCCGAAATCAGAGGACACCGTAAGACTTACATTGGTGCAATGCCTGGAAGAATCATCCAATCACTTCGCAAAGCTGGTTCAGCCAATCCGGTTTTCATTCTGGACGAAATCGATAAGATAGGAAAAGATTTCAGAGGAGATCCTTCTTCTGCTTTATTGGAAGTATTGGATCCTGAGCAGAATTCCACATTCCATGACAACTACCTGGATCTTGAATTTGATTTGTCGAAGATCCTGTTTATTGCAACCGCCAACAGTTTGAGTACCATTCAACCTGCGTTATTGGACAGAATGGAAATCATCGAGTTGCAAGGATACAGCACGGAAGAAAAAATTGAAATTGCAAAGGATCATTTGATCCCGCAAGTCTTAGAAGAGCATGGATTAAAACCCAAGCAATTCAAATTATCTACTTCTGTACTTGAAAAAATTATTCAGGACTACACCCGGGAATCGGGTGTCAGAAGCCTGAGAAGGCAATTGGCAGGTGTAGCCCGTAAAGCAGCCGCTTATATTGCTGTGAATGCTGGAAAATCTTTTCAAGTAAAAGAAGAAGAATTGAATAACATGCTGGGAATTGCAAAATACAGCAGCGAACGCTACCAGGAAAAATTACCCAAAGGTGTAGCCATTGGTCTAGCATGGACCCGCGTAGGAGGAGACATACTTTACATTGAAACCAGCATTTCTCATGGCAAAGGAAAGGTAGTACTCACAGGTAATCTAGGAGATGTTATGAAAGAATCTGCCAGCACAGCTCTTAGTTACATTAAGGCACATGCAGATGCATTGAATTTGGATAAAGAATATTTTGAACAGCATGATTTTCATGTTCATGTTCCAGAAGGTGCAATTCCAAAAGACGGGCCTTCTGCAGGAATCACCATGTTGAGTTCGATATGCTCTGCCATTCACCAAAAACCCGTGTTAGAATTTTTAGCGATGACCGGTGAAATTACTTTACGAGGAAAGGTACTTCCTGTAGGTGGCATTAAAGAAAAGATTCTGGCTGCCAAGCGCGCAGGAATTAAAAAAATTATGCTTAGCAGTGAAAATAAGTCTCATGTTCTGGAGGTCAACCCTGATCACATTAAGGGCTTGGAGTTCCATTATGTATCGAATATGTCAGAGGTATTGGACTTTGCGTTGGGAATAAAATGTAAGTAATCCATTGGGTTAATTCAATATTGAAAAATGGGCTGTAAAGCGCTTAAATTCGACGTTATGAGCTCCAGCCAGCAGAGCTGGCAAATTGCGGCTGACATGGCCATTTAGGAGCGTCCCGGTGACCGAGGCCATCGGGGGGCGAACTCCTGAAAGCAGCAGAAATTTTCGCTACGCGCTTTACACCGACACAACTTATATTATGCTTAGGATAGCAAAATAATGAGACTTACAAAATACTCAGTTCATTCTTTCACTATAAGAGAATCCATGCAGTACAAATACATACATTGAGTTTAATGTAGCGTATAAAAAAAATAGCTTAAATATTGAACCCCTTCAGGGTTCCCTTAAACTGTTGTTCGTTGCAGCATGCTATCGCATGCTGCTAATGTTATTAAAACCCTTCGGGTTTTTTCTGGATTGGCAAGAATCGTAATGGTAAGTTCGGTGATAAGGTTTAGTTATACCCCTTCAGGGTTCTGGCCCGTAGCGCTTTGGTACAGCTTGCAGTCGCTTGCAGATTATGTTATTAAAACCCTTCGGGTTTTTAATTTCGATAAGGTTGATTTTAAACCTAACAATCCGCAGAATTGAACTTTTATAACGCCGCATGAAATGCGGTGTTAATAGACCAAACCCTCTGGCAAGCCTGAAGGGCTTGAACTCCTAAAAACATATTTCTAAATTGTTGTTTACGATTCAATTTTCCAATGGAAAATGGTCATTAAGGAACAATGCCTTAGCATTATGACTGCAGATATGCACTCTTGTTGTGATCTGAATATGCCATATCTCCATCACTGAATAGCAGGCCATTTTTTTTAAAAAAAAGAGCCCACCAAAACTGGCAGGCTCTTCTTTATTATTGTTTAACAAGGTTTAATTTGACACGGTAAACTTCCGGATTATGACTCCTGATGGTCCTGTGATCTGCAGGATGTATTGACCTGAAGATAACATCGAAACATCGATGTGTCTGGTTAATTTACCTTTTGCATGATATCCGCTGAATGGCAGCAGCAACACAGCTTTTCCTGATTGATCGAACACTTTGAATTCGAACTCACCTTCTTGTGGAGTGTACATTTCGAGATTCAAATCTCCTTGAGCAGGATTTGGATACAAGAACAATTTCAAGTCCTCACCCATACTTACTCGTATGCTGATGATCTTACTATAAGTAAATCCTCCATTGTGATCGTATTGTACCAGTCGGTAATAATAAACTCCAGGTACTCTCAGATCGAAATCGCTAAACTGATAGTCATGCTGTGGTAAGCTGAAGTTTGAGTTAGCTTCTACTCGACCAATGTTGACAAAATCTGTTTCATTTTCCAATCTTCTTTCAACGATGAAGTACTCATTGTTCAAATCTACTTTCGTGCTCCAGTTGAGTAAGTTATGGTCGCCTTTGTTTTCTCCATCAAAAGCAAGCCATTCGACTGCCAATGCTTGTCCGACTACACCTGCGTCGATGTTTGGTCTAACTTCACCTGCAAGGATTCTGTACATTTTGGTAGTACCATATCCGAAGGTATTGTTTACGTCGCTGTCCGTGTCTTCATTACCCACATCCGGCGTAGTAAATCCGAAGCTTTGATTGGGTAACGTGAACTTCACGAAGTAATCTCCCTGACTGATTCCATCCAATGTAAATTGTCCGTCGTATCCTGTTGTGGCCTCGCTCACCATGGTACCATCTTCTTTGTAAGCCGATACTACCACTCCTTCAAGTGGAGCTTCTCCATTTTCCTGAATACCATTGAAGTTGCGGTCAATCCAAACTTTATCTCCAACGAGTGATTTAATCTGGAATCCTGCACCTACATTGGATATCATATCCCCACTCAATACAGTGTATTTGTTGGTGGTATTCAATCCATTCTTATGAGTGACATCACTGTCTTTGGTTGAATCGTTGCCTTTGAAAGGTTCAGATGCAGCCAAATGTCCAGGTCTTTCAAATCTCAGGAAGTACATTCCCGGAGGTACGCAGAACTTATAGTAACCATCATCTGATGGAGTCCCCGGTTTAACGCTCGTGATTTGTTGAGCAACCGTTGCACCACTCATGGCATCTACAAGGTAAACGTACAATCCGTTGATGCCTTTTTCTGCTGGATCATAGATTCCATCCAGATCCAAATCGTGCCATACATCACCGCTGAACATGATACACTTGTACAATCCAAGGTCCCAAGTAAGATCATCTTCTCCCGGACTGAGGTAGGTGGTTGCATTGGTATTTGGTCCATTGCTTCCATCTACATCGCTATCTCCTGTATTGTTTCCAATGTTGGGTTTGGTAACGGTCCACATTGGATGGTATTCGTACTTAGCATAGTAATTGCCTGGATACAATTTATCGAACAGGTAAATGCCATTCGCATTGGTATTACCGACACGCACCGGTAAGTGGGTATCTCCATCGTAAAGTGTAACTGTTACATCTGCAATTCCTTCTTCTCCAGCATCTTGACGACCATCGCCATCGCGATCATGCCAAACCAGATCACCATAACTTGCATAGGCCACCAATCCAGCATCGTAGGTACTGTCTCTTTCACCCGGTTCGATGTAAGTACATGGACCTACTCCAGCAGAATTGACATCGCTGTCAAGGCGATCATCATTGCCGCGATCCTGGAATGTGAAACCACAATTATTCGGATCTGGATTCGTAAACTTCACGAAGTAAGAACGTAAAGGCAATAAGAAGTCAAAGAAGTAATTACCATTTGCATCGGTAGTATCCTTCTTCACAATGTTGGTTGTTCCACATTCGTATAAGGTTACCACTACATTTGGTACACCTGGTTCTCCCGCATCTTGAATTCCGTCACCATCCAAATCTTTCCAAACTTTATCTCCCAATGCACCGGTGACTTTCACATTTTCGAAGTCGTGGTCATCTTCATCTTCTCCCTCTGGTTGACCTTGACCATCGATTACATTATCCCAAGGATGGCCTTCCTTAACTTGACGTTCCCATGGACTGTCCGTGTTCGGTTTACTGTCAGCATCATCGTTGTCACGATTATTGTTTGACGTATCCCTTACAGATTTAATCTCAGCATAGTTATCCCAATCAAAGATGGTCGGGGCAGCTGCAATTTGAATCTTCAGTTTCAAAGTCAATTGAACGCTGTCACGTGGTGCCAAAGTTGGCGCGTATGTGTAATTCAGTGTACCGGCATTATTGGTCCAACCAACATTATATCCAACACCTGTTGTGAACACGTATCCTTGTGGCATATAGTCATTGACCGTCACGTTTTTGACTGGTACGTTACCTTGATTGAACAGGGTAATGGTAAACGGAACCGTATCTCCTGGCAGGTAATAAGGTTTCTTATTCATCACCCATTTTCTCAAGGCCATATTCAGTACTTGCGGACGAGCCGGGTCATGATCATCATGATCTTTAATTCCATCACCGTCACCATCTTTTCCGTCATCTGCAATATGATCATCCGTTGGAGTATTAGGTTGACCACCCATATCATCAGTTGGATTCATATCGAAGGTGCCATCAAAGTCATGGTCACGTGGCGTACCATCTTCTGCAACCGCAGATTTAATTTCACTCAAGTTATCCCAAGCTGTGATTCCGGAATAATCAGGAATTACTTTCAAGTTTATGCTTATGGTTGCGTTATTACCTGGAGTAATTGGTCCAGGATAGGTATATGTAGCCATTCGTGTGGCATTGTTATACGTCCACCCTGCATTGGCAACCCAATCATATCCGGTCGGTACATAATCCACTACAGTGATGTTGGTTGCATTGACATTACCTTGATTGAACAAGGTAATTTCAAATGGGATAACATCATTGTATTTAATCGGATAACTACCGGTAAATCGTTTTCTCAACGCTATATCAAATACCTCTATACATGCTGGATCTTGATCATCTTCATCTTCACCATTCTTTGCATTTCCGTATTTGTTATCATCATCGGCTTCACCACAACCTGGTTGTTTGTCATCATCAGGATTCATGTTTGGCGTTGAACCATCTGCATCCAGAACATTGGTAACACCCGTTGTATCCGTTGCCGTTTTAATTTCAGCACGGTTAGTCCAATGAGTTCTTCCTCCGTCAGTTTGTAAGATTTTCAAATACAATGGAACAATTACCGAATCACCTTTCACCATGTTTCCATTATGAACGTACGTTAGCATATTACCTACCTGAGTCCATCCGGTGTTTAATCCACCTGGAGTAAATCCGTATCCTTGTGGTAGATAATCAACCAATGTAACCTGATCCATTACATAATTGCCCTGATTGTATGCAATCACATCGAATCTTATGGTTTGACCATATTGATATGGACCCGCTGTATTGACTTTCTTGATTAATGCAAGATCCCATACCGGTACTCTTGCAACATCATGATCGTCTTCATCCGTGATTCCATCCTGATTGCCATCTTTACCATCATCTGCAACATGGTTATCCGTTGGTGTATTGGGTTGACCTCCTAAATCATTTCCATTGATCATGTCTTCATTTGAATCGAAGTCATCGGTACGATTAGCTCCTGTATAATCTTTGGCAGATTTTATTTCAGAGTAATTATCCCATGCAAATTTGTTTTCACTGTATCTCAAATCCAAGTTGATTTGAATAAAGGTACTATCACCTGGTTTCAATGGGCCAGCAATGGTACGTTTCACCATATTGCCACCAATAGATGTCCAGCCAACATTATTTGCACTTAAGGTAAATCCATCTGGAATATAATCCACAATTTCAATATCCTTTGCTTCAATTGATCCTTGGTTAAAGACCGTAACGCGGAAGCTTACTTCATCTCCATATTGGAATGGTCCAGCTTCATCAACATATTTTCTTTGTGCAAGGTCAAATATTTCGATTCCAGCAGGATCGTGATCGTCTTCTTCCCCGCCTTTATCGTTTGAACTAATGTTATCATCTTCTGGGTCACCAGGTTCTACTCCATTTTCTGTTGGATTATCCGAACCAGGATTTGAATCGATGTCATCTGGTGTTCTGTCTCTACCCAAAGTATCAAACACTTCTGTGATTTCAGAATAGTTTATCCAGTCTTTTTCACCTCCGTTGGTTTGAAGGATCTGAAGTCTTAATGGAATGCGTATACTATCTCCAGGTTTTAACTTGGTAGTGATGGTATATTTCAAATCGCTTCCAGCCAAAGACCAGCCTGCATTTTGAGGCAACAATGCATTGAATCCGTAGCCTGCAGGTTTGTAGTCTGTGATTTCTACATCATCAACAGATGTATTCCCTTGATTGAAAACCCAAACACTAAAGTCAAGGTAATCATAATACACGTGGGCACCTGGGTTGTCAAGAACTTTTCTCAATGCCAGATCAATGATTTCCAATCTAGCAGGATCATGATCATCTTCATCTTCACCCTGATATTTATCTCCTTCAACATTATCATCATCTGACGTATCTGGAATACCACCAGGGTCATTGTTCTTATCGGTATCTGTCATACTATCCATATCATCCATAGGATCTTTAGGATCGTTGTTTTCATCCGTCGAACCTTTTATTTCAGTATAATTTACCCAGCGATCATATCCACCTGGTAATGAAGGTACAATTTTTAAGCTGATAGTAACTTCAGCAGTATCTCCAGGTTGAATTAAAAATGGATAAGTATATATGGCTGTTCTTGATGCATTGAAGTAAGTCCAATCTGGTTCATTGGAAGCTACCCATTGGAAACCATTTGGAACATAATCAATCAGCTGTATACTTTTTGCACCAATGTTACCTTGATTGATAATCTGAATGGTAAATGGCACTACTTGTCCATATGAATAAGGACCTGCTACAGCTGGTTTCTTAATCAATGCTAAGTCATAAACATCTATTCCATCCGGATCATGATCATCCTCCTCACCTCCTTTATCATTGCTGGTGATGTTATTATCAGCCGGACTTCCTTCGGTAACACTTCTTTCAGTAGGATTGTCTGATCCAGGCATACTGTCTGCATCTTTCATACTGTTATCGCCATTGCTATCTGTAGAGCCTGTAATCTCAGCATAGTTCAACCAATCTTTACGACCACCTTCGGTCATGACAACGGTTAAATAAATATCTACAAATGTTGATGCACCGCCAGCCAATGGTGTATTGATGGTATATTCTGCATTACTTCCGTTCATGACCCATCCATTCGGAGTTGTTGTGCTCAACACAAATCCTGCCGGTAGATAGTCAGTCAATTTTACGGTTTGTGCAGTGATGTTACCCTGATTATACACGGTCAATCGGAATCTAACATCCTGACCATAGCGGTATGGACCACTGGTTACTTCAGTTTTCGTCAATGCTAGATCGAATACATGTATCCATTCTATGTCATTGTCGTCTTCATCATCACCCGGTACATTTTTACCATCTTCATTTATTTCATCATCATCTGGACCGTCGCAAACAACATCATTATCGTTGTCAGGATTCATATCAAATCGGCTATCAATATCCTCTGTGCGCGTTGTGTTGTTGTTATCTCTTGCTGTTTTTATTTCAGCTTCGTTATACCAACGCTTCTCCGCCATTCCTGTCAAACTTGGTTGTACAACCATGTTAATTACCAAGGAAACCTGGCCTCCTGCAGGAATTGAAGCCACAGTGGTTAATGCCATTCTGGTTCCAACATCGTAAGACCAGGAAGCATTACCCGCTCCAAAATCAAGACCTGATGGTAAATAATCTACTACCTGAACATCTCTTGCTTCTACATTACCCTGGTTGAATACCGTGATCGTAAATGGAACTACATCACCGTATTTCCATGGACCTGTCGGATTAGGAGTAGTTTTTCTCAAAGCAAGATCATAAACTTCAATTCCCGCAGGATCGTGATCGTCTTCTTCCCCACCTTTGTCTTTACTGGTGATGTTATCATCAGCCGGTGCTCCTGGAGTAACAGCACGTTCTCCTACATCATCTGAATGAGGACGGCTATCAATATCTTTATTCGAGATACTTGTACCTCCAACATCCGTAAAGTCGTTGATCTCTGCGTAGTTTATCCAGTTAGTTACACCTCCATTGGTCATCTGTAATTTTAACTTCACTAAGAATACTGTACTTGCTTTCGGAGCTAAAGGTCCTGCAAATACTGGGCTCTTGTATTCAGTAGCAGATAACATAGTCCATCCAACATTCAACGGACTAAAGCTATAACCTGATGGCACATAATCTGAAACCGTCAAATTGTATGCAGGTGTATTGCCCTGATTAAATACTTCTATTTTGAATGTGATGTCATCTCCATATTTGTATGGACCAGGAGTGACAACGGTCTTTCTCAAAGCCAAATCGATGATTTCTACATCTGTACAAACAGTATCCTTTTGATCAGCGATACCATCATTATTCACATCCAATAATGATTGATTGAACAATCCTTCACCGGCACTTGGCGTACCTGGTATAGTCGATCCGCAATGGTGATAGGTTTCATCACCTGCAGTTGGTACATCCACCAAGTCAATATTTACATTCACCGTGATGATGTAATCATGACTTGCACCGGCAGGAATATTCTGATCATTTGCCAGGTTCCATGGTCCAGCACCTACTAATGCAAGTGGTCCCGGATTTGCTGGATGGCCTGGAGCAGTGCTCGAATATTGTGCATTTAATACTTCAAAATCATCATCAAATCCCGGTGCATCATATAAGTCATACTGGCCTGAAGCACCACCAATATTGTCAACTTTGATTCCGTATTTTACCGTGTAATTTCCGCTACCCAGTTCAGTGACTGAAACAATCCTCTTTTCATGAATGATGTATGGTAAATCTGTACATACACTATCGCGATAATCGGTGGTTCCGTCGCGGTTTACATCCAACAATGATTGATTGAACAATCCTTGTCCACTTTGTGGTGGAGCCGTTG
>CAZMSE010000009.1:23398-76686 GCA_964568865.1 uncultured Saprospiraceae bacterium
CAGGTGCATTGCTGGTATATGCTGCTGTATTGATGGTAATATCATCGTCGTATACTGGTTCATCGCGTAAGTCATACTGTCCGGATGCTCCACCCTGATTCGTTACATCAATCTGATACCTTACATTCCATGTATTTTGATTCACCTGGGTTACATCCAGGAATCGTTTGTCATGTACAATATATGGCAAGTCAGTACATACACTATCACGGTAATCAGTAGTTCCATCACGTGTCACATCCAACAATGATTGATTGAACAATCCTTGTCCACTTTGTGGTGGAGCCGTTGTTCCGTTTCCACATGCTGTGTACGTATTGTTTCCGCCTGATGCAGGACTTAAATCAATTTTTACGTTCACACTGATCGTGTACAATTGTACACCTCCTGCTCCAATGTTCTGATTTGTTGCCAATGTCCATGGTCCACTTCCTGCCAATGCTGCTGGGCCAGGATTTCCTGCATTACCCGCTGCATTGCTCGTATAGCTCGTACTAACGATCGTTATGTCATCATCAAATCCTGGTTGATCTTTCAAATCATAACTTCCATTCGCTCCTCCCTGATTCTCTACTCTGATCTGATAATCTACACGGTAAGTATTGGCTCCCGTCATCGTCACATTGCTGATCGTCTTCTCGTGTACAATGTACGGCAAGTCCGCACATACACTGTCTCTACGATCCGTTGTTCCATCTGTATCAATATCCAGTTGACTTTCGTTGAACAATCCTTCTCCACTGATCGGTTCGCCTGGTGTTCCTGTTCCACATGCTGTATAGTCATTGTCTCCTCCGCTCGCTGCACTCAGGTTCAACGTAACATTCGTTACGATGGTGTACGTCTGTACTCCTCCTGCATTGATCGTCTGATTGTTGGCCAAGGTCCATGGTCCAGTTCCTGCTAATGCCAATGGGCCTGGATTTCCTGGATTGCCTGACGCATTCGTAGTATATCTTGAATTGTTGATCGTTATGTCATCGTCGAAGCCTGGCTGATCTTTTAAGTGATACTGATCTGAGGCTCCTCCTATGTTGCGTACTACAATCTGGTAAGTTACATCATAGGTATTCACTCCTGTCATCGTCACACTGCTAATGGTCTTTTCGTGTACGATGTAGGGTAAATCTGCACACACACTGTCGCGTTGATCCCAGTTGCCATCATTGTTTACATCCAGTAAACTACGGTTGAACAATCCTTCATGGTCTATAGGTTCTCCACTTCCATTGTCTCCACACGCTGTGTAGTCATCATCACCTACTGCTCCATCTTCCAAATCCAACGTAACATTTACCGTAATGATGTAACTGTGCAATCCTCCCGCTACGATACTTTGATCATTGGCCAAGGTCCATGGCGGAGTGATTGGTAAGCCGACTCCAGGATTTCCAGGTGCATTGCTGGTATATGCTGCTGTATTGATGGTAATATCATCGTCGTATACCGGTTCATCGTTTAGATCATATTGTCCAGATGCTCCTCCCTGATTGGTTACATCGATCTGGTATTTTACATTCCACGTATTTTGATTCACTTGAGTTACATTCAAGAATCGTTTGTCATGTATGATGTATGGTAAATCAGCACATGCTGTATCTCTTTCATTGATAGAACCATCATCCCAAATATCCAATTCTGTTCTATTGAACAAACCTTCACCTGTTTTTGGAATACCAGGAGTTGCGTCACCACATTCTTTATAAACATTATCACCACCAGAAGCAGGAGATAAATCAATTTTCACATTGACCGTTACTAAATATGTATGCGATGATAACCCAAGGATCAACTGATTGCTAGCAAGATTCCAAGGTCCGGCACCCGCTAAAGCTAAAGGCCCAGGATTTGCTGCATTACCAGGAGCATTAGAAGTAAAACTGGAACTCAATATCGTGATGTCATTTTCAAATCCGGTAATATCATCTAATCCATATGTTCCAGAACCTGCCGTATTGTTGTTTACTACAATCTGATAAGTAACAGCCCATTGGTTAGGTCCAGTTTGAACCAAATTTGAAATTGTTTTTGTGTGTGTAATACTCGGTCCGGTAATCGTTACCAAATAATCTTCAACTTCACCATCAGGAGCTGGGCCAACAGGGTTCATGCTTGCTGTACCATCTGTACTTAATCTGGCTCTCACACCAAGGGGTGTTCCTGTCACTGCGTTGAGTGGTATTGATACAGGAACATTAACGGTTGTATTGGTTCCATTTACGACAGTTATCGCAGACATTTCTCCTGCATCATTAAAATCCCCATCATTGTTAAAATCGACAAAGAGTGTCAACTTGGCATCACTACCGGTCATGTTCATTGCAACAACAGGCACATTTACTGTATTTCCGGTGTAAAACACTGGTAAGGTTACACCATCTTCATCATCGCCGGTTCCAGTAAAGTCATCACCATCAGCATTAGGTGATTGATTTCCGTTTGCTTCAGCATCAACACTCAAGCCCATTTTTAAACCTGTAATGATTTTATGCGAAGGACCATTGTCTAAAATTTGTGTTTGATAGTTTCCTGCAGCGGTTCCAATAGAACCATCCGCCAAGTCGCCACGGTCATAGCCCATGACTTTTGCTAGATAATCTTCTACTTCACCATCTGGAGCTGCTCCAGTTGAATTCATGCTTGCGGTTGCGTCTGTACTTAAACGGAATCTGATACCAACATCAGTATTCAACACAGCATTCACAGGCACGGGTAAATTGAGGTTGATGGTTCCATTGGTTCCATTGGGTACATTAGCAGAGGTCATTTCACCCGGATCATTGAAATCACCATCGTTGTTGAAATCCATGAACATGGTCAACTTTGCTGCTGTACCTGTAGTATTTAAAACGGATACGGGAACGGTGGCTGTTTCGCCTGCAACAAACATTGGCAAGGTCACACCATCCTCGTCATCGAGGGTTGTATTATCATCTCCATTGGCCAGCGCAGATTGATTTCCATCACCTTCTGCATCTTCCATGGCACCTATTTTTAATCCATTAATGATCTTATGTGAAGGTCCATTGGATGCATATTGGGTTTCGTAATTTCCTGCACCCGTTCCTGCTCCACTGTCTGCCAAGTCACCAAGATCATATCCCATTATTTGTGTAATGTAATCTTCAACTTCACCGTTAGGGGCAGTTCCTGTAGGTAACATGCTTGCGGCAAAATCAGTGCTTAAACGGAAACGAACGCCAACATTGGTATTGATTGTAGCGGTAACCGGAACAGCGATATTTAAATTTACTGTACCATTCGTACCATCACTTACTGTTGTTGAACTCATTTCACCTGCATCCAGAAAATCTCCATCATTATTGAAATCAATAAACATGGTCAGTTTTGCATCACTGCCTGTCATATTCATTACGGTTACGGGTACGGTTGAACTTTGACCCGCTATAAACATGGGCAACGTTACCCCATCTTCATCATCATTGGTTGTATTATCATCTCCATTGGCTAATGCAGTTTGATTTCCATCACCCTCTGCATCAACAATGTTTCCTATTTTCAATCCACTTATTATTTTATGTGAAGGTCCGTTGTCTGAGTTATTGGTATTATAGTTGCCACTGGAGGTTCCTGCACCAGAGTCGGCAAGGTCTCCGTGATCGTAACTCATTACCTGAGCAAGATAGTCTTCCACTTCACCATTGGGTGCTGCACCGACTGAACTCATACTGGCTGCAGCATCTGTACTGAATCGGAAACGAACACCCAGATCTGTATTATATATTGCATCAACAGGAACGGCAATGGTAAGATTTATAACTCCATTGATTCCTGATGCAACATTCGCTGAAGTCATCTCTCCAGGGTCACTGAAATCCCCATCGTTGTTAAAATCCATGAACATAGTCAGTTTTGCGGTGCTGCCTGTCATATTCATAACAGTAACTGGCACGGTTGCTGTCTGACCAGCAATAAACATAGGCAATGTCACACCATCTTCATCATCACTGGTCGTACTGTCATCGCCGTTGGCCAAAGCGGATTGATTTCCATCACCTTCCGCATCTACTGTACTTCCTATTTTCAGTCCCGTGATAATTTTATGAGAGGGTCCATTAGAAGCATATTGCGTTTCGTAATTACCGGTACCCGTACCTGCTCCACTGTCCGCCAAGTCACCTAAATCGTAACCCATAATTTGTGCAACATAATCTTCCACTTCACCATTGGGAGCTGTACCCGTTGGACTCATACTTGCTGCAAAATCATTACTCAATCTGAAGCGCACTCCTAAATTGGTATTCAAAGTGGCGGTTGCAGGAACAGCAAGACTTAAATTAACAACGCCATTTGTTCCTGTGGATACTGTTGTGGAAGTCATCTCACCGGCATCATTAAAATCGCCATCGTTATTAAAGTCCATAAACATGGTAAGCTTAGCATCACTTCCGGTCATGTTCATCACGTTGACTGGAACAGTTGCTGTCTGACCTGCTACAAACATGGGTAATGTCACGCCATCTTCATCATCTGAAGTAGTGTTATCGTCGCCATCTGCATTGGTCGTTTGATTACCATCTCCTTCCGCATCTACCGAAGCACCCATTTTCAATCCAGTGATAATTTTATGAGAAGGTCCATTGTCAGCAGTACGTGTTTGATAGTTTCCTGCCCCAGTGCCATTATTTGCATCTGACAAATCTCCCCAATCGTAAGACATGACCTGTGCTAAATAATCTTCAACCTCACCATCTGGTGCTTCACCTGTAGCACTCATGCTAGCTCCAGCATCCGTACTGAACCTAAACCTTACTCCAAGGTCTACATTGGGAACCGCTGATACCGGAACGGCAATATTGATATTGATAACCCCATTGGTGCCATTGGGAACATTGGATGAAGCCATTTCCCCTGCATCACTGAAGTCACCATCATTATTGAAATCCATAAACATGGTCAACTTTGCGTCGCCACCCGTCATGTTCATTACATTGACAGGAACCGTCGCAGTAGTGCCTGCTACAAACATGGGCAAAGTAACACCATCCTCATCATCCGGTGAACTCGTATTGTCATCTCCGTTTGCCAATGCCGATGGATTACCATTGGATTCCTGATCTACTATAGTTCCTATTTTTATACCATTAATGATTCGGTGAGAAGGACCATTGTCGGCAGAACGGGTTTGGTAATTTCCTGAACTGGTACCATTGGTTGCATCCGCCAGGTCACCCCAATCATAAAGTCCTTCAAAGGACATACAAATTGCAACAGGACTAACGCTATTGGGTCCAGTTGCACATCCTGCATCGTTTGCAACAGAATAATGTTCGATAATTATTTCATCAGTTCCAGCGGGTAAAGTGACCATGCCGAGATCCCCTAGCCATGAAGCTTGTAAAACCCCATCTGCGATGTCACCTGTATAGTTGCTGGTACCCACCACGCTTCCACCTTTTTTGAAAACCAATCTCCATTTCTCATTAGGCTGCGCTGGAGCTGAATTTCGCCCCGGATAACCATCATAGCTCACTACATTAATGGCGGTGATTTTTACTGGTTGACTTAAGTCAGCGGGATAAGGTCCTGGTATAGTATAACTTACAGTGGTACCGCAAACCAGCCTTACTAAACTCGCTGTACCTGTGGTTGGGTCAATATCCTGTGCCCAGTAGAATTGATCAGGCTCTGTGCAGGTTACCCCTTCATCCGGAATAAAACATGGGATTACTGGACCAACAATGATTGCTGTGGTAATACATGTTTGTTTGTCTTTATCACGAACAGTGATAGAATAAGTGGTTACTCCATCTGGTTTGAAAGGAGGAGTGGTTGAATTTCCAATGGTCAGCGGAGTACCATAAGTTCCTGTACCGATTACAGTGGAACCATTGAGTACTACTTCAAATGCATTTGAAGGTCCTGCTGCACCGGTATTTGTTGAACTCACGGTTATTGTAAAAAAGTCATCCGCCAGATTATATCTTGTATTATTGTCATTACACGGAGAATTAGTAATGGAAGCCTGAATGTTACAACATACTTCTGATTTAAATCTCGCCGGGCAACACAGCAATACATCACAATTATCTGCATTTTTTGCTTTGAAATAATATGATTCATAATTGTCTGACATTCCTAATGTATTGACATCAATGACAATGCTGGATCCAGTTCCAATTTGAGTTCTGGTGGTACTATCGTACCAGACAACATTGGTCAATCCTGCAGGAGCTGTCAGTAAATAAGAAGTATTTTCTCCGATACATATTTGACGAACGATATCCGGACAAACTACACTACAAGAAGGACAATTGACCGTAAATACGAAAAAGCAATTTGAATTTGCTTTATCGGTGATCCTAATTGCCCAAGTGGATCCGTTGGCTGAACCATTACCCAAACGAAACTTGGTCAGAGTACCGTAACTACTTGCAGAAGTTGGAGTAATCGTAGTACCACCCCCTTCAACGGAAACATTGTATCCGCTTCCGCTCAATACAGTTCCGGTAGGCTTAAGATAGAATGCCAAATAATCATCTGCCGGGTTGTTTGGTGTTCCATTGTCGTTGCAATGAACATCCGTTAGTCCCGAAGTTAAAATGTCGCAAGTTGCTGCCATAAATGCACCAGCTTTTGGCGCTGCATTTTCATTGGTCTGCTTCGGTAATGCAATCAATTGAGATTGCTCAAATTTGATTTGTTGGCGTTTTTTGGTTGCTTCTATCAACATTTGTTCACAACTTGCACTATTTGTTTGAGCAAATGTAAGATTGACACAAAGCACAGAAAATGCACCAACCAATAGTATCATTGCCAATTGCATGCTATTCGCTTTGGCTGAATCCTTCGGTTCGGGACTAAAAATTTTCATGATAGTATAATTAGACTATTAAGAATATAATTTCAATTAGGATTTGAGTTTACTTACTGTTTAGTGATGGTTGCTGTTTCACAAATGGGTTTAGGACAACCAATCAAGCCAAAATCATAAGTATGCACATTTTCCCCGGGTCCGCCGGTGGTAATATTGATTTTGGCAATTCCTGCGACATTGGTCGCATCATTATCGCTGTAATCCGCCAAACCCGCACCTGCTACGTCGGTGGCTGTTAATGTATATGCTGCAATTGGGCCTAATCCAACACCATTGAAATGTGTGGAAGAGATCCTGATCATATAGCTTGAATAAGGTTGTGGACCCAATACATTGGGTTTAGTGGCCCCTACGGTATCGACTACATTGGTCAGGTTAAAATAATAACCACCGTTAGCATCCGTTGTCGTGGTTCCAACTACATTGCCATTCGCATCAACAAATTCCATGAGTACTCCTTGAATACCCGGCTCACCACCATCCTGAACTCCATCTTTATCCACATCCAACCACACCAAATTTCCTACTTCTATGGGCGGAACGATCCCTACGGTTTCCAAATCACCCAAGCTGTTGGCTTTTCCAAAAGGGCCTTTGTTTGAGCTGGTTGCGTAAACCAATTCATAACCTTCCTGATTATTGTTGTTGGCATCCGGTGTTTGCTGCATGTTTCCGGTTTTATTGTCAAACAACATGGTGCCGAATGACCAAATGCCTATGGGATCCATAAAAGTTGAAAGAATTCCGTCAAAATCAGCAGTGAAGTGAACGGACAATGATCCTTGAGCCGGTTCCGCGTGAATTTGATTGTCCTTATAATATTCCGGACTAAATGAAATAGAATATTGGCAAGTTGCTGAGTTCTTATCACGAACTGCCTGAAGAATATCTCCGCAAGCAGAACCATTCTCAGGACAACAGCTTCCACAAAGGTTTGCATTCACGTGTCCGATTTGAGAACCGTGTAAATCATTTACCCCCATGATGATATTTCCTTCTGCATCCAATTCAATGTCAGTGATCAAAGGACATGCATCACGGTCAAAGCCCTGAAACCACCATTGACGCTGCCAACGTTTCCAGGGTTGGCTGGTTGCATCGCGGTAACTAAAATCAAATTGCACGTTCGGCGAACCATTCCAGGTATCCGTTGAGGTATTGAACTCATAAATGGTCCCTAATAAATCTTGAGAATCTCCTCCTGCACTCGAACCATCTGCATTTTGTCCACTACATACAATACCGACCATCACCCGGTTACGGCTGTACTTTAATCCGAAAGGACGGTACTCACCTGACTGAGGATTTCCTGCACATGGATTAGGAATTACCCAACTCTTAATTCTCGAAGCTGCATTAGCAATGGTTGGAGCCTGAGGATTAAATGGATCCACCAAATCAATTTCATATAATTTACGATCATAAAGATTGACTACGTATAAATACCGGCCATCTTCCGAAATATCAATATCACCAAGTGCCAGGCGGCCTACCTGGGCCCATGCTGCAGGATCAGCACTAGGGTCTTCTTTATCAATGGGTAATCCTCTGTCAGAATTAGAACCAATCACCGGACTGAAGAAAACTTCACCATTACCCGAACAAGTTCCCCCAACGAAAGCAGTGGTATAAGGATTCACTTGATCACTGGTAGCATAACCCAATTCATCCATATTGATGAATTTCAAATTGGCATTCAAGTCATAAGGCCCTTCTGAATCAAACCAATAAATTCCTCCAGAACCTAACGGCCCAAGACCAGAATGTCTTCTTAAGTAGGCAGAAGTCCAAATTTTCTTGGATTGCCGGGAATAAGCCATTCCCCAACAGGTGCCTGTTTGTTCATGTGTTGCACAGGTTACATAAGGATGTCCAGAATTGTTTCCCCGGCCTGAGTTTGAGGCATATCCTGAATTTAAATAATTAAAACGAACAATTGATGGCATTGGACCTGCAGTACCATTTGGATCCAAAGGATTGCCATTACCCATAATTGGTACAAAGCTGTAAGGGTCGGCTTCAGTACTGAAATCATAAGGATATGATATAACAAAATTATGCGTACTTGGACCGTCGGCGAATTGTACTGCCGTTCCATATGTACCGCCATAGGCCCCAGAAAAATCCTGAGTTGGCGATAAGTTACATGCAGCTCCAGCTGGAATTTCAAATTCAATCCTTACAGGATAAACTGCAGGACTGTAACTGTAGTTTCCACTCGAATTGGTTAAGGTTTGACCAAGAAAAACATCTTTACCTGGAAGGGCTGCGTTGGAATAAAATTTAACGATAATTCCTTCGCGACCAGGTTCGCCTGCTTGTTTTGTACCGTTTCCGTTATAGTCGCGGAAAACAAAACCGGTTACCTGAGCTTGCAAATAGAATGTAGTGCATAGCAACACTAAAATCACCAAAAAAGAATTCGGCCATTTAGTTTGTAGACTAACACAACCTTTGAAAATTGATTGTAACGTTTTCATATGGATAATGCTCTGATTTTAATTCCTGAAATGAAAAATTGAAGTCCGGGTGAAGGCAATGCTTACACCTGAAATTTTTACTTGCAAACTGTTTGGGAAAAAATGAATGCAATAGAAATTCTACAAAACCAGCATGTAGTAATCCATCTGAAAAATGATGTTTCAGTGGCCATGGCAATATGCCATAAATGGAAATAGTTTTCTCTCGTAGTTTCGTAGTTTTCATTCTATTGAGTTTAGCTGTTAAAATTTGCATTAAACATAGTAGTCATACAAATTTTCTCAACCACCTTTCTCTTACAATACGAATTAAATCATATCAAATGAATAAATTCGTGATTGTACACTTTAGACCTTATCTTAAATCACATGCAAATATGATATGATAAATATTAATTATTTTTATTGTGAAAAACATTTATTTTATACGATATATTCAGTTCAGATTTTCGCAGCATTACAAATTGAAAAAATATCCATATACATTTTTTGAATATTTAAAGTGCACAAAAAAATTGACATTGTTCAACCAACCAGTGTGTAAATCTTTGCAACAATGCTTGACTTACAGAGTGGTTTCCAGAGTGAGATTCATCATTTGAAAGAATTATTGCTGCAAAATAATTTTCTCCAACTGTAATCTGAAATGTGCAATCAATAGCCCACAGGGCACATCGCCCATTTATAGTGCATATATGAATACTTAGCTGAAGTCCGGGATCGTTAGGGTGTATGGAATGAAATTACAAACGGTTCAAAATGTCAATGAGGTCATTGAATTTGGATCAAGTCCCACTTTTGAGAGGAAGGATTCATTTGATAAATAAATTTACTCTGTTGTTCCTCACTTGGCGCAGTAAGATTATAATAAAACATAACAGTATTCAATATCATGTTTCCATTAGGTTGAAATCGAATCTTTCGGATTCTGTCATCCCCTCGGGGTCCTAGCCCCTGTATGCTTAATATTTGTGTAAGTTCGCTTATAGGCTTGTTTTCACCATTGAGTTCTATGGTGTATAAATCTGAACTTCTTGCAGATGAAAGAAATAAAGTTCTTTTCCCTTGTACAAGATGGATGGCTAGTCCATAAATATCTTTGTTTTCCAAAATCAAAGTCGTCTTCCTTGTTTTGACATCCACCGCATATACCTTACCGATCTCCCGTCCTTCATGACTTCCAGCAACTGTACTTACCCATAATTGCTTGGTACTGCAGTCGTAAAAGCTTCCCAAGAGACCAAATGGATTTTTCGGGCCGACTTTATCACCACCCGGTAAGGACAAAAAAGCGTGCATTACTCCCGTATTTGCGTCCACTTTATAAATCGTATTTTGCAATGCTGGCAGATTGTGCAGCAAATTAACTTTGGCAGTTGGTAATACATAAATATTCCCTGCTTCATCTGTGGCAATTGCTCCAAGAAAACCAGCGGACTTCCATGATGGATGCTGATAACGTTTTGTGATACGTGCATTTGGATTCCCTGGTTGAGAAGATTCTAAGAGCATTAAACCCATATCATGCTTTTCACTTGTGGTAAAATAGCACCGTGCTGGATCGAATCCCAATTGAGTTAAAAATGGCGCTATCCCTTTACATTGATCAAGCTGAGCTAACAATTGATCAGAATAAAAAATGAGCATACATACGACCAATGCAAATCGTGCATTTTTCATGTCAATACAATTTAAACATTGGGCCCATATAACATGGATAAATAATTGGAACATAAACGCCATTTTTTAAAACAGATTCAGCCCAACAATATTCCTTTCCTTTTGTATCATCGTTTTGAACCTGTGCAACATACCACAAGACCAACTCAGTATTCTGCACAGATTCATCATTAATAAATTTTTCAGGCCCCTGTTGATGATCCTGATTGCAACAAGGACCAATGGTCGGCATGTCAATATCACCTTCATCTCTTTTAGGCCAATGCTTACTCAAATATACATATGCATGATCGCCTCGTCCTCCATCACGCATTTGGCCAGTATTGGCCATCAGCAACAATCCTTTACCTTTCTTATCCTGGAATTTGAACCAATGATGGTCTCCTTCAAAGATTTGTTGTTCCGATTGCAAAGACCACCCTTCTTTCTTCCATTGCTCCCAGTGACCATTAGTAAACTCGAAAACATTCATAGCATCTCCTGCAAGGCTTATCCGCATCACAGGACGATAGATTCCATTATTTCCGCAACCTCTTCCAATTGAACCAGCGACCGGCCTGAACCGGCCATCCTTGTAAAACTCATAATACTGATGGTAATTATAATTACAAGGCGTAGGCCAGCCTTCGCTGTAATACCGTTGACCCAATAAAAAACCCAAGGTGTCACCGTTTGAAATGATCGGTTCGAAATAGGGTGGCTCCACAGCCAATACCGCAGCCGTACTGAATTCCGGGCATCCTATTGCATCACTGTACCCAAAACCCTCTGTTTTTGAATAACTCACGTGCCAGTCCACCAATTTAACCTGGTTAAATAATTTTCTTCCCTCAAATCTAACATCTGTTAGTTGCAACCCATCCGATCGCGTCATTGTGTAAGTAAAGCTCCAATTGCCTTTCTCCACCTGATTTTCTTTGTCACAGTAAAGTTCCATAATTTTGGCATTCTGCACAGATCGCTCTGTAACGGCCATACCGGTTTCACCGACATGTGTCCATCGCAAACCCGCAACATTTAAATCGGTAAGATCGACAATTGCCCACAAAGCTTTATCACCCTTAATAAATGTGGGAGCCAAACACAGATGCTTAGATCGTTGGCATTTTGTACGATTCAATGCAGTTTTAGTACCGGGCATAAGGGCCTTTTGCTGACGGTAGTCTTCACCATACTCCTTTATCACCATTGAATCGTGTTGGGCAATGTACATGGCCAGTTCGACCAAATGGGGCGGTACATCCGGTTGTGTTTCTTTATAACTGACCAGATGTCTCAATTTTTTCTGTTTGACGTCCACTATACCGACCACTGTTGCATTTAGTGCATAGTTATACAATTCCACCCGTTTACAATTTTCCTTATTACAGGATTTTGTTGCCTCAGTAATATCGCTGGATCGAATATTGGAAACAGAAAAAATCTCATTTAACAATTTACCTCCATGTACCGGATCTTTATAAAATTGTTGCACCTCCTTGTCCTGAATGAAAATACTTTGTGCCAACTGCTCATCGCTGGTCAACTTTCCTTCAAGCAGTATCACCGGATTGTCAGCATTCAATGTACGACCGATCAGTAACTGCCTCATCCGGACCAAATCCCCTTCAACTTGAAGATTTTGCCGGGGTGAGTTACAGGCAAAACAAAATAAACCCATACAAACAATCAAATAATAATACTTGCACATCATTTCGAAAAAAGCTATATAAATTTTTACATTCATGGGTTTATAGGATTTTGAAAATAATACTCTTTCAAATAACTTGTGTCTGTTAGAGTATGCAAAAAAGCAATCAGGTCGCTTCGCTGTTTGTCAGAAAGGGAAAATTTTTTCAAGCGGCCATCTACATTTGGATGATCAGCTCCATCACCGTTGCAGTTGCTTCCCAAATTATTTCGGCCTCCTCTTTCATAATTTTTTATTACTTCTTCAAGGCTGATGCTGCTGCCATCATGATAGTAAGGTGCAGTAATGGCTACGTTTCTAAGGGTCGGAATTCGAAATACTCCATTGTGTCTGTAATCACCCGTGTGCATTTGATATCCCTGGTCTTCAGCTGGATAAGAACTATTGCAATTATATAAACCGGTATTGGCCATTGGAACTTCATTCTCAGGACTATAAAAGTCATTCCCTCCATGACACGCTTTACAGTTGACTGATTGCGACATAAAAATATTATATCCAGAAATCTCAGAAGGCGTTAAACCACTTCGATATCCTGTCTTTTTCCATTGATCAAATTTAGAATTTCTACTTTGCAAGCCGAATTCATAATACGCAATGGCATGGATCACATCTTCAAGGGTGATTAAATCAATGGAATAACCAAATGCTTCTTTATAAATTTTCTGGTATTGTACATCTGTTTTGATTCGCTGTAATATTTTCTGTTCATTACCTTTTATTCCCATTTCTACTGGATGAGTTGAAAACATAGGGCGTACCATTTGCTTTTCCAAAGTTGAAATTGAAGGATCCGACCAGCTAAAAAAATCTCTTTCATTCAAGTTAAGGATACTGGGAGAATTTCTTAACAACTTTTCTGCCCGATCATTCAAAGAAACCCGGTAACCATCAGAAAAAGCAAACTGAGGATCATGGCAGGACGAGCAGGACAATTTACTTCTTAAAGACAAACGTTTATCGAAAAATAAAAAGTGGCCAAGCTCACTCAGAGCCTTTTCCCTATTGGCCTCCTGAGTCTGATTTTCTTCCGCAATGCATCCCAAACAAAAAAACATGCAAGTGAAAAAAAACCACCAAGGATCTCTATTTTTCATTTCACAAAAGTACTGTGAACTCGCCGCATTATAATATTCATGATATACTCAATCCACTTTCATGAATAAAAATATTAGTCTTTCAATTGGGTATTGAATTTCGCTCGATGTGTTTATGTACTTCATTAAAAAAATGAACGGAGAATCACCCGATGGCATTCACAGAAACTCCCCATCAAGACCCCTGGCTAACTATGAAGACTCATTTTTTGAAAACCATCCAACGCTGCTTCTTTGATGGCTTCACTGTACGTTGGGTGTGGGTGACAAATCCGGGCTATGTCTTCGGCTGCTGCCCGGAATTCCATTGCCACAGCAATTTCCATAATCAGGTCTGCAGCACGGGCTCCAACCATATGGGCACCTAAGATTTCATCTGATTCCGCATGTGCAATTAGTTTTACAATACCTTCCAATTCTCCACTCGCCCTTGCCCTTCCCAAAGCTTTGTAGGGAAACTTTCCAATTTTAAATGGTATACCTTCCCGTTGGAGTTGTTCTTCCGTTTTGCCTACCGAAGCCAACTCAGGCCAAGTATATACCACTCCGGGAATCAGCTGCTCATTTAAATGCGGCTTTTGGCCAGCAAGGTATTCGGCTACCAGAACGCCTTCCTCTTCTGCTTTATGAGCCAACATCGGCCCTTCTGTAACATCCCCAATGGCAAAAATTCCTTCACGATGAGTTTGCTTTGCGGAGTCAGTAATAATGCGGCCATTCGCATGACAAGCTACTCCAGCTTTTTCTAATTGAAGGTTTTCGGTATAAGGTTTACGACCGATAGCCACTAAGCAATAATCCACTTCACTTCTGAAATTTTTTTCTCCCGAATTTTTTACAATATTCAAAAATACCTTTTGCCCCTCTTGAATAACGGTTTCAACCGAATGTCCAGTAAAAAATTTCATACCTAATCTTTGAAGACTTTTCTGTAATTCCTTTACACAGTCCCGATCCATTCCCGGTAAGATTCCATCCTGATATTCAATGATGTCCACCTGGGTTCCCAGACGTGCATAAACGGATCCAAGTTCAAGACCTATAACCCCAGCTCCAATTATGGCCATTCGGTGTGGTATTTCCTTTAGTTGTAAAGCTTCCGTTGAACTTATAATCCTGTCCTTATTACAGTTAAATTGTTCCGGTAAGATTGGTTTTGATCCTGTCGCAATGATACACTTCTCAAACTCGACATTGAGACTTGTCCCGTCGCTTTTCAAAACGGATAACTTACGATCGTTAGTAAATGAAGCATGTCCCTGAATGAGTTCAATACCATTTTTTTTCATCAAATAGGAAATTCCCTTTGTATTCTGGTCCACCACATCTTGCTTTCTCAATTGCATTTTTTCCCAATCCACTTTCAGCTCCTGAATTGAAATACCATGTTCGCCAGCTGATTTATTCAAAAAATGAAAATGCTCCGAACTGTCTAACAATGCTTTAGAGGGAATGCATCCAACATTGAGGCAAGTACCTCCTAAATTGGGATATCGTTCAATTAATGATACTTGAAAGCCCAGTTGTGCGCAGCGAATCGCTGCTACATAACCTCCCGGACCACTTCCAATAACGACTACTTTCATACTCAACTTTCCCTATTAAATCAATGAGCTGAACAATTGTTCAAGTCCGGTAAAAAGAAATTAATATTTCAACTTAATTTTCCTTTTTAGGAGGTTGAGGGCCTCTGTTGCCCTGGTTCTTTTGCCCTTGATTTCTGTGATGCCTTGATCGGTTTTCATGTTCCTTTTGAGAGGGACCAACTTTTTGCTCTATAGGTTTCTGTCCAGGTGAACTTCCATCTGACGGCCGATTTTTAAAATTGCCTTTTCTTTTCTTTTTCTTTCTTCTATGATCGGGTAACTCAATTTCCCCGGTGACATCCACAAATTCGCTTTCCGGCTTCTTTTGTGTTTCACTGTGTTCTTCTGAAGCTATGATGTCATCTGGATGTTCGCCACGATCATTCAGCGCTTTGATTTGCCTTACATAATCGGGTTGGAGCGGCATCACCATTGATCGTCCCTTTTCAGGTTCATAAGCATAATATAAAACTCCACGGAAGATGTCAACTTTTACTAAAGTAGCTTTTCCCTTTTTAGAAAACAGTTCATCCACGTCCGAAGGATAACGGTCCAACTCGTCGATGTACAAATCCAATTCATAATTGAGGCAACATTTTAAACGCCCACATTGTCCGGTAAGTTTAGACTGATTGATGGCCAAATTTTGGTAACGCGCTGCATTGGTATTTACTGATTTAAAATCTGACAACCAGGTCGAACAACATAATTCACGACCACATGATCCAATGCCTCCTATTCGGGCGGATTCCTGCCTGGCACCAATTTGCCACATTTCAATTTTCGTCTTGAATTCCTTGGCATACTGTTTTACCAATTCGCGAAAATCCACTCGCCCATCTGCAGTATAATAAAATGTTGCTTTTTTTTGATCTGCCTGAAATTCGACATCGCCGATTTTCATATCCAGCTTGAGGTTTCGAGCAATCACACGTGCTTTAACCAGTGCGGGTTTCTCCAAAGTTCTGGATTCTTCCATGCGCTCGATGTCACGTTGATTGGCTTTCCTCAAAACATCAAATGTAATTCGATCAGCATGAAAGCCTTTTTTCTTCATTTGCAATTTTACCAGTTCACCCATCAAACTTACCCGGCCTACATCGTATCCACCATATCCTGTATCCACAACCACCAGGTCTCCGGTTTCTATACGCAAGTATTCATTGGTTTTGTAAAACGTTTTCCTGGCGCCATTTTTAAAACTCACTTCAGCAAAATAGTAGTCAACCGGATCATCCAATTCGAGTACTGTGAGCCAATCATAGGTATTCATTCGGTTACAGCCTCCAGATGAACAGTGGCCTTTATTTCCGCATCCCGTGGGCATTCCGTTTTTTTGATTCGAACAAGAAGTACATGCCATCTCGATTCAGTTTATAGGGTGAATATATATTTATAACCTGTCATTTAATAATTTCTTTCCAGTGTTGTTGAAATGCTTAAATTAATTGAGTTTGTTTCGTAAAATAGAAGATAATTGAATTGCAAAATCGGTCATAAATATTTTGACGTTTGCATTGCGCTGCAACGCCAATAAGCCATCATCCAATTTTTTATTGATCTCTTCAATTTGTTCTAAACTCAAAGATTGACTTAATTTCTTACTGTATTGTATCAAATCGGAAGACGGATTTGCGTCATCTAATTTTCCAGTGTATTTATTTCTCAATACAAAAGAAAAAACCCGTTGCATCCAAATTAAATAAAATTTCTGATCTTCCCGATTTCCCTTGCAAAAATTTTCTACCCAGCTTACCATTTCTGATGCTTGATATTGATAACAAGATTTCAACAATTGTTGCAACAACATGACCAGATTCTCTCGTTTGTTATTCACCAAATCAATAGCTTCCTGAAGATTGGATTCTGAAGAAATTAGGGCACTGTAAATTAAACTATAATCCAAATCATGCAGTTCCGCAAGTTTGTTAGCCGCTACCTCCACGGGTATGGCATTGAGTTGAAAATGTTGAGCACGGGATTTAACGGTGGGCAACAATGCAGCAGGTTGTTCGGTTACTAAAATGATATAGGTTTTTTCCGGTGGTTCTTCAAACAATTTAAGAAGCCGATTTGATTCTTTTCCTAAATATTCAGGTAACCAAAGCACCAATACTTTATTTCCAGAAACAAATGGTTTTAGTTGCAACAACTCAATGATATTCTGGACCTCACTAACGGGTATGTTTGCATTTTTACTTTCCTCTTCAAAGCATGAAAACCAGTCTGCAATTCCCATATAAGGCATTTGGGTCAGTGCTTTTCTCCATCTTGGGTAATGATCCTGACAAATTTCTTTTGCTTTTAACAATGGAAATGAAAAGTGTAAATCCGGATGTACTAGCCCATTCACCTGATGACAATTGCTGCAGCTGCCACAGGGGGCATCATTGGATTCACACAATAAAGCTTGGGCAATGGATATCGCAAGAGGCAATTGACAATTGCCAGGTCTGGCACTCAATAAACACAAATGTGGAAATTGACGATATAGAATGGATGGCAACAAACGGGCCCATAGACTGTCCTGGCCAATGACCAGATTCAGCCATGGTGACTTGGTTGCAATGCCCTCCCGCAATTCCATCGAAACTTTGAATTTTTTACAAAATTACTAAAGTCTGATTTATTATATGTAATTCATATATAAATATTTATATATAATACATTTATTACATATATAAAATTTAGAGTTGCTTAAAAGCTCAATCTATCCGACTTCCAGCAGATTAAAGGGGGTCAACCATTTTTTAACGATGGGTCTCATGCTTCTCTAGACGTGCCAATCTCATACTGAAAACCCACAAAGACTTTAAAATCCCAATCCCACATGCACCGCCAGAGCCTGCGTATAAGAATTGTTTTTCTGGGGTCCCCACCGGGCAGGAGCCACTAATTCAATAAAAAACACGCGATCTCCGCCAATGCCAAATGATTTATTCAACAAAGGACTTAAGCCAAAAGCGCCGACAGTTTCAAAAGCGAGGCGCGTGCCAAATGTCCATCCACCTGACAACGGAAACAGGAAGCCCGGATGAAATAAAAAGTTGATTTCAAACGGCTTGTTCAGATCAGCGTTGGGTTTTACAAAAGGGACAAACTCAAGGTCAAATTTTACTGATTCACTCATCCGGCAGGTTAAACCAATTGGAAATCCAATGGCATAAAACTCATTTTCATAAAAGTAATGGGCATCCCCTTGATTAACACTGAGAATCGGTTGGACGATTCCAAGGTGATAGGATTCGAAGATGGTTTTTTGAGCTTGCAGGGATTGCGTGATGATACACAGTGCGATAATGCTTAAGCATTGAACTAGCGTTTTCATGATCAGATTCTTTTTTGAATCTGCAATTTAAGACTATTTTATCTTATTTATCAATAATTTTTAATATCCACTGTGAAAACAACCGCTATGATCATCTTAAGAGGGAAACAAAATAGTCGGGAATCACACCTGCTAAAAGCGTAAGAAAACTAAAAACAGTCAGCAATAGGGCATGCACAAAAGACAAACGATAGGGTTTGTCTGCGCTACCGCTAAACATGGCATTGATAATTCTATAGTAATAATACACAGAAATCAATGTACAAAGCACTACGATGACTACAAGTGCAGTATGACCACTAGACACCGCCTGGTTTAAAACAAATAGCTTCGCAATAAAACCTGAAGTAAATGGCGCACCCGCCAACGATACCAATGCAATGGTCATCACAATGGCAAGCAATGGATTGCTGCGAAACAATCCATTAAAAGAATCCAGTGCATCTGAACCTGATTGTTGTTCGACAAAATGGATGACTACAAAGACCACAATAGAAGATAAAGCGTATGCGATAAAGTAAAACATGACCGGCCAATCCTCTCCGGCCCTCATGCTGAGAAATCCCAACATGATAAATCCAGCTTGGACAATTCCTGAATAAGCCATCAGTCGTTTTACACTTTGCTGCTTCATGGCAAATAAATTACCGAAGGTCATCGTGGCGAGGATCACCAGGATAAAATAGGCATTGAGCCAGTTCGGTAAATGGTCTAAATTTAACTGAACGATTCGGAGAAATGCACCTATGGAAGCAATTTTAACCAGGCTTGCCATCAAAGCAGTGAACAGTGTTGGTGTGCCTTCGTAAACGTCAGGGGCCCAGAAATGAAATGGCACAACCGCAATCTTTAATGCAAATCCGGTAAAGACAAACAAATAGGCCACTTGAATCAACCATTCGTTCGTGGAGCCCGCTGGCTGGGAAATGGCTAATGATCCATTGGTGGCATACAACAAACCTATTCCGAACAAAAGGACTGCACTGGTAAATGAACCGGAAATAAAATATTTCAATGCTGCTTCATTTGACTTGCTCTTCCGTCGGTCTGCACCTGCAAGTATATACATGGCGATGGATAGAATTTCCACGCCTATAAACAAACAGATGTAATTGATGCTGGTCACCATCAACACAGCTCCCACCATTGAGAAAAGGACCAAACCCAGGAAATCGGCCAATTCTTCTTCTCCCCTTTGTTGATAATGATTGTAAAAAGGAATCAGTGCCAGACCGTTCAGTAAAAGTAAAATGGAAAGAATCCTTGAGTTACCTGTGGTTTCCACCATATCGGTTAGATAATGATTCCAAAATGGCTGTTTTACAATGATGAAAAACAGGGCTGCCAAAGTGGTAAGGAAAACAAACGGCATGATGAGGTTACGTGATTTGACAAATCCAAAAAACATGGCCATTAATCCTGCAATACTCAAGGTGATCAAAGCTAACATCATATACCGATTATTTACTGGGTATGAAATTCATGAATTCAAAAACATACTGCCCAAATCCTATCCAATGTACCGGATAAAAACCTAACACGATGATGAGAATTCCTATCACTAAAAATATATATTCTTCTGACAAATTCAGCAATCCAAAACCTGAAGTATTGCTTGACACAGCACCAAACATGGTCTTTTGGTACAGTCGCAACATATAGGCTGCACCAAAAATTAATGTCAATCCTCCTAACACACCGAAATAGGGTTCATATTCTGTCAACGCCCAGAGCAGATAAAATTCTCCGATAAAACCACAGGTCAATGGAAGCCCTATCGCCGACAATAAAAGGATGAAAAAGTAAGCCCCAAATCGCGGTTGAACTCTTGCTAAACCCGAGATTTTATCCACTTCTGTTGCACCGGTTCTTCGTTGAATCACATCCACTGCGAAAAATAAACCTGCTGCCACTAAACCATGCGTCAACATGGAAAACAAGCCACCTTGTATCCCAAGATTGGTACTGGTAAGGATACCCGCTGCAATCAAACCCATGTGTGCCATCGATGAATAAGCCAATAATCTGACCATATTTTTTTGTCTCCACGCAATCAATGATGCGTAAACAACTCCTACAAGGCACAGGGGTATTAAATAGTAATAAATTCTAAATACAGATTCGATGAAAATAAAATCAAATCGAACAAAACCAAATACACCCATTTTGGACATGATTGCAGCAATGATCATCAGACTTGGACGATCTGCTTGTTCGTATAAATCTGCCTGCCACGTATGGAATGGAAAGATGGGTGATTTAATGGCAAAGGCAATGAAAAAAGCAGCAAACAACCATAATTGGTACGGAACCGCAATCCTGTTTTTGTAAAAATCTACCCAGGTCTCCAGGGTCAAATGGGCGTGCATATTAAATTGTAAGAAGAGTACTGCTGCCAACATCAACAAGCCACCCAACACGGTGTATAAAAAGAATTTGAACACAGCTCTTTTGCGATCCGGACCCCCAAATTTTAATACAAGGAAGTACACGGGAATCAATGCAGCTTCGAAAAATACATAGAACGTAATGGGGTTTTGTGCCATAAAAAAACCATTGAATGCCGCATGCGCCAAACCCATCAATCCATAATACCTCCCATCTCGTTCATTTCCTTTTACTAAGGTGGCCAGAATGCTCAGGCACATCACCAATTGCGTCATAAACAGAGGCACTACAGCTGCTGCATCTATCCCAACATGCAAAAATGCACGCATTGATTTTATCCAACTGATCGAATCATTAAATGAAAGATAATGTTCCACCACTTGATAGGATCCCAAAAGCAGTAAAAAATAAAATAAAGTTATGATGCTAGAGGTGAGTGCGACAAATGGTGCTACTCTTTTATTGCTGAAAAAAGCAATAATGGAAAATAACAGAGGAATAAATATCAATAAAACTGCCTGCATCATATAAATCAAATTATCATGAAAAACATCAGTAGAGCAGCCAAGGCTACTACACTATACAATAAATAACTGCTCAGATTTCCATTTTGCAGATATCGAATGGCATTACTTCCCGAATGAATGAAAGCTGTCGGCAACTGCACCAAACGGTCCACTACACCAAACTCAAAGAAATTCATAAACCACGTTCCGGTCCGTTTGATGGGTTTAACTAACAACCATTCGTATATTTCATCCAGGTAATATTTGTTTTGAAGGGTCTTCACCACAAAATTGGATCCTGCACTTTCAACCGATGTATTCCAATTTCCATATCGTCTCCAGGTTAAAAAGAAGATGACCAGAAGGGTAACTACCGTTAGACCCCATAAACAATAATCAAATAGATGACTTACCTCAAACCTGGTTTGTGCAATCGATTTGTTCAAAAATTGAAACACCATATGGGTTTGACCTGTGATTTCCGGCAAACCTGCAAATCCACCCACCATCGACAGTACCGATAAGACAAACAACGGAATCAACATAATCCAGGGAGATTCATGAATGTGGTGAAAAGATTCTTCACTCCCTCTGTATTTTCCATGGAAGGTAGCATAAAACATCCGCAGCATATACCAGGCGGTCATGACAGAAGCGAATGCCAAGACTAAAAAGACCCAAAAGTTACCTGCATAAACGGCTGCAAGAATTTCATCTTTTGAGAAGAAACCGGCAAAAGGTGGACAGCCGATAATCGCCAGCGTACCGATGAGCATAATGAAGTATGTTGCTTTCATTTTGGTTTTGAGACCTCCCATGTTACGCAAATCTTGCTCTCCATGCAATCCGTGAATGACGCTGCCTGCACCCAGAAACAATAAAGCTTTGAAAAAAGCATGCGTCATTAGATGAAATACAGCTGTTGTATAGGCTCCTACACCCAATGCAGCAACCATATAACCCAATTGGCTGACGGTAGAATATGCCAGGACCTTCTTTATGTCATTTTGTTTTAATGCAATCGATGCGGCCACAAATGCTGTGAGGCAGCCCAGTATGGCTATTACCGTTTTTAATACTGGAACTGTGTCAAAAAGAAAATACATGCGCGCTATGAGATAAACCCCTGCAGTCACCATGGTGGCTGCATGAATTAGAGCGGAAACAGGTGTAGGTCCTGCCATGGCATCGGGCAACCAGGTAAACAAAGGGATCTGTGCTGACTTACCCGTAACACCAATGAGAAAAAGAGAACCAATAACAATCATGATGAATGAATTGATGGGTACACCCTCTTCTCCTAAAGTTTCTTTAATATCTAAAAAACGAACTCCACCCGTCGTATAAATGGTCATAAAGATCGCTATGAGGAATGCCAAGTCGCCAATCCTGTTCATGATAAAAGCTTTCGAGGCGGCTTTGTTATAATCCTGATTTTCAAACCAGAATCCAATCAGCAAAAATGAACAAAGTCCAACGCCTTCCCAACCGGCAAACAAAACAAGGAGGTTATCGCCCAATACCAGTAACAACATACTGAACATGAAAAAATTCATGTAGGCGAAAAATCGAGAATACCCCTTATCATCATGCATATACCCCGCTGAATATACATGTATCAATGTACCTACTCCGGTAACCACAAACAACATCAACAAACTCAGGTTATCAAACAGAAAGGCAAAATCCACTTTTGCGGACCCTTCTCCCACAAACCAGGTATACAAACTAACAGTCGTTTGTTTGTCAGCCAATGCATTATAAGCAAGTAATGTCCCAATGAAACTGGTTAAAGGCATTGCACAACCTACTGTAGTCACTAGCCATTTAGGTAGTTTACCACCCAGAATTCCATTGATTAAAAAACCTGCCAGTGGCGGCCAGATGATTAGATGTAGAATTAAATCAGGGCTCATTTTTCAATCAGAATTAACCTTTCAATCGATCAAATAGATCAATGTTGGTAGTTTTAAAATTTTTATACATCATAACAATGATCGCAAGTCCAACAGATACCTCTGCAGCTGCGACCGCCATGGTAAACAATACCATAATTTGTCCTGCACTATCCCCGCGAAAGGCTGATGCAGCGACCATCAAAAGATTCACGGCATTGAGCATAATTTCAATACACATAAATACAATGATTACATTTTTCCTAATCAATACGCCCATAAGGCCTATAAAAAACAAACAACTGCATAACAAAATATAATGCTCAAACGGTATTGTTCTTATAATTTCCGGTATATGGTTCATGGCAATAAAGGTTTTTGAGAGATTTCCTTTTCCTTACGGTTCAACAAAACAATTCCTATCATAGCAACTAGAAATAATATTGAACAAATTTCCATTGGGAATAAATAATCTCTGTACAATACTTCTCCTATAGATTCTACAAGTCCAATGGTATGCGGACCTGAAGCTTCCACCTGCACTTGTGAGCGTTTAGTAGCTGAGATGACCAATAAAAACAATGTCCCTGAACTCACAACCGCTGCAAATAGAGGAATCCATGATTTAAATCGTTCGATATCCCGATTCAGATTCAGAAACATCACTACAAATAAGAACAGAACCATGATAGCGCCGGCATAAACCACCACATTCACCAATGCAAGAAATTGAGCATTTAGCAGTACGTATTGCGCAGATATAAGAAAAAAAGTTGCAACGAGAAACAGGATACTTCTGATAGGGTGCCTGGAAATTACCACCAATACAGCAGTCAAAATGGTCAATGCGGAAAGGGTATAAAATATCTTATCCATCTTTCAATCAATTTTGAAGAAAAGGTTCAACCAACCGATCCTTTCCATAAATAAAATCATCACGCTCGAAACTTGCAGGTGCCATTTTATCATTTTGTAAAAAAATAGCTGCTTTGGGGCAAGCTTCTTCACATAAGCCGCAAAAAATACAGCGTAACATGTTGATTTCATAGACTGCTGCATATTTCTCTTCGCGGTACAAGTGTTTCTCCTGAGGTTTCCTTTCTGCTGCAGTCATGGTTATGGCTTCAGCAGGACAAGCCAAAGCACATAGCCCGCAAGCTGTACAACGCTCAGCTCCTTTTTCATCCCGTTTCAAAATATGTAAGCCACGGAAAACTTCACTCATTGGCCTTTTTTGCTCTGGATATGAAATGGTTGCTTTTTTGCGGAACAAATGGCTTAATGTGATGCCCATTCCCTTAAACACAGCAGGTAAATAAATTCGCTCTGCAAAACTCATCGGCTTTCGTTCGAGTAGTTTATATCGCGTTGTTAACTTCGTCGCTGCCATATATTGCTTTTGTTAAATCAATGAAATGATTGCGGTTATGAGAATATTCAAAACAGCCAAAGGAATCAGAACTTTCCACCCAAGATTCATCAGTTGATCATAACGAAACCGCGGCAATGTCCAACGGATCCAGATAAACAAGAAGATGAAAAAACTAATCTTGGCAAACATGACAGCAGCCCCTAACACTGTTTTTAAAATTCCAGGTTCAAGGCTGCTTACTCCAGGAAAATGATAAGCACCAAAATATAATGTGGATAATACAGCACTGCTGATAAAGACATGGATGTACTCTGCAAATAAATAAAATCCAAGTTTCATCGAAGAAAACTCCGTATGATATCCACCCACTAGTTCGGTTTCGCACTCAGGCAAATCAAAAGGAGCTCTATTGGTTTCAGCAAATGCACAAACAATAAAAATGATAAAACCCAACGGTTGATATAAGATGTTCCAGTTGAATCCCGATTGTTGATCTACAATTTCGCGGAGAGACAAACTGGAATTTACCATGATCAATGCAATGATGGACAAACCCATAGCAAGTTCATAACTGATGTTTTGCGAAGCTGCCCGTATTGCACCCAATAAAGAAAACTTATTGTTGGATGCCCATCCACCAATTAAGATCCCATAAACGCCGAGTGAAACCACTCCAAATAAATATAAGATACCCACATTTAGATCAGTGGCCTGCATTGAAAATGTCCGGTCACCAATGACTAAATCAGGTGCAAAAGGAATTACTGCACTGGTCATTAATGCTGTACACATAAACAATGCCGGTCCCAAAATAAACAACATCCTGTCGGATACTTTGGGTATAAATTCTTCTTTAAAAAATAACTTGATTCCATCCGCTAAGGGTTGCAATATTCCAAAAGGTCCTGCCCGGTTGGGTCCCAGCCTATCCTGTAAAAAAGCAGCTAACTTACGTTCTGCATAGGTGGTGTACATGGCAATAAATAAAGAAATGCCGAACACTACAGCAATGAAAATTATCTTAAATGTCAAGTCGCTCATTCTGAAACAAATTTTGCATCAACATTAACTGCTGGTGAGATCACCGGCAATTCGTACTTATTTGCAGAGATAACAGATTCGTGGTCGACTGGACGAGGACCTTCGACTTGCCAATCTTCTTGATTACGTTTTTCAAATCGGCAAGTATTGCAAATGAACTTTTCTACTTCGCCAAATTTGTTTTTCCGCGCAGTAACTCGAATGATCTGATCTCCCTTCATCCACAATACCGTTTCACCACAACACGATGAGCATTCCCGGTGTGCGTTGAATGGTTTTGAAAACCAAACGCGCTGTTTAAAGCGATAAGTTTTGTCGGTCAACGCCCCTACGGGACATACGTCGATGATGTTACCGGAAAATTCATTATCAATCGATTCCTGTATATATGTACTGATTTCTGAAATATCGCCCCTGTTAAGTACACCATGTACCCTCTTTTGGGTCAATTGTTCGGCCGCATAAACACAACGGTAACACAATATGCATCTGGTCATGTGAAGCTGTACATAAGGTCCTATATCGATTTTATTAAACTCTCTTCGGCCTTCTTCATAGCGTGTGGATTCAACACCATGCTCAAATGAAAGATTTTGAAGATCACATTCTCCAGCCTGATCACAAATTGGACAATCCAATGGATGGTTGACCAATAAAAATTCTACTACACCTTCCCTTGCATCGAGTACTTCGGGATTGGTTTCGTTTTCAACCACCATTCCATGTTCAACGCGTGTAATACAACTGGCGACCAGTTTAGGCATTGGTCTTGGATTGGCTTCACTGGTTTGTGCGACTTTTACCAGGCATACCCGGCATTTACCACCGGTATTTTGTAATGAAGAATAATAACACATAGCTGGAGGATAATTCCTGCCAAGCTGACGGGCTGCTTGTAAAATAGTGGTCCCGGGAGGAACTTCAATACTGCTGCCGTCGATGGTCACTTTTAATAAATCACTCATGGTTCTACTACTTTAATGTGCCGTTGCAAAATGCTCATGAAGGTGTTTTTGGGAACAGGAATCCGGGTGTTTCACGTGTGCCTCAAATTCCTCGCGAAAATGCCGAATGGCACTTGCCACAGGCCAGGCTGCAGCATCGCCCAACGGACAAATGGTTTTTCCTTCAATATTTTTTGCTACGTCTACCAATAAATCAATGTCAATTAATTTTCCATGTCCATGTTCAATACGGTGAAGGACTTTCTCCATCCAACCAGTACCTTCCCTGCATGGACTGCACTGTCCACAACTTTCATGATGGTAAAAACGGGTGAAGTTCCATAAATTTCTGACCACACATGAGCGGTCATCAAATACGATAAAACCACCTGATCCCAACATAGAACCCGATACAAAACCTCCCTCCGCCAACGATTCATAGCTCATGAGACGAGGCTCTCCATTTGCCGTTTTAAGAATTAAATCTTTGGGCAGAATCGGGACTGATGAACCGCCTGGTACAACGGCTTTCAAATCACGGCTCCCGGCAATGCCACCACAATATTGATCACTGAATAAAAATTCCTCAACCGGTAACCCAAGTTCAATTTCATATACTCCAGGTTTGTTGATATTGCCGCAAGCTGAAATCAATTTAGTACCTGTACTTTTCCCAATACCTATCGAGGCGTAAGCAGCTCCTCCATGGTTGACGATCCACGGTACAGCAGCAATGGTTTCAACGTTATTGACCACTGTAGGACAACCATACAAACCCCATACAGCCGGAAACGGTGGCTTGTTGCGTGGATTTCCACGTTTGCCTTCCAGAGATTCCAGCAATGCCGTTTCTTCTCCGCATATGTATGCACCACCACCAGGCTGAACATATAAATCCAGATCATAACCACTTCCTAAAATATTTTTTCCTAAATAACCCTTTGAATAGGCTTCAGCAATAGCGCGTTCCAATATGCGAATGACATACATCATTTCACCACGCACGTAGATGTAAGAAGTTTTTGCATTCAATGCAAAGGAAGCAACAATCATCCCCTCAATCAGCAGATGAGGAATGTGTTCCATCAAATACCGGTCTTTGAAAGTACCGGGTTCGGATTCATCCGCATTGCAAACTAAATACTTTGGCTTCTCAGACTTTTTATCCAAAAATGACCACTTCATGCCTGTTGGAAATCCTGCTCCACCCCGGCCTCTTAAACCTGAGGTTTTAACTTCCTCCACGACCTGATCGGGAGATAAATTCTTTAATGCTTTAATGACCGATTGATAACCTCCATTTTTGAGATAAGTATACATAGACTGTATACCAGCCTGGTCGATGTGCTCGAGTAGAATTTTTTTAGCCATATCAGGAATTACTTCTTAATCGGTCAATGAGTTGATCTATTTTTTCTTCGGTCAAGTTCTCATGGTAGATATACTCCGGGCCAATTTGAAGAACCGGTCCGGTACCACACGATGCAAGACATTCCACCGTTTTCAGGGTAAACAAACCATCCGGTGTGGTTTCTCCGATTTCGATATTCAATTTACGCCGCAAGTAATTGACCATGCTTTCGGCACCCACCAAACAACAAGGCCCCGTACGACAAACTTCCAGTACGTATTTTCCCACTGGTTTTAAATGAAACATAGTATAAAATGAAGCTACTTCGTACACTTCAATGGAAGGAATTTTCAACAATGCAGCAACTTCATCCATAGCCTCCACCGGAAGCCATCCCTGGCGGGATTGCACGAGATGTAAAATAGGAAGCAAAGCAGATTTTTGCCTGCCATCCGGATATCTGCCGAGTATTTCATGAATCTGCTGATCCTGTCCGGCTAAATATTTAATTCCTGATTCTGTTGTTGTTGACATGTGATTCTCGTTGCTAAAACTACCAAACGTTCGTTAGTTTACACTTAATGAAGCGAATATCTTTAATTGATTCCAATTTATCCAATTCCATCATGCATCCAGTTCTCCAGCAATTACATTCAAACTACTCATTACCACAATGGCATCGGACAACAGTTGTCCACGCACCATTTCTGGAAATGCTTGATAATAAATAAAACAAGGTCTTCTGAAATGTAAGCGATAAGGAGAACGGCCTCCGTCACTGATCAGATAATACCCCAACTCTCCATTTGCACCTTCAACCGCCTGGTATACTTCTCCAACTGGAGCTTCGATTTCACCCATGATGATTTTAAAATGGTAAATCAAAGCTTCCATACTGCGGTAAACTTCTTGTTTCGGAGGAAGGTAATAGTGGTCTGCATCGGCATGATATACGGGATCCATGGATTCAATTTTCTCCAATGCCTGTTCAATGATTCGCAGACTTTGCCATATCTCTTCATTTCTGACTAAAAACCGATCATAGGTATCTCCTGTGGTACCCACGGGAACATCAAACTGGAAGTCTTCATAAGAACAATAAGGTTCAACGGCTCTTAAATCATAATCGATTCCACAAGCCCGCAAATTGGGTCCGGTAAATCCATAATTCAGTGCTCTTTCCTTATCTATGGCGCCGGTATCCATTGTCCGGTCCATAAAAATCCGATTGCGTGTCAATAAATTTTCAAATTCCCTCCAACCAGCAGGAAACTCCTTCAGCAACTTCCTGGTCTTCTGAAAAACGATTGGATTGAAATCTCTTTCAAAACCACCGATGCGTCCCATATTGGTGGTGAGTCTTGCTCCACAAATTTCTTCATAGATTTCATAAATAAATTCTCTCCACTGATAAACATAAGTAAATCCGGTCAAAGCCCCGGTATCAACTCCCAGAATGCTGTTACAAACAATATGGTCTGATACACGGGCAAGCTCCATGACCAGCACCCGCATATAATCAACCCGTTTAGGTACTTTGACTCCCAGTAATTTTTCCACCGTAAGATGCCAGCCCATATTGTTTATGGGTGCCGAACAATAGTTCAACCGATCGGTCAGCGGGGTAATTTGATAAAATGGTCTTCTTTCGGCTATTTTTTCAAACGCACGGTGAATGTATCCAACAGTTTGTTCACCATCGACAATCCGTTCTCCATCCATTTGTAATACATTCTGGAAAATTCCATGGGTAGCCGGATGCGTTGGACCTAAATTTAAAGTCGTATACGGAATCTCCGGTTTTTCAATGGTTTCCAATCCTGCTAAATATTCCTGATTCGTTTTCATGACCTGTTATCTGCCAAATTGAAAATCTGCTTTATCACTTCTTAAAGGATCCTCCAATGGAAATTCTTTTCGCAAAGGAAATTCCTCCATTTCGTCCATATTTAAAATTCTGCGAAGGTTTGGATGTCCAACAAATTGAACTCCATAAAAATCATAGGTTTCGCGTTCCATCCAATTGGCTGAAGCATAAATTCCGGTTACGGTCGGAATTTCAGGCTTGTCAATTGAAACATAAACTTTGATCCGCAACCGCGAACGGTGTTGCATACTGTTTAGCAAATAAGTTACACACAACTCTTCACCAACGCGATCCGGATAATGGATTCCACATAAGTCACTCAGCACATTAAAACCCAATTCCTGATCCTTGTATAACTGAAGCATTACACCGAACAATTGGTTAACTTTCAATTCCAAATTAAATACGCCAAAGGCGTCAACAGAAGTATGGTATTGTTGTCCGGTAGTATCCAGTAATTTTTGATCAATTTGTTCGGTAGTCATCACATCTATTTGATAAAGTATGAATCCATCAATTGCTTGTACTCTTCAGAATTTCGTCTACGAACTGACTCTTTGCCGATGAGGTCTTGAATTCGCATAACCCCTTCTATAATTTGCTCAGGTCTGGGAGGGCAGCCTGGAACATAGACATCTACCGGGATGACTCGGTCAATGCCCTGTAAAACACTATAAGTATCAAAAATACCTCCGCTGGAGGCGCAGGCCCCTACGGCGATTACCCATTTGGGTTCTGCCATTTGTTCGTAAACCTGCCGTAAAACGGGTGCCATTTTTTTAGCAATGGTGCCCATCACCATTAATAAATCAGCTTGACGCGGAGTAAAGCTGAGTCGCTCAGAACCAAACCGGGCTAAATCGTAATGTGACGACATGGTGGACATGAATTCTATTCCACAACAAGAAGTTGCGAAGGGTAATGGCCATATGCTATTCTTCCTGGCCAAACCGACCACAGCGTCCAGAGAGGTAGCAAAAAATCCCTGCCCTGCAACCCCTTCCGGTGCTTCTGCCATTTGAATTTTTCTTTCCATAGTTGCCTGCTTAAAGTTGAGTTATGTCATGAAGCTTAATCAAACATCGTCCCTGGTTTCCCATTTCAAAACGCCTTTCAATAACACATAATAAAATCCCGCCATAAGAAAGCTCAAAAAGATAAACATTTCAACAAAGCCAAACCAACCCAGTTTCTTAAAATTAACTGCCCAGGGATACATGAAGATAATCTCCACATCAAACAAAACAAATAAGATGGCTGTCATAAAATACCTTACTGAAAATGGGTTCCGGGCATTTCCTACACTGTCAAGCCCGCACTCAAAACTCGCATCTTTCCGCTTTCCGGATAGTTTAGGACCTAATAAATGCGTTGCCAACAAGCCGAACACAACAAAGCTCATGGCCACAACAAACTGAATAAAAATGGGAAAATAATCCTGTGGTATATGATGTAGATGCATAAAATGCCGCTATTTGGCCCGGCAAATATAATTCAGAACCGCTGAAACCGATAATTATTAGGGGCATAGAGCTTAGATTTCATGAGATTAGGAAAGTGTTGACAGACAGTTTCGATTTTATAGCTTTGCAATAAAAAAATAATGCGCATTTCTGTCATTCGCAAAGGCCATTTTAACGCAGCCCACCGTTTGTACAATCCTGAGTGGTCCGATGTAAAAAACAAGGAAGTCTTTGGAATTTGTGCCAATCCCAATTACCATGGACATAACTATGAAATCGATGTCAAGATCACCGGAGAGCTGGATCCATCGACTGGAATTTTAATGGATCTAAAAGTCTTGAAAGACCTGATTCAGGAACATGTGGAATCCCATTTTGATCATAAGAATCTCAATTTGGATTGCCCCGAATTTGCAGAAACAATACCCACAGCAGAAAACATCTGTATCGAAATCCATCGACGATTGAGGCCTGTTATACCCCCTGAATTCGAGATTCAAATAAGGCTTTCAGAAACCCCTCGAAACTTTGTTGAATTTCCAGCCTAACCAATATTTAATACCGGCCGGGCAAATGAATGCATCAAATTAAACAGTAAAATATTGTCCTGGGACTCCCCCGGGGACTACTATTAAGGCTTTACAGCCCTCTTTTGCAAACGAAGGGTTCTTAGTGTTTGTTCATTAGGGCCAATCAAACGGATGAAATACAATCCTTCTTCCAGTTCACTGATGTCATAAGAAGCATTTGGCGTAGGTCTGAATGAACGCATTTTCTTACCCAAAAGATTCACTAAATCAATTCTGGTCAAACCAGTATTGTAATCTACTGTAAAAGAATTGGATGCAGGATTCGGATACACCTTAACGGCAATGTTTTTGATATCCCTGTTGGATACTACTTTATTAAAAGCATAGTCCACTTTGATCTTTTTGGTGGTATCATCTTTCTCGTACACCCACATGACCACATGTGCCGCTCCCATGGTACCATCTTCATATATATGGACATCCAGATTAAAGGAATCTCCCGGAGTAATTTGATTGGGATAAATTTCCGGGCATTTAGCTACATGGTCAGCATAACAATTGTTTGCATCACATACATACGTGCTCCAACCCATTGGCATCATCAATACCTCCCGATTCCATAACATGAATAGCGTTTCATTGGTATGGTTACGCACATAACTTCCGATGTGGTGGTCAGAGTTGTCCGGAGAAAAATAAAGGGTATTTGGATTAGGACTTACGCTGAAGCGGGCGTTCTGCGCCAAAGCCAAATCACAAATTAAAAGACTGATAATCAGGTAAATATATTTCATAAGCACTTCTTATGGGCAAATCCAACTGTAAATGTAAAAACAATTTAAAAGCTTTAAGAAGAAATTATTGTTAAATTTGGTAATAAAAATCTTCCCACACCCCAGTTCCGCATTAGTCCTACGAATTTAATAAATCACAATGAATCGGTTTTATAAAACTAATGTCGAATTCAACCTAGATCTTTACTATTTTGAAAGTGGCGAAATTTTTGTCTGCAATAAGATTCAAAAAATATACATCACTTGGAATTGAAAAAAGATCAAGCATTACGGATGAACTTTGTATACTTTTTTGAATATAATTCACACCATTCAGATTATAAAGGTTCACAGTAAATCCGGATTCCTGATTAGTGGATTCGATTTGCAACCAACGTTTAGTGAAATCAAATTGCAACTTCCATAGCCCTACTGAATTGAAATCTTTTGCCAAATTAATGCCAGATTTAACTAAAAATTGTCCCATCATACCGTCATCTTCATGGCTCAAAATATGGCAATGGTACATAAACGGCAGTACCGGATGATGAAAGTCCAAGTATTGAGTGATGATCCTGACATTTCCATTAAATGGAGGAATGATAACTACATCTTTTCGCCCCAACATATTTTCTGCAGGGTTATTTCCATTAACACTCAAGACGTAAAATGGATTTCCATGGATGTGAAATGGATGTGCCATCATAGTCTGATTGGTTATATTCCATATTTCCTTGTCGTTCAGCGAAACTGAAAAGTTAATTTTGTTTTCATCATACTTTTCTCCATTGATAAAAAAGTTAGTTGGGCTCATCATGGGTTGTGCTGTAAAACGTAAGGTTCTTTCCATTACTCCGCTAGCATTTATTGGATCATTCTTAACCAGTAGATCAGGCTTGGTATAAACAGGGTTCGCGGTAGGAGATCCCACATTGATGTCCATGATTTTAAATGACCTATTGTCAAGCGGACCTAAGGGCAGCATACCCCCCATGACCGGTCCCCCTGGATAACCCAATGGCAATTCATTGCCATATTGAACCCAAGCTAAGGTCTTTCCTAAATCAGCACTGAAGTCCACCAGGATTTCTGCCCGTTCTCCACCCCCCAAGGTTATCCGGTCCAGAAGGACCGGCTGGTCTAACAAACCTGCATCAGTGGCGATTTGGTAAAAACTTTTCCGGTTGTCAAAACCTAAATTCAAGATTCTGCGACTGGAAGCATTCAACAATCTAAAACGAACCATTTGAGCAGGACAGTTCAGTTCAGGAAGATAAGTACCATTCACCAAGGTGATATTATCAAAATCATTTTCAATTTTAATTTGCTTGGAATTTTGATCCATGGTTTGAAATTGAAAAACAATTGGGAAGTCATCTACTCCATAAGACCTGGGCAACTTCAGCTTATTTTCATCATCATCTCTGATCAGGATTAAACCTGCTGCACCTTTCATCACGTGCTCGAAAGTTTTTCCATGCAAATGGGGATGATACCAATATGTTGCGGCTTGATCCATCACTTTAAATTCAGTGATCCAATCCATGCTGGGTTGTATCACAACGTGCGGACTGCCGTCATTCTCAGGACTTACATGTAAGCCATGCCAATGCGTGGTCGTGGGCTCCCCTAACAAATTCTCAACATGCATTTTTACTAGCTGCTCCTTTTTTAAAATAATTGTGGGTCCCAGATAATTTCCATTATAGGCTATTGTTTGGGACTTGAATCCGGGCAATATTTCGTGCTCCGCATGTTGGATTTTAAGAAAAATTTCATTTCCACTCAAAGTATCGGGTATATGTAATGGGGATTGAGAAGATCCGCTACCAACAAAGAAAATGCTTAGTGTTACATAAATAAACAAATTCCAAATTAAGGAACTAACATTTGATAGTTTCATTATAAATGCTATTAGAATGCAATTAAAATGGGTTGTCAAATTGCGGATTGTGAATAAATGCAGAGTCAGTAAGTGTTTTTAAAAAAGCCACCAAATCACTTTTATCCTGCGCATTTAGTTTTAAGCCATTTAAGTTATTTTGTAAAAGTATGCTCATCGTAGAACTCGACTTCACGCCCTTATTATAATGTTCTATGGCCTCCTCAAGCGTTTTAAAACGACTATCGTGCATATAAGGTGCTGTCAATGCAACATTGCGTAAGGACGGGACTTTAAATGTTGCTTTATCAGATTGTAATTTTGTAACCTCATACCTTCCAAGATCGGTAAATTCATTCTCAAAGTCCAATCCATTGTTTATATATTCATTATTGGTAAAATTATATCCTCCATGGCAATGGAAGCATTCACCACCCTTTATACCATTTAAAGGATCCGTCTCCGTAAAAAACAAATTTCTACCTCTTTCTTCTGCATCTGTCAAAGTGGCTTCCCCTTTTAAAAAACGGTCAAATTTTGAATCATGACTAACAACACTGATCATAAATTGCTCAATTGCCAAACTTAATCGCATAGCATCAATAGTATCGCTCCCGAAAGCTCTGGTAAATTGATCGCGATATTTTGAATCATTTTTTAATTTGTTTATTACATTGGGTAATGTTTCATTCATTTCAAGAGGGTCCTGAATGGGCTTGAGTGCCTGATCTCTTATCAAACGTGCCCGCCCATCCCAGAAAAAACCATTAGGATGATAAACGAGATTAAATAGAGCCATTGCATTTCGTCGACCTTCTTTCAGTTCCACTCCAATGCTGAATGGTCTGATGTCCGCAAATGCATCTTTCAAAATATGACAATCGGCACACGATTGGCTTAAGTCTTTAGATAATTTCTTTTCGTAAAAAAGCATTCTCCCAAGCTGAACTTTTGCTTTTGTGAGCTGATTATCTGCCGGAATCACTGGATCAGGTAAATCCCCGTTTAATTCCAGAATATAAGGTGTAGGATCATACACCGGGATCTCTTCTTCTTTCCCACATTGAATTAAAACAATGCAGGTAGATAAAATTCCAATTAAATATTTAGATTTCATTTTAAATTAAAATTTGGATTTGAAATAAATTGTTCATCAGACAGTGATTGCAAAAAATGGATCAGGTCCATTTTATCTTCATTACTGATGTGAAAACCATTGATCAATTTACTTTTTTGGGGATTATTTTTTCCTCCCGACGCATAATGTTCTATTACCTGTTCCAGCGATTCAAAACTTCCATCAAACATATAAGGGGCAGTTAAAGCAACATTTCTCAAACTTGGCACTTTAAACAATGATCTGTCTTCTTCCTTGCCGGTAAACCTCATTCTACCCACATCGTTGTACACTTCATACAAACCGTTATTGAAAAATCCATAATTCGTAAAATTAAATCCAGAATGACATTGGATACAATTTAAAGAATCTCTTTTAAACAATTGATATCCACGAAGAGCAGATTCAGAAATGGCTTTGGAATCTCCATGAAGATACTGATCAAAACTTGAATTTCCAGATACCAGCGCCCTTTCAAAGCAAGCAATCGAACGGGTAATTACAAACGGATCCGGTAGCCTCTCATAAGCTTCCATGCTCAATTCGCGATACAACTTGCTTCTATTCAATTTTTCAGCAATGACCAGAATATTTTCATCGAATTCGTTATGCTCTTGTATGGGAACAAGAATCTGCATTTCTAAGGTTGGCACACCCCCTTCTCTCAACAAGTATGGATGGTAGCCTACATTAGCCAATGAAGGCGCATTGCGATGACCACTCCTCAAATCCACTCCCAAACTGAAACGCCGTCCGTCTGTAAATGCCAATTCCTGCCGATGGCAGCTTGCGCATGAAATGCTTGAATCTCTCGAAAGTACGGGATCAAAAAATAATTTTCGACCCAATTCAAACCGGATACTTGAAAACTGGTTATCCAAAGGAAATTCCATGTCAGGAAATCCTTGAGGTATCTTCAAGTAGTCGAGTTTTTCTGGCTGTTCAGGTTCGCATGTAATGAAGATGATACTAATTAATAGCGGCCACCAGATTTTCCCTGGTAATTGGCACATAATTCAGTTTTATAGAATTACAAATTTTCCTGTCGCCAGTAATTTCCCTGAATAGGTAAAGTTGTATATGTAAGTTCCGCTTTGCCAGGATTCAGGGATTAAAATATCACCTGACGCATCTCTAACAGACTCCGTCAAAACTCTTTTTCCAGATACATCAAACACACCAAGTTCAAGGTCATGCTTTGTAAGATTATTATATTTGATAGAAACTTCCCTTCTTGAATAGTGAATTTCAACATTTAAGTCTTTATTCACATCATCGACAGAGGTTGTGGTTTTTGGACTAAAAACCAAAGAAGATCCATTTAAAACCATAGTAGCTGCGATGCCTGTTTCTCCATGACTATTTGCACCTCCACTGATATTAATCGATTCCAGTAATCTATTATACTCGGCAATGAATTCAATGTATATTTTGTCATTTTCTGTTTTTCCGGTAACATCATAACGCTTTGGCTTATAGTTGGCATCACCAAGACCTTCAATACTCAATACATCCAGGAATGAACCGTTATTCCTTGCTGAATTTCCATTAAATGATATGAACCGATATCCGGCTGCCCATCCCCAATGCATGGTTGGATTCTTAGGTGCCAAAGGATGGTCACTGGAATATGTGGTTGGATCGAGGTGATTGGATGCAGCATCCACCCCAATGGCAAACTCTATCTGTTCAACTTTTTGAATGCCTGTATGCAATCCCAGACTCAATTCATTGGAATTTTGTTGAGAAGGATCCACTAAAAAATAAGTCTGATTCAGTTCTAAAACCTGACCACCATCATGTACAACTTTAAAACCTGATAGATAATACTGCAGTCTGGAAAGTTTATATTTTGTTCCTTTCGGTGAAGTCGTTTCCTGATCTAAGGCAAATTTATTTCCAGCTAGTTGATGGTCGAATTTTAAAATAAGCTCGCTTTGAGCATGTGTAAATGCAGAAATGCTAAAGATCAATATTATTTGGAATAAGTTTTTCATAAAATAAAAATTTATAATGAACTGATGTTATTAAAAGACTAATGGTAGCCATCATCTAACATCTGAATGTCATGAATAACTTATAGATGTAAATTTTGAAGAGTAAGAAGATTTTAGAATGAATGGATTTGGCGAAGTCATAATCAGCCCATTCTGCAAAACTGGAAAATAATTTTCCTATGAATAGCGTATATGTTTCAATGGTTTGTTTTGACTGTTTATGTATTGTACCCAATCCATTGAAATCACATTTATCAAAATGCAATTTATCCTGACAGCAAGGTGTTTTTGAAAAAGTTGCTGATTTTTGGATATCAGAATTAAGACTAACCTTTACGGATGGTTTACATTTGGATTTTTTACTTGAACAGCAGTTTGGTAATTTAAAATAAAAACTTAGGGTCGTGCCTTGTTTCCTGCAAATGTGCTCATTTACATAAACTCCTAAACTTGCAAAAAACAAATTCAATGCGATTGTAATATGTAATATATTATAAATCAATGCAATAATTTGAAATAACGATATTTAACATTCGAAAATAAATGAATCACCCAAATGTAACAAATATTCAATGTATTTTAAAAACTTAATTGAATTCCCTGCTTGAAAATGCTTCGACCCTATGAAAATTGTTTTGTTTAAATATTTTCAAAATTTGAGCCCATTATAATTCAGTTATAAAAGACAGGCTTCAATTTCGAATCCAAAAAACATAAATTCGATTAATTTTGAAAAATGAATAAAACACTCATCATCGGTAATGGAATAGCAGGAGTAAGTTGTGCGCATTGGTTGAGAAAAATGACGAATGACGAGATTCAAATTGTATCTGAAGAATCAGAATATTTTTTTTCGAGAACGGCTCTTATGTACGTGTATATGGGGCATTTGCGTATGAAAGATCTCGAGCCTTATGAACGGAGTTTTTGGTCTCAAAACAGAATTGATTTGCTCTATTCGAAAGTTGTATCCATTGATTTTGAGAAGAAACTTGTTCATTTAGAAAATAAAAACTCTTTGTCATATGACCGACTTGTATTGGCTCTGGGTTCTAAATCGAATAAATACGGATGGCCGGGTCAGGAACTCAACGGTGTATCCGGGTTTTACAGCAAACAAGATCTGGATTATATTGAAAATATAAGCAAAGACTTAAAACGGGCAGTCGTTGTAGGTGGCGGTTTGATAGGGATCGAACTCGCCGAAATGTTCCATTCCAGAAAAATCCCTGTAACCATGCTGGTCAGGGAACGGGATTACTGGAGTTCCGTGCTTCCCCAGCAAGAAGCCGCAATGATCTCTAAACATATCCTGAAATATGACATCGATCTGCGGTTAAATACCCAATTGAAGTCCATTCAAGACGAAAGCGGTAAGGTGGCCGCAGTCATGACAGATACAAATGAATACATCCCCTGTCAATATGTTGGGATCACGGCTGGAGTAAGTCCAAACATTGACCTGGTCAAAGAGACACCGCTCGCTACAGAAAAAGGGATACTCGTTAATGAATTCCTGCAAACCAACATTTCAAATGTGTATGCCATTGGTGACTGCGCGCAACTAACCAGTGTTAATTCAGGTAGAAAAGCCGTCGAAGCCATTTGGTACAGCGGGCGAAAAATGGGGGAAACACTAGCCATAAACCTGAGTGGAAAAGCAAAACCTTACGATCCTGGAATCTGGTTCAATTCTGCAAAATTTTTTGACATCGAATATCAGGTCTATGGGACTGTACCTCCTCAAATTCAAACGCCACTTGATAGCCTTTATTGGGAAGACCCCAAAGGAGAGAAAAGCATAAGATTGGTATATGATAGTACCAACCATCGAATCGCTGGGTTTAACCTTATGGGCGTGCGCTTCCGGCACGAAGTCTGTGAAAAATGGATCAAGCAACAATCACTCCTTCAGGATATTTTACCCTACATCAGGCTGGCTTTTTTTGATCCTGAGTTTTATCCGGATTATTCTGCGGGATTGTACGAAGTTTATTTTCGAAAAACAGGCCAAAGAGTTTTACCAAAATCATCCGGAAAACTAAATGCCGTTTTAAATTTTTTAAAATCTTAATACCTCATACCATGCTTCACCACATCAGCAAGCCTCCTTATCTCAGCAAATTGCAATGGGTTCACCTGGGTATTGGATTTCTTGCCCTGGCTTTATTGGTTCTTGCATCCTCGGGATGGATTGCAGCAGATGACAATTGGCGATACATCCTGTTACTCTTGATTGTTTCCGTTGTCGGTTATGCTTACCATCAGTACAAAGATCAACATGATGGTATTAAAAATAATGGTGTTTGGTTCAGCAACCTGACTTCAAGAGGTATCATCGCCTGGCTCGTTGCCGTCCTGATCACTGCATTTTATTGCCTGCTCTACTGGTGGCCTGAATATTTAGGTTTGCATTCAACCGGAAATACCGGTTTAATTTTGCTGTTCGATCCTCTTAGTCTGTATCTCAAAAAGCAACCCGCATCACAGTGGTTTGTATACGGTGTTTTTTATACACTCTGCATACTTTGTTTTGGCTACAAATTCATCTTGAAATACAGACATAGTCCCTATCAAAAAATCAGAACAATCTCCGTAATGTTCTTTCAATTCTTTTTTGCGTTCCTGATTCCCGAATGGATGTTGAGATTGAACTTTCCTTTCAATGATCTCAAAAATATGTGGCCTCTCAACTATTATTTTTTTGATGCATGGAATTTGAACAGCTTTACATCCGCGGGATTTATAGGATGGTTCTTTCTCATCTTTGGCATACTGATGATTTTTGTGATCTCTCCCACCCTCACTTACTTCTTTGGAAAGCGTTGGTACTGCTCGTGGGTCTGCGGTTGTGGCGGACTCGCCGAGACTGCAGGTGATCCTTTCCGACACTTGTCTGATAAATCAGTGAAAGCCTGGAAGCTCGAACAATTGCTCATTTATTCGATCCTCCTGTTCGTGATTTTAATGACCGCAGGAGTATTGTATACATACAAAACCGGCCAACCGGAATTGTTTGGCGTTTCAACAGCAGCTCTCCGCAAAAGCTATGGGTTTTTCATCGGCGCCGCTTTTTCAGGAGTGATAGGCGTAGGTTTTTATCCACTTTTGGGTAGCCGCGTATGGTGCCGGTTTGGCTGTCCAATGGCTGCTTTATTGGGCATTCAGCAAAAGTTATTTTCCCGGTTTAGAATAACGACCAATGGTGGCCAGTGTATATCCTGTGGAAATTGTTCGACGTATTGTGAAATGGGTATTGATGTAAGATCATATGCACAAAAAGGACAAAATATCGTGCGGGCGAGTTGTGTGGGTTGCGGGATATGTGCAACGGTTTGTCCTAGAGGTGTCCTCAAATTGGAAAATGGCTCATTGGATATATTTCACCGTCTGCCGTCAAAAGATTCCGACAGATCCAACTGAAAGAGGGCCATCTAAAGGTGATAATCCATTCGACTTAAGTCAATGGCAGATGGACCACCTGTGCTTTGTAAAAATTGACTTTTGCATTTTGGGTAAACTTTTGATAAAAATCCTGAATTTTAATTCACGTTAATGGACATCAAATCGTTTATTACTTTAAATCAATATCCATGAAATTAATACTGAAAACCTTACTGATTGTGTGCAGTGTTTCAATGTTGTCCATTGCACATGGTCAATCCTACTCATTAAGAGTGTCCGATGTACGTAACACAACATATAGTACCCAGGGCACCATTGAAGAATGTTTATTGTCCGTACGTCCGAAGGGATTGTTCATGGAATTTGGCTTATACCTGAGCTTTTCATCGCGTGGGTCCAATTTCAAATCCAACGATTCCTTAGAAGTGGTATTGAATTTTTCCTTGCCTGATAAAGCAGTGATCACTGATTCCTGGTTGTGGATTGGAAATGAGATTTGTCAGGCCAGTCTGCTGGACGCCTTTTCTGCTTCCAAAATTTATGAAAACATTGTCAAGAGAAGAAGAGACCCATCTTTACTGACCAAAAACTCAAACAATAGTTTCACGTTAAGGGTGTTTCCTATGGGTGGTAATGAACAGCGACATGTAAAAATTACCTATTTGGTACCTGTCAGCTGGACTGAAACCAATGTACAGGTCCCCGTTCCGGTTGAAATCATCAATACCAGTCGTTATATACCTTTAGATTTTCCGATCATTTTCTGGAATGATGAAAATTTCTTATTTGAAAAGGCTTCCAACACTTCTGCTTCTCCGCTCACAGAAAGAATCGATCCAATATTAGGACCCTACAAGACCATGACCTTTGCTCCAATAGGCAATTTTAAGTCCAATACCCTCAGCTATTCGCTTAAGAATGCTGCGGCTGTTTATGTAGGTGCAAATAAAAACTCAGATGTATCGTATTATCAATTTGCTGTGCGTCCCAACCAATTGATTGCAGATACACAGGCCATTAAAGTGGTTTTTCTGGTCGACTATCAGGAAAATACCAGTATCTCAAAAGATGATGTATTGAGTAACTTGAAGAATTTCATGAAACAAAGCTTGACCTCCAATGACTCATTTAATATAGTTTTCTCCAGTTTTAATGTTCAACCTTCAGCCGCTCAATGGGTAGCTGCATACGATTACAACATAGATTCCGTGATCGATGTAACCAGTTTAAAATTAGCGACTTACAGCAATCTTCCCAACGTCATTTCAAAAGGAATTGAATTTATCAATCAACATGGACAAACTGGAAATCTCATCTTGTTAAACAATTCAGACCAATTCAACTTTTATGTTTCCTCAAATGAACTCCTTAAAGAAATTGCCATCCTTAACAAAAATGAATATGTCATATCAACGGTTGATTTTGGCAGCAACAGCAAATGGAGTTACTTTAATAACCGGTATTATTATGCCAATGAATATTTTCTATCGAACCTGGCAAATCTGTATGGTGGAATTTATGTAAATACAAGAAATGGAAAATCATTCATGCAAGCCTTAGAACAGACAAAAGAAACATTTCAAAATGTTATTGAAAATATTGACATACATTTTAAGCCAAGCCAGGGAATTGCCTATGCAAAATACACTTTGGATCCAGTTGGAACATTCGTTTCTACCAGAGATGTAATTCGACAGGTTGGTGTATTTAAGGGTGAATTTCCTTTGATTTTAGAAATTTCGGGCGAATACAATAATCAGATTTTTTCAAAGTCATTTCTATTTGACGAATCCAATCTAGTGCTGTTGGACAGTATGGGAAAAAAACAATGGCAGGCATTGTCGATCCTTAACCTGGAAAATCAAAATGGCGGAACAAATAATGTAGATATCATACGCAAAAGTCAGGAATACAGAATTCTGACGACCTACACTGCCTTTCTATGTATTGAAGATACGCTTTTCTATTGTCCGACTTGTATAGATGAAAAAAATGTACCGGTTGACAACGATGATCAAAAACTAGACAGTCTGTGGGAAATTAAAGTATATCCCAATCCATTTATCGATGTGTTGAACATTGAAGTTCATTTTCAAAATGAAATTGCAACTACTGGTGAGGTCGCGGGTCGCATTTTGGATTTATCAGGAAAAACTGTTCACCGCTTTTCTGCCCTTGTGAATTCATCTAACGTACTGCAATACCAATGGGATGGTTCTAACCTGAACGGCCTTCAATCTGCTCCTGGAGTTTATGTGGTCATGTTGGAAACTAAACAAGGTATGGTGCGGCAAAAAGTCATAAAAGGAAACTGATCAAGGTTTGGACCGGTTGAACAAGATGGTTCCGCCGGTCCATTTTATTTCATATTCATTCCATACGATTCTAAAAAAATTTATTGGGTATTGGTTTATTTGAAATGAAGAATTCATTCCTGAACCCTTTGACCCCTTACCACTTGCGCATTTCGTTCAGACACGTTGGATTTTTGCAGGTCTACCATCAAACAACTGATAGCAGATTCCGTGGTCGTATACCAATTAAGACCATTGTAAGTAATGGTTCCTGAATTCCGGTCCCATTCTTTTCCGAGCAACATGTAACGGTTTCCATATTTGGGATTGGGTCCAAACATTAAATATTTTGGAGGATCAGAAGATTCAAAACTTATTGCAAAGCGATTGGATTTTGGCGAGAAAAGGTAAATGCATGGCGTTCCTTTTCTAAAAATAATTTCTTCAATTTTTTCACCTTGAATGGTTTTGATGATTCCATCCTGAATGTTTGATTCACCTTCGTTGAATTTTCTTCTCAACACGATGTTTTCAGATAAATAAAATTGGATTCTTTTTAAATCTTTGTCATCCCAGGAATATTCTTCATATATTTTCTGGGTAAATGGAGTCAGCACCGGACTACATCCAACCATCGTATAAAGAACAGCAACCATCAGCGTGAATTGAAAGGATTTCATATTGTATTTATTTTTTTCGAAGGTATGTGAATAATACCTTTGACTGAAAAACTTTAATATAATTTAACCAAGTCTGAAATTTTTTTTATTTTTCTTAACGCCTTGCGCTGTTCAAATTATGCTATTGCAAAATAAATTACCCAAAAGCAAACAGCATATCAGTATGCAACTTTGTATGATTGCTATTCCTTCTCAGTGATTCTGGAAAGGAATCAAGTAAGTTGGTCGCTAGAACGACTTTTTCTTCATCGATTGAATTTCACGCCGAATGGCAAAAAAATCTTTTAGCAGGCGACTTGATTCTTCCTCCATTAATCCATATTCCACTTTGGTCTTCGGATGTAACATACCGCTGCCATATCGCATATAACCCATTTTTAAATCTTCGGCTGCATATACCAGTCTTCCCAACTGAGCCCACCGCAAAGCTCCAGCGCACATTGGACAAGGTTCAAGCGTAACATACAGCGTACATTCTTTCAAATACTTACTTTGCAGGAACTGGGAAGCTGAGGTCACGCAGAGGATTTCTGCATGGGCGGTAATATCTTGCAACAATTCCGTTTGATTGTGCGCCCTTGCAAGGAGTTGGTGGTTGGATACCAATACTCCCCCAATTGGAATCTCACCACCTTGCATGGCTTTCATGGCTTCATCCAGAGCGAGCTTCATAAAATATCGATCGTCATAAACCTGAATCATGAGGGTTTGCAATTTTTCAGGGTAAAGTTATATCTTTGCACATGGAACGACATTTCTTTTCTCCACAATTTCCTTTCCACGAAGCCCTGACTTTTGATGATGTATTGCTTGTGCCTTCCTATTCGGAAGTGTTACCTCGCGATACGGATATTTCTACACGTCTCACCACAGACATTCATCTCAAGGTGCCCATCGTATCTGCCGCCATGGACACAGTCACTGAACGCGATTTGGCCATTTCAATGGCCAGAGAAGGTGGTCTTGGGTTCATCCATAAAAACATGGACATTGAAAAGCAGGCGGAACAGGTGCGGAGTGTAAAACGATCTGAAAGTGGAATGATCATCGATCCGGTGACACTTCGTGCTGATTCCAGGGTGAAAGATGCCCTACAATTGATGTCGCAACATCGCATTGGCGGAATTCCGGTAGTGGATTCCAATAATAAATTGGTGGGCATCCTCACCAATCGCGATTTGCGATTTGAAGTACATCCTGAAAAACCCGTCACCGACATCATGACCCGGGAAAATTTGATTACGGCACCAGCTGGGACTACCTTGGAAAAAGCAAAGACCATCTTGCAGAAGTATAAAATTGAAAAACTACCCGTAGTTAAAAAGGATGGCACCCTCATGGGATTGATTACCTACAAAGACATTATGAAGCTCCACAATTACCCGAATTCCTGCAAAGATGCCCTGGGGCGCTTGGTGGTAGGTGCAGCAGTGGGTATTGCTTCCGACACGATGGAAAGAATAGAAGCCCTGGTGCATGTGGATGTCGATGTAGTCTGTATCGATACGGCGCATGGGCATTCAAAAGGGGTATTGGACATGGTTAAAAAAGTGAGAAAACGCTTCAAGCATTTGCAAATCATAGCCGGCAATGTGGCGACTGGCGAAGGGGCCTTGGCGATAGCCAATGCTGGGGCCAATGCCGTAAAAGTTGGAGTTGGACCTGGCAGTATTTGTACCACCCGAATTGTCGCCGGAGTGGGTGTTCCTCAATTGACGGCCATTGCTTTGGCCAGCAGGTCTTTATCCAAAAAAGGTATTCCCATCATTGGGGACGGTGGAATCCGATATACCGGGGATATTCCAAAGGCTCTGGCGGCAGGAGCCAGTGCAATCATGGCCGGTTCGTTGTTTGCCGGTACAGAAGAAGCACCAGGTGAGACCATCATATTCGAAGGCAGAAAATTTAAAGTTTACCGGGGTATGGGTTCGCTGGGATCCATGCAACTGGGCAGTAAAGACCGGTATTTTCAGGATGTGGAAGAGGATATCAAGAAATTGGTACCTGAAGGCATTGAAGGCAGGGTCCCCTACAAAGGACAGGTTTCGGAAGTTATGGTGCAGTATATTGGAGGTTTAAGAGCCAGCATGGGTTATGTGGGCGCGAAAAAGATAGCAGACTTACAAAAAGCGAAGATGGTACGCATCACACATAGCGGGATCAATGAATCTCATCCACACAACATTACGATCACCAAAGAATCGCCGAATTATACGCGTCGTTAAAGCAAGTTTTTATTCCTGATAAAGTCCGCAATGCGCTCCTGCGGGATCCTGAATGATCGCATAACGAGCCTCTCCCATGGCTTTAGGGCCCAAAATCACTTTACCTCCATTTGCCAACACTTCGGTGATGCTTTTATCCAAATCGTTGACATAAAAGTAGAGCATCCAAACCGGAGGAACCTGCTGATTCACCCCTTTTGCAAAACAGATACCCACTTTTGTTTGACCATCGTCAGGAGAATTCATACAAAAATCGGCATATTCACCCATATTGATTTCCGAAAAGGTATACCCAATAGCCGCTGAATAAAAGTCCCTTACTTTATCAGCGTTTTCAACCGTGAGATCAGCCCATCCAAAGGATCCTGCAGGATTTTTCATAGATAATTTGATTTAGAATTAGATGCAAGATAAAAGGATAATCAACTAGAGCGCATCATACTGAGGAAAATACAACAGGATGTATCAAAATTATCCATTCTGTTTTTTAATTGCAGATCTTCCGTTGGAAACCAATACGGTTAGCTAAATATTTAACATATTACATAATTATATAAAGTATAACAAATTGATATTTCATAATATATTACTACGACAATAGATCTCCAAAAAAAAAGGCGATTCCAATTGCTCAGAACCCCCTTAAAAGTTTTCACTACGGAATAATCCTTATTGTGATTTGCTTCAATACAAAATTAAAAAATTATACCTAATTTTCTTCATCATTCACCAAAAAATCATTTTTATGAAAAACGTACTGGGTCTTGATATCGGGACAAATTCTATAGGTTGGTCATTGGTTCAACTTGATCCAGAGGATAATAAAGGAAAGATTTGGGGAATGGGATCCAGAATCATTCCCATGGATTCCGATTTACTCAATAATATGGAGCAGGGGAATTCAATTTCAAAAACTGCCTCCAGAAGAAAATTCCGGGGAAGCAGGAGGCTTCGGAATAGATATAAAATTAGAAGAAACCGGTTAATACAGTGCTTAAAAATTCTCCATTGGTTACCCGAAAACTTCAAGCCGGGAGATCGTTTGCCCTATCTTGAAAAATCATTGTCAGAATTGCGAAGCTATTTAGACTCAAATGACATAACTGAAGACTGGACCGTTTATTATTTAAGAAAAAAAGCCCTATACGAAAGAATCGAACTTGAAGAACTCGCAAGAATTTTACTCCACATGAATCAAAGGCGAGGTTTTAAAAGCAATAGGAAGACTGACGCTGGTAAACCTGAATTAGAAAGTACAGAAAATGTTAGCCATACCAAATGGATTGAGATCGCTAAAGTTGACACAGTTATTGAGACAGGTGAAAAGTTCAAAAATAAGAACCAGTATGAAATTCAACTCTGCGATGGAAGGAAAGGTTTCATTTACCGTGATACCCATCCAGACTGGAAAGATAAAGAAATGGAATTCGAATTCAGACTTCGTTTATCAAAAAAAGGCGAAACTCTTACTTTAAGTATTCCCAATAAAACTGATTGGGTACAGCTCAAAGAAGCACTTTCCAAGGATATAGATGAAAAGAATTTACACGTAGGTGAGTATTATTTAGAAGAGATACGGAAGGATAGAAATTACAGAATACGGGAGCGAATTGTTGAGCGAACGAGACTTATTAAGGAGCTTGAATGCATTTGGAATCATCAAGCTCAATATTATCCGGAACTTAATTCCAGTCAATTTCTTCCAATAATTTCTAAATCACTTTACTTACACAATGAACAAAAACAAAAAGAAATTGAAGGCAATAGTCTGCTTCATGTGTTGATGCGAAATATTATCTTCTACCAAAGACCACTTAAATCACAAAAAAACAGCATTGGTGAATGTGCCTGTGAAAAAAGGAGCTATTTCAATTCCTTGACGAATAAAATTGAATTTACAGGTATAAAAGTTTGTCCGATATCCAAACCCCTATTTCAGGAATTCAGAATTTGGAAAACAATAAATAACTTAAAAATCATCCGTCATGAATTGAATGGTGAAATAATTAATGATAGAGATGAAACATCAATATTCTTTCCAGAGAAATTAGATATCATATTTGAATTGTTTGATAACAAAGAAAAAATCACGGGTAAAGAGATATTAAAAGAATTAGGACTTACTCCTAAAACACATCACTTAAATTTTCCAGATGAAACCGATTTTGTTGGAAATGTGACAAAGAATGCCATCCGTAAAGTGCTGAAAAAACATAATTATGAGAGTAGCAATTTATTGGATAATGCCCAAGCCCTTGAACATATTTGGCATTGCATTTATTCGATAGAAGATGATAGAGCCATTTATAAATTTTTAAAGTCTAAACTTAAACTACCAGATGAAATTTGCTCTGCCCTTTCCAAATTGCCACCTTTTGAAAACAGGTATAGTGCTTATTCCTCAAAAGCAATTGTAAAAATGCTGCCTTTCATGCGATCTGGCAAATACTGGAGCAAAGATCAAATTGATGCAGCCACCCAAACAAAAATTTCCAAACTCATAGATGCTGAATTTGATCAGACCATCAGTGAAAAAGCCAGGGAACAGCTTAGTCATTTGAAAGAAATAACTCAGTTCAGTGGATTAACCGAATATCTTGCGAAATTCATTGTTTACGGTATGCAAAACGTTTCCAATGATTCTGAACAAGTTGACAATCCAGACCAAATTGCGAACCACATTAAACCCAACAGTCTTAATAACCCAATAGTTGAACAGGTCATTCATGAGACTCTACAACTGGTAAAAGATATTTGGAAACAATATGATCGTCCTGATGAAATAAGAATTGAATTGGCCAGAGATTACAAGAAAACTGCACCAGAACGCAAAAAAATTCATAAACAAAATTTAAAAAATAAAGAAGATAATGAACGTATTTCTGCAATCCTCCGGGAACTTGGCATAGGCAACCCGAATTCATTGGGTGACATCGAAAAACTTAAAATTGCCGAGGAGAATGCTAAATTTAATGGATTTGATCATCAACAACAGGCATTTTTCTCTAAACATTCAAATCCAACGAAATCTGAAATAGAAAGATATCGGCTATGGATGGACCAAAATTGTATATCACCCTACACGGGTCAAATGGTACAATTAAGTAAACTTTTCACCAGTGAATATGAAATTGAACATATTATCCCAAAAAGTAAATATTTCGATGATTCATTGGCAAACAAGGTTATCGTTGAAGCCTGGGCCAATAAGGAAAAAGATAACCGGACTGCCCTTCAATACATCAATATAGGAACCCAGTTGAATGGAAAGCAACTTTTATCGCCAGAACAATTCATTCATCATGTCAATAAAACGTTCTCGGGTAAGAAAAGGAAACATCTTTTAGAAGAAAGTATACCTGAAGGATTCATTGAAAGACAATTAAACGATACCCGTTATATTTCGAAAAAAGTCAAGGAAGTCCTTCATCAGATATGCCCAAATGTGTATAGCACCATTGGATCTGTAACCCATGAACTGAAGAATAAATGGGGGCTTTCCTCTCTGTTAAAAAAAACAAATGTAGAGCGCTTTAAAAGACTAGAACAACTTACCCAAGAACAATTGGTCTTCTATAGTATAGGAGAAAACGGAGAACGATATCTACAGCTTAAAGGATTTGAAAAAAGAATAGATCACAGGCATCATGCCCTGGACGCATTTGTAATAGCTTGTACCCGGCAAAGCCATATTCAATACCTAAATACCCTGGAATCAGACTCAGGTAATAAAACCAATCATTTCCAGTTTCAAAAAATATTAAAGAGTAGTAAGATAAGAGATTTTAAAGAACCCTGGGTTGGATTTCACGAGGATGTTGAAAATGCCATGGACACCATGATCATTTCATATAAAAAGAGAGCTCGTGTCATCAACAAGCCAAAAAATAAATATTTAAAATATATACTGAATGAAGAAGGCAAGTGGGTCAAATCCATGATGACTCAAACTGAAAGTTCAACTGATAATCCATGGATAAGTATAAGGCAAGCATTACACAAAGAAACAATCAGTGGAACGGTAAAATTAAGGGAGTATAAGAATATTCCACTAAAGCAAGCGTTGGATCAAATCGATTTTATTTGCGACAAAACCATAAAGAAAAAACTAAGACAAATTGCAAAGGAATTTGATGGCAATTCAAAAGAAATATTAAAATACATTTCAAAGAATCCGTTACAAGATTCCAGTGGAAAACTCATTGACAAGGTCACTATTTGGTATATGAAGACCTATTCTAAAAACAGAGTTTCTCTCGATAAAACATTTGACAAAAACAAAATAGATAAAATTGCCGAATATCCGACAACCAAATCTGGCAAAGGATTAAAAAATATCTTAATTGAACACCTTGCTCAATTTGAAAATAAACCTGATAAAGCTTTTGAGGGTGAAGGCCTTGAAGCGCTCGCAAAACATTTTGGCAAACCCATTACTAAAGTGACCACCAAAGAAGAAATTGGAAATAAATTTGAAATCCGCCCTGGAAATTTAGTCGAGGCTGCTAAAGGTACGAATCTCTATTTTCTGGTATACGAGCAAATTGAATCAAAGGAAAGAGAATATAATTCTCTCCGCTTTCTTGATGTTGTCGAGCGTAAAAAAAATAAGTGGCCTTTGGTAGATCCAAAAGAAGGATATAAGTATTTTATACTTTCGCCTAATGACCTGGTTTACGTCCCTGAACCCGATGAAGATATTTCGAAGATCGACTGGGATCAAGACAAAAAAAGGCTCAGCAAAAGAATCTATAAAATGGTTAGTTGTTCCGGTAAGCAATGCTTTTTTACCCCTCATCTGACATCAAAACCCGTAATCGATACCATAGAGTTAGGGGCTAACAATAAATCAGAAAAATCATGGGATGATCTCATGATTAAGAAAACCTGCATAAAACTTAAAGTGGACCGTTTAGGAAACATACGCCCCATATTATGAAAGTAAGTGAGATCATAAAACGCATTGAGAAATACGGATGGTACCTGGTTCGGTAAAAAGGTAGACATCATCAATATAAACATCCGTAGAAAAAAGGTCTCGTAATGATTCCAGTTCACCGGTTATCAAATGATTTACCCATTGGATTAACAAAAAGTATATTAAAACAAGCTCAAATTATTAATGAATAATGTTATGACCATAATAAAGTATGCGATAATCATCGAAAAAGCAACGGATGGCGGATACGGAGCTTATGCTCCTGATTTGCCGGGTTGTGTTGGGATGGAAGCGAGTAAAAATGAGGCTATTGAAAACATGATTGAGGCAAGTTACTTTCACCTGGAAGGGTTAAAAGAAGAGGACCTGGCTATCCCCATTCCCAATGCTGAAGCAGAAAACCTGGTCTTGAGAATTTAGCTAGATCATTTGTCGACTTGGCAAATAATTTGCTGTGACTCATTACCCCGGCATTGGTCTGAATAAATTATTCATGTTCAAAACCAGGGTAATGATCAAGAAAACCCTATATTTTGGAAACCCTGCTTACCTTCATTTGAAGGATAGTCAGTTGATGGTTAAGGATCCAGAATCGGATTCTCCCGAACAATCAATCAAAGCAAAAATACCCATTGAAGACATTGGTTTAGTGATATTGGATCACCAGAGAATCAGCATTACGCAAACCTTGATGGTGCGTTTGTTGGAAAACAATGCAGCTATCGTCTTATGCAATGATTCGCATATGCCCGTTTCACTCACTCTTCCTATAGCCAATAACGATACCTATAGTGAAAAAGTTAGGACTCAACTCCAAGCCAGCGAACCCTTAAAAAAACAACTGTGGCGCCAAACGATCATGGCTAAAATCAACAACCAAGCCGGGGTTCTTAAGGCATTAGGGCTTGAATCTTCAACAATTGGCAAGCTGGTATCACGGGTAAAAAGTGGTGACCCGGACAACCTGGAGGGTCAGGCAGCCAGCATTTATTGGGAAACGCTTCTCCATAAATACAATGTGACGCGCGGACGGTTTGATGGTCCACCCAATCAATTTTTCAATTATGGTTATGCAATTCTGCGGTCAATTATCGCCAGAAATCTGGTAGGTAGCGGGTGCCTTACTGTATTAGGCATTCATCATAAAAATAAATACAACCCCTATTGCCTGGCAGACGATATTATGGAACCCTACCGGCCACTGGTCGACTTAATGATTTTCAAATACCTCAGCCAGTGTTCATCGTTAGAAGATACTTTGAGTAAAGAAGATAAAGCCTATTTATTGCAGATACCGGTCATGGATGTTATAATTGATGGCAAGTCTAGCCCCTTAATGGTAGGTTCACAACGGACCAGTGCCAGTTTAATCCGTTGTTTTGAAGGGACCGATCGCAAGATCTTATATCCAACATTATGATACATAACAGGCTAAATCAATATAAAATCATGTGGGTTTTTGTTCATTTCGATCTTCCAACAGAAACAAAGGCAGATAAAAAAAACTATACGCGTTTTAGAAAATTTTTAATCAATGATGGTTTTAATATGATCCAGTTCAGCATATACGCCAGGCATTGTAGTTCCAGAGAAAATTCAGAAGTTCATAAAAACCGGGTAAAAAAACATTTACCACCACATGGAAATATTGTAATGTTTGAAATAACGGATGCACAGTTCGGTCGAATGGAATTCTTCCATGGCATTAAACCAAAAGCGGCCCCGGCGGCATATATACAGCTTGAAATGTTTTAGGGAATCTCCAGGATTAAAAAATCAATGCCAATTGGGAAATGCAATCGTAAACTACGGTCGTTTTTGAAAGGCAAATTAAGATGTAATAAATTGATCTTTAACAACTTAGACCTGTGTATGTTGTCACAAATCTAAGTTGTTCAAAGAACGAAAGCAAATCACAAC
>CAZMSE010000009.1:76786-109905 GCA_964568865.1 uncultured Saprospiraceae bacterium
GTTGTCACAAATCTAAGTTGTTCAAAGAACGAAAGCAAATCACAACCATCAAATTACGACTTCCCTGATAATTTAGTTGTCACAAATCTAAGTTGTTCAAAGAACGAAAGCAAATCACAACTATGGGCAACCAATAACTATAAACGAAGTAGTTGTCACAAATCTAAGTTGTTCAAAGAACGAAAGCAAATCACAACAGCGCTTTGGAAAGTCCACGCAATAAAGCTGTTGTCACAAATCTAAGTTGTTCAAAGAACGAAAGCAAATCACAACGCCCTGAAACGAAACGATAAACAGTAACAGGTTGTCACAAATCTAAGTTGTTCAAAGAACGAAAGCAAATCACAACCCTGACCTGGCGTTGGATCAAACACAGTCTGTTGTCACAAATCTAAGTTGTTCAAAGAACGAAAGCAAATCACAACCGTTCCATTTTATGTATTTACTCATTTTTGTTGTCACAAATCTAAGTTGTTCAAAGAACGAAAGCAAATCACAACGCATCCCGATTGGATCGCAACCATTCAGATGTTGTCACAAATCTAAGTTGTTCAAAGAACGAAAGCAAATCACAACAACGCCTGTATTGAGGATATCCACAATTAAGTTGTCACAAATCTAAGTTGTTCAAAGAACGAAAGCAAATCACAACTGCAGACGTTTGCAAAATGCACGGGTTAAGGTTGTCACAAATCTAAGTTGTTCAAAGAACGAAAGCAAATCACAACAGCAACAATCGAAGGGAATACTCGATTCCAGTTGTCACAAATCTAAGTTGTTCAAAGAACGAAAGCAAATCACAACGACGTTATTAAAACCTCTGAATGGTTAGGAGTTGTCACAAATCTAAGTTGTTCAAAGAACGAAAGCAAATCACAACACTAATAAGCTATCGCATTTTAATCCCCACGTTGTCACAAATCTAAGTTGTTCAAAGAACGAAAGCAAATCACAACAAAGACAAGAGCATTCAGGTGAAATATTTGTTGTCACAAATCTAAGTTGTTCAAAGAACGAAAGCAAATCACAACACGTCTATGCAATCAGTTGAACGTGTCGAAGTTGTCACAAATCTAAGTTGTTCAAAGAACGAAAGCAAATCACAACTGGAGAGGCACGGACGGAGATGCTCAGCCTGTTGTCACAAATCTAAGTTGTTCAAAGAACGAAAGCAAATCACAACATTAAAGTGAAGCGTTCGTTTTCAAAATGCGTTGTCACAAATCTAAGTTGTTCAAAGAACGAAAGCAAATCACAACTATCCATATTCAGGATGGCACACAGGAAAGTTGTCACAAATCTAAGTTGTTCAAAGAACGAAAGCAAATCACAACTAACGGCTGTTGCTCCCTGTTCAGGCAGGAGTTGTCACAAATCTAAGTTGTTCAAAGAACGAATGAAAATCAAGCCACAAAGTATAAGTTCTAATTTTTTATAGTCCTGCGTTTTGCAATCATACGTTGCAAGATATCGGTATTTGCTATATAACCATTTTCTGATTTGCGAACCAATTCCAATTCAATCAATTTATCAATATCTCTTTGGGCAGTCTTTTCACTTACCCCGGTATTCGAGTAAAGCCTTGCTAAAGCGATTGACAAACCGGATATTTGAGGGATGGTGAACACTTTGTCCAGTGGCATTTCCAAGGCTAGCGTCCTTTGTCGTTTGAAGACCTTTTCATGTATTCCCTGACGAATCTCGTCAAATTTATCGTAAATCAACTTTTGCCAGGTATTTTGGAATTGACTTATTTGGATAACTTCAAGTGTTTGAACTAATCCATCCCTGAATCCCAACAAAGCATATTCAATAAAACTGGATAGATTTCTGGATTTCGTAGATTTCTCAATGTTTAAATAATATGCAGTTCTGGTCATGTTGTAATAGTTGGATAAAATATGGGAGGCAATATCCGGGTTTCCTCCCCGTAATAAAATGTAAAACTCTACAAGTCTTCCCGTCCGGCCATTACCGTCGCCAAAAGGGTGAATCCATTCTATGTAAATATGCGTGATGATCGCCTGGACTACTATTTCCGAAAATGATTGATTATCTTGTCCAAACTTAAACTCTTCCTTCAGCCATTGAAATAGTTTATCCAACAAAATTGGAACATCCCGGTAATCGGGACATCGATAAGTACCAACCGTTACATCTGTATTTCTCAATTGTCCCGGCACTGCAGCAAAATGTTCACCTAAGTTTTGACCAACGAGTTTATGAAACCTCTTGAGTAAATCTTGTGATATAAAATGTTCAACTCCAGAATGGACGAGTTCATTAAACAACACATTAAATGCATTTAAAATATTTTTTACCTCAATCTCCTGATATTCCTTACTGGGTGGCAATTTCTGGTTATCCAATATTCTTTGAATTTCTTCATCAGACAAAGTATTCCCTTCAATAGCGGTTGTTGCCTGAGCCCCCTTCATTAAGGTAAGATTCATCAATTGGCGATAGTGGTGAGGCAAAATTGGGGTGTTTTTTATTGCATTGACATATGCTTCGCATTGGCCCAGCAGCAGAAGCGACTTAGCCGATAAATCCCAATTTCTGCTAAACAACAGATGCGGGTAGTTTCTGTGTAATTTCTTTGACATCTTTTTAGACAACTTATTAGACAAATTATCAGACAAAAATAACGCCATTATTGGAATAATTTTAGAGTCATCTTGTTGAATTATATTAAATAGGGAGTCAGGGATTCATAGCGTCAAAAAGAAAGAACCGATACCAACCGTTATCCAAGTCAAAATATTCCTCCCAGGGGGAAATGGGGAATTTGGTTAGTCTCCAGAAGTAGCCAAATCTGGTTAAGTAACATAACAGTCCCATTTTTGTGAATTATTCTCTACATGAGGTTACATTTACAAGGATAAAAAGATGGGTATTGAACCTCCAAATTCATTATCCTTAATTTTAATTCTGAGTCCTGGCAAAACGCCTATACGTTTTGCTTCGTCAGCGTACCGACGATATCCTTATTACTTTTCTTAAGATTGAAACCTACTTTGGATATGTCGGCATGCTGACAAGCTTTGCTTCGTCAGCGCTCGAACCCATTGTTGTGCCGAAGGTGGGATGGAACATGCTGACAAGCCGTAGGATTCGTCAGTACGCTGACGATCCCAACGCGTATTTTCCTTCTCGAATAATTTCTTCATGTTGGGATGTCGGCATGCTGACAAGCTTTGCTTCATCAGCGCTCGAACCCATTGTTGTGCCGAAGGCGGGACTCGAACCCGCATGTTCTCGCGAACACACGCCCCTGAAACGTGCGTGTCTACCAATTTCACCACTTCGGCTCATTTCCACCTGGTTTGGTGGAGCGCAAAATTAATGTTTTTCGCAACAACCCACGGATTTCGATAATATATAAAAAAACTGCATATATTGCTCAAGCTCTTATCTTTGCATGAATTTACCCAAGATTTGATCCACTACAAAAGACATTTGGTAACTGCAGCTCTTCCTTATGCAAATGGACCTTTGCATGTAGGTCATTTATGTGGAGCTTATTTACCGGCAGACGTCTACGTGCGTTTTCAAAAATTGTTGGGTAAGGACATTGTCTTTATTTGTGGCTCGGATGAACACGGTGCAGCCATCACCATGAGGGCTCTCAAGGAACAAAAATCCCCACAGGAAATCATCGATACCTACCATCAGCAATTTGTTGAAACCTTTCAGCGCATAGGCATTGCTTTTGATCATTATGACAGGACTTCTTCGCCTTTGCATCATAAGACTTCCCAACAATTTTTTCTGGAGCTTTATGATAAAAATGCTTTCACCGAACTGACTTCTGAACAGTATTATGATCCTGTGGCCAATCAGTTTTTGGCGGATCGCTATATTCAGGGAACTTGCCCAAAATGCAGCAATCCCAGCGCTTATGGTGATCAATGCGAAAAATGCGGCAGCAGTTTGAATCCTACCGATCTCATAGAACCACGCAGCGTGTTAACCGGAGAAAAACCGGAAATCAGGATGACCAAACACTGGTATCTTCCCCTGGAACAACACGAGGCCTGGCTTAAAGAATTCATTCAGGATGGACAATTGAATGGAGCGTTTCATCACGATCCTGAACTTTGGAAAAATCACGTCATCGGTCAATGCAAATCCTGGTTAGAAGGTGGGCTACAACCGCGTGCCATGACACGGGATCTTGACTGGGGAGTGGATGTACCTTCCGAAATTGAGGGTTCAGCTGGAAAAAAACTATATGTCTGGTTGGACGCCCCCATTGGTTATATCTCCTCCACCATTCAATGGGCTACTCAACATAAGAAAAACTGGGAAGATTATTGGAAAGATCCTGAATCCGAACTCATTCACTTCATCGGAAAAGACAACATCGTTTTTCATTGCATCATTTTTCCAGCCATTTTAAAAGCCCACGGCGGTTTTAACCTCCCGGCCAATGTACCCGCCAATCAATTCATGAATCTGGAGGGTGATAAAATTTCTACTTCACGTAACTGGGCCGTTTGGGTTCATGAGTTCCTGGATGAATTACCGGGTTTGGAAGACTCTCTGCGGTATTATCTGGTTAAGAACATGCCAGAACAAAAAGATAGCGAATTTACCTGGAAGGGATTTCAAGAAGCCCACAACAATGAATTGGTCAATAACTTATCCAATTTCGTGCATCGTGTGTTTAGCCTGACAGAAAAATACTTCGGTGGAAAAGTTCCGGACTTCGACCCCGATCAAAGCATCGAAGGAGTTGCCGGCGATGATTTGGGTGGATTTCATGATGCCGAAATGATTTTTCTCTTCGATAAAATCCAGGATCTCAATGAGTGTATTCGGAAATATGATTTTCGGGGCGGCTTAAAACTATTGATGGAAATCAGCAGCAATGGAAATTTACTGTTGCAAAACAATGAGCCCTGGAAAATTTTTAAAAGTGATCCGGATACCGTTCAGGTGGTCATCAATTTATGTTTGCAATATGTTGCCGCACTCAGCGTAATCATGCATCCTTTTTTGCCTTTTGGATCCTCACGACTCAGACAAATGCTCCGACTTCCTGAACTTAAAGGAAAAAACGAACTCAATGTTGTGCTGGACCAATTGGCCGAAGGCGGTTTCCTGTTAGAAGCCAGTCATGTATTGGACCATTTTGAATATCTCTATTCGCGAATAGAAGATGAAAAAATTGATTTTCAAATCAATAAATTGAAAAATTCAAAACAATCTGAAGTTATTATTGAAACTCCTAAAAACGAATCGTATATACCCCTAAAAGCAAACATCAGTTATGTTGAGTTCTCTACGATGGATTTGCGAACCGCCAAGATCATAAAAGCAGAAAAAGTGGCCAAAGCGGATAAGCTACTTAAATTGGAACTTGACCTGGGATTTGAAAAACGCACCGTAGTCAGCGGAATAGCCCTTCACTATAAACCTGAAGAAATCATTGGGAGAAATGTTTTGTTACTGGCCAACCTCGCTCCTCGTATGTTAAAAGGCATTGAATCCAACGGGATGATCCTGATGGCTGAAGACCATCAGGGTAAACTAACATTTGTTAGTAGTGATAATACGGCTCCTGCGGGGTCTATTGTAAAATAAATTTTTGGCTTTCGCTGATTTGACACTTCTACTCTAATCAAGTAAAATCTTGGTAGGATTAAATTAATCGCTTTCATGCGGGTTCGTTCTGTCAAGAGAAATATTGAGGCTAGTTCACCAAGTATATAGTGATATGGTTTTAATCTATTAAAGCTGCTTTTTGTTAAGGGTTTTAATCTCGTTCATTTGTTCCTGCTTTAATGCTTATTGAAGAAAGTACCACCCTACAACCCGTGAGCAAATATTCATTTAAGTAATTCGCCTATGTTTAACGGATCAACGTAACCGAGCCTTTGATGTTAGAACTCACACCACAGCCGGCTCTGTCGTACTTTGCATTATACGTATACGTATCTACAGGAGCAGGATTTCCATCAAAAATACCATCCCAACCTTCATCCAGCTTGTTCGTTTCAAAAACTTTCTGTCCCCATCGGTTATAAACATTGAGTTGGTATTTGGTGATGGAGGAAGCATCTTTGAAATAAGGTCTGAACGACTGATTCTCCTTGATCTGAGATTGAGGCACAAAAACATTAGGGAATTGGAGGAGTTTTTCTTCGATAACACTCACATCAATGTTTTGAATACAGTCACCTACCTGAGCAGTATATCTACCAGGTTTGGATACCTGAATGGTATCAGTCGTTTGTCCGGTACTCCAAATAACTGCATCGCTCTTCTTGGTTTTTACAACGGTGATGCTAATAGGAAAAGCATTACACGTATCGGAAGCAGGACGAAGGTCTCCGTTGAGCAAATGAATATTATATGTTTTCGTGAAAGTGGACTGACAATAATTGATGGTCACTTTATAGGTTCCAGGATTGGTAATCCTCCGGAAACCTGCAGTACTTCCATCTTCCCATACATAGCTGGCCCCAGGATAACTTTTTCCAAAATTATCTACTACAAACAAAGTGTCAGGATATGAACAAATATTGAAGTCAATAACTTCATTGGGAAATTTTGGCAAAGCAACATTAAAGGTAATTTTAAAATCCACCTCACATTTTGTAACCGTAACATTATAGGTGCCTGGGCCAACAACATCTATAGCAGATGTGGTATCTCCGGTTTGCCACTTGTAACGTGAATTTTCATACTGGTTGGCAAATAACCTTCTTGGATAATTGCACTCCTCGATATTAAACACGATGTCCTGAAAAGTCCTGTAACTTACGATATAAGTGATGATGGCTTCTTTTCCGCAATATTCAATTTTAACACTGTATCGGCCGGCTTCTTTCACCCAGGTGCCGGCTTGTTTTGTTCCATTGCTCCATTCGTAACGCGCATTGGGAATTTGAATCCCTGCAAGAAATACAGAATCACCTTTACAAAGTACTTCAGGTATTTCACTGTCGTTCAAATCAAATTTCTCACACAGCCGAAGAAAAACAATTGAATCCGGCTCCGCTCTGAAATTTGTTGGTTGGGTGGTCAGGGTTGCTGACTTTGCATCAGATAGGGATGATTCCTGCATAGTGATAAATGCATTTTGCAAGAAGTTGAACTTGGCACTGTCACAAACATTTAGTTGCGTTGCTGCTTTAATGTTTAAAGCACCTTTGCTTTGTGTGCGATTGCCCAGAACTGCACAAATACCAACATTGCCGTCGTTGATCAACCCGGCAGCGAAATCGCGAACACTGTCTTCTGGACTAAAATAAATCGATTCATAAACTTGTCCCAAAGCGTTAATCTTATGACTTAACACTACCGGTACCTGATTGGCTTTTACTGTATCCAGAGCCTGCAATACGGGTTGTTGATTCCCATCAAAAAATAAGTGCCCCGTATAAGGATTGACCAACCCCGGTAATTGAAGAGCCCGAATCCGGTTGGACTCCCATTCATAGTCTCCGTTATCTTCCAGTGCAATAACTTGTTTGTATTTAGGTCTTTTCACAACACCCGTATCAGGAATCGGATCGATATAGTCCGTTGCAAAAACTACCAAGGTATCCCACTTCAAGGCAGATTGATAGCTCATGGACTGCGATGGAAAATATCGCGACCATAGATTCACACCTGCTGTGTCGTATTTTTTAACAGACTGTTTGTCTCCAACATAAAATGCATCTTTTTCCGACATCAATATCCATCGCAGGTCACTGGTATCCGACAAATGCCGTGTCCATTTTGCATTGAGCATACTGTCCATTAAGACCACCCTGCTGCTGAAATTATTTTGTGCATTTCGGTATTGAAAACCTAAAAGGACATTTTGACGATCCAATACCGAAATCAATGGAGTTTTATGCTCTGTAGAAGTACCTTCTCCTATAATTTTTGCATCCGTAAAATTGGCATTGAAGGAGTGAAAAAGCATTATGCGCGAAATGCCACCTGAATGAACAGTGGCGGCAATTAGGTATTTACGATCCCCTAAATGGACCACTTTCACCTGACTGAACCTTAAGCCCTGAGGCAAATTGACCACATGACTTTGTTCGATTTCTCCGCAATAGTTAAACTGGATCAACTGCAGACTGGAATCTGCTCTGGTTATTGCTGCAAACCATGAGCCGAAATCATCGCCTGCAACATCTATGGCAATGCCTTTCAGAGAATCGTTTTTATCAATAAACTGCAAGGGTTGAGCTAAAACAGTAAGTCCAGCTATAGCTACGAAAAATAAAGGAAGAACAAAACGCATCATTTTGTAATTATTGGCCACAAAAATAGGCAAATACCGGAGCCGACAATGTTAAAATTTATTCAATCGGCCCTCAAGTTTTACCTTTATTTACGGTAAGCTTGGTTGAGGGGTTTTACTCCTTTTGCCACGAATACTATGTAAACGGTCAACATGAGGGATTCATTATTTACGCTATGGAATATGCCAACGTGCCGGATTTGGATACTCTGGAGCTGCTTATTTGCTGGCCCGTGGTGGTCTGTTGCTCAGAAAATTCATCACATCCGGTTACTTTCGAAAGTCCCCTGCACTGAAAACGCTTCCAGCATATGGGGATTCACCGATTCAAAAGGTCATGAATTTGCCTTGCTGGGTACCACCTTAGGCCTGAGAATTTATGCGCTGGCCGATCCCGAAAAACCCCAAGAACTCGCTTTTATCCCGGGAAATGCTTCTTCCTGGAGAGAAATCAAGACCAGCGGATCTTTTGCTTATGTCACGAATGAAAGCGGAGGTGGGCTCCTTGTAGTAGATCTCTCCAGTCCCACAGATTCTCTTCCTTATCAATACGTGACTCAGCTTCAGGATTTGCAAGGGGACACTATCCTGTTGACAACAGCCCACACTTTATACGTGGATGAAAAAGGATTGATTTATTTGGCAGGAGCATCACCATTCGGGAATGGATACCTGGTTTTGGATCCCCGGTCAAATCCCTGGCAGCCGCGCGTATTGGCATTCAGCAATGAATATTATTGTCACGAAGTATTTGCCTTTCGCGACACCTTGTACGCCGCAGAACTGTTTAATGGGGTGTTTAGTATGATTGATCTAACAATTCCTGGTCACCCTAACCGAATTACCGACCAACCAACGTTCGGAAGGTTTACCCATTCCGTTTGGCGTGAAAACCAACGTGCCATTCTGTATACCTCAGATGAAGTTGAAGCTGGAAGGATCGAAGCGTAGGATATCAGCAATCCCCAACAGGTGATCAAGGCCGGTCAATTTCAAATAAGGGGATCCGGAATCATCCCCCACAATGTGTTTCATATGAACGAACGTTTGTTTGTTTCCTATTATACGGAGGGTGTGCGGATTCTCGATACCCGGGATCCTTTTAACCTCATTGAAGTGGGTGGATATGATTTTCACGAAGAACATTCTGAAGGTTTTCATGGCTGTTGGTCGGTATATCCTTTCTTTGATTCTGGCATTATAATTGCCTCAGACATTGAAAATGGCATGTTTGTATTGGCACCCGATACCAATAAAGCATGTTACTTGTATGCCCGTGTTTTTTCCAAAACAGATAGCCTTCCCATAGCCTATGCAAATTGTGTACTGAGCATTGATACCATTCGGATCACCAGTCAATCCGACCTACAGGGTATAATTCGCACCGGCTTCGCTTCTCCCCAGAAAGTGCAAGTCATCATTCAGTATAAAGGTTACCGCGATTATGTTCAAGAGATAACTTTACATCCCGACCAACCGGTCAATCTGGACATTTTTTTAGAACCACTTCCGACACATGATATTGAATTCCGCTTGATCGACCGGCAAACCAATCTCCCATTATCCGAGGCATCGGTAATTGTTTATAACCAGGATAGTTTGTTAAATTTTCATTCTGATACAGCCGGAAGGGTATTCCTGGAAGATTTATACGAAAGTGAATGGAATTTATCCGCTGCCAAATGGTCTTATCAAGCCAAATACCTGGAGAACTTTCATGTTGACAGAGACCAGGAGTTTGTTTGGTATTTGGACAAAGCGTACGAAGATGACTTTCTGCATAATTTGGGTTGGTTTTCCAAAGGGTCGGATCCTCTGGTAAACTGGACACTGGGTGACTTTTCTGAATTGAGTACAAGTTTTTCAAATTTCCCTGTCAAAGACTTACCCGATGATACCGGTAATCGGTGTTATTACACCAACAATTATGATCAGTGGGACACATCATATCACCTGCATGGATCCTTGTCTTTGATTTCACCTAAAATGGATTTATCCTTATGGGACAGGGTTCATTTACAATACCATGCCTGGGCGTACGGCGGATATAAATCATCGAAAATGACCCATTTGGTGGTAAATCAGCAGCCTATTTTTCTCGAGTCCATCTATCAAAATTTGACTGGGAATTTCAATGAGCAAACCAACCTTCAGTTGGATCTCGCTGGAATGGACCGCGACAGTTGTCATTTTATGGTGGATTTGTACAATGACCCGGACAGTGCATTCTCTGAAATTAAATTAATGGCCGCCCTGGATGGATTTCGTTGTCAAGGGGTTTCCGTTAATACCCTTGAATCCCCGGTCCAATTTAACTTCGGTACAAATCCGGTCAATGACAGGCTGATGCTTGATGTAGAAGACAGAGGAAACTTCAGGATAGAACATCTTATTTTGTTAGACGCCACTGGGAAAAAGATAAATTTCCAGACAAATGCCGTTGAACACCATATCTATCTTGACGTATCACACCTGTATCCAGGAATATACTTCCTGGGTTATCAAGGCAAGGCCTACGCAAAGGCGTTTATTAAATTATAAGGATAACGTGGCTTGATCCTGATTCTCATTATACCTTTGCAGCCTTATGGTCAACTATTATGGAATTTAGAAAAGAAAAAGACACCATGGGTATTGTGGAAGTTCCAGCCCATGTTTACTGGGGAGCACAAACTCAAAGATCCATTGAAAATTTTAATATCGCGAGAGATATTAACTGTATGCCCATCGAAATTATTTATGCTTTTGCTTATTTGAAGAAAGCGGCTGCGCTTACTAATTTTGATTGCGGTGTATTGGATGAACCCAAGTGCGATATCATTGGAAAAGTTTGTGATGAAATCCTTCAAGGAAAATTGAATGATCAATTTCCACTGGTCGTTTGGCAAACAGGATCCGGAACGCAATCCAACATGAATGTCAATGAGGTGATTGCCTACAGAGCACATGTTTTGATGGGCGGATCATTGTTGGATGAAAAAAAACATTTACATCCCAACGATGATGTCAATAAATCTCAATCCAGCAACGATACTTTTCCTACAGCCATGCACATTGCTGCTTTTCAGGTTTTAGAAAAAGTAACCTTACCAGGTTTAAAACTTTTACGGGATACCCTTCAGCAAAAATCAACTGCTTTTAATAAAATCGTTAAGATTGGGCGGACACATCTTATGGATGCTACTCCATTGACTCTTGGTCAGGAATTTTCAGGTTATGTATCACAATTGGATCATGCGATCAGAGCCATTAAAAACACGCAACAACATCTTTCAGAACTTGCTTTAGGGGGTACGGCTGTGGGCACCGGAATCAATACACCTAAAGGATATGCTGTTAAAGTTGCCGACCACATTGCTCAACTAACTGATCTGCCGTTTAAAACAGCAGAAAATAAATTTGAGGCACTGGCCTCTCACGATGCCATCGTTGAATCCCATGGTGCATTGAAGACCGCGGCTTGCGCTCTCATGAAAATTGCCAATGACATACGACTGTTAGCATCAGGTCCGCGTTGTGGTATTGGAGAACTGTACATTCCCGACAACGAACCCGGTTCTTCCATCATGCCCGGTAAAGTAAATCCAACACAATGCGAAGCCATGACCATGGTAGCTGCACAGGTGTTGGGAAATGATGTTGCGATCAATATTGGTGGAGCCACGGGGCATTTTGAATTAAACGTATTCAAACCCTTGATGATTTACAATTTCATCCATTCAGCAAGGCTCATTGGAGAAGTGTGTGTGTCGTTTAATGATAAATGTGCTGTGGGAATAGAACCCATTGCTGAAAATATCCGCAAGCATTTGGACAATTCGCTGATGTTGGTCACCGCCCTGAACACAAAAATAGGATATTATAAAGCTGCAGAAATTGCTCAAACCGCACACAAGCAAGGCAAGACGCTAAAACAAACTGCCATTGACCTTGGCTACCTCAGTACAGAAGAATTTGATCAATGGGTGATTCCAGAGAAAATGGTTGGGGAATTATAATCACATGTCAGTTACTTCTCTGCATCATCCTCTGATACCGGTCTATGAAAAATACCATTTGCCCAATGGCTTGACGGTATTGCTCCAACAGGAAAATCAAACAAATTTGATAGCGGTGTGCGTCTTGTACAAAACCGGTTCTCGGGATGAATCAAAAGGAAAAACGGGAATAGCCCACTTGTTTGAGCATCTCATGTTTTCCAATTGTGGCCCTGGAATTGATTTTGATAGCCTTCTACAAAATGCAGGAGGGGATTGTAACGCATTCACAACTACAGATACCACGCAGTATTATTCCATCGGACCTGCCAACCAATTAGAATTGATTTTAGCGCTGGAGGCTAATCGCATCAGTGGATTTCACATCAGCAAAAAAGATTTTAAAACACAACAACGCGTAGTGCTCGAAGAGTTTAGCGAAATGTATCTAAACAATCCATATGGTATGTTTTCCCATGAAATCATGGCACTGGCATACAAGCAACATCCTTATCAATGGCCGGTCATCGGAGAAAATCAAGAGGTGCTTTCTGCTCTGACGATGCAGGATGCCGAATCCTTCTATCATGATTATTACCACCCCTCCAATGCCATTTTGGTCATCAGCGGAAAAATGGATCTGGATCAAGCAAAGCGCTATGTCGATAAACATTTCAATTCCATCAAAGCCGGAATAAATAAACCCAGAGTTTACCTGGTCGAGCCTCCGTTATCTGAAATCAGAAGCCTTACCGTCAGCAAACAACTTCCCGAAGAAGCCGTATATTTTGCATTTCCGCACTGCAAAAGAACAGACCCCGATTTTTATGCAATAGATTTTCTAACAGATGTACTCGCCGAAGGAAAGAGTTCTATGTTCTACAGCATCTTGAAAAAAGAAAAAATGCTTTGTTCAACAGTCGATTGCTACATCACCTCCACCACCGATCCGGGACTAATCATATTTGAAGCAAAAGTAAATCCACAACACAGCATAAAAGAAGTGGAATCCGGGTTCTGGGAAATCGTCCGTCAACTTCAACACCAAACGATTGATGATCACAATTGGGAAAAGTACATGAACAAGAATGAGAGTGCCTATTTGTTCAGTCAATTGGGACTTATGAATCAGGCGTTGAATCTTTCGTATGCAGAATGGTTGGGTAACCCTGATTTGATCTTTACTGAATTAGAAAACTACAAACAACTTACCCCTCAAAAAATCAAAGAAGCAGCGATAGCCTATTTCTCTGAAATTGGGCATTGCAAGATTTATTATCGGCAGGCCTGACCGGATCTCAAGAAATTGTCTTTCTTTACATTTGTGGCATTGAAGATGATTGCATCGGGTGTGATCACATTTATTCGACCATAAAAAGATAACTTGATTGATACGGAGCAGTTTTAACTTTCGCTGATGGCGATTTTTCCCATAAATATCGCTGAGATTTCATAGTAATCTTATTGCTTTACCTACACCTAAATGATCTATTTCATCTTTCAAAGATCAAACTCCAGTGTATCTCCAGCCTTAAAAGTTTTTGCATCTGAAGATTTGTGGATTGAAGGACTCTGATCCGCAACCTTAACCAACGGACAATCTTCAATTTTGTTACCAATGGCTTTCCAACCTTTCACATCTACGAAATCATTCAAGACCAAAATTTCTTCTATGGTTTCCCTTTTCTTTTTATAACTGAACAAAACTTCAGGTTGTGGATGAGTGGTGGCATAATACAGTTTTGAGTTTTTATTGTCACCAATGAAGTTGAATCGTTGATTTAAGGAAGTGGTATCTATCCTGAATCTTTTTGCCATACTCCAGGCTTTTTCACCTTCAAAATAAATGGCCGATACTACTGTGTCCGGATGGAATTTTCCAATAAACATCAAATCCTCGTATTGGTACCGATTATTGATATCGTACTCCGTTATCTCGTAACTACCGCTTTTGTACAATGAAATCAGCTGGTCTCCTTTGTTCATTCCACCCAGGTAGATGCCACGCTCTTCAGTATTAAATCTGCCTGTATTGGGGTCATACCAAACTTGTTGAGCACCTAAAGTGGATTTTCCTTTTTCCTTTAATGATATTTTTCTCACCGGATACTTGGTGACAATATTCCCCAAACTGCTTCTTCCTTTTATTTCCAATTCAGAAAAATCAAAATCGAAAACTTTTATTTTCGCTTTACATCCAGCGGTCAGGTGTATGGTCACCGTTTCTGCTTCACCTTCAGTATTACAAGAGAAATAAAGCAATTTGGATTTTGGATGTCCTTTGCTGAGGTCGTACTCCTTATCCCTGGTAATTCCGGTTACATTGAATCGTTTAGCCATCGCTCTCCCAGATTCTCCATCAAGGTAAATAACATTGTAAGTCGTACGTTCGTCTCCCTTTTTCCATACATCGACAAATTCAATGTCCTTACCCACGAAGGTTTTTTCGGCGATGCGACTGATGATCATTTTTCCATCTTTTCGAAATACGATGATGTCATCCAGATCACTGCATTCCTTTACAAATTCATCCTTCTTAATTCCGTAACCAATGAATCCATCCTCGCGGTTTACATACAATTTACTGTTGTTTGCAACGACCTGCGTGGCTTGAATGGAAGTGAACTGAAGGATTTTGGTTTTTCGCTCACGCCCTTTTCCAAATTTTTCCAAAATATTCTCGTAAAACGCGATGGCATATTCCGTCAAATGATCCAGATCATGCTGAACTTGTTTAAGTTCATTCTCCAATGACTTCAGGTTTTCGTCTGTGTGAAACTTATTGTATTTTGAAATCCGTTTTATCCTGATCTCTGTAAGATGGGTGATGTCCTCCTTTGATAAATCTCTGTTTAAACGAATCTTCCCTGCGGGAGCTTTTCCGCCCATGGATGGCGTGTGAACAAATTTTTTCAAACCCTTTTCAATCACATCCAGCACCTGATCAAAACTTGTACACTCTTCAATATCGCGATAAATTCTGTTTTCAATGAATATTTTTTCCAGTGAAGTCAGATGCCATTTTTCCAACAACTCGGCCTTTTTGATTTCCAATTCCCTGCCCAGTAAATATCGGGTATGTTGAGCCGAGATTTTTAATATTTCGTTGACAGACAAAAAACGTGGTTTGTCATCAACGATCACACAGGCATTCGGAGAAATACTGACTTCACAATGGGTGAAAGCAAACAAAGCATCCATGGTGACTTCTGGCGAAACACCAGGTTGCAACTCAATGCGGATTTCAACATCTCTGGCGGTATTATCAGAAATTTGTTTGATCTTGATTTTTCCTTTGTCTGATGCTTTGACTATGCTTTCGATCAGAGATGCAGTGGTGACGCCATAAGGCAATTCTCGGATGACCAGGTTCTTTTTATCTTCCAGATCAATCTTCGCCCTAACTTTTACGCGGCCTCCCTTTGCACCTTCCTGGTATTCACTGATGTCGATGGATCCACCCGTTTCAAAGTCGGGATAGAGTTCTACCTTTTTTCCTTTCAAGGATTGAACAGAAGCCTTAATCAATTCAATAAAATTATGAGGCAATATTTTTGTTGCAAGTCCCACTGCAATGCCTTCGACACCTTGTGCAAGCAACAATGGAAATTTCATAGGCAAAACTTCCGGTTCTTTATTTCGACCGTCATAGGACCATTGCCAATCTGTCGTATCCGGATTAAAACCAATGGCCAATGCAAATTTTGACAACCGAGCTTCGATGTACCTGGGTGCCGCTGCTGAATCTCCGGTCCTGACATCACCCCAGTTTCCCTGAGTGTCGATCATTAAATCTTTTTGACCCAGGTTGACCAGCGCTTCACCAATTGCGGCATCTCCATGTGGATGATATTGCATGGTATGGCCGATGAGATTGGCCACCTTATGGTAGCGACCATCTTCTTTTTCGTACATACTGTGCAAGATTCTGCGCTGAACGGGTTTTAATCCATCTTCGATAGCTGGTACTGCTCTTTCCAAAATGACATACGATGCATAGTCCAGAAAATAATTTTGGTACATGCCATCCAAGGTCACAATGTGGTTTAGGTCATTGGAAGGGGGTTGTTGTGCCATATTTGCTATTTCGTGCAAAGATAATCAACCTCAATACATATTATAAAATTTTTATATATAATTGAACATGCTTAGTTTTTTGAGATTAAGATGAGCATTCTTCATTAAAATTTAGTTAAGGTCATCTTCGTCATTAATCCATTGTTCCTTAAATCTATCCTACCAACAGTTACTCACTTTAAAACACAGAAAAATGAAAACACAATGGTTCCTTTACTTAACACTGAGCTTTGTGACCATCGGAACTTTATCCGCTCAGGGAAACCGACATCACCGAGATGAAGATGATGAATGGTTTGATGATGATCGCGAAGCATATTTTGATGAACATTGGCAACATGCCCGACTCACTCGTGATGAGATCAAATTACTGGAATGCAAACGTCGCCACATTCAGGAAGTCCGCAGAATTTACTTGAGAGATGGTTTTCTGGACCGTTGGGAAAAAAGAGATTTGATGCGTATGCGGTCTGATTTTCGCCGTGAATACCAAAGACAAATTAACGACAGAGACCACAGACATAGGGGGCCTGGACGCCCTCATCATCGATAATGGACCGTCTTCTTTCATAAACCTGAACCCCTGGCGATGGCCTGGGGTTTTTTTATTGATCGGTGGAAATATTAATTTTATCCTAAATAGTGCTTGCTTTAACTGAATTTCAAGGTGACTGAGGAGAATTCAATTATTTTTGAAGTAAATTTTACTAAGATGAGAAAAAATGTATTTTGTTTATGTTTATTGATGAGCCTGTCAGTTTTTGGACTTTCTGCCCAAACTGTTGACGAAATCATTGCCAAACACCTCCAGGCCATGGGAGGAAAAGATAAATTGACCAGTATCCAATCTGTCGTTATGCAAGGAGTTGTAAATGCCCAAGGAATGGAGATTCCCGTGAAGACCACCATTCTACATAAAAAGGGAATGCGGATAGACTTTTCCATGATGGGTATGGATGCATGGACCATTATGCGGCCCGATTCTGGATGGAGTTTTATGCCATTTGGTGGACAAACCAAACCAGAACCGATTCCTGTGGATATGTTGGAGCAAAGTGCAGAGCAGTGGGATTTGAGCGGACAATTATGTGATTATTCAAATAAAGGCAATCAACTGGATTACCTGGGAATGGATGATGTAGATGGTACCGAATGCCATAAATTAAAATGTACCAGTGCAAAAGGAAAAGTGACTTATTACCTGATTGATCCCTCCAGTTTTTATCTCGTAAAAACCGTTTCAAAAATCAATGCAGGAGGAAAAGAAATGGATGCAGAATCTAAATTCAGCAATTATAAAGAAGTGGGAGGAGGTTATGTGTTTCCTCATACCATCGAGTCACAAAATGGACCCATTGAAATGACCAAAATTTCTGTGAACGATGCCATTGACGCTTCAATTTTAATGGTAAAGCAATAATATAAAATTTAAGCCGATAAAAAACCACGGATACTACTCCGTGGTTTTTTTTATTTTATAGATCAGGAAATCAATTTGTTTCACCACATGAAGTATGATTTTATTAATTTTCAGGAAGGTGAGCTGCCAGAGGTGGCAAAGTCCATTTTGGATCTTTTGACCCCTCCAAAAATCATATTGCTTGAAGGACAAATGGGAGCTGGAAAAACCAACCTTGTGCGACATCTTGCCCAATGGTTGGGTGCGGACCAGGAGGTTTCCAGTCCGAGCTTTTCTGTCATCAATGAATACCGGTGTTCAGAAAATCCTTGGGGTATCCTACAACTGATTCACATGGATCTTTACCGACTAAAAAATTTGGAGGAAGCCCATCAAGCTGGTGTCTTTGAGTATTTGAATGGTGATCATACAGTCTTGATTGAATGGCCCGAAATGCTGCTGCCATTGTTGTCTGAGCTACCCATTATGAGAATTCAGTTTGAAGTGTTGGACAATCAAGCAAGAAGCCTTAAATTAACCTTTTGAATGACGCCTCAGGATTCAGAATATTACCCGTCACAACAAAAAGAGTTTCAAACTCAAGCAGAAACGCTGGCACTGTATAAAGCCAAGTCTTCGTTAAAAATTGGAATTCCCAAAGAGACCATGTTAATGGAAAACCGGGTTGCTCTGGTACCTGCATCGGTCACCAACCTAGTGGCCAGAGGGCATCACATTGTTGTTGAAGCAGAAGCGGGTAAAAAATCACATTATTCGGATAGAGACTTTGCCGAGGCTGGAGCCGAAATTCTTCACGACACGAAAAGTGTATTTGATTGCGATATACTTCTTAAGGTAGCCCCACCTTCAGCTGAAGAGCTTCAGTATTTTCACCCCAATCAGGTCCTGATTTCACCCTTACACTTGCCCGTGATTTCGCAAGAGTATATTCAAACTTTGCGAAAAAAGCGGGTTACTGCCATTGCTATGGAATACCTTCAGGCAGATGATGGAACCTTTCCTTTGGTGCGCATCATGTCCGAAATTGCCGGAATTTCTGTCGTTCAAACCGCTGCGGAATTACTTTCCAACCCCATTCATGGCAAAGGTTTGCTTCTTGGTGGAATTTCAGGAGTTCCTCCGGCCAAAGTAGTGATATTAGGGGCAGGCGTCGTAGCAGAATATGCTACACGGGCTGCTTTATCCCTTGGTGCTTCGGTGCGAATTTTTGATGACAACATTCACAAACTCATTCGTATACAAAATCGGATGGGCCGTCAGCTTTACACCTCTTCGCTCAATCCCGTGACCCTTACGCAACAACTTATGACGGCTGATGTGGTCATTGGTGCAGTTCATAGTAAAACAGGCCGGACTCCATTGTTGGTTTCTGAAGAAATGGTCATGCAAATGAAACCGGGATCCATTATCATCGATGTGAGTATCGATCAAGGGGGTTGTATTGAAACCAGTCAGGTGACCACCCACGACAACCCAACACGCATTGTACACGGTGTGCTGCACTATGGAGTACCCAACATTCCTTCCAAGGTAGCCCGTACTGCCTCCATTGGGGTGAGCAATATCATAACCACCATTTTACAACAAGCAGGTGACACTGGGAGTATTGAACAGTTAATTTATCAACACAAAGGATTGCGCAACGGAATTTACACCTACAAAGGTTGCCTTACCAATGAATACCTCAGCCAGCGTTTTACCATAAAGTACACCCCTATGGAATTGTTGCTGACTTCTATCATTTAGAAGCTTGTGAATTTATTTTGAACGCTCAGTGATGAAGTAACAAAGCTTTTCCAAAGCTTCACGAGACGGATTTTCAGGTAGCTGACTGAGTACTTCCAGTGCCTGTTGACGGTATTGAAGCATGACCCTCTGAGCCTTTTCCACTCCTTGGTATTGGTGAATAAAAGATACCACTTGCCGAATGGCTTGAGTGTCTTCATTCCTTTTCCGAATGAGTTGGATGATTTGTTTTTTTTCTGAGCCGGGAGCTGAAGACAAAGCCAGGATGAGTGGCAACGTCATTTTCTTTTCCTTGATGTCTGCAATTTTGGGTTTTCCGGTAGGGTCATCTGAAAGGTCCATAAGATCATCTTTGATTTGAAAAGCCATCCCGATGCTTTCTCCAAAATTGCCTATTAATTTTAACCACTCCGAATTTTCAGTTGTACTTCTTGCCCCGCAAACACAAGCAGAACGTATAAGAGAAGCGGTTTTTTTGCGAATAATATCAAAGTAAATGGCTTCCGTAATGTCCAAACGTCTTGCTTTTTCCAACTGTAACAATTCACCTTCGCTCATTTCACTCACAGATCCGGATAAAATTTCAAGCAGATCAAAATGTTTATTCTGTAAGGCATTGAGTAGCCCTCTTGACAATAAATAATCACCTACTAAAACAGCGATTTTGTTTTTCCACAAAGCTTTTATAGAAAAAAAACCCCGTCGTTGAAATGAATCATCCACCACATCATCGTGCACCAGGGTTGCCGTATGCAGGAGTTCTACTAAAGTGGCAGCACTGTAAGATTTGGGATTCAGAGGTCCGAACAACTGAGCACATAGCAGACTAATCAGCGGCCTGAGCTGTTTTCCACGAGTCTTCACCAGGTAATAAGTAATGGTATCCAGCAGGGGCACCGTACTTTTCATCGCCTTGCGAAAATGCTGGTCGAATGTTTCCAGCCCATCCCGTACTGGATATTTTATCTCGTCAAGTGTGTATTGCATGTTTCGGTCCACAAAGATAGGCATAGCAATTCTCCGGAATAAAAACAATCCTGAATTGCTAAGTCAAGCCTCGCAAATTATATTATTTTATTCCCAGATAGTTTGCAGAACAAGTGATTCCTTAAATTTGAGTGATAAAAAGAACATTTGTTAGAGTTTTTTAAGCGCAACACTTTCTTTAGCCTACTGCTGCTGATCCCCTATGGCGCGGTTTTGCACATCGGTCCATTTTTGGTTCAACAGGACCATTATCATACTGAGCAAACCTGGGTATTTAACCAAATTTTCGGTCACTGGGCTCAGGCAGGCGGCATGGACACGCATGTTTTGAGCATTTTGCTGATTTGTTTCCAATCGGGTTTGATAGCCTTTTTGGTGAGTAAATTTAAACTGTTGCCTGAGGGACAGTTATTTCCGAGCATTATTTTTATTTTATTGATTGGAATTCATCCTCGAAGCTTAGAATTTCAACCCATACTGCTTAGCAATGTATTTCTAATATTGGCCATATTTCAGCTCTTACAGATTTATCAGAAAAAAAAGGCAGCCATATATTTATTTAATTTTGGAGCTTTTGTGGCGGTAGCCACATTGTTCTACACACCCAATATCTTTTTCCTGATCAATGGTTTAATTGGATTGATCATTTTACGCGGCTTTAAACCACGTGAGTTGTTTCAACTACTAGGTGGTTTTGGAAATGTATTTTTACTAAGTTTTTTAATTTTGTATATACTCCATTGGGACAATCTTTTTTTTGAAAAGCAATTTACTGCAGTCTTCAGTCCTTTTATCTTTTCCATGAAATTTCAAAACTATGGCTGGGTAGCCCTGGGGATCATACTGCTATTGATCATATTATCGATTTCGCAATATTCCTTTTTCCAGTTAAAAAGAAATATTGCCGTTCAAAAAATATTTGATTTGATGTTTTGGTGGCTGCTCGCCGGATTTATCAGCATTTGCTTTGTTCGAATTGACAATCCAGCCCATATGATCACCATCATGCCCCCATTGGCCATATTGTGTGGTACACTGCTCACCAAAGTAAAAAATCCGTTAATAGCAGAAACCATTCACCTGTTTCTGGTAATGATTTGTCTATTTTTACAGTTTCAAAGTTGGTAATATGAAATTTGGAGTAATCGTTTTTCCAGGATCGAATTGTGATGATGATATGGTCTACGTGCTGGGTACCGTATTCAAGAAACCTGTTGAAAAAATTTGGCACAAAGAAACCTCATTAAGATCTTACCAACCGGGTGACTGCATTATTCTGCCAGGCGGGTTTTCTTATGGGGATTATCTCCGTTGTGGCGCGATAGCACGATTTTCTCCAATTATGTCTGAAGTGATACGATTTGCCAATGAAGGAGGGCTGGTTATAGGAATCTGCAATGGATTTCAGATTTTATGTGAGGCCCATTTATTACCAGGTCAATTGCTCGCAAACGACTGCGAACGCTTCATATGTCGTAATATTTTTATTAAGCCAGCCTCGACAAATACCCCTCTGACCTGTAAACTGGATCCCGACAAAGCCTATATGATTCCTGTAGCGCACGCGGATGGCCGATTTTATGCCGATGATCAAACGTTACAGCGATTGCAAGACAATGGCCAAATTATGTTTCAATATTGCGATGCAAATGGAGAAGTGAAGCCTGAATTCAATGTCAATGGGTCCTGCCTTAACATTGCTGGGATCTGCAACGAAAACAGGAATGTTTGCGGAATGATGCCCCATCCTGAAAGGGCCTCAGAATCTGCTCTGGGCAATGATCATGGCAAACAACTGTTTGAATCCTTGTTTGCTTGGGTCCGGCAATATTCTTTATCCATTGCCTAAGCGTTATAACGAGGTTAATCTTAGGTTAAAGAGGCATTAATCAAGTACCCTACTACCGAAGAAAATTCGGTCTTTGTCCTATTTTTGTTCTCAGATAATCATATCTCATGATACAAAAATTAAACATTAGTCTTTGTTTTTTAATTTGGTCTAGTTTCAGTTTCGGTCAATTGTTACAACCCGTTCATTGGAGCCATTCGTTGAAACCTATCAACCCACAGGAATACGAATTGGTGTTAACGGCCAGGATGGATAAGGGATGGGCGATTTACAGTCAAACTTCAGATCCCAATGCTGCCCAACCCACTGAAATTAGTTTTGAAAAAAACAAAAGCTATATACTCATTGGACAAGTTCTCGAAAAAGGTCATAAGAAAGAAGGCCCAGAGCCTTTATTTGATAATCTAATCGTATCAAAATATTATGACCAGGTTGATTTTATTCAAAAAATTAAAATCATTGATCGCAGTGCCCCTATTAAAGCTTCGGCCTACTTCATGAGCTGTGACAGCGAAAAGTGTATTCCACCATCAACCCAGGACTTTGAAATTTATCCAGATGGAAATTCGCCGCCTTCAACTAAAAGTAGTGGAGTCGGAGGCATGGTAGTGAGTGGATTGGACCAGTCAGAAGTTTCAGGTGATGCGCATTCTGGAGGTGGGTTATTGGATCCTGTAAAATTGAAATCTGAACTCGTTGATCTAGGAAATGGCGTTTTCAAGTTGGTGGTACATGCACAACTGCAAGATGGATGGTACATCTACAGCCATTTCATTCCCGAAAACGGACCCATTCCCAGTGGTTTTGAATTTCAGGAAAACCCTTCTTTTAGCCTTCAAGGTAAGCTGATTGAGCAGTCTGAACATCGAATTCAAAAGTATGATGACATGTTTGAAATGGACTTGGTCAAATACAAAACTTCTGTGCGTTTCAGTCAGGATATCAAAATCACAGACCCCAATACTCCGATTAAAGGATTTTTTACTTACCAAACTTGCGATGACTCACGGTGCCTCCCACCCGCTAATGTTGCATTTACTTTTACTCCATCACAAAAAAATTTCAAACTTGAAACCGAAGAAACGACCCCTGCAATTCCTGGAAATGGTGGAAATACCATCGATCAGCTCATCCCCAGTTTGGTCGAAAGTCAGAAACAACCCGCCGGAAATTGTGGGGAAGAACGCATTGAAGGGAAAAATCATTGGTGGACGTTTGTATTTGGTTTCTTAGGAGGATTATTGGCACTTCTAACACCTTGTGTATTTCCAATGATTCCCCTGACGGTTTCATTTTTTACGAAAGACACCAAACGAAAAGGATTACAAAATGCTTTGATTTACGGCTTGTCTATCATCGTCATCTATGTCGCCATTGGTATATTAATCACTGCTGTATTTGGTGCCACTGCTTTAAATGAATTGTCCACAAATTGGATTGCCAATACATTATTTTTTATTATTTTCATTGTATTCGCCTTTTCCTTTTTTGGTTACTATGAAATCACATTACCCAGTAGCTGGGCAAATAAAAGTGATGCATTGTCTGAATCTGGAGGTCTGCTGGGTATTTTTTTTATGGCATTTACTTTGGCCATTGTCAGTTTTTCCTGCACAGGCCCTATCATTGGCTCTGCCATCGTGCAGTCGGCCAGTTCGAAGATGGGACCCTTTATTGTAATGTTAGGTTTTTCCACTGCCCTTGCGATTCCTTTCGGATTGTTTGCCGCCTTTCCTGCGTTTCTCAATTCACTTCCTCGTTCAGGGTCTTGGATGAACAGTGTTAAGGTGGTTTTGGGTTTTTTAGAACTTGCATTGGCTTTTAAATTTCTTTCCGTTGCAGACATGTGTCAACACTGGGGTATATTGGGCTACGAGATTTTCATGGGTGCGTGGGTCATCATTTTTGGTCTCATGACTCTTTATTTGTTCGGCATCATCAAATTTCCACATGATAGTCCGATGAAAAAACTTTCGGCAAGCCGATGGCTTTTTGCTTTGACCTCAGCAGCTGCAACGATTTACCTGACGACCGGTTTCTTATACAATGATAAATTGAATTCATACAACTCGCTCAAACTCATGAGTGGACTTGCACCTCCGGCACATTATAATTATTTCCTACCCGATCCGGAAGTCAATGCAAGTCTACGTGAAAAATATCCTTCTTTTACAAAATGCGCCAACAATTTGGATTGTTTTAAAAATTATTTCGAAGGTTTGACTTATGCCAAAGAAGTAAACAAACCTATGCTATTGGATTTCACGGGTTATGGATGTGTAAATTGCCGTAAAACAGAGGAACACATTTGGGTCAATGACCAAATACGGGAAAAAATCGCCAATGAATATGTTTTGGTTTCATTATACGTGGATGACCGGTCTCCGTTGGAAAAGGAATTGGTTTCTGCCAGTAGAAACACCCGTTTACGAAATGTAGGGAATCAATGGGCCGATTTTCAAATTGTCAATTTCAATCAAAACAGTCAACCGCTTTATATTTTGATCAGTCCTAACGAACAAGTGTTAGCTAAACCCAGAGGTTACCGGGAAGGAGTTGAAAGTTATGCTACGTTTCTGGACTGCGGTCTGGATGCTTTTCGAAAAATCCAATCGGAATCAAACCAAACCGGTTGGCTGACCGAATGAAAAGGTTCCGAACATTACGCTTTGTTCCAGCAATTACAAAATCTAACGATTGTTAGTTAAGAACAATATTATTTATTCATCTTCCCATGTCGCAAGATTATAAATTTATTTTATAATTTCAAGGGTGTTATAGCATTGAGTCTGTTATATCGGTTACAGTAAGATCGTAACACCTCAGCAACAAAGGTCAACGTAAAGTGTTGGAAATTTCTGGATTTATCTAAAGGTGATGTTCTACAAACTTCTGTTTCAATTTTTGCAGGAAAGGTGAGGCGAAAATAAAAGACTCCAAAATATGATTGTCGCTGGTCAGGACTTCCGCTTTATTGCCCGTCCAGGCCAGTGCCCCTTCGTGTAATAAGAAAATATTGTCTCCTATTTCCATCACACTGTTCATATCGTGGGTATTGATGATGGTGATAATATTGTTTTCCGTTGTAATGGAATAGATTAACTCATCAATGACAATGGATGTTTTGGGATCTAATCCTGAATTTGGTTCATCGCAAAACAAATACTTCGGTTGCAGAACAATTGCACGTGCAATACCCACTCGTTTTTGCATTCCACCTGAAAGTTCTGATGGATATTTTTTATTGTTTCCACTTAAATTTACACGTTCAAGACAATAATTTACACGATCATTTTTTTCACTGCGTGTCATGTTGGAAAACATATCCAATGGAAACCGGATGTTATCTTCCACTGTTAGCGAATCAAACAAAGCGGATCCCTGAAACAGCATTCCTATTTTCATTCGCAATTCACGCAATTGCTTTTTGTCCAGGGCAAATAAATCAACCTGGTCATACCATACTTTTCCAGAACTCGGTGTAAGCAAACCAATTAATATTTTCAACAAGACCGTTTTCCCAGCACCCGATCGGCCGATAATCAAATTGGCTTTTCCTGCTTCAAAATGGCAGGTTACATCTTTCAGGACCTCTTGTCCGCTAAAATTTTTAAATATATTTTCTGCACGTATCATGAAGTCATTATCATGGCAATGATATAATCCGATAACAGAATTAAAATATTCGAATACACCACTGCCCGTGTACTGGCATCTCCTAACTCGATACTACCTCCTTTTACGAAATATCCCTGGTAGCAGGATACCGATGTTAAAATAAAGGCAAATACAAACGCTTTGACGAACATCATTCTAACATTGTAGGGGAGAAAAAAAGAACGTAAACCTTGTACATACTCACCATGTGAAAAAGTTCCTGTTGGCACAACTGCCATATAACCACCAATGATGCTGATGAAAGCACCTATGCAAACCAGCATTGGGATCACCACTAAGGCCGCCAATAATTTTGGTTGCACGAGATAGGATGCCGTGTTTACTCCCATGATTTCCATCGCATCAATGTGCTCTTTTTGTCTCATCCCTCCCAATTCTGTTGCCAGATTTGATCCCACTTTTCCGGCCAGTAACATGCAGGAAAATGTAGGTGCCAATTCGATGATGGTCATGTCGCGAACAACATAACCCACATAATATCTGGGGATGATTGACCCTTCCATTTGGTAAGCAAATTGGACAGCAGTTACTGCCCCGATGAAAACGGAAATCACCCCGATGATGATGATGGATCCAATTCCGATGCTGTTCATTTGCCTCAGCGTTTCCTTCCAATACATACTCATGCGCTCTGGTTTGTGGAAAACCTGCGATAGCCATAATACGTAGCGTCCTAGGTGGTATAAAAGTTTGGTAATCATGATCGAGGCCCGAAATTAATACATACATTCTTGGCTTCAGTAAAAAATCGCATGGCTTCCCAACCTCCTTCTCTGCCTAAGCCTGAATGGTTCATGCCTCCGAATGGTGTCCTTAAGTCCCTGAGTAGCCAACAGTTTATCCAAACAATACCCGTTTTGAGTTCGGCACCCAAGCGATGAGCCCGGCTTAAATTTTCAGTCCAAACCGTTGCCGCTAATCCATATTGGCTTGCATTGGCAAGCTCTAAGGCTTCCTGATCGGTTGAAAATTTCTGTAGGGTAACCACCGGACCAAATATTTCTTCAAGATTGCATCGGGCATCAGGACCCAATCCTTCTATTAATGTAGGTAAGTAAAATGCTCCATTTTGAAATTCACCATCTAGCTCTGCAATCCTTCCTCCACAGAGTACCTGTCCACCTTCCTGTTGGGCCAATCGCACATAATCATCTACCTTTTTCAAGTGTGCTTTTGAAATCAATGAACCCATTCGGCTTTCAGCCAAGGACGGATCGGATGGTTTCAACTCCTGGATTTTTTGAACGAGGTCCCTTTTAAATCTTTCATAAAGGGGTTCTTCTACCAATATTCGGCTTCCACACAGACAAATCTGACCACTGTTTGAAAAAGCTAAACGGATGACTTGTTTCAATGTATGAGGATAGTCACAGTCTGCAAAAATCAAACAAGGATTTTTACCTCCCAGTTCAAGACTGATTTTCTTAAAAAGTGGTGCGGTTACTTGTGCAATCCTGGCTCCGGTTGCCGTCCCTCCAGTAAATGAAATGGCTTTGATTTCAGGATGACTCACTATGGGTTCTCCAATTTCTGCACCGAACCCTTGCAATATGTTCAAAACACCTGGTGGAAGTCCGGCTGCATTGCAAATTTCGCCCAGCAGATGGGCGGTGGTTGGGCTCAATTCAGAAGGTTTGGCAATTACACAATTTCCGGTAGCCAGGGCAGGAGCTATTTTCCAGGTAAACAAATACAAAGGCAGATTCCAAGGGGAAATGCAACCCACGGTTCCTATGGCCTGTCGCAAGGTATAATTTATCGCCTCACCAGGCATTTCATGCGATTCAGAGGCAAACTGCGCAGCGGCTCCTGCAAAAAATTTAAAATTTGTGGCGGCCCTGGGGATATCAATGGTACGGGCAAAAGTGATCGGCTTGCCTGTGTCGCGACTTTCAGCCTGAGCCAGTTCTTCCAATCGAGATTCAATACCCTCTGCGATGCGGTACAATACTGCTGAACGCTTATCCTGAAGCAACAAACTCCATTTCTTAAAGGCATCCTGCGCAGCGTTCAAGGCCTTTTCAAGGTCGCGGGAATCGCTTCTGGCAACCAGAGAAATTACCTCCCCAGTGGCAGGGTTGGTGTTTTCAAAATAATTGCCCCCTAAAGGTTCAGAATAAACACCGTTGATAAAATTCAGCACATGCTTCATACCTCGCGAAGATAGACAAACCCAAGCCTGTAATTACCATCCTTTGTGCCTTTCACGATATCAATTCAAGGATTTCCAAAAAACAATTGATCGGCAAATGGGTTCATCCCAGCGCACTTGATTCCTTCCAGCACCATTGACTTAACCCAAATTTAGGCGTGAAATTATCAAAATTTGATTTTATTGAAATTGCCCAAATTCTAGCTCTTTATCTAGCAAAATGGCTCACAAAGGATACCATAAAAATTGCTTCAACAGTGGTTGAGTGGTTGACAGGTCTTAACGACGTCTATGCCAATCCCTTGATTTTTTATTCCTCCATTTTTCCCTCCATTCCTCAATACGATCGGAGATTTCGTCAAACTCTTCTTCGACTTTGTCGGCAATGTTTTGAATGTTGATGGGTTTTCCTTTCATGGCAAGTCGTTCTGAAGGACTATAGGCTTGTGGGACTAAAAACATGAGAATTAAGTAAAGTATTATTCCGAACCCCCAAAATCCAAAGAAAACAAATCCAACGCGAACCCATGTTGGGTCCTCAATCCCAAAATAATGAGCTAAACCTGAGCATACACCTGCTATTTTTTTGTCATAAGGATCTCTGTATAGTTTTCTCCCGGTACGGTAGTCCCAATGAAACTTATCCTCTGAATCCGTTTCCAGGGTGGAATCCGTCAATTTCTCGGCCGTACCCATGACTCCAATCATTTTCTCTACATGTTCAAGGGTTAGAATTTTCTGGCTTCCTAAATATTCATTGAACAATTCAGCAATGCGTGATTCAATGTCCTGGAGGATCTCTTTGTGGCCTTCAGATTTGCCAAAATGCCGGTCTAATCGGGATAAATAATTGTCCAAATGGTGGAATGCATCCTCGTTGATGGTAAAAGGAAATCCCCCAAGATTAATGTATTGTATTCTGTTCATTTTCAGCTTTGTTTTGTATAGATAAGTTTACACAGGTGACAAATTGATTCCAACTATCCAGCATGGATGCCAGTGCATTTTTTCCAATTGGTGTGATGCTAAAATATTTACGGGGCGGACCCGAATTGGACTCTCTCCAACAATAATCCAGGAAGCCACTGTTTTTAAGGCGACTCAAAATGGGATATAAAGTGCCTTCAACCACGATGAGTTCTGCAGTTCTGAGTTTGGCAATGATGTCAGATGGATAAGCAGTCTCCTGATTGATAATGCTTAAAATACACATTTCCAACACTCCCTTTTTCATTTGCGCGATCGAATTGTCTGTTTTCATAGTGTCACAAAGATAAAACATAAACAGGTACTTTGTATAACATAGTTCTATCTTTTGCAAAATAATCGACTAATTGACCTTTGAAACCGACAAATCACCATTAGATGAATTTTCAAATTGGTTTGAGTTTTAGCTTTTTATCTAATTTTGGGGCCCATGGCAGAGGCACCTTCTCGTTTCATTTTCATCATCAATCCCAATTCGGGAAGCCAAAAGCTTCGCAATTGGGATAAATTGATTGAAAAGGTATTTAAAGAAAGAAATTACGAAATTCTCTATACCCGGTATGCCGGTCACAGTCGTAGTATTTTATCCCAGTTTAACCCCTCACCTGATTTGTGCATAGTTGCCGTGGGTGGTGATGGTACGGTAAGTGATATGATTCCTTCAATCATGCATATCCAATGCACCCTGGGCATTGTCCCAACAGGATCCGGCAATGGTCTTGCCCGTCATTTGAAAATTCCCATACAACCCACAGGTGCTTTACTCAAGCTGCTGTATGGACGGGTCCAACACATGGATGTCATTCAAGTCAATGATCAATATTGTTGTAATACTTGCGGAATCGGATATAGCGCCATGGTTGCCCGCAACTTTGGGAGAGATGGCAAACGCGGATTTTGGAATTACCTCAAGCTGGCGTTCATGCTCCATAAAGAAAGTAAAAGCTTCAGCGTTTGTCTCAATGGAATTTGGTATGAGGATGTTTGGTCATTGGAGATGGCAAATTCGTCTCAATTGGGCAATAACGCCATCATCTCTCCTATGGCCTCGGTAAGTGATGGAATCATGGATGTATTACTCTTGAAGAAACCGAAGTTATATCATGCATTGGAATTGATGTTCATGGTCTTTTCCCGAAATATTTTAAATTCCCGATTCAGTCGATTTATTCGAACAGATTCTTTAGAAGTTCGCCTGGAAAACACGCAAGACTTTCATATTGATGGAGATTACCAGGGGCAATGCACACAACTTCGTTTAAAGGTTTTACCTTCTTCGATAAAAATTATTGCTTAATTTTCATTATGAATCAATTGTTATTAGGTATAGATTTAGGGGGCACAAAAATTGAAGGGGCTTTACTCGATGTTTCCCATGGATTTCAGATTGTAAAAAGACTTCGTGTGCCCACTGAAGCAGACCAGGGCTATGCCCATATCCTTAATCAAATTCAGAAAGTGATCCAGTTGTTGACTGAAGATCATCCAATCGAATTTAATCACATTGGAATAGGTACCCCAGGGATCATTGACAAAACCACGCAACTGATTAAAAATTGCAACACCCTCGGTATGATGAGCAGGCCAATGAAAAAAGACTTGGAAGCCATGCTTGGTTGTGAAGTGCGGATGGCCAATGATGCCAATTGCTTCGCGGTTGCTGAAAGCCTGTATGGAGCCGTTCCGGATTATGTAAAAGATGCTGAAGTGGTCTTTGGAGTCATCATGGGCACTGGAGTAGGTTCGGGTATTGTGGTTAACGGTAAGGTTATCCATGGCAAACACGGTATTGGTGGAGAATGGGGTCACAATATCTTAGATGAAACCGGCGATCTTTGCTACTGTGGTAAAAAAGGCTGTGTTGAAACGTTTATCTCTGGACCAGCCTGTCAAAAATATTTTGAAAAAATCAGTGGCCGAAAGCTTCCTATGGCTGAAATCTATTCATTGTATTTGAACCAGGACGCCCATGCTCGAGAAACCATTGATCGTCTGCTACATTACTATGGAAAAGCAATGGCCAACATCATCAACATTATCGATCCGGATATTGTGGTGTTGGGAGGAGGTTTAGGTAACTTAGATGTGTTATATGAAAAAGGACCTGAAGAAGTTAAGAAATATGTATTTAATTATGAACTCAATACATTGTTTGTAAAACCCAAGTTAGGAGACAGTGCAGGTGTGGTGGGTGCAGCGTTGCTTTAACTTTTGGTTCAACCTTTGACTTCACAGAAGAATCCCATCCAAGCCATCTTGTTATTTCTTTCTTAATGTCTAAATTTCGTTGAATTAAAAAAAATAATTTTCGTTTAGCAGAAAAATCCTTTCATGAAAAATTTAATCTTCCCCGTTATGTTGCTTAACATTTTGCCTGTGGATGCCCAACAATTGGTTTCCAACCAAATTCAATCGGTGACTGTTTTTATGAACGGCGCACAAGTTACGAGAACACTTGAGATTAAACTTACAGCCGGTGAACAAGACATTCGTATTAAGGGTCTTGCACCCAATCTTGATCCAAGCAGTATTCAAATCAGTACACTGGGTGAAGCGGTATTGAAAGGAGTTCGGCATGAATTGAATTATTTAGAAGGATTGCCACCGGCTGCTGAAGAACTGAAAAAAAAGAAAGAAGTCTTATTGGATGATTTGAATAAGCAACAACATCTTTCATTTGTACTACAATCCGAAAAAACAATTTTACTAAAAAATCAAGTACAAATGGTTGCAGTACCGAATTCTCCTTCAAAACTGGAAGATCTGAAAATCATGATGGATTTTCAACGACTCAGACTCACTGAATTGCTACCTAAAATTGCAGACTCACAAAAGAAAGAAAAACTCATTCAGGAACAAATCGATAAAATTGATCGGCAAATTTCTGAGTGGATTGCACAACCTCAACAAGCCAGTAGTGATATCGTGTTAAACGTCCAATCTAAAGCTTCGCAAAATCAAAGTTTTCAACTGAAGTATTTTGTCTTTGATGCCCGTTGGGAAATGGCATATGACATCCATGTGAAAGATATTGTTTCTCCCATTCAATTTTCTTACAAAGCCACCATATATCAGAACTCAGGAGAAGATTGGAAAAATGTCAAACTCAATCTTTCAACAGGAAACCCATTGCAGGGTGGCACAAAACCCGAACTGCAACCTTGGTATTTAAGGGATCAACCCAAGGTAGTGTACAGTGCCAAGCGGGCTTTGCCAGCCGGACAAAATGCGCCAGAAGCCATGATGGCTGACCAGGATGGTGTTGCTGCATATACTCAGGTGAATGAACAACTGACTACACGTCACTATAGCATAGATATCCCTTACACCATTTTATCCAACAACAAACCTTTTCAGGTTGCTGTCAGAAAGGAAACCGTGCCGGCAAAATACATTTACTTCAGCATTCCTAAATTGGATCCCGATGCTTTCCTCACGGCTGAAATCGCTGACTGGGAAGCATTAGATCTCATGAATGGTGAAGCGGACCTCTTTTTAGAAGGAACCTACCAGGGAAAAGCCTACATACAAACGCAAAACATTGAAGAGTTTCTCCGGCTTTCATTGGGTAGAGATAAAAACATTGTGATCAACCGCACCAAAATAAAAGATTACTCAAAGAATAAATTTTTATCGGATAAGAAAGAAATTTCAAAAGGTTTTGAAATAGCACTTAAAAACAATAAAAGCGCGGCCATAGATATCATTGTGGAAGATCAGATTCCGTTGTCCACTCAGAAGGAAATTGAAGTTGAAGCGGATGAACTCTCCGGAGCCTCAGTGGATGAACAAACCGGTAAAGTCCGCTGGGTACTTCATTTAAATTCCAGAGAGGACAAAAAATTCAAATTTAAATACAAGGTGACTTGTCCCAAAGAATTTAATCTGAATCTTGAATAATCCCAATCCATGCAATAGAAATGCATGGATTGTCCTCATAGCCGACATGACCGAGTGGTAGCAAAGCTAATCAAGCCATACAAAATGGCTTGATC
>CAZMSE010000010.1:0-24097 GCA_964568865.1 uncultured Saprospiraceae bacterium
TGCATTATTCATGCATGATCTTGGGTTCATTGGTCAGGGTTAATCCCGACAAGCCGTTATAGTCTTTTGGCCAAGCCTCACGAAGTATCGCTCGGTTTCCTCATGATCAAGCCATTTTGTATGGCTTGATTAGCTTTGCTACCCCTCGGTCATGTCGGCCCTGAGGACAATCTATGCATCTTTAATGCATGGATTGGGATTAACAAAACAGAATGACCGAGCGACCCCGAAAAGGGTGGCGTGCGGCAACTCGCCAAGCGAAGGAACCGCAAGAGCGGCTTGCAGAATTTCAAGGAAGTTATGTGGAACAATCACTGACTGAGGAACAACGACATACTGTGAAGTTAAATTCAATCAATAATAAGTTTCAGATTTGTTTTGGCGCAATAGCGCCATTTTTAGAAGTGCCCTTTAACAAATAAACAGTTTTTACTCATCCAATTATGGCTTACTCTCCATCCTCAACAATGCCACTCGTAGGATTGATTTCCTGTTCTACAGAACGCAATAAATTTTTACAATAGGAAATCATTTCCTTCGCCTGTTTTATTGCATCAGGTAATTCTTCAAGAGGAATATCTTCTTTTTTCAAACGATCCGTCAACACTTCCAAATGCTGAATCGCTTCTGAGTAACTCAATTTTCGTTTGGCCATGTTTCAATAATTGTACTTTTTATTTTTCCGTGCAAGTAAATAGTCGTCATTTCCGCTCCTGCTTGAAGACTATCAGAACGATGAATCGGAACTCCATTTATCGTTGAAATACTATATCCTCTTTCCAATAGGTTGGCAGGGTCATTTTGTTGAACGAATTGTTCTAATTCATTTATTTGCTGAAGATTTGTATAAAGAACTCGTGCAATATTCCTTTGAAGCTCTGACCAAAAACCACTTATTTGTAATTGCATTTTGCCGAAATGTCGTTCTGAGTATAAATAAATCCGGGACTCAATTTCATTTATTTGAAGTTTTTTATGTTGCAATTGGTGAAAGCTGAGTGTACTGATGTCCACCCAAATTTGATTCAGAGATTGATCAATTTGAAATGTATGTTGAATTATCCAATCAGCTACAGCTGTTGGTGTTTTCAATGAAATACAAGCAGAAAGGTCCGCAATGGATTCATCAGTTTGATGACCAATACCGGTCAGTACAGGACATTTGCATAAGGAAATTGCTTTAGCCAATTCAAAATGATCGAAATCTGCCAGGTCGTGTTTTGATCCGCCACCTCTGATCAAAACTACCAAATCCCAATAATCCCTTCGTTTTTCAATTTTTTGAAAAGCTGAACAAATATCTGCGACTGAACTTTGTCCTTGAACATTCACATTAAAAGTGTCAAGAAGGTATGTAAAGCCATGTACATTCTCTACAAGGTGTTGCGTGAAGTCAGCATAAGCAGCACTGGCCTTACTGGCAATTAAAGCTATGCGGAGGACAGGAATAGGTAAAGTCAGGGTTTTATTTCTTTGCCAAAGTCCTTCTCTTTTAAGGAGTTCAAGCGTATTTCTCCTCTGAATGGCCAATTGCCCTATTATAAACTCCTTACTGACTTCTTGAATGATGAGTTTTAACCCATACCGAATATGGTAATCGACTAAAGCTTTGAAGACAAATTCATGTCCCGGTTTTAAAAATTGATAACCAGGTAATTGTACTTCTTTAAATATAGCATCTGCCTGTGACTTCCATATTATAGCATTTCCCTGAGCTGTAATTTCACCTGATTCAGATTTTTCAACGAGTTCTAAATAGTAGTGTCCGGATTTAAGGTTGCATTGTGTGATTTCTGCACGTATCCACAACGCTTCCTGGAAATTGATTCCAATAACCCTTCTGATATAGGTGTTAAGTGTACTGAGTAAATATGGTTCCACGCTTTGAAATTAACAAAACCTATGAATTTCAACACGCCTTTTCGCTTGCACTCATTCTAAGGTACATTGATTCTAAAACATTACTTAAACCATATGCAAAATACAGAGATCGATAAAATATTAACTCAATCAGCCAGTAAAATAGCCATTTTGCATTTAGGCATTCATCAATACTGATTTAACCATATTAGCAGCATCTTGTAATTCAATGGCGCTATGCACTTTTAAACCAGATTGATCAATCATTTGTTTTGCAAGTTCTGCATTGGTTCCTTGTAACCTCACGATAAGTGGAACGGTTAATGTACCCATATTCTTATAGGCATCCACTATACCCTGAGCTACCCGGTCACATCTGACAATACCACCAAAAATATTGACCAATATGGCTTTAACGGCTGGATCCTTGAGAATAATCCTAAATGCTTGTTCAACGCGTTGAGCATCTGCTGTGCCACCTACATCCAGAAAATTAGCAGGATTTCCGCCTGATAATTTAATGATATCCATGGTTGCCATAGCTAGACCAGCTCCGTTTACCATGCAACCTACGTTTCCATCAAGCTTTACATAATTTAGATTGAATTTTTTTGCTTCTACTTCAGTAGGATCTTCTTCAAATTCATCACGCATGCTCTCTAAATCTGGATGTCTGAAAAGTGCATTGTCATCAACGCTTACTTTACAATCCACCGCTACAACATTTTCATTGCAATCAATTAATGTTGGATTAATCTCTACCAGGGTTAAATCCTTTTCGGTAAACATTTGATACAAATTTTTGACAAAGGTCACCATTTCCTTGAAAGCATTACCGCTTAAACCCAGTTGAAATGCAATTTTCCGACCTTGAAAAGCTTGAAATCCAAGCGTAGGATCTATGAATTCTTTAAATACTTTATCCGGAGTTTCCTCAGCAACTTTCTCAATATCCATTCCACCTTCTGTAGAATAAATGATAACATTTCGCTGACTAGACCGATCAGTCAATATTGAAAAATAAAACTCCTTGCATTTCCCAAAATCAGGTGCGTAAGAATCTTCAGCGATAAAAACCTTACGAACCAATTTTCCTGGTCCAGCCATTCCTCCTGGAGTTTGAGGAGTAATCAATTGCATCCCGAGTATTTCCTTAGTCCATTGTAAAGCTTCACTTTTAGTCTTCGCTAATCGAATTCCACCGCCTTTACCCCTGCCTCCGGCATGGACTTGTGCTTTTACAACCACAAATTCGGTTCCAGTACTGGATTTTAACTCATCGTAACGAACTTCTGCATCGCTAACCGCTTCAACCAATAAACCCCTTTGGGTCCGAAGGCCATATTGTTGAAGCAGGTTTTTTCCTTGATATTCATGTAAATTCATATTAATATTGAATATTGATCTTTGTTAAATAGGAACTATCTGTTCCCACAATTCGAATAATATACATTCCATTCAAATCAGAAGGAATTGAAATCACAATACCTTCATTGGCTTGAAAAAATTCTGGCATAGCTATGACATGGCCATTCAAAGACATCATTTGAATTTGCTGAATGTGTTGATTTGAATCCTTTACTCTAAAAAAAGTCTTTCCACCGGCTGCAACAGGGTTGGGGTACAATAACACTTGACCTTTTATCAAATCTCCAGTTCCAACGATGGTTGGTTGCGTTTTGAAATAGCCCACTTTCGATTCTGCACCACAAAAATCAAATTCAGAATATGCCCGTACTCTCCACCAAAAATTTTTCCCTGAGGTTAATGAGTCCACTAAAACTTCTGGTTTTGTGAGTAAAAGATTTTTTACAATGATACTAAAATTTGATGTTCTGCTAATTTGAATCACATAATAACGTGCATTTGGAACTTCTTCCCAACGCAGTAAAACATCGGTACCTGACAATTCTAAACTGTCTAAAGGAAATTCCAAGCTCAATTCTGATTGATCGATCATCTTTGGTTGAACCTGTGGCCTGAGTAATTCTGCACGTGGACCATTTAGACTTTTATGCATTGCATCCATTTGCTCAGCAGCAAACCGATTCATGCATTGGTCGTTCGAATAACTCATAAATAAAGTTCCGTCAGCCCTAAAGGTCGAATCCTGCAAATCCCGAAGGATCATGCTACTTTTTCCATCTTCGTTACAGGTCCATCGATTGGAAATGTAATCCGGATAAGTATCGCAAAACAAATCTCCTTGTCGCTTACATTGCGTTCTAACTATATTTTCAATTTGTCTACTCACTTGACCTGCATATTCACTGGTTTTCTTGCCATTGGAATAGTTTATTCCTTCCCATCCAAAAAAAGTATGAGGAAGTGAAAAGAAATGACCTAGTTCATGAGCCCAGGTATGGCTGGTTTTACCAAGACAAGTTTTGTTAAGTGCAATGCCATCGCCTTGATAAGTAAAGTAACCGCAGTTACCCGCAGGATTAGAAACCAAATAACAATTAACCATGTTGGGAACATTGCTTTCAACCATCATCTCTTCACCTTTTTCATATCCTTCGTGGTTGTTCCAACTGGTATTTTTTATATAATTAAAATCCTCCTCAAGAAAAAACTGTATACCGGTCGGAAGAAAATCTTCATTTAAAGTACAAAGCGTTTCAAATACCTGCCAGCCTATGTAAAAACTTGAAGCATTGTCGTTTGCTACTGTGTGAATCTTTAACGGTACATATTGAATTCCCTGATCAGGACGGAAGTGTTGTGATACAGCAGAAATACTTTGAATTGATTTTTCCTGATCAACCACTCGTGTTCCACAAAAGTCAGATTGCGCAAAAACACTTGCAGTATATAAAGTGAAAATATTCAGTATACAAAACTGAATGTAATGGGTAAATTTCATATCAATGAATTATAAATTTTCCTGTGTGGATTTGATTAGCTGAATTGGATAAAGAATAAAAGTAAGCTCCTGCATTGAGGTCAGACAGTGAAATGGAATGTTTGCCTTCCTGAACGGCTAATTCTCCTTGTCGAATCCTTTGTCCGCTCAAATTAAAGATTTGATACTTGAACTCTTGCGGCCTCTGAGTTTCAATGACCCAATGGCAACCCAAACTTTCTTGTTGCACGATATAAGTTTTTGTATTAGCATCTACAATGTTTTCAGCTGAAACAGTCCAGGCAGGGTTTTTAAATGAAATCAATTTCGGAACTAGGCAGGCACTGTTGGAATTAAAAGGAAATACCCGCCAATGATACGTTTTGTTCTTAACTAGATTTTTAAGCGTTGTATCCGACTTTGTTAACAGATAAAATTGCGCATTCAATGTAAAGCCTGTGTTTTCGGCTAATTCAAACCAGTAATGCGTAGCATTGGGAACATCCTCCCAGTCAAATTTTACTTCATCATAACCTACAGGTGTGTTTGTGCTTGTCGGGCTGATGTAATTTACCTGATCCGCAATGGCTGGGAGTGCAGAATAAGCCGGAGTCCTTCTCAAATAATTTCTTGCAGAACTTAAATAGTCTTTAAGAATGGCCGCGCGTTGCTCAGCGGTAAATGTTTTAATGCAATTCAAAAAATAACTCATCAGATTATCTTCCATTGGGCCTAAAAGCACATCCAAAGGATCTTTGGCACAACTATCGTAATTACATCCTCTATTTGCCGGCCATCCATAACCTAAATTGTAATCTGCAGGAGTATCACAAAAGCCATCAGCCGATTGTTCGCAATGTTTTTTACCTCCTGTTCCAGCTTTGTTACGATCGACATACTCCACCAAAATACCATTCCCCACCACGGTTGGTGTGGCTTTGGTACAGTTAGCCGTAATGTCATAATAATCCAGACCTTCCCAACCCACAAAAGTGTGTGGCAGTGAAAAATAATGTCCCAACTCATGCGCAAGGGTAGTACAATCACCACTCACATTGGCTTTGCCGGCAACAATGTAATCGCCATTGGACGTATAAAAGGCTAGAACTCCTAGGTCGGATGCTCGAGCAACATTGGCAATAAATATGTTGACGGCATTCTTATTTGAAAGCATATAACTTCTTAAATAGGCCTCACCCAATTGGCTGCTTGGATCATCATACACATAAGACCTATTTTCAAACTGGATTTTATTGATATAAAACTGAAGATCCATATCCTTATAGACGCTACTTTCATTAATGCAGCACATAAAATCCAATACTTTGGACAAAGGAAGTCTCCCTGTTCCATTGTCTTTAGCCATTAGCCAGAAATTTATTGGAATGAAGGTTGTCGCACCGGTTCTGGGGAGTAATTTCCCGTTCCATTCGATACGATTATTCATCATTCGTTGTTTGATCAACAAATTCTCTTCAAGACCTGTTCCGCAACTGCCAGAATTGGACTGTGTGAACCCGTTAGCCGCCAACAAGATGCATAACCCTGTTAAGCATAAAATTTTACTCATATAAGAAAGATTAAATATGTTCCAAATAGCCTACAAAATTAAGACATCATGTAATAGTTTTGCAACTTTAACTACTATAACGATCAGAAAATGAAAAAAGTTACCGTTGTTGGAGCCGGAAATGTTGGCGCCACTGTCGCTAATGTATTGGCGCACAAAGACTTTATTAAGGAAATTGTATTGGTTGATATTAAAGCTGAAATGGCAAAAGGAAAAGCCCTGGACAGTTTCCAGCAAGCCCCCGTTGATTATTATTCAACCCATTTAATCGGAACAGATGATTACACTTTGACCGCTGATTCAGATATCGTTGTCATTACAGCTGGTTTGCCTCGAAAACCTGGTATGAGCCGAGATGACCTAATCAGTACAAATGCTGCGATTGTAAATTCGGTGACCAGTAGTATATTAAAATACTCTAAAGATCCCATTATTATAGTGGTTTCAAACCCACTGGATGTTATGACCTACGCTTCATACAAGGTGAGTGGTTTAAGCGATCGGCGGGTAATTGGCATGGCGGGTATATTAGATACTGCTCGTTACCGGGCGTTTTTATCCGAAGCCCTTGACGTTTCACCAAAAGATATCCAGGCCATACTGATGGGAGGACATGGAGATTCCATGGTACCACTCCCACGCTTAACCACCGTATCCGGAATACCGGTAACTGAATTAATGTCCTCAGAAAAACTTCAAGCCATTGTAGAGCGGACCAAAGTCGGGGGAGGCGAATTGGTTAAACTCATGGGTACTTCCGCCTGGTACGCTCCCGGTGCCGCTGCTGCACAAATGGTTGAAGCCATTGTAAAGGATGAACGACGAATTTTTCCTTGCTGCGTTAAGCTTAATGGAGAATATGGTCTCACCAATGTATTTGTTGGTGTCCCCGTCAAATTAGGAAAGAATGGGGTAGAGTCCATTTTGGAGTTAGCTTTATCTTCCGATGAACAAGCCCTACTCAACAATTCAGCAGATGAAGTTAAGTCCATGATGGCGGTTTATGATGGCCTTCAAGTGTGATAACTTAGATTTAAAATTCCTCTAAAGAATTGTTCTTAAATCATTTGAATAGCATCTTACGTTCTCCAATAGGTGAGGGGGCCGTTTAACTTATTGAACTTTCCAACCATGGGTTTGTTTCAAATTTATGCTTCGGATGAAACAGGCTATGGAACAAATGATCTCCCAAAAGGGAGATTCGGTGTTCAAAAAATCATTTGAAAAGGACATACTACTGGTATTTTTACGACATTTTGGCTGCACCTTTTGTCGTGAAGCAATGGAAGAATTATCCAAACTTAAGTCTGAAATAGCCCAAAAAAATACCGAATTGATCATGGTCCACATGTCAACGGATGACGTTGCAGAAAAGTACTTTCAACGATACGGTATCACTGATGTTTCACGAATCGCTGATCCAACTTGTAAACATTATAAAGAGTTTGGTCTATTAAAAGGTACTTTTAACCAATTATTCGGTTTCAGGTCCTGGTTTCGAGGCATTGAGGCAGGAGTCATTAAAGGTTATGGGTTTGGAATGCAGTTAGGCGATGGATTTCAAATGCCTGGTGTATTTCTCATTCGCCAAGGAATGATCGTTTCGGAATTCAGGCATAAGTTTCCTTCTGACAAGCCTGACTATTTTAAAATGGTCAATTGCCAACACGCACATACTAACAACCCTTAGGTCTTTCGTTAATCTTCAATGAAGCATTATTTATTTATACTTTGTTTCATTAGCTCTTGGAAATCGATTGCTCAAAATGCAGTACTTTCTTCAAAGGACAGTCTATTCTTTTGGGGTGATGCTATGATCAGCATGCGTGATCAACAATTTAGAAATATTTCCGCTGAACGCTTTAATGACCTTTGGTATCGACAGGTCAATTCACTTTCTGATACCAATTTATTAAACTTTCATCCTTCAATTATTAAAGTGAATAGTGCTGATGGACAACTGCGAATATATACCTGGGCTCGGGAAACCCACCAAGGCACAAATCAATATTACGCATGTATTTTCTATAAAGAAGAGAAGCCGTTCTGTCTGGTTTCTAAACCACGAAATTATCAGAGAATCAATTATGACGATTTTACCAATCGCGACTGGTATGGAGCATTATACTACCATATCGTCCCTGATACTTTTGACGGGCGCTACCTGTTACTAGGTTTTTGCCAATCACCGGATGGAACAAAACACCGCATCATTGAACCCCTGCAAGTCGATCAAGGCAATTGTCATTTCGGGAGGGATTTATTTATTAAAGAAAATGAGAAAAGAGAAAAAGAGTCCTTTCATCGCATTGTATTGCATTACTCACCCTCAGCTCAAGTAGCCATTCGATATGAACAGGAAGCTAAGCAGTTCATGTTTGATCACATTGAACATGTGATTGATCCAAAATCAGGAGAGACCCTTAAAATACCAGACGGAACATTTGAAGCTTATATTTGGATGGAGAACAAATTTGAACACATTGACTATTTAAAAAACACTCCTATGGATACCGCTCCGGTTGAAAAACCCGTCTTTGGGCCAGATTCTAAACAACGGGATATTTTTGGTAGAAAAAAAAATTGATCAGATCGGATTTTTGTTCCAACGAAATCTGAAGACACTATTGGTTTGATCATTTACAAGATGATGTTCTGAGCGACAAATTCCCGGAATCCAAACAATCTGTTTATTTGAAATGAAAATCGGAATCCTGTGTTTCTCTTGAACATTCAGCTTAGCATCAGAAAATACATCTTGAAGTTTTTTTTTCTTCCCTTTCATACCTTGAGGAAAAATAAAATCGCCAGGCATCCAACCCCGAATCGTAATGGGAAAACCTAAGGTATCCGCATCGAAATAAGATTCATACTTATCAAAAAGTAAAGGCTTTTCTGCTCCAACCCAGTTTACTTCAACCATTTCAAGTGAGCCAAATTCCGTTTCTATATTGGCTTCAATATGCTCAATTTCAAAAGCCTTTGGAAAATTTTCCACTGATGGATAAAACAATAATCTGTTTCGATCCATTAAAAGCAATTGGTTTTTATGGTTGTAAAACGTTTTACCCTTCCTACCGAGGGCTTGACAAATTCTCTCTATGGTATCGGGATGAAATTCCCATTCAACCAAGAGTTTTTGCAGCATTATGGGTGGATCCGACAAATTTATATCCAGAACAAAATGGTTCTGATGATTTGATACTTGGCGAATTTTCCACGAATCATATTCTCTTTCTAAAAACTGGTTGACCTGTTTTAAATGATGGATACTTCGCAATACCATTTTTTCAAATGATGGAAATCTTTGAGCAATTTCAGGAATGATTACATTGCGCCAAAAGTTTCTTTCGTAAACAATTTCACTATTGGTACAATCCATTCTAAACTTCACACCATGATGTTCTGCATAACGGGTTATTTCCATTTTACTTACAGACAACAAAGGCCTGCGAATGTAGGAAATGATTTCATCAATCGATTTTAGGCCAGAGATTCCTGCACCTCTATTCAATTGAATGAAAAAACTTTCAAGTAAGTCATCGGCATGATGAGCCGTTAAGAGATAATCATATTGATGAGATTTAACAATTTCATCGAAAAAATCATATCTCATCATTCTTGCACGTTCTTGTAAATTAGACCCTTTGGACAGTTTTTCACGCTTAATATACAATGGCAGATTTAATTGAATGGCTGTATCGCTAACCAAGGTTTCATCGCGATCAGAATCTTCATCTCTGAGTCCGTAGTTGACATGCACAACTCCAGGTTTGAATCCAAGTTGACAAATGGCGTGCAATAAAACCATAGAGTCCATTCCACCACTTACTGCGACCAATAATTTATCGTTTTGATGAAACAATCCTTTTTTTTCAATAATTTTGCACAGTTCAACCATTATCTATTTTCAATGAAACTTTTTCTGATACCTACCCTTATATGTCTTTTAACAATAAGCTGCAAAGATAAGGAGAAACCAACAGCAGCTGAGCCTATTAGCCAAGCGGAAACAGCTGCTAGCGAGCAGGAAATTAAATTGCCTGCACCTGCAATTAACAAACCCGATTCCAAGTTTGTCACTGAAGCGACAGCTCAAAAACCAGATCCAGCTTTAACAGATCAAATTTGGCATTATGTTTTTGCTTTATCCATCAAAGATCCGACCCCAAAAGAAAATATTTATGAGGGACATTGGCTCGATTTATTACCTGATGGAACCTTTAAACAAGGTGTTTATCAAGATACTTTAGACAAAGGATATTTCATTTTGACCAACAGTGGGGGAGATCAACTTTTGGAACTTCGTTCAGATAAAGCAGCATCTGAATGGAAAGTGAAGTCCGATCCAGCACAGATGTTGTTGGTGGGTACTGCAAAATATGGGAACAATCCCTGGCAAATAAAACTTAAAAGAGAAGCGGCTTTGCCCACTCAGAAGAACTGATCTGTCGATCACCAATTACTTCTTACAGCAAGGCGAATTTCCCAAAAGAGGAATAGTTCTGTAAAGTATGTACACCTCGTATAAATGAGCAAAAAACCAACGGCATCCTGTTCAATTCTAGCTGTTGTATTGAAAGTGAGGTATCTGATTAACCACTGAAACAATTCTGGACTCAACGAATATTTTCTTTGTTCAGCCATTTGCGATAGGCGACGGCATTTTGAGAATGCCCGTGCATACTTTCAGCAAAAGCATGTCTGCCTTCGTATCCTGGCTTTGCACAAAAGAAAATGTAGCTATGCTCCTGGCAATTCAACACGGAATCGATCGAGGATATTGAAGGCATCCAAATCGGACCAGGTGGAAGACCATCATAGAGATAGGTATTGAATGGAGAATCAATTTTTAAATGTTCCAATAAGACGCGGTATACATCGGTTCTCCCTAAGGCAAAAACCACTGTGGGATCAGCTTGTAATTTCATCCCGCTCTTGAGGCGATTCAGGTAAACTCCTGCAATCAGTCCTTTCTCATCCTCCAGATTCGTTTCTTTTTCCACTATACTGGCTAATGTATATACTTGTATTAAGCTCAATTGCTTTTGTGCGGCTTTTTCCTTTCTTGAGTTTTTATTCCAAAACAAATCGTGTTCATCCAAAATTCGGTAAAGCAATTTTTCTGGAGTTACATTCCAATAAACCTGGTAAGTATTGGGAATGAAAAAACTCATGATTTGCTCTTGGCTGATTTGCAGCTTATTGAGTGTGGCACTATCCAAATAAGCCACTAGAAAATCGGAAGAATCTGCCAAAAGCTGAGCTCCCAGAACTCCACACAGGGAATATATATCCCGCACATTATTAAACGTTAATGAAACAGGATCTTGTTGTCCGTTTCTTAACCTTTTAAACAAGGTAAAATTGTCTGTTCCATCGTTTAAAATATAATGGCCTGTTCTGATTTTTTCAAGTCCTAAAACATAGCAGAGGTTTTTAAACATTTCGGGATGTTTCAAGACGGTATCCAGTTTAGTAAACACACTGTCCTGCGAATCGTCACCATCTACATAAAGTACAAAGGGCGCTTTAGATTTTTTGATATTGCTACGAAAAGCGGCGTGATAGGATAAATAAGCCAGTAACAAGGACAGTAACCCTGTTAACATGAGCAGGTAAAGAAATGCTTTCCTCAATACCATCAATATTGCTCGTTTGCGTTGGGAAAGTCCTTATTTTTAACATCCTGGACATAATGTTTGACCGCTTGGTCAATGATATTGCCTACCTGTGCATAACGTCGAAGGAACCGAGGGTTAAATTCTTGGTTAATGCCCAACATATCGTGTATCACCAATACCTGACCGTCTGCACCCATACCAGCACCTATTCCAATGGTAGGAATTACCAAATTCGAACTCACCATTTCGGCTAATTGTGCGGGTATTTTTTCCAAAACCAGCGCAAAACATCCTGAATCTTGCAGCAATTGTGCATCGTGCTTTAATTTGTCTGCTTCGGCTTCCTCTTTCGCCCTAACGACATAGGTTCCAAACTTATAAATGGATTGAGGGGTAAGCCCTAGATGACCCATAACCGGAATACCCGCAGTGAGTATGCGCCTTATGGATTCAGCAACTTCTTCACCACCTTCCAGTTTTACGGCATGAGCGCCACTTTCTTTCATAATCCTGATGGCGGATTCCAATGCCAAACGGCTGTTACCCTGGTATGACCCAAAGGGCATATCCACCACGACCAAAGCACGTTCAACGGCTCTTACCACTGACTGTGCATGGTATATCATTTGATCCAAAGTAATGGGCAAGGTCGTTTCATGACCTGCCATCACATTGGAGGCTGAATCACCTACCAGGAGCACATCAATTCCGGCGGCATCTAAGAGCCTTGCCATACTGTAATCATAAGCGGTCAACATGGCGATCTTCTCACCGTTGTTTTTCATTTCCTGCAAGGTATGTGTGGTAACCCTTTTGGTGTTTTTATGCACGGACATGCCTCAAAGGTAGGTGTATTTCCAGAAAGTAACTTTACAACTTTAACAATGCAGACCCTACATTTAGACGCTTAGATACATGTCATGATTTTAATATATCCTATCTTTGATCCCATGAAGCATTTGACGAAAATTCTGGGCATTTGTCTTGGACTCTTTACCTGGGCCTGTGAAGAAGATTTCCAATTGACAGAACCCTATAAACCCATTCCGGTGGTGTATGGTTTTTTGGATCGTACCGATACTGCACAATATATCAGAGTAGAAAAAGCCTTCGTGAATGAAGATATCGCTGCGTCGACTATAGCTCAAAATCCCGATTCGCTGTATTATACCAATGCCGAAGTCATACTTATCAATAAAACCCAAAACAAAGAATATATTTTATCCAAAGTTGACGGAAACCTTGAAGGATACCCGAGATCAGATGGGCCATTTGCCAAGGCGCCTAACTATGTGTATAAAATTAAAACCAGTAAAATGGCCTGGAATGGGGGCGATGTTTGGGAATTGGAAGTTACTGCAGATGAATTAACTAACCCGGTGACTGCCACCATTGTTTCCGTAAGCGATATGAAGTTTACTTTTCCGGATGATAACACCAAACAGCTTAAATATTTTTACATCAACAATTACGATTTTCAATGGAAGCACCTTACAAATACCAAGGTCTTTCATCTGAAAGCAATCATCCACGTTGAGGAGGTAGACATTGCCACGAATGTTTCCCAATTTAAGACAATAGAGCTACCCATAACCTCCAGCCTTCCTGGAAAAGACGGGTCAGGTGAGGTCTTTACCAACTTGAAAATATTTAGCTCTGGAATTTATAACGCATTGCATGACAAATTATCGCCAACAACCGGAGTAGAACGTTACCTTTTAAAAATTGATTATCAGTTGATCGGAGGGGGACCTGAGCTTCTGGAATATTTTGAAGTATTAAATGCCAATACAGGAGTTACCGCATCGCAAGAAATCCCTAGATACTCTAATCTTTCTCAAGGATTTGGAATCTTTAGTTCGAAACATAAAACCATTAAAACCATTAATCCACAACCTCCTACAGTGGATTCACTAAGGGCTCACCCGCTGACTAAGGAATTAAACTTCAAATAGCGAGAATATACTGTCAATTTGTCAGAATTTAGGCAGTTGTTGGACAATTTCAACCTAGTTCTGGCATTAATGCTGCCAAAAGTGTAGGTTTTACCATCTGGCATACAGATTGACCTGTACATATTAAATTATTTACAATGGGAAAAATTATAGGTATAGATTTAGGGACGACCAATTCATGTGTAGCGGTTATGGAAGGAAGTGAACCGGTCGTAATTGCAAACGATGAAGGAAGACGAACCACGCCATCTATTGTTGCGTTCTTAGACAACGCAGAGCGAAAAGTCGGGGATCCGGCGAAAAGACAGGCTATTACAAATCCTCGCCGGACCGTAGCCTCTATTAAACGCTTCATGGGCGGTCGATACGATGAAGTCAACAAAGAGATTAATCGCCTTGCCTATTCGGTTGAAAAAGGCGACAATAACACAGTCCGGGTTAACATCGATGGACGTTTATATACACCCCAGGAAATTTCAGCCATCATTTTGCAAAAAATGAAGAAAACCGCAGAAGACTTTTTAGGTCATGAGGTTAATGAGGCTGTTATTACTGTACCAGCATACTTTAATGACTCTCAAAGACAAGCTACAAAGGAGGCAGGTGAAATTGCAGGCTTGACCGTAAAGAGAATCATTAACGAACCGACTGCTGCCGCTCTTGCCTATGGGCTGGACAAAAAGACAAAAGACATGACCATTGCAGTCTATGATCTTGGAGGAGGAACTTTCGATATCTCCATCCTGGAATTAGGCGACGGTGTTTTCGAAGTAAAATCAACCAATGGCGATACACATTTAGGGGGAGATGACTTTGATCAAGTATTGATAGATTACCTGGCAGATCATTTTAAAAGCCAGGAAAATATCGACCTGAGAAAAGATCCCATGGCGCTGCAACGTCTAAAAGAATCTGCTGAGAAAGCCAAAATTGAGCTTTCCAGTTCGATGGAAACAGAAGTGAATTTACCCTACATCACGGCAGTAGACGGTGTTCCTAAACATTTGGTCCTCAAGATTTCCCGTGCAAAGTTTGAGCAACTTGCAGACGATCTTGTGAAAAGAACCTTAAAGCCATGTGAAGATGCCTTAAGAGATGCTGGAATAGCCAAAACGGCCATTGATGAAATCATTTTGGTGGGCGGATCAACGCGTATTCCAAGAATCCAGCAAGCAGTTGAAGATTTCTTTGGTAAAAAGCCCAGTAAAGGAGTCAACCCAGATGAAGTGGTGGCCATTGGTGCTGCAATCCAGGGTGGGGTTCTGACGGGTGAAATTAAAGATGTCCTGCTGTTGGATGTTACCCCTTTATCTTTGGGAATTGAAACTTTAGGAGGAGTTTACGATGTGGTCATTGAATCCAATTCCACCATACCGACACGTAAATCTAAGGTTTACTCAACTGCAGCCGATCAACAACCTTCCGTGGAAATTCACATCTTGCAAGGAGAACGTCCGATGGCAAAAGACAACCGTTCTGTGGGCAGATTTATTTTGGATGGTTTACCTCCGGCACCACGCGGTGTTCCGCAAATTGAAGTGAGTTTTGATATGGATGCCAATGGTATATTAAATGTAAGCGCCCTGGATAAAGGCACAGGAAAGAAACAGAATATCCGTATAGAAGCGTCTACGGGCCTTTCAAAAGATGAAATCGAAAGAATGAAATCTGAAGCCACAATGAATGCTGAAGCCGATAAAAAGGTTAAAGAAAGGGCAGAGAAAATCAATCAGGCTGATTCGATCATATTCCAAACAGAAAAACAACTCGGGGAGTTTGGCGATAAGTTGCCAGAGGATAAGAAAGCTCAGATTCAAGCCTCGCTGGAAGCACTTAAAACTTCCCACAAGGCACAGGATTTAGAAGGAATCGATCAACATATGAATGCCTTAAATTTGGCCTGGCAATCTGCCAGTCAGGACCTCTACCAGGCCCAAAATCAACAGCAGTCGCAAGCAAATAGCAACCAAGCCAATGGCAACAACCCTTCAGGTGATGAAAAGGTAACGGATGTTGAATTTGAAGAAGTCAATAAAAATTAAGCAGCCTGATCATTTTATAACGACTTGGTAGAATAATTATCGGGTTATTTCAAAAAACTCAAAAAGGTTTGTGGGTAATGCTGCAAACCTTTTACTTTTATTTGGAAAACTCTAATTTCAGTTGTAGTTTTACGAAGGTAAAATTGTAGCTTATGTCCAATTTGAATTGCCTTTCCGGCAGTCTACAAGAGTTCGTTCCAAGACCCGAAAAACCATGGGATGAACGCAGAATTCATCATCTCTACAACAAACTTTCAAACGGTGCTCCACTTAATTTGATCAGTACGGCGAAGGCCAACAGTCCTTCAGCATGGGTCGATTACCTCATCAATACAGCAATCGCACATCCTTTGCCTGGAGAAAGAAAAGTGGGTGTAAAAACCATTGATTACAGTTATAGTTGGAAGGAACAAGATATAGCTGAAGATCCTAATGCCTATTACAAGTATTTGGAACTTGTCCACATGTGGTTCAATGGGATGATTTCAGAAGGTATTCGGCATAAATTGGTGTTGTTTTGGTCCAACCATTTTGTGACAACTGCCGACGATGCAGGCAATCGCCCAACTTGGGTATTTCAATATTATTATTTACTTCACAAGTATGCTTTGGGTAATTTTAAGGACTTTGTAAAAGCCATTGGACTTACACCAAATATGTTGATTTACCTCGATGGACGTTACAATACCCGATACTCTCCCAATGAAAACTATGCAAGAGAATTACTAGAGTTATTTACCATGGGAGTAGGTAATTACACCCAAAGAGATGTGTCTGAAACCGCTAGATTATTAACAGGTTGGAACATACGTTATTATGAGAATCCGGTTGGAAGTGGCAATTATTTTATTGGGCCGACAAAAGTGGATGAATTTGTATTCTACCGGAACAACCATGATTGGAAGGGCAAATTTATTTTCGGACAAAGTATCGGAAACAATGGAGGGGTAGTCCCCAGCACAGATGCGGAAGCCATTACAAAAGCGAAGTTGGAGTATGATTTACTTCACGATGAACTTATTTTTAAAATCAAAAAAAATGAGGTTGCAAAATTTATTTGCAAAAAACTTTACAAACATTACGTTTACAATGATCCACCTGAGGACATCCTCGATGGTCTTGCCCAAGTATTTATCACAAGCAATTTCAATATTGCAGCAGTTCTAAAAACCTTGTTCAAAAGTGAACACTTTTACGAGGAATCTGTCATGGCATTAGGGATTAAAAGCCATATCGAAAATCAAATCCACTATTTCAGAAGCCTGGATTTAGAAGCTGGAAAAGATTTTTATAAATACAAATGGATCAATAACAGTTTTCAAGCTGAAGTTCCAGACCCAGGTAATTTTCCAAATACCCTAAATAGGGATACCCTTAGCCATATTTATAACAGCACCAATAATCTTGGACAAAGGCTGTTTAACCCAGTCAATGTTGCGGGTTGGCCCGGATACAGAAGTTGGTTAAATGAATTTACTTTAGTCAATCGCTGGCGATACAACCGCGACCAATTCGGCTACTATCTTCAATACGATCGAACGAAAGAAAAATACCGTGAGTTTCTTAAATCCCTTAGCAACAACAGCAAAGATCCTGATCCCATAGTAAGGGCTGTTATCAAACATTTTTTCACGGCAGACCTTTCTGAAGAATTGATTCAAACCGCTATTGGAGTTTTTAAAGCCAGTGTACCTTCGAATTATTATGTGGATGGGACCTGGTCGTTAAATTATTTTCTCGTTCCAACACAGTTCATTAACCTAATGAACTATCTGGTTACCATTCCAGAATTTCAGCTTTTATAAACGTCAACAATTTTTACCATGTGTTTAAATAATGAAGATTTAGGGTACTTTAGAACCGATCTTGGTAAACAACATACGGATGACCATTTATTATGGAATCGGAGGCAATTTTTAATCACCGGAGGTTTAGCGGGTTTAGGATCCGTCCTGTTAAGCGGTTTGCCGGTAAGTCCATTGTTTTCAGCCCAATTGCCCACTAACGCATTAAATGGAGGAGATCATATTCTGGTGTTGTTAAAAATGTTTGGAGGAAATGATGGTTTAAACATGGTTTTTCCTCACAGTTCAGCCGCCGGAAATACTGAATATCTCAGTTATCGTCCCAATATTGGACACAAATTTGGAACTGACTACACAGACAATACAGTGCTCACAGGATTTGGTCCTGCGGATTTTGCAGTACCCAATGTAATGTCTTCTTTGATGCCTTTATGGAATGATGGTAATATGGCCATTCTTCATAATGTGGGGTATCCAAATCAAGATTATTCTCATTTTAGTTCCATAGATCTCTGGTCCAGTGCAGCAGACAACAATTTAGATAACCGCTATAAATCTGGATACATGGGGCGTTATCTTGATCAGGAATTTCCTGTTTTTTCTGAAACGCCTCCTACCGTCCCACCTGCACTACGGATTGGGTATAATGCAGAACTGCTTTTCAGAAATGATGAAAATCAGCAATTTGAATTGGTTTTCAATGATCCAAATGAATTCTATCGTCTTGCTCAGTACGGAAAGTTGTACCCAACTGAAGGACTTGGAGAATGTGCAATCGATCAAGAAGTGGAATTTCTCCGTCAACTTACCAATAATTCATTGCGCTATAGTCAATCAGTGACTCAGGCATACAATTCCACCATCAACAAAGTGAATTACCCATCGAATACAGTCTCCCGATTAGCCGAGCAAATGAAAATCGTGGCGCGATTGATCAAAGGAAAGTTGGGTACGCGAATCTATATGGTTTACATCGATGGATTTGATACTCATGCCAATCAAAAAGACCCACACAACCGATTGCTGCAAAATATTGCAGAGTCGGTCTCTGCATTTTTCAATGACTTAAAAATTGACGGGTTTGATTCAAATGTTTCATTAATGACTTTTTCAGAATTCGGAAGAACCATTCGCGAAAATGGATCAGTCGGCACAGATCATGGTAATATGTCACCCATGATGCTTTTTGGCCCTGGAGTGAAAGGAGGATTTTACGGAAGTCCCATTAACCTTAATGATGCTGCACTTAAGGCAGGTGATACACGCGTTTATTTTGAAAAACAGAGTTCAATCGATTTCAGAACCATGTATGCCAGTGTACTTGAGCAATGGATGTGCATGGACAGGGAATTGGTGGATTTTAGTTTAGGTAAAGGATATAGCCGACTTAATTTATTTGATAACGCCTGCGATGGAAGCTCTTCAGGCTCAAATTTTCATACGATTCTCCTTGGACATAATCCAAATGAACAAAATATCCGGACAGTTGATATCAAGTTTAGTCAACTGCAATCCAATGCGGTAAAACTTACGGTGAAATCCCTGGATGGAAAAACCTTAGCCATTCTTCATGATGAATACACGGTCAAGGGATCTTACACCATACCTTTAATTCCTGACAAATGGAAGCTTCATCCAGGAGAATACCTGTATCAACTTGACAGTGCAGGTAAAACTTTTATGAGACGTTTTAATATTTATTAATCTGCAACTATGAAAGCAATTGTTTTTTCTTTTTTATTGATCGCAGCAGATATTTATTCTCAGAACCAACTCGTGAATGAGTCATTGGCTTCATGTAGTTTACCATCAAATTGGTCACTCAACGCTGAAACCGGATCGTATGGCTTTTCGATCATGAAAAGTAGTTTAATGCCACAATCTGATGCAACGTGCAGTATTGTTTATCAACAAACAAACAAGACAGATAATTCTCCCAGGAAATTCAGTATTGCAACACAGGATTACAGCATCTTCCGCTATCAGAGTTACCGATTAACCTACGGTCTCCGGTTGATCAGAACACTCAATAACAGTACCCTTAAGTTATATGCGATTTCAAATGGTTCGCGCATGTTAATGCAATCATTTAATGCTGATGTGGTTCAAAATGGAGTTGTACTGGTTACTCAAAGCATTGATATTCCAGTGAATTCTAATGTTTCAAAATTGAAATTTGAATTTGAATATGAGGCCAATGGGAATGACAACAACTCGCTTATCCTGATTGACAACCTTTTGCTAAGTGGTCCGGACAATGATGATTGTAGCAGAGCCGTAGAAATCCGCTTGGATGAACCCTGCTTATCCGGCAACAATATAGGTGCAATTTTTTCTGGGCCTGCAGTCAATTGTACAGGAACTTACACGCAATCCCTATGGTACAAACTGACCAGTGATTATACCGGATGGGTAATGTTAAAAACAGAAGCTGGTTTTAACGATGCAGTCAATGTATTTCAAGGTACCTGCACGAATCTCAACAATCTTAATTGCTTTAATCAAGATGAGTTTGGTTTTGGTGGTGAAAGAAATTATATTCAATTAACAGCGGGTACTGTTTATTATTTTAGAGTGCTACGGCAAACAAATTTTTACGGCAGAGATGATCTTTCCAATTTATGTTTTTCGATTTCCAAAAAAACGCCAAACCTTCCAGCCAATGACCTATGCACAGCAAGCAAATTGGTAACTATAAACACACCATGCTTACAAGAAGTCAATAAACAGGCTACATTTGATCAACCTACTCCAAGTCTTAATGAAAGGTCCCGGGCAGATGTTTGGTATCAATTTACTGCAAACTCTACCAAACCCTTGGAAATATTAAGCAAAGCCAATTTCGCTGATGTTATCACATTGTATAAAGGAGATTGCAATCAACTCACTGAAGTAAAATGCGAAGATTTAGGATCCAAGTTGATTTTCAGTAATCCCATTGCAGGCACTAAATATTTTGCTCAAGTTTCTGGATATTTTTCAACCATTGAAGGAAATCTTTGTCTTGAAGTTACCGAGCGAAGCACTGCTAAACCTGTCAATGATGAATGTAATACCGCGCTTAGTCTTACTTTAGGTCAAAACTGCACTACCTTATCTAACCTGAATAGTACATACAGCACGATCAAAGGAAGTTGCATCGTTTATTCCACCCCCGATATTTGGTACCAATTTGTTGCCCCTGTTGAAAGAGAAATAGGGTTACAAATACAGTCTGGATTTATGTTTAATTATACCTTATACGCTGGAACTTGCTCCAAATTAACAGAAGTAGTTTGTGGCCTTCAGCCAGATCCTTGCCAGGGTATTATACCGATTCGAAATCTTACACCAGGTCAAACGTATTTTCTTCAAATCAGCACGGCAGCACACCCTGTTAAATTCAATGAAGCTAGCCTATGCGTGAAGGCAGATGCTTTAAGTAAATTTCAAAAACCCAATCCGCTCAGTTTATATTTGACAACGGAATGCCTACATGGCGTTTTGGGTCAAGTACATTATACAGCGAATGGCGGTGTATCACCTTATCAATATTATGGACCTTCCTCTCAGGAATGGTATTTGCCAGGACAGAAAATTGAAGCGTTCATCGAAGATGCCAACGGATGTAGGGATTTTGAAACCGTTATCATTGATTGCAATACTCCCGTTAGATGCAAATCGTCCAATCTTGATATTTTAGTTAAAACTGAATGTTTAAAAGATTCCATTGGTCGACAAACAGGCCAGGTAAAGTTACAAATCACCGGATCAGGTGGCAGCGGTGCTTATTTTATTTATGGCACCCAGGATGGCAGTATTTTAAATCATGAAGATCCTTATCAAATTGTACTGATCGATTCAGACAGTTGTTTTGTAATTGAAGAAGGGAAGGTATACTGCCCACCATTTAATTGCAGTCAATCAACACTTAAAATTACCAGCGATTATGAATGTATCGATTCATTATTAAAAGCACGGTTGAATTTAACGGTATCCGGGAACTTAGGAGGCATTAGCCTGCAAGGAAATCAAAATGGTGATTTGCTTTCGACAGGTGAATCATTTCAAGCTATTGTGACGGATGCGGCTGGCTGTTCAGCCACAACATCTGGGGAAATCATTTGTCACTTTGATTCCTGTGTTTATTCAAAACCAAATTTATGGGTGAATTATGATTGCTTGAAAGATCCATCTGGGAATAATACTGGAAAAGCGTTATTGTCGGTGAAAGCTGGTAGCAAAGTTGGGATTATGAGTATTTCCGGAAACCAAGACGGCGATACCTTAAACCATAACGATATATTTTCTGTAATCTCAACAGATTCCTTTGGTTGCAGTCTAGAGACAAAAGGGATAATTCAGTGTATTCCCGTTTCGTCTAATGGTCTACAGGATGATTCTGATATGAACATTTTTCCTAACCCCTGCGAGAATGAGTTTTACCTTTCATGGAAAGATGAATCCTTTTCCAAGGCATCCTTCACATTGTTCAATAATGAAGGCAAGAAACTGTTCAGTGGACAGATCATTCCAGAACCTGGCGATAATCATTTGATGAGATTTTCTACAAGTCAATTAAAAAGCAGCGTGTATTATCTTAAGATATACAATGATAAACTTTCAAATCTCCTGAGATTTGTAAAAATCTAAAAACATCCTAAAATTAGAAATACAATTTCTTCCTAAGTTAGCTATTACAATCATTAACCTTATACAACCTCAAGTTTATTATGACTACAAACACTATCTTGGTTTGCCTCATTTTCATAGGCTTTAATCTTTCTGCACAGAACAATGTCAATGGAATTTATTCCTTGCAAAGCCACCAATGGAATAAACCTCAACAAGAGCAGTCCATAACATCAAAGGATTTTATGGAATCATTACAACAGCAATTTCAGATTCCTGCTGCCAATGAACTTAAATTGATCTCTGATGTCAAAGGAGTATCTGACTTAAGACATTTAAAACTTCAGCAGACGTTTAATGGCATTGAAGTTTTGGGTAGTGAGCTTTTTCTCCATCTTAAAAATCAAAATGTTGTTTCAAGCAATGGAAATGTTCTTTTCAATTTAAACTTACCGGTTATACCTACTATAAACGCAGAAGAAGCCATTGACATCGCCATCAAGCAATTCCCTGCCCAGTTATATGCATGGCAAAAAGACATCTCTCAAACCCCACAAGCTGACTTGGTCATTATGGATGTAAAATACCCTGAAGTTTCTGGCGAAATGAAGTTGGCCTATCGCTTGGATATTTACAGTTACCTGCCTCTCAGCAAAAAAAGAGTTTACATAGATGCAATAGATGGTTCGATCATTTTAGCTCACGAAACGCTGACCACTTGTTTTTCAGGTGTTGGAACTGCACAAACTTTATACCATGGTACCCGTGAAATAGAGACCCATAATCCAACGGGCCCATATGAATTATTGGATTTGACCAGAGGGGACGGAATTGAAACTATATCCGCTTCAGGCAGAAAATATACCGATGATGATAACACTTGGGAGGCTGGCTCCTGGGCACAAAGGAAAGGAGCGCTTGATCTTCACTTTGGAGCACAAATGACCTACGACTATTACAAGCAATTTTTAAAACGAAGTGGGGTCGACAACAAAGGAAGTAAACTGCTCAATAAACTCATTGACACAGTTTTTTATGTAAATGCCTTTTGGGATGGGACAACGACCAATTTTGGTATTGGTGATTCTGTTGTTACCAACCCATTAACATGTCTTGATGTTGTAGCCCATGAAATCACACATGGCTTAACGCAACACACTTGCGGATTAGAATATTTATATGAATCAGGAGCTCTCAATGAAAGTCTCAGCGACATTTTCGGCAAAGCTGTTGAAAAAGAATATGACTCAACGCGTTTTAGCTGGCTACTTGGATCACGTTTCTTTCACAAAGCAGATACAGCATTCAGAAGTATGTCAGATCCGGTTCGGTTTGGGAATCCTAAAAACTATAAAGGAAATCGTTGGATTACTTCAGCAACTGACAATGGTGGTGTACACACCAACAGTGGTGTACTCAATCATTGGTTTTACTTATTGTCGGAAGGAGGCGCTGGGACCACTGAAAAAAATGTGAATTATAATGTTACTAAAATTGGAATTCATAAAGTTATTGAAATTCTCTATGAAGCAATGACGAATTACTTGGGTAAAACATCGAAGTATTACGATATGCGTCAGGCTACTTTGGAAATTGCTGAGCAACTGTATGGCCGTTGTTCACCCGAATATGCTAACATCATTGAAGCCTGGGTTGCCGTAGGTATGGGTGCCCGTATTTCAGAAAATGACATCATGATCGTTAATGAAAAAATTCCACAGGTCACTTGCAAAGAAGGTTATTTTATTACAGAGGTGCGTCTTCTTAATTTGAGTTGCATCAAAA
>CAZMSE010000010.1:24197-101060 GCA_964568865.1 uncultured Saprospiraceae bacterium
AAAGAAGGTTATTTTATTACAGAGGTGCGTCTTCTTAATTTGAGTTGCATCAAAACCTTACCGGCTGGCACAGAGATTACGATGTGTATCTCAGTACCACGTCGTAATAAAATAACGGAATTATTTACTCTACCGGGTAACTTGTTACCAGGCCAATCAGTCATTTACAAATTTAATAATAAACCTTTCATTGATCGAACCAATACCACGATTCAGATTGAAGCTATTCTAGAGAATGATGCAGATACTGTGAACAATCGTTTACCATTATTGCTGTCGAAAAATAGCAATGCTGAGCATGATTTTAGAGTTACTGGAGTACAGACATCCGGTTCACTTTGTGAAGGTCAAACCGTACAAGCCCAGGTTACATCAAACTATCTCGGTTGTCATCCAGTTGCGGTTGGAACGCCTGTGAGAGTTGTATTGGAATATAGCTCTAAACAAGTTGAACATACATTTTTTGTTGAACGTACGGTCTATCCAAATTCAAATTATAGAACTCCTCAATTTTCCATTAACCGAGATTTCCTCGGAGCCACAAGAGTGTTGGCTCGGCTTGAATATGCAAACGATACATTACCGTCCAACAATACCGGAAACTTTTTTGTGGTGTATGTCGACAACGCGAAATTGGGTTATTTAGAGCCGTTTACAGATCAGAAATTTGATTCAACTTTGTTGGTTGTTCGCGCAGACTCATTTCAATTACTTGAAATCAACTCCAATATTGCATCAACGGAAGCATTATTAATCAGCGGTGGAAAAGTCATCAACGATCAAAATAGATTGATTCCAAGTGTATCCGGAAATTTAGGGAATATGTTTACGGCTAATCCAAAGTTTACGACTAACTTGTATGCTTGTGTAAATACCAATAACTTAAAAGATGCTTTTTTATCCTTTGACTATATACAGAAAATTGGAAATAACCCCTGGTATGATTCATTGCTCGTTGACACTACACGAGCTGCTTTAACCCGCGTCATTTTTAGAGATCAGCAAGGCAATTCTATTGGTACACCAATTTACATTCAAAAAGCCAGTCGCGTGGTCATAAATGAACATTTTGAGCAAAGTATCCCCATTACAGGTGGTCCAGTGACCATCGAAATTCAAAATTTGGTTTTGGAGGGTGCAATTGATTCCTTGACTCAAAAAATTGACCAGTCAAAAGATTATATATTATTGGACAACCTCAGAATTCATGGCACCACTGTGGGATCTGACAATCCAGTGAAAGAATTGGATTGGCAAGTATATCCAATTCCAGCATTTGACCAGATTAACATTAAAATGAATCGAGATGGACTGGATGTGGCTAAGTTGCAAATTAAAACAACAGACGGAAAAACACAGTTTGTCCTCAAGGGATCATTGGAAGTGAATCCTATTTCAGTGGGTACCGTAAAACCAGGTTTGTACATTATTGAATTGATCGGGACAGATGGAAAAACAAGTGCCAAGAAGTTTGTTAAACTATAAAGGCTATATTTTGAACTAAACGAAATAGACATTATTGCATTTGTAATGATAATGTCCTTCAGCACTTATTCGTTTTAAAAACGGATACGGTTTTGATTTATCGGACAGGTAAGGCATATATACCAAAAAGTACCTTGTTGTCAAAACTTCGGTGCTTTGCTAACGCTTTTAACGTGACCGGGTTAAATCTCAGAGATTTTTTAGGTAAATTCACTACCTGACATCGTTCAGTGCCCTTGATTCGCCTAAAATTGTATTGGTTGATGTAAAATCGATCCCAATGGTCCTCATCAAAGGCTTGGTCAGCATCAATGTAAAAATTTGCTCGGAACTGCAAGGGATCCAAGTTTATATCGCATTGTTGTTCAATCCACCGAATGGATGCCAGATTAATAATATGAACTGGATAACCATCCTGGAAACTTAGTCGAACAGGATCAGAAGGAATGTATTGGGAAATGGGCTTAATCCGATCTGGGGAAACCACTACCTGGATGGGTTGTTTGAGTAAATTGGATAACCAACACGCTAATTCAAATTGTGTCGTATATGCCAAGACAGTTGAATTCCATATTCTAACTTCAATTTCATCATACTTTCCATCTATTTTATTAAAATCAATTTTTTCGTTTTCAAAAATCAATGAAAATTGATGTTCTGATTCGATTAATTCAAGAGTATTCAAAATAGGATGGCTTCTGAGGGTGATGAATTGACTTTGAGCATCAACAAGCATCCATTGGCGGTCAAATTCCAGGCAATCGCCTTCAAAACGGACTAAGGACCGTTTAACAGCAGGTCCCGATTTAATGGGAAATACATAGATCTCATTCGTGCTAAAACGTGGATGCTCCATTTTTCATAAAAATCAATGTACCTTTACATCCCGTAACAGAGTAAAGCAATAATTTCATGGCTGCAAAATACATATTTGTTACGGGCGGCGTAACATCATCTTTAGGAAAAGGCATAATTTCAGCATCGCTGGCCAAGCTATTACAGGCTAGAGGTTATAATGTAACCATACAAAAATTTGACCCTTACATCAATATTGATCCTGGAACCCTAAATCCCTATGAACATGGGGAATGCTATGTGACAGATGATGGGGCTGAAACTGATCTGGATTTAGGTCATTACGAGCGATTCCTAAACAAACCCACATCTCAGGCCAATAATATTACCACGGGCAAAATTTACCAAACTGTTATCAATAAGGAGCGTCAGGGTGATTATTTAGGCAAAACCGTCCAGGTTATTCCTCACATCACCGATGAAATTAAAAGAAGAATCTCGTTATTGGGAGACTCTGGGTATCAAATGGTCATCACTGAGTTAGGTGGAACCGTTGGGGATATTGAATCGTTGCCATATCTCGAAGCTTTAAGACAATTTAGAATGGACATAGGCCCCGAAAATGTAGTAACGATTCATTTGACTTTAGTTCCCTATTTGGCAGCGGCTAAAGAATTGAAAACTAAACCTAGTCAACATTCAGTTAAAGAACTTTTGGAAGCTGGAATTCAACCGGATATTCTGGTGTGTCGTACCGAACGCCCACTCAGCGACGAAATCAGGGCAAAACTTGCATTATTCTGCAATTTAAAACGTGATCATGTAATCGAAGCCATTGATGCAGATACTATATACGATGTTCCTTTGCTTATGCTTAAAGAGAAATTGGACGTAAGGGTACTTGAAAAGCTTGGATTCCCTGTTAAAGCGGACCCAGACTTGAAAAATTGGAAAAAGTTCTTAGGGCAACTGAAAAACCCCAGTGAATCTATTACCATCGGGTTAATTGGCAAATACAATGAGTTGCCAGATGCATACAAATCCATACATGAAGCCTTTGTACATGCTGGAGCTTACAATGAATGTAAAGTAAAGGTTATTGCTATTCATTCAGAAGATCTGGAAACTGATTCGGACGTTTCTAAAGCACTTAAAGATCTAGATGGAATTCTGGTAGCTCCAGGATTTGGAGAAAGAGGTATTGAAGGTAAAATCAGGGCTATTCAATATGCCAGAACCCATAAATTGCCTTTCTTTGGAATTTGCCTGGGTATGCAGTGTGCTGTTGTCGAACTGTTTCGCAATGTCCTTGGAATTAAAGACGCCGCTTCAACAGAAGTAAATCCAAAATCAGGACATCCGGTCATCGATATGATGGAGAACCAAAAGAGAATTAAGCATAAAGGCGGAACTATGCGTCTTGGCTCTTATACCTGTTCGCTGACAGACAAAAGCCTGGCTAAAAAATGCTATAAAGCCGATCAGGTACAAGAAAGGCATCGACATCGTTATGAATTCAACAATCAATACTTGCAACAGGCTCAACAAGCTGGCCTAATGGCCACTGGAATTAATCCAGATCAGGATTTGGTTGAAATTGTTGAGTTAAAAGATCATCCTTGGTTTTTAGGTGTCCAGTTTCACCCTGAGCTGAAGTCTACCGTTGAATCGCCACATCCATTGTTTATTGGATTCATTAAAGCTTGTATTCAAAAAAAGATTAATCGCTAAAATTGGTATTCAAAAAGACAGTTGAACAGATAGAAAGGCTTAATGCTGAGTCCTTTAAGCTTGCGGTTAAACATCCGATCATTCTAGCCGCCGATAACATTCGATCTGGGCATAACATAGGTTCCTTATTCAGAATTGCAGATGCTTTTCGCCTCGAATCCGTTTGGTTAAACTCAGGTTGCGCCAAACCGCCTCACCCTGAAATTCTAAAAACCTCGTTAGGTGCAGAACAGCATGTAAGTTGGTTATTCACAGATGATCTCTATTTTTCGATACATCAGTGTAAGCATGATGGTTACAGTGTAGTAGCATTTGAGCATTGTTTTGAAAGCATTCCGTTGCAGCAATTTCCTTGCAACCCTAATGCAAAGTACATACTCGTCTTTGGACATGAAATTCATGGAGTTAGCCAAGCCATATTGGATTTAGCGGATGAAATTGTCGAAATACCACAATTTGGGGTCAAACATAGCATTAATGTCAGCGTTAGCGCTGGGATAGCGGTTTGGCACTTTATCCAGGCACTGATCAAATAACTATCTTCTTTTCTTCGTATACCAAGTATATCGAATTCCTGCATTAAAGCTTGACTGGCCTGATGATTTATACCACTCTTGAGCCAAGTTATTAAAATCAAGATGTTGATTAAAATGACGTGAATAATATACAAATGGACTTAAAGTGCTCTGTCGATTTAATCCAAAATCAAACCCTAGACCTAATCCTACAAGATATTCAAAATGGGCCCCTTTTTCGGGTCCCTGTGATTTTATACGCTCATGTTGAAGGTAGAGCATTCCAGGTAATAGAAAGAAATGAAAGCCCTTTTCGAAAGCCTGCCCTTGCTTGTTAAAAGTTGGACAATTGCAATCACTACCAAGATCCAATAAATAAAAATTTATGGGAACAGAGAATTGCACTCCCAAACGGTTGAATTGATCAGCATTCTCCAACTTTCCTTTTCCATAAATAGCATAAATTCCTGGTAGAAATTCGATCCTAACATCCTTTAATGCCAATTGATAAGAAATACCAGCAGTGAATTGTTGAAGATCTGTGGTTTTGATTTCATTCGAAGATGGATCCTCCTCCAGCACAAAATTGCCGCCTTGAAGAGAAAAACCAATTTGACTGTATGCCGGAATTATCGAAATAATGATACAAGCTAAAAGGAAAAACTTCAATTTCATAAGCTTAAAACACGATTTTTTAACCATTGTTATCTTTGCGTAAAAAAAATTGCGTACAAGATCGCATAAAACTAAAAAAGTTCAATTGGTAACTTTAGGATGCTCAAAAAATTGGGTAGATTCTGAGAACCTTTTGACCCAATTGATCCATCATGAAATTGAAGTGGATCATTCAAATGAGCGTTACGGGCCTGATACAGTGATAGTTAATACTTGTGGCTTCATTGACAGAGCAAAAGAAGAATCTATCCAAACCATCTTGGAATTCGCCAAACTCAAAACGGAGGGTAAAATTGAAACCCTATACGTCACCGGCTGTTTATCTCAACGCTATAAAGACAATTTAGAACAGGAAATTCCTGAAGTCGATGCTTTTTTTGGGACTATGGAAATGCCTGCTTTATTGGCAAAGTTTAATGTTGACTTCAAACATGAACTCTTGGGAGAACGCATTTTATCGACCCCATCCCATTATGCATTTCTTAAAATTTCAGAAGGTTGTAACAGGACTTGCAGCTTTTGCGCAATTCCCCTCATGAGAGGAAAACATGTCTCTATACCCATGGAGTCTTTACTCAGCCAGGCCAAACATCTTGCTGCGCAAGGTGTTCGAGAGTTGATATTAATAGCCCAGGAGTTGACGTATTACGGATTGGACCTCTACAAAAAAAGAAAATTACCTGACCTTCTTCGTGCCTTATGTCAGATTGAGGGCATCGACTGGATCAGACTGCATTATGCTTATCCATCAGGATTTCCTTTGGAAATCATCCAAGTGATGAAAGACGAACCCAAAATTTGCAATTACTTGGATTTACCTCTTCAGCATATATCGGATCCAGTTCTAAAAAGCATGAGGAGGCAAATCAGTAAAGAGGAAACCATACATCTGATAAATAACATTCGTAACATTCATCCGGACATCCATCTTAGAACCACATTCCTGGTAGGGTACCCCCTCGAAACGGAAGCATCCTTTAATGAATTATGTAATTTTATCCAGGACGTTAAATTTGAGCGACTGGGTGTTTTTACTTATTCTCACGAAGATCAAACAAGAGCTGAAGCTTTGGAAGACCTAATACCTGAAGATATTAAGAATGAACGTGCCAATATCCTCATGTCCATACAAGAACCAATTAGTCTTGATTTTAACGAACAGAAAATTGGAACAACAGAAACCATTATCGTAGATAGAAAAGAAGGAAATTCATATATCGGACGGACTGAATATGACAGTCCGGAAGTGGATAACGAAGTGATTTGCAATATGGATAATTCTGCTTACATTAGAGTCGGGGATTTTGCCAAAGTCCAAATTGTTGGAGCTAGTGCATACGATCTCACTGGAAAATTTATAAATAACCAATGAATTGAATTCAACAACGGCTATTTATCTAAGACCACTGACACAAGGGTTTATTATCACAGCCCTTGACATTTCTGTTATTGCTATAGTGCTTGTTTTAAAATGGTTAAGAGTCATCGTATTTGAACCGATGGACATTTGGTTAATTTCTACCTCGATGGTATTTTTCTATATTATAATGTCAAGCATCTTTTGTTTCAATGCCATCGATCGACTTAAGTATTACCGTGAATCGGTCTTTGTTTATCTCATATTGACCATTGTGCTTACTGGGTTGAGCATAATCACATCGGGAATAGATTTTCAAGATGCTGGCAGTCACTCTTATATCGTGTATGTATTGTCCATTGTGTACCTCGTTTTTATGGTCATCATTGCCATGATTCGCAAAATAGTTGACCTGGCAATTAAACAAACCAATAACAAAACATGAAAACAATATTCTTTGGCCTACTTTCGATAATCTTACTGGAACAGGCTTCATGCCAACAAACTCCCAAAAAGGAAATCAGCCCTAATGAATCATCGAAATCATCCGCAAAACCATTAGCCTATATAAGTCTTCCAGAATCCGTCAACTCCATAACTTTACCGGATTCTGAATGGAAACAAAAACTGGAAGCCGAAACTTACTATGTTATGAGGCAGCATGGCACAGAAAGAGCATTCTCTGGGAAATACTGGGACCAACACCAATCTGGCATTTACCTCTGTAAAGCATGCGGCCTACCATTGTTTATGGCTCATGATAAATTTGATTCTGGAACAGGATGGCCAAGTTACACGCGCCCTATAAGAAAGGATCTTGTATTGGAAACAGAAGATCGTAGTTACGGTATGATAAGAGTAGAAGTAAAATGTGCCCGTTGCAAAGGACACCTTGGACATGTATTTGATGACGGCCCGGCTCCTACTAAAATGCGCTATTGTATCAATTCTGCCGCACTCGATTTTGAGGCAAATGCTCAAATCAAACCTTGAAGCATATTAGGCGAGTTCCAAGATAAATTTATTCTTCTTACCATTTTCAATTAAAAGGAATTTTCCATGTAACCACTGCTCGTTTGGTATGAGAGTCTCCACATTAACGATTTTTTCTTTATTCACGGTCACTGCATTGGATTGAATAGCCCTACGGGCTTCAGACTTGGACACCAGCATTCCGGTAATTTCAGTCATCAACTCCACCAGTGAAATTTCACTCTTAATTTGCCCAGCTGGTATAAGGTAACTGGGTATTTCAGCAGAAAGGTGTTTTAAGGTGCCAGCACTTAAACTTTGCAAATAAGCATTTGAACAATTCTTGTTAAACAAAATTTCAGACACCTGTTGCACACTTTCTAATGCTTCACTTCCGTGTATTCTTTCCGTAAGCTCTTCTGTTAGAAGTTTTTTGATACGTATTGGATCGTCATGATATTGCAATTCCATAGCTTCAATTTCTTCTTGAGACTTTAAGCTAAAATACCGGAATAATTTTTTCGAGTCAGCATCATCCCCGTTTAACCAAAACTGGTAAAATTTATACGGACTGGTGAATTCTGCATCTAGCCATACGTTGCCTGATTCGGATTTTCCGAATTTTTTGCCATCCGATTTGGTTAATAGGGGGGTGGTAAGTGCAAAAGCTTTTGAATGAGGGACACACTTTCCAATGAGTTCAGCACCTGTTGTTATGTTGCCCCACTGATCAGATCCGCCCATTTGAATTTTACAGTCATAATGGGAATACAAGCTTAAAAAGTCGTAAGCTTGCAGTAACTGGTAAGAAAATTCCGTAAAAGATATTCCGGTTTCTAATCTCGTTTTGACAGAATCTTTTGACATCATATAGTTGATGGTTAAGTGTTTGCCCACATCTCTTAAGAAATGTAAGACATTCATATTCTGATAGAAATCGAAATTGTTCACCCAAATTGCCTTATTCTCCCCATGTTCAAAGTCGATTAGTTTTCTCATTTGAATTTCCTGGGCTTTCATATTGGCTTCAAGCTCATCAAGGCTTTTCAAATCCCTTTCCTTATCTTTTCCTGAAGGATCGCCAATTCTTCCAGTTGCACCTCCCATAACCACCACCGGCTGATGCCCGCAACGCTGCAAATGGATAAGCAACATAATTTGTACATAGTTTCCTATTCCCAAAGATTTTGCCGTAGGATCAAAACCGATATAGGCCTTCCGTATGCCACCCCTTAAGTAATCTTCCAAACCAGGTGTACAATCCTGTAACATGGATCTCCAACTCAATTCGGCCAAAAAGTCTTTAGTCTGCATAATGTAGCTCTTCAAAATGTTTGCAAAATTAAACGATTCGACGTAATCTTGAACCTTGTTTCCACAAGGCACTTCATGAGGGTATTTGAATTTATAGCCAGTAAATCATTTTCCAGCTTCAAAAAATCATTTACAAAGATTATTATTCGACTTGCCGTAATGGCAACCACGTTGAGTCTTTCGGTCATGATTGTCGCTCAAAGTATATTCAACGGTTTTCAAAAAGAAATTGCTAAGAAGGTTTTTGGATTTTGGGGCCACATCCACATAACAGATATTCAAAGTAGCCAAAGTCTTGATCCGTTTACCCTTAACTTCAGTGATTCGATAAGGTCTGCCATTTCCAGCTATTTCGCTTCAAATGGAAAAAGTGAAGCCATTGATCATATTCAGGGATTTATCATTTATCCTGCAATTATTAGCCATAATGTCAATACAGAAGGGTTGTTTATCAAGGGAGTTGGCCAAGATTTTCGCTGGGATTTTTTCAGTAGTTTTCTAACCAGTGGAAAACCTTTTAACACTAAAGATACATCCTTCGAGAAAAGCATTCTAGTTTCAGAAGAAACAGCAAAGAATCTTCAAATAAGAGTAGGCTCAAAACTTACAATAAACATTTTTTTGAATCAGGAGATTTTAAAAAGGAGAGTCACTGTTTGCGGTATTTACAATACAGGTTTAGCCGAGTACGATAAAAAATTTGCATTGGTCGATATTCGGATGATGCAAGATGTTCTGAACAAACAAAGTGATGAAGTAACGGGAATTGAAGTATTTTGCCGGAATGTTTTAGATGCTGATAAAGTAAATCAGCAGCTTTTTGAAAAAGTAATACCTGAGACCTGGTACTCTGAAACCATTCGCAATAAATTTCCAAATATTTTTGAATGGTTAGCATTACAAGATATTACAAAATATTTTATATTAAGCTTAATCATTGCTGTATGCATTATTAATATGGCTACGACGTTAATGATACTCATTTTAGAGAGAACTCACATGATTGGTGTTTTGAACGTTTTAGGCATGCGATCCTGGGTTCAAAGAAAAATATTCTTACGTTATGCTACCAGAATCCTTTTGACCAGCCTTATTGCTGGCAACACAATTGGATATGCAATCTTGTATCTGCAACATAAATACCAGATCATCAAATTGAGTGAAGCTGACTATTATCTGTCACATGCCCCGGTAGATTTAAATATTATACCTATACTGGTTTTGAATTTGATATTTTTTACCGTTGTTTTATTCAGTTTAATTTTACCAAGCTGGTTAGTCACCTTTATACGCCCGGTAAATGCATTAAAGTTTAGATGATGGTCGAGAAAAATATATTGTTTTATATATAATCCAATGTCATATAGCCTTAAACACATGATATAATTTATCAACCTTAATAGAATTGTTCTTCTGGTTTGATAATGATGTTTTTGGTCTGCTTTTTGCTATTTTTGCATGTCTTATTCAGCCTATTGCAAATTGTAAATCATGACAGAAGATACACAGTCGGATGATCCGTTACTACAATTCTGGAAATACTTACTTTCAGGAGACCGACTCTTTGTCAAAGGCCTTCTGGATTAACCTCTCGCCACCTTTCAGGCCAGGGGAACTGGATCAGTTTGCCAATACCCTGGGAATTGAATCTGACTTTCTTACTGACCCCCTTGACATTGAGGAAAGAGCTCGCTACGAGCGATATGATGAAGCCCGAAGCATCATCATGAATACGCCCGTGTTGAACGAGACGGAAAAGGAAAATGATCCCATTTTCATCACCGTGCCACTTGGTATCATCCTCTGGCAAGATAAAATAATTACCATATGCAGCGTTGAGAGTCCAATCATCGATCGTTTTTTGGACAATCGTTCCAAGTTTTCATATATCCGCGATGAGACCCGATTCATCCTCCAACTTTTTGAATATACAGTAAGATTGTTTCTGGAAGACCTACGCAAATTGAATCTAAGAAGAAATTTAATTGAAGAAGAACTTTATCATTCAAGCCGTTCGGAAGAACTTCGCAGTTTGCTTAGAATTGAAAAATCTTTGGTCTATTTTGTAAATTCATTGAATGCGAATGAGTTGCTAAAATTAAAAATGAAACGCACCGATTTTTTAAACATTAAGTTGAACGAAGAATACTCTGAATTATTTGAAGACATTATAGTCGATAACAATCAGGCACGTGAGGTTGCTCAATTGTATACCAATATCTTAAACGGAACCATGGAAGCTTATGCTTCTATTATTTCAAACAACTTGAACAAATTCGTAAACCGGCTAACTGTAATTACAGTTATTCTGATGGTACCGACATTAATTTCCAGTTTTTTTGGAATGAACGTACCATTGCCTTTTAACCTAAGTGATTCCAACGTTTCATTTTATTTATTGCTCATAACTTCCGTTTCGCTGAGTTTGCTGATCGCATGGATTTTCAAAGAGCGGAAATTCTATTGAAGATCTTCTTAACAAATCATAAAGTTATTACGATTGGAACCCTATTTACATGGTTATGATACAGAAGAACAACATAGGCTGCATAGCCAAAATGATGTTTTGAGTCCCTTAATATATCGCAACATAGACTTGTCCAATCGTTCGCAAATCCTTGAAATTGGATGTGGCTCTGGCGCTCAAATGCTGCATGTTTTGAAAACATTCCCAGATGCTCACATTACTGGAATTGATCATTCAATGTTGCAGCTTGAAAGTTGCCTGAATTACCTTAAAGCATCCAAGATTGGTTTAGAACGCTTCAAACTGATTCATGCCGATGGAACGCATCTTCCAATGCCCGATCAAGCATTTGATACCATCCTCTTTGTATGGGTTCTCGAGCACATATCCAATCCAATCCCTATTTTGTTTGAGGCATTCAGAACATTGCAAAAAAAAGGTGTCATGTACTTTACAGAGGTTTACAATCGTAGTTTTCAACATTATCCTGAGAAACCTGAAATCAGCAATTTCTGGAACCGTATGATGGTATTTCAGCAGAATTTAAATGGCAATGGTAATATAGGCATACAAATGGCTAATCTATTGAGTTCTTTGCCTATGTCAAAACTTGAGACGTGGGCAGTTCCTGTGTTTTATGACCGCTCACAACCTGATGCGAAAAACCAAATGTTTAACTACTGGACTGAACTCATGCGCAGTGCCGCACTTCAAATGATCAAAAACAATTGCTTTTCTTTGGCGGAATGGCAAAAAGTGGCATACGCAATGGATGAATTGATAAACGATCCGGATTCAGTGTTTTTCTATAATTGGATTCAGGCAAAAGTGATTCGGTAACCCACTTTACTAAAATAGTCCATTAACATGTCCGTTTACTAAATCGATCACTTGACCTAAATGCTCCGAATTGTTGATAAAATCAAGTTGATCCGTAGGAATCACGATCACAGGACTGTGCTTATAATCTTCAATCCAGTCATCATAGCGTTGATTGAGCTTTTTTAAATAGTCTAAACTCATGTTCCCTTCATAATTCCTACCTCTTAATTGAATATGTTGAACCAGTGTAGGGATTGAAGCTTTTAGATAGATGACCAGGTCAGGAGGTCTAATGGTGCTCATCATGATTTCAAACAAGGAAAAATAGTTGTCAAAATCTCGCTTTGACATTAAACCCATCTCATGAAGATTTGGAGCAAAAATATGCGCATCCTCGTAAATGGTACGATCCTGAATAACCGTGTCTTTGCCTTTCTGAATATCCACAATTTGACGAAATCTTGAATTCAGAAAGTAAACTTGAAGATTAAATGACCAACGTGTCATGTCATAGTAAAAATCACTCAAATAGGGATTTGTTGAAGTATCCTCATACAAAACCTCCCATTGATAATGCTTTCCCAGAATCTCACAAAGACTGGTTTTACCACAACCGATATTTCCTGCAACTGCTATATGCTTCATAAATGATTCAAGCCTCCAAATTAGCGAATCTTGAGGATTCATCGGCAAGAACCCTAAACTGGTCTTGTTAGTTTAGCAAATTGCCTAAATGTGGTCAGCAAACTCAAGCTTTTATATAATTTTACACTGAAACGAGCGATATGACCAGAACGATTATCGAACTTAAAGAAATAAAGAAGATCTATAAAATGGGAGAGGAGACCATCTCAGCTCTCCAAAAAATCAATTTATTGATTCATGCGAACGAATTTTTGGCACTTATGGGTCCCTCAGGTAGCGGAAAATCTACCTTAATGAACGTGCTAGGCTGCTTAGACAGTCCCACTTCTGGTGAATATTGGCTAAATGGTAAATCAGTGGGCAGTCTCCACGACAGTGAATTGGCTGAAATTAGAAACAAAGAAATCGGCTTTGTTTTCCAAACTTTTAACCTTCTCCCCAGGATGAGTGCATTGGAGAATGTCGCTATGCCTTTGTTGTATGCCGGCAAGTCCAAAGCAGAAAGGGAAGGAATTGCAAGACAAAAACTTGAAGCTGTTGGCCTGGCGGATCGAATGCTGCATAAACCAAATGAACTTTCAGGGGGACAACGTCAGCGTGTCGCCATTGCAAGAGCATTGGTCAATAATCCATCGATTATTTTAGCCGATGAACCTACAGGAAACCTCGATTCTAAAACCAGTGAAGAGATTTTAAGAATTTTAAATAAAATCCATCAAGAGGGTAATACCATCATCCTGGTCACACACGAAAATGATGTTGCTCAAAATGCTCATCGAATCGTTCGCCTTCGGGATGGAATGGTGGAATCTGACCAAATCACAAGGCCATGAAAATTTACACAAAAACCGGTGATGGCGGCGAGACTTCTTTGTTTGATGGCACAAGGGTCTCCAAAGACGATATCCGGATTGAGTCTTATGGATCTGTTGACGAACTCAATGCCCATCTTGGGTTGCTCATCCAATGGATCAAAGATGATACTTTGGTTGGCTCATTAAAAAATATTCAATCTACCCTTTTTGTCATTGGGTCACATTTGGCAACCCAGTCGGAGGAAGCAAAAAAGAGATTACCTGAATTCAAAGCAGATCAAAGTCTTCTTTTGGAATCAAAAATGGACCTCATGGATCAAAATTTAGAAGCTCTCAAACATTTTATTTTGCCCGGAGGAGGTCTTGCATCTGCTCAAGCTCATATTTGCAGAACCGTTTGTCGACGCGCCGAAAGGCGAATCATCAGCCTTTCATCTGTTGAACCCATTGACCCTGAAATCATCGTTTACCTCAACAGACTTTCTGATTACTTTTTTATTCTTTCCCGTTTGCTGTGTAAAATGGATGGACAACAAGAACATTACTGGAACCCTAATAGATGAGCGTTTTTCGATGGGTCAGTCCAAATGAATCACTTTATGAGATTTTAAGATCCTAATGGGTGCAGTGTATTCTGTACTAAACCCTTAATTTCTATGAGATTTTAGCGTGTAACCCAAAACGTCAACCATTTACAATCTCAACTGGATAAGGACAGTTTCTGCATTTGGAACCACAACAGAAACCACGTTTGAGAAGATATGATCGTGTAAATATCCAATACCCATTCTCAACCGTATAGTCTTTCCCTTCAATTAATTCAGTATCTTTAAGCTGAGCACCATCTTCCATCATTTGGATTCCAACTCTGCATCGATGATACTATTATGCTTAGATAACCAAAAGGCACCCCAAATCAATATACTATAAAACACACTACCCAGAACTTCATTTCCATAAAAGGGAATTGCCATTAGGTAACAGGTCATTAAGCCAGACCAGTCACTTGAATAAGTACTTGAATTCATCCAAACCAGCAGATTGCTTAAAATAAAGAAAATAGTAGAAGAGGCAATGATCGAAAGGGTTATTGATCCAGATTGATTGGCTTGGATATTCAGATAACGGTTTAGAAAATAAATTAAAACGTAAATACTTATCAGATATGAGAAGCCTGAACTGAACCAAATAAAATTTTCTTTCGCATACAAAACATTGTTGATAGCAAGATCAGAGATCCATAAAGAAACCATTAAAAAAGGTAAAACCATCCGAATTTTCAAGAGCACGCTTCCGAATACAAGACAAGCTAAAGTTGCAGTAAAGTTTGGTGGATGTGGAATTAATCTACTGATAATCAATAGAAAACATAATATTCCAACCCATGCTAATTTATTTTTCATGGTATACTTTGTCAAACAAAAATACGTCAAATTTGCATTTTTAAACATTCAACGCTATTTGGTCTGTTTACATCATATCCAAACATTTTGTTGACCCGATTTCTTGTAGAACCATCATTTCGAACTGCTAACAAGGTAGGTTTGGCTTTATTTTTCTTTTTCTACCTACTAGGCCACGTTTTTATATCTACCATTACATTTCTGACTTTAAAATATGTCAGTCCCGATACAGGATTCAGCGGTTCTGCTCAAAAGCTTGTATCCGCATTTTTATCCGTACTCTTTCTTCACTATTTACTCCGGACTTTCTTTAATATTTCAATTTTTGATTTAATATCAAAACGTACCATTCGATGGGCAAGCATGCTTTTTGCCTCGTGTCTTTTCTTAATGATTTCAACAAGTCTGGCAATAATGTTTAAATTTTCAAATATTACGAGTTTGATTAAAGTCATTTCAATTGATACTCCGCTTCAATTTAGCCTTTTGGCGCTCTTCTTCACGGCTTTTCATGAAGAATTGGTTTTTAGGGGATTATTGGCAAAAGCTATTTTTAATTGGAAGTCTTCATTGATTCCCTCAATCATGATACCGGCTTTCATCTTTTCTGTTATACATCTTCCGGGTACAGAATTAAGTTTCAATGAAATAATTTATTTAACCATATACTTTTTATTAATAGGCCTCTTACTGCAATATCTCTCTTTGATTACAAATGGTCTAGAATCTGCAATTGGCATCCATTGGGCGCACAACGCAGCAGCCGTTTATTTGCTTATGGCTCAATCCACGAACAATGAAAAGGGATTTAACCTAATTTTGTTATTGGTCGATATTCTCTCAGTATTGCTAACGATCGTCATTATTCAATATGCTTATACTTACGTTTGTAAACTAAAATTAAAAAGTCAGTTATGATCATAAAGATTGGTCCCATTGTCCCGTTGATATGCATGTCTATTTTCAATTGGTTAATGTCTGTCAACGCACAGAATTGCACATGGCAATTAAAAGCCAAATACGACATTCAATTTGATTTAGACCATGAGAATCATCGGTTTACTGGTTCCCAAAAAGTAATTCTTTATAATTCAAGTCCAGACACTTTAGAAGAAATTTATTTCCACTTGTATTTCAACGCTTTTCAACCTGAAAGTGAAATGGACCAGCGAAGTCAATGGCTTCCTGACCCGGATCCCAGGATCGGCAAGAGAATCTCTAAGCTCACACCGGATGAAATCGGAAGTATATCCATAAATAAAGCCTTTCACTACGACAATCCATTAAAAATTGAACACCTTGGAACCATAGTAAAAATTCAACTTGATAGACGCTGCTCACCGCAAGATAGCCTTGAGATTGATTTACAATACCATGGACAAGTACCTGTGCAAATTAGGCGTTCTGGCCGAAACAATCGGGAAGGTATTGAATACAGTATGGCCCAATGGTATCCAAAATTATGTCAATACGATTGTAAAGGATGGCATACCGAACCCTATATCGCAAGAGAATTTTACGGAATATTTGCTGAATATAAGGTGTCATTGACCGTGGACAAGTCCTTTTGTCTAGGATTCACAGGGCTTCTCCTCAATCCTGGTGTTGACAATTGTGGGCGTCCTGAAAATCCCAATAAAAAGAATCAGCTTACATGGCAAATTCAGGCCTCCAATGTTCATGACTTTGTCTGGACTGCTGATAAAGAGTATCAACGTAATGTATATAAAAGAGAAAATGGTGTCCTCATAGAGACACTGCACCAACCACATACAGAAATCAACCCACAATGGCAGAAATTACCTATAATCGTCGATTCCGCAATGAATTATATAGAAACACATTATGGGCCCTATGCTTATCCAAAGTTTTCAATTCTTCAAGGCGGAGATGGCGGTATGGAGTATCCTATGGCCACACTCATCACGGGTAAAAGGCCATTGGTGAGTTTGGTTGGCGTGACCATCCATGAACTTCTACATAGTTGGTACCAAGGGATGATCGCCACAAACGAACAACTGTATGCATGGATGGATGAAGGCTTTACTTCCTATGTAGAAACGGAAACCATAAATTACTTAAAAAGAATCCATCTATTGCCCGGCAGTGATGTAGACAATCCTCAGCTTGACAACATGAGAAACTATGTAAATTTTATGAAGAGTGGGATGGAGGAATCTTTAGTGACACCCGCAGATTATTTCAATACAAATAAAGCATATGGTATGGCAGCTTATAGTAAAGGTGCCATTTGTCTTGATATGTTAAACTATATTCTAGGCGATGAAGCATTTAGTCGAGGTATGTTGCAATACTATTGGAAATTTCGTTTTAAACATCCAACTCCAGATGATTTCTTTCGGGTCATGGAAAAGTCATCCAAAATGGAATTGGATTGGTTTCAACATTATTTTGTTCACACCACACAGCAAATCAATTATACCATCGACAGCGTCTTCCATGCTCACGGAAAATTAAATATCATCATTCGAAACAAAGGACAATTTCCTATTCCCATCGAATTGAACGTTAAGTTAAGAGATCATTCTGAGATTCTTTGTTACATCCCCTTGGACCTACAACGGGGTGAAAAACAATTCTCATCCAGCCAAATTGTGGTCAGGTTCAAACCCTGGAAATGGACTCAAGAATACTATACCATTCAATTAGACGTACAGACAAATCAAGTGTCTTCCATGGGTTTGTATGTGAGCAACCAGATTCCAGACGTGGATAGCTTCAGAGATAGTTTTCTTTTTCACACGGAATAACATAAATCATGACAACAAAAGAGTTTTTATTGAATTTACCTACTAAAATTAACTCCAAGCTATTGGATGGAATGACGACCTGCTTTCACTTTGACATGGAAGGTGAAGGTGGTGGCCAGGTAAGCATATTGGTTGAAAATGGGGTTATGAACTGTATGGAAGGGTTGATCGGCTCTTCAAACTGCACCATTCGTGCAACAGCAGAAGATTTGAAAAAAATCTTTAAAGGTGAATTAAACCCACTCATGGCAATTCTAACCGGAAAATTGAAGGTATCCAATCAGTCGGAGATGATAAAGTTTGCTAAAATACTGGGATGGATGTAAGCTAAATTTAAAACCTCCATTGGACTACCAGTTGACCTTGATATGGTGTGCACACAGGCTGCAATTGAAAACTCAAATTCTTGGAAACATCAAATTCTGCGAGATGTGCATCCACATAGGCTTCAATGCCTGTCAACAAATATACCGCTACTAGTCCAATATAACTCAATTGTAGATTTCGATCGTAAAAATCTCGGTAACTGTCAATACCCGAAGTACTCAAAATTCCAACGAATTCATCATGAGGGTTGGTTGGATTATCGACTCTTTCATGCAAGGCGATATCATATCGTTTGTACTGTTCACTGTTGAATTGAATAAAATAAATCATGACTCCGAAGCCAGTGTAAACTATTGGAAGCTTCCAATATTTCTTGTTATAAACCTGGCCAGCACCTGGTAATAATAAGGATAACCCCAGTGCTTTACCAGGCTTACCTGAAAATAACCCAATCTTAGATTTCTTAGGTGAATTTTCCAAATGTGAAATGCTGTCTTTGTGTTCCTGACCATTCAATTGAAAGTACAGTGAGCAGATCCATAATACACTTAACAGCTTCATAAAACTTATTCTTCCAAACGGTCAAGTATATCATTCAGTTGTTGATCATTCTTAAACCGAATGATGATTTGTCCTTCGCCATTTTCTTTACGCTGAATGTTGGCCTTGTAACCAAAGAACATGCTAATTTTCTTCTCCAATATTTCAATTTGCCCATCGGCTGTTACTTGCACAGGACCGCTTTGAACAGGTCTTCTCGATTTGGAGCGAGTGTAATGTTGTAATGCTTTTTCTGCATCGCGTACAGACATTTCCTTTTTCTGGATATCCTTAAACAACTGCATCTGAACCATCAAATCATCAATCCCTGCAATCACACGAGCGTGTCCCATCGATAAAGATTTTCCTTTTAAAGCAGTTTGAATTTCCACTGGAAGTTTTAATAATCTGACATAATTGCTAATGGTACTTCTCTTCTTACCCACGCGGTCTGCGAGCACTTCCTGGGTATACCCACATTCTTCAGATAACCTTTGATAAGATATCGCCACTTCAATTGGATTTAGATCCTCCCTTTGAATGTTTTCCACCAGTGCCATTTCAAGCATTTCATTGTCATCTGCTTCGCGAATGTAAACAGGTAACTCCGTCAAACCGGCAATCCTTGACGCCCGATACCTCCTTTCTCCACTGATGATTTGGTAGTGATCACCTTCAAGGTGTCTAACGGTCAATGGCTGAATAATACCATATGTCTTTATTGATTCAGCCAATTCCTGTATTAATTCTTCATCAAAAGCATTCCGAGGTTGTAACTTATTGGGCTGAATCTGCTGAATCGGTATCATGTTAACCGAATTAATGCGGCTATTCTGAACTTCTCCAACTGCAGGTGAGTTTTCAGTATTTATACTGCTAAGTAAGGCACGCAAGCCTTTACCCAATTCATTTTTTTGCTTCATCAAGAACAACTTTATTTTTTCTCATAAATTCATCCGCCAAATTCAGAAAATTCATGCTTCCTTTACTCGCGGCGTCATATAATACAACCGGTTTTTTAACTAATGGGGCTTCTGAAATTTTCGAGTTACGATGAATGATGGTGTCAAACACTGGTAAATGAATATTTGCTTTTATATCTTCGATCACCATAGTGGAAAGTCTAAGCCTTTTATCAAACATACTCAGTAAAACTCCTTCTATTTGTAATTTTGGATTCAAAGCTGTCTTTACCAATTCAATCGTATTCCGGATTTTAGACAATCCTTCCAGCGCAAATAGTTCACATTGGACTGGGATGATCACCGAATCCGCAGCAGCCAAAGCATTAATCGTGATCAGTCCCAGTGATGGAAGACAATCAATGAAAATGAAATCAAATTGATTTCTCACAGATTCCAATACCTTCTTTAAAACTTTCTCTCTTTGTGGCATATTGACCAATTCAATATCAGCGCCAACCAGATCAATGTTTGAGGGCAATACATATAAATTTGGTGTATCGGAGGGCACAATAGCTTCTTCAGCTGGAACTTCATTAATCATGCAATCATAGAGACTAGGCTGATTGGCTTCAAATATAATTCCTGTACCCGAACTGCTGTTTGCCTGAGGATCCGCATCCACTAACAAAACTTTGTGCTCTAAAATCGCTACACAAGAAGCAAGATTTATGGCGGTGGTGGTTTTTCCCACACCACCTTTTTGATTCGCTATAGCTATAATTTTTCCCATTAGAAACTATACTGTTCGTTTATAGAAGGTATGGTTATTTTCATTCCTGCTTGTTCAAAGGCTGAACGCACTTTTTCGGAATCTATTTCAATAGCTGGAAAGGTATTGAAATGGCATCCAACAACATGCTGACATTGAACGAATTGTGCAGCAAGAATCGCGTCCTCATAGCCCATGGTAAAGTGATCGCCGATGGGCAATATGGCCACATCGAGTGGGGGGCAGATCTTTGGAATAAGTTGCATGTCCATGGTAAGTGCTGTATCGCCTGCATAATAAAAGCAACCGTTTTCATGGTAGATGCAAAATCCTACAGGATTGGCACCATAGGTACCATCTGGTAAAACACTTGAATGAATGGCATTGACCAATTTTACCCAGCCAAATTCTAATTGTTTCTTACCTCCGGTATTCATTGGGATTCCAGAGATGCCTTGTTTTTCAAACCAAGAGACAATCTCATAAGTACTGATTATCAATGCCTTTGAACGTGAAGCAATGGATATTGCATCCATCACATGGTCGCCGTGTCCATGCGACAGCAGTATATAATCTGGACAAATGTCATCGAATCTCACCTCTTTTGCCAACGGATTTCCCGTAATGAATGGGTCAAACAATAATGTTTTGCCATTGAATTGGATTTGAAAACAAGAATGTCCTAAATACTTTAGCTCCATTTATAATTTTCCACAAACCTACAGCAATCCAAGCAAAACTTGGGTTCTCAAACTCAGATCTGACTGCAATGCAATAATTAACTACACTTTTTGCTCCTAAACCTTTAGTTTTGGGCACAATGACCTGGTTCTCTTTAATTCGTTTGGGTGGAATATTGAAAACATGCCTCCCATTTACCCTGCTAATCGCTTTGGCTTGCTCCAAACAGGAATCTTCTATCCCCAATAGGGTCTTTCATTATAATCAGCCCAATCCCGTCACCTCGATGGATCCTGCATTTGCAAAATCTCAAAACAACATTTGGGTGGTTAACCATATTTATAACCAGCTCGTGGATCTGAACGATTCAATGCAAATTGTTCCAGAACTAGCCAGGAAATGGGAAATTCTGGAAAACGGAAAATTGTATCGCTTTTACCTTAGGAATGATGTTTATTTTCATCCAGACAATTGCTTTGGGAGTCTTAAAACAAGAAAACTTAAATCCGAAGATGTAAAATTTAGTTTCGAACGTTTAATCGATAAATCACTGAATGCCCCTGGTTCGTGGATTTTTGAAAATCGTATTGATTCTCTGAATTCCTTCCAATGCATTGGTGACAGCATTATTGAAATTCGTCTTAAAAATCCATTTGCACCTTTTCTCCATATTCTCACCAATGCCTATTGCAGTGTTTATCCTCCCGAAGCCGTAAAGGTATACCAAACTGAATTTTCAAAACATCCAATTGGAACCGGACACTTTAAATTGTCAAAATGGTTGGGCAGAAAAGGTATTTTTTTAAGCAAATTTGATTCATGTTTCCAATCTCAACAATATCTGAATGGCATAAGAATTAGTTTCATGGAAGATAGGAATACCGCCTACCTTGAATTCTTAACAGGTGGAATTGATTTCTTTTCAGGTCTTGCCTCTGGATTCGCTCATGAGATTTTCCAGTCAAATGGTGAATTGTTTCCGGATTATAAAAACAAGTTCAATTTCTTGAAAGGGGATTATCTGAATACAGAATATATCGGAATAAACTTTACTTCTCTTTCCAAAAACCATCCCCTGAGACAAAGAGTTTTCAGGCAAGCATTAAACTATGCAGTGGACCGAACTAAAATGCTGCAGAAGCTAAGATTCAATATGGGCACTCCAGCTACCTCAGGATTTATACCCAAGGGTCTTCCGGCATTTGATCCCGCGCTGAATCTTGGATATTCATATGACCCAATAAAAGCAAGAGAATTACTTAAATCCATTCATTACGATCCATCTAATCCTCTTCATCGATTGGAGCTTAGTACCAATAAAGACTACGTCGATCTGATAACTTTTGTTGCCAAACAATGGGAAGAGGTTGGGATATCGGTAAGCATTGATCTGGTCGAGACTGCCACATTAAGAGAAAAAATGAAGAATGGAGCGGTGAGTTTGTTCAGGGCTTCCTGGATAGCCGATTACCCCGATGAAGAGTCCTTTTTAACCGTGTTTTATGGCCCCAATCCTTCACCGCCAAATTATACTCGTTTTGACAATTCAGAATACAACCAACTGTATGAAATGGCCATCAAGGAGCTGGATCCAAAAAAAAGAATTGTTTTGTACCAACAACTTGATAAACTACTCATTCATGAATGCCCTGTAGTATTTTTATTCTATGATCAAACTGCCTGGTTTGTTCAGAAAAACATCAAGGGCTTAAAACCCAATCCTCTAAACGCTTTGAATTTAGCCGGAGTTGAGGAATAAATTGAATTGATTCTAACGTAAAATCGACCAATTGAAATCACGATTCAATTTCCAAGATTGATAAAACTTAAAATGGATGGGAGAACATCATGTGAATGCCACAAATGACGTTAAGTGTTACTTAATTCATTTAGTCATTAAGGATATATGTCGCTCATTTCAACAGTGCTTCATGTAAGCTATTCTAAAATAAAAATTGACGCAACAATTGTATTCGCTTCAATTACCGAAGAAAAACTTTAACCATTTCATCCATTTGGTCATAGTAGTTTATTTTTAGAATATAAAAACCACCACTCAAAGAGATATTTGAAATACTCCAATTTTGCAAAGATCTCGTTGCACATTTTATATCCTTAACTTGTCCACCAGTAAGAGCATACAATGCAACACCTTTAATAGGTTTGATACTATTGATGTAAATCTCATGTTGATCGAACCAAACCAGGGCTTGAGTCTCCAAATCTGCTTTATTGTCATACATCCAATGAATCGAAAACGACTTTCCTCCTGATACCCATTCGTCAAACTCAGCGGCATGCTCTCCTCTGGTCAAGGAAAACTCCTGTTGGGTAATCACAGTAAACAACGCATGTTCGCTTGAGAAATGTTGATTCTCCATTTCGATGTTCAATCCACTCAACACAACACTTCCTTTGACCGGATTGATCTGGTACATTAAATCAATATCCGGGTGTGCGGTAATGGATAATATCTTTCCTGATAACGGATAGTTTAAAGACAATTGAAATCCCTCTATGGGTAAGTTTTCATTTAAGTAAAATATATGTTCAAAACTTCCATTAGATAGTTGTTTTTTACTAACCCGAAGGGATGTTGTGAATGAAACTCGTTCAATTGGAGAATTTGAGGTAAAAAGGGTAGCTCCAGTAATATCTCCAAATTTACCTGCTCCAAATTCATTGGTTTTATTTTTATTAATTAAATCACTGACCAAAACCTTCGAACTAAAATCCCATGAGTGTTTTGATTTTGGATTGTGCATTACACCAAACTGTTGCGTTAACCTGGCAAATTTTGATGTGACACCCAAAATCAATTTTCTGATTTCGGCAACATCTGCGGCAGTGACTGAACTTGAATTGTTTACATCTGCCAGCATGGCCTGTAAATTGTTTAAAGTATCTAACCCCAATATGTGCCGTTGAATTTTCACAACATCAGCCGTTGATATCCCAGTTACTGCATCCTCTGTCCGATTGATGTAAGCTGTAACATATGTTTGACTTAAATTATTTGGTAAATTAAATTGGCATTTATATATCCCAGAGTCTAACACATTGGAGTTATTTCCATTGAGATAATCGATGACAAGATACCCGTCAGGTTGTATTTTAGTGATAGTTTTCACGGTAAATGCATCGGTACAAGGGTTTCCACCTCCATTACCGTTCGATTTTCTCAGCGCTCGGTTGATGGCAGTATCTAAAGCGTATTGATTGCCTCCACTTAATGGTACATTATAGTCAACATCTCCATTGGGAGCAATTACTACAAAAGTTGGCGTCCCATACCAAGTCCCAAACATTCCATTTTTATAAGGACTCAAAGCTGCCGCTGCACCACCATCGGATCCAATTCCTGGAAAAGTAAAACCTTTCGATTGATGGTAAGATTTAACACTTGCATTTTTGTCTGAACTCAAGGTCGATATTTGAAAAAACTCAACATTTCCAGCTCCAGAGCCATTTCGACCATATGCCTGTACAACGTAAGGAGCAACTGAGGCACATGGAGGACAACCAATAAAAAAGAACTTTATCACCACAACTTTGTTCTTGTTCAAATAATCGCTATAAAGTTGGTGAGTCTTGTTATTGTAATCCGTAACCGTAAAATCAGGTGCTTTTTGCGCGGATAAAAAAGTTAAACCACCGGTAATTATGACCATTAACAAGCCCAGTGCTCTGTGTTTCATAGTAAAAATTTTCCCAAATTTAAATATAATACCTTAAAAATCAAAGCTTTTTGCCAAATTTAATTGAAATATTGGATCTCGGAACCATTCCTTTTGAAGAGGCCTGGGCTGCACAAACTTTGATTCACAAGCAATTGATCCAGCAGAAAAGGGATTTCCCGGATGGATCAGCGTTTCAGCAACATAGTTTATTACTATGTGAGCATCCACATGTCTTTACACTTGGAAAATCCGGGGATGAGGGACATTTGCTTCAACCTTTGGACAAAATGCACGAAATCAAAGCTGAGTTCCATCCGATAAACAGAGGAGGCGATATTACCTACCATGGCCCGGGTCAACTGGTGGCCTATCCGATTCTTGACCTCGACCATCTGTATAATGACGTACATCGCTATGTTCGTGCACTTGAAGAAGTCGCCATCCAGGTTCTCAAGGAGTATCGCATTGACGCTGGTAGAATCAATGGACTGACCGGTGTATGGATTTCCATCGATTCACCAAAACCTCGTAAAATTTGTGCTATAGGAATTCACCTCAGCCGGTGGGTCAGTCTCCATGGCCTTGCTTTTAACATCAACACCAACCTTGATTATTTTAAATACATAATTCCTTGCGGTATAAACCCAGACGAAAAAACCATTACTTCACTTCAACAAGAGATGGGCGTACAAGTGTCGATGGAAGAGGTTAAAAAGTTATTCATAAAACATTTTTTACATACATTTGAACTCGAACAGACCATATGAGCGAAGAAAAAAAAGTATCAGAATCCGTTATTGAAATGAATGAATTGGTCATGCCAAATGATACCAATATTTTGGGAAATTTGATGGGTGGAAATCTTATGAGGTGGATGGATATAGCTTCTGCAATTTGCGCCAGCAAACATTGCGATGCCTATGTCGTAACCGTTTCAGTAGATCACCTAAGTTTTCATGAACCCATAAAGTTGGGTGATGTGGTCAACATCAAAGCCCAAGTGACCAGAGCATTTCATACATCTGTCGAAGTCTATTTAGAAGTTTTTACCCGGGGCACCTTGCAGCGTAAAACGAGAATGTCCAATCAGGCTTTCTTTACTTTTGTAGCTCTGGATGAACGCACCATGAGACCTAAGGTTATACCTGCAGTAATTCCTGAAACTGAAATGGAACAAAAACTTTTTGATGAAGCCATTGTTCGACGTGAAATGCGGTTGGTTCACAGTGGTCGCATGAAACCTTCAGAAGCAACACAATCTAAAGATTTTCTCAATGCATAATCCTTTCCTATTTGGGCTATCAATTATGTTGGCCTTTAGCCTTATTTTTAATTCCTGCAAAACAGATGTTAGGCAAAATAATTTTCAGTCCAATCCATCTACCTCCTTCGAATGGGCTCCACCTGATGATTTACATTTATTGGATAAATTTGGCGAACAAGATGAACACTTTTTAGAGAAGATTCACCATGAAATCACTTCATTTAAAAATAATCTAAAAGTTTATAGAAGTCCAGATATCCTATTTCCAGGAAAATGGACCACCCAGGGACCAGGCAATCTTGGAGGGCGAGTCAATACCATTGCAGTTCACCCCAAGAATGAAGACATCATTTTCATAGGGTTCTCACATGGAGGAGCTTACAGGACGTTAAACAACGGTCTGACATGGGAACCTGTTTTTGATCAAGAAAGTTCTCTCTATGTAAGCGATATCGCTTTTGATCCAAACCAACCCAATACGCTATATCTGGCAACTGGTGATCACAGTGGCGGATTTTATTGCGGTCAAGGCAATGGCATATATAAATCAGTAGATCTTGGCAAAACCTGGAAGTACATAGGACTCAAGGATACTCGTGTCATTTCAGAAATTGCAGTGAATCCTCTTAATTCAAATATCTTGTATGCTGCTTCCTTGGGTTACAGTTATGCAAAAAATGAACATCGAGGTCTTTATAAATCAACAGATGGTGGAATGAATTGGAACAAGGTATTTTATCTCAATGATTCTTCAGGGGTAACTGACCTGGTTATGCATCCTAAAAATCCTGACGTCTTATTTGTGGCTACCTGGAATAAACTTGGTACAAACAACAAAAGTATTTCCGTAGGCCCTGATGGGCAAATTTTTAAATCTCAAAATGGAGGTTCTAATTGGGAAAAACTAACCAACGGACTACCCAGTGATAGCATTAATGGGCGAATCGCTTTAGCCATTTGTGAAAGCCAACCCAATATTTTATACGCTCGGTATGTCCGAACATTTAGCTGCAACCGATCTGTATCAAATAATCTTTACGGGATATACAAGTCCACCGATACCGGAAATTCTTGGACAAATCTCAATTGTGTAAATGACTCCTCTGGACTGCGTTGTACAGAAACTGGAGGATTCGGATGGTATTTTCATCACATTGCAGTCAACCCAAAAGATCCCAATGATCTTTTTGTACTTGCTGTGGATCTTTTCCGCTCTAAGGACGGTGGCCAATCCTGGTATCCAGCAGACTTTAATATTCAAGGAGATGAAGTGCATGCAGATAAACATGATTTGGTATTCTTAAAAAATGATGACGTCTTACTTGGGACAGATGGGGGATTATACAGATACTATAATGATGCCGATGTATGGGAAGACATTGAGGATATTCCCACCAATCAAATATATCGAGTAGCATACAATCCCAATCAGCCTGAGTTGTATTATGGAGGACTACAAGACAATGGGTCTACAGGCGGTAACCAATTTCAAATTGATAATTGGGAACGAATTTTTGGAGGCGATGGATTTCAAATGGCTTTTAAGCCTAGCAATCCAGATATCTTTTATGCTGAATATCAAAACGGAAATCTATATCAATATTACCTCAATGATTGGAGGTTGTTCATCAAAGGAATCAACGGTTCCCGTAATTGGGATTTTCCCTACATGATTTCGCATCATGATGATGGCAAATTATTGTGCGGCTCTACTGCTGTGCATGTAAATTTTTCTGACACAGCTGCTGCATGGGTTGGCATCAGTCCTAACCTGGTCAGCAATGGCAAATATCTTTCGAGATCAAGCCCCACTATCACAACCCTAGATGAATCTCTATTGGATAGCAATGTCATTATTGCCGGGACTGTAAATGGTAATGTATGGGTAACAGACAGTTTTAATAAGAATTGGAAAAATGTTTCTGGTCCGCTACCTGGTGGGTACATCACCTCTGTAAAATGCTCTCAATTCAATAAAAAACATTTCTATGTAACGCTAAGCGGTCACCGGGGTGATAACTTCAGCGCATATGTGTACAAAACCTTAGATGGTGGATCAAGCTGGAACAGTATTCAAAGTAATTTACCCGATTTACCCATTTATGACATAGTAATACTACCCAATCATCGTGATAGTGTATTGGTCATTGGAAATCACATCGGTGTTTATGCCAGCTTAGACCATGGATTAACATGGAAAAGGGTAGGGGAAAATATGCCCTTTATTGAAGTGGTCGACATCGAAATTAACTCAGCTGCTCAAACACTTATTGCAGGCACCTATGGTAAATCCATTTTAAGCTTTCCGATCAAAGACCTGATTAAAGAGGTTGTTGCCAATAAAGATCATGAATTGCATTACTTTTATCAAGTGTATCCAAACCCTGCACATAATTTTCTGCAGGTAAATATTGGGTCTGATATCAAGATACCTGTACAATACACAATTTCCAACTTTAATGGCGTTGTGATGAAATCCGGTAAATTAACTTCTACCCATAATCAGGTTCCTTTAGAAAGTTTAACGCCAGGTTGTTATATCCTTCGATTAGACGGATTTGAAAAATTCAAGAAATTTATACGCTTATAAGTTTTTTTGAGGAACTATAGTAAATTATACTATTGCCAATACCAAAAACGAGTGACTTCAAGTTACGTTTGTCTAATACTGTGTTGAGAATTCAATCAAAGTGCCGCCCTGAACGATCGATAAGTGTTGAACTGGCTTGTTGCGAACTCATCACCAGTATATCTTGAACATTGACATGAGCTGGCCTGGTGGCAATGAAGTAAATAATTTCTGCAACATCCATCGCTCGTAATGGAGTAAAATCGCTATAGATATTCGCCTTCTCGCGATCTCCGTCAAATCGGTTCAATGCAAACTCAGTTTGTTCAACATGCCCAGGAGCCACTTGACTCACGCGAATGTTGTGAGGATATAAATCCATCCGTATCGCTTTGGTAAGCGCATCTACAGCAAATTTTGTAGCACAATATACATTGCCCTTAGGGTAAACTTCCTTTCCTGCCGTAGAACAAACATTAATAATGTGCCCAGATTTACGATTCACCATAAACCCACTGATTAAACGGGTTATGTAAAGCAAACCTTTCACATTGGTATCAATCATGGTTTCCCAATGCTCCAATTTTCCTTCATGAATTGGATCTAGACCTTTCGCTAAACCTGCATTATTGATTAAGACATCAATGTGATGCGCCAATTCACCCAGTTGCTTCACCGCAGCATCAACCTGCTCAGGAATACGAATATCAAAGACAAGCAAAGTAATGTCGCAATATTTTTCCAATTTAGCCTTTTCCTCCTTTAACAGAGCCTCTCTTCTACCACACAAAATCAATCTGTTTACGCCATTCTGAGCAAACATTTCTGCCGTTGCGCGTCCAATTCCAGAACTTGCACCGGTTATCAAAACATTTTTATTGATCACTGCTTCAATTCTTGAATATTCTTTTTAAACTGATTTTGGTATTCCATATATTTAGTTGTAGCCGGACCATCAAAGCCCGAATGCACTTTAACAATCTTATTCTTTCGATCGATAAACAACAAACTGGGATAGGCCATAATATGGGTTATTTGGGGGATTTTTCTGGAAGCAGAATCACGGTTCGCGGGTCCTCCCCAAGCAATATCGTAAGGCAGCTGCAGCTTATCCTTGTATTGAAGAATGCGCTCCATGGCTTTTGATTTTTCTTTATGCCTTTCAAAAGATAATCCGACCAAAATAATTGAATCATTTAAAAGCTCCGAATATTGTTCTTTTAAAAATAAGGCTTCATCCATACAATTTGGACACCATGATCCCATGATTTGAACCAACTTTAATTTTCCACGATAAGGTTCATCCTGAAAGTTAATCATCTTTCCATCAGGTGTCTCGAACCCAAAATGAAATTCTTCATCATTTTGTACAAAACTTAAGGAATCCGGGTTTTTTAAAACTCCTTGCATCACTTTGCGACCTTGCCAAGAGGCCTGGTAATGATTCCCAGAATAAAATTTCCCGGCTAGTGAATCACTGAAAATTTCCGCAGTGAATAAAAAGGCATGGGCTCCGTCAAAACAAGATAAAAACAATTTCCCGCCAACAACTTGTCCTTCTAAAAATCGAAAGTCCCCTGATTCTGTACGAAAGGTTCCTGTAACCTTATCTTTTTGTTGTTCAAATTCACCAATAGCATTGAAGGAATCTGCACTGTCTTTGTTAAAAACGGTTTGATAATGTCCTGAAACATTGGTAACTTCTTCATCATTTAGCTTTTGCTTAAAACGGTGATTCAGCCCAAATCTTGCCTCAAAAGGCATGGCATATCCAGGCTTATCCAATACCATCCAATGTCCCTGCATTTTATCATTTTCATAGATTCCTTTAAGACAAGCATCATAAGGATTTAATGAAATGTAAAAAGTGTCCTCTCCAGTTCTCAAATCCTTTCCGGTAAATACATCTGTAAACTCGATTCTTTCAGATCCATTGATCACCGTGAGCTTTGCTTTTCCATCTGAAGTATGTCCTAACTCAAATAAAAAAGGAATTACTGTGGATTTACTTTCAAAATCAATATCACGTGTCACTACTTTATTTCTTCCTTCTGTAACAATCAGGTCTTGAAATTGACTGATGAAAAGTAAGCCACGCCAAGGTCCAGGCGCTAGTCCTTCATGTGGATTTGGAACACGGACGCAAGAGCACATGAAGCATGCAACAAACAAAGTAACAAAGCATTTTAAATACCCTTTCATCCCAGGAATGATTTCAATTGTACTATAACGATTTAACCATCCGACTTTTCGCCCGTAAAATGTTGCTCTTTATAACGAAACATCACATTAAAGGTTGTCAAACTACCATAAATCCGAGTAATGTACTGTTGAAGATTGATTTTATCCTCTTCCTCTAATTTGCTGCTATTGATTCTTTGCTCCATAACGCGTAAGCGGTCACGCACCATGACAATTTTATGAAAGAACTGTTCGATAGGAATCTCCTTCTCTTTAAGCCCTGGTTCTCCTGGTTTTAAAATCAGCTGCCCGTTTTTCCATTTATCCCCTAATGGGACAACCTCTGTAATATCCGACCATGCACGCAATATTTTAGCAAGAGATTTTTCTGCTTCACTGAAAGAAATCGCTTCCTCAGCTTCGATTCGCTCAATAATCTCCAATTGCTGATAATCCTTACCTACCAATTTTATCCCAAATTGAATGAAACAAATTTTATATGCCGCTACATCCACATGCACTACCACTCCATCACCAAAAGCAGGATGTTTTACCCTTGAACCGATTCCCAATAATTGTCCGTTTGACATGATATGAATTTACAGCAAATATATTTTAAATAGCTAAAGTTGATTACAATTTTAATCCTATGGTCATTTCCCTCTTCCCTGGAGGACCCGGTAATGACTCCGTTTTAAATCCTGCTGTTTTTAACGTTCTGCGGAAATTTCCTTTTGCACAATAGGTTGTCAATAGTCCTCCTTGTCTCATCATTTTGGAGAGTTTTACAAACGTGTCAAATGTCCATAATTCAGGCTGATCCTCAGGAGCAAATGCATCCATGTAAACCACATCAAATTTTTCATCACATTGCCAAGACTGGAAATCGGCTTTTATTTTGTGAAGAGTAAAATGGGTATTCAAAACCAACTTTTGATTCCAGGGCAGCTGGTGTAAATCCATAATGCTTAAATCGCTCATGCCAGTGGGTATAAGTGACGAATAATTTAATTGATCTACCAGGTCTAGAGGGATAGGATCGTTTTCAATGGCCGTATATTCAATACCACTGGAAATTAATTTGGACTCATATAAATAGGTTAAATAAGCGTTGAGACCAGTACCAAAGCCAATTTCCAAAACAGACAAGGGATATTCTTTTGTTGCAACCCTTTTAAGTCCATTTTCAATAAAAACATGGATGCTTTCAGTGATAGCCCCATGAATGGAATGGAAATGCGCCTTGCGCTCATCATCGTATACCGTATGAGACCCATCATTCGTCAATACCAGTTTTCGCATAATTCAACAAAAAAACCAGTCCCGCAATGGAACTGGTTTTTCTTTAATTTGGTAAATGTTTCTTGTTAAATCAGAAAAGTCAGGACATTCACTGCTTTTATGCCTATGGACAGAACGGTATCCAAAATAGAGAAATCATAAGGACATCCGTAACCTCTGCTGCAAGATGACAGGGTGGTGATCGCCAATACCCCAATGACTATCCACCAATTTTGATTTTGTATTTTTCTCATATACTGCAATTTAATACTAATATTCTAACGCCCGGCAAAGATAAAATATTATCAAATAAAAACTTATTATGTTTACCCAATAATTTGTCGGATATGAAAAAGAGGGTACATTTTATTGCCATTGGGGGTAGTGTAATGCATAATCTGGCATTGGCTTTAGCCCAATCTGGATTTGAAGTAAGTGGCAGCGATGACCAAATTTTTGAACCGGCCCGGTCCAGGCTTGAAAAAGCAGGTATTTTGCCTGACTCTGAAGGTTGGTTTCCCGAAAAATTAGATGGGGCCATTGACTTTGTCATTCTTGGCATGCACGCTAAAACCGATAATCCGGAATTAAGGTACTGTCTCGAAAGAGGAATTCAGGTTTTCTCATTTCCCCAATTCATACAAGAATCCTATCGAAATAAAAAGCAAATTGTTGTGATAGGCAGTCATGGCAAAACTACAACTACCTCTATTTTGATGCATTTGTTCAAGGCCCTGGAGTTGGATTTTGATTATCTGGTAGGTTCACAACTCGAAGGATTCGACACCATGGTTCGAATATCCAATGCTCAATTTGCCATCATTGAGGGAGATGAATACCTCAGCTCTTGCCTGGACTTACGGCCAAAATTTTTTCACTACGAACCAAGTGTGTTAATTGTAACGGGTATAGCTTGGGACCATTTTAACGTATTTCCGACTTTCCAGCAGTACCTTAATGCCTTTAGAGAACGCATTGAAAAGTGTTCACCAGAAACTCCTGTGATCTATTTTGAAGGAGATCCAGAACTCAGACAGCTCGTTCAGGAAACATCCCAGTTTCAAATCCCTTATCAAGCAGCAAATTCCTTTAGAGAAGGGCAACAACTGTATTTAGTACATGACCAAACTAAGGCTCCGATTCATGTATTTGGCAAACATAATCTGGAAAACATTCAAGCAGCCATTGAAACCTGCAGATTCCTGGGATTTGACTTAAACCGTTGTTTTGAATCTTTAACGGACTTCAAAGGAGCTGCAAAAAGAATGGAACTGATTTTTAAAAACGATAAACATACAGTTTTCCGAGATTTTGCACATGCACCTTCAAAATTAAAAGCAAGTTTACAAGCAATGCGAGAACAGTTTCCAAACTCGAAGATCCTGGCTTGCTATGAATTACATACCTACAGTAGCCTGAATCCGGAATTTTTACCCCAATATCAAGAAACTGCCGCTGCCGCAGATGAACTCCTCATCTATTTTGACGCCAATGCACTTACGATCAAAAAGATGCTTCCGTTGTCTCACGAAACAGTAAGGACTGCATTTCAACATGAACATATGTTTGTGGTAGACCATCCTGAGCAATTGATGCAAAAGTTAAATGAGTCGAGGAATCATTTTGATGTGATCATTTTCGCTGGATCAGGTAACTTTGGCAAAGTCGATCTCCTGAATGGATTTGATGCCTGATAAGTACGAATTTTATTGAACCTTTATTTAAGCGATAACACTCATTTTGTGTTTCGATTTCAAAAACAAATGGAACGCTGAAGGAATCCATAATCACCCTGTTTCCATCCTTGGAAACCAGGTAACTAAACCACATTTCCCAATGGTTAGAATGAACCCTTTCAAGCCAAGATTTTTAATAGTTTCGGTTAATCCGATGGCAATCCATCTTTCCAAATGCAAGGATTGGGTTGAATATTCCTATTTTTGGACCAGAATTCAGTTATGGCTAGAGTGATCAACTTGCGAGATGCCCTCAGAGAGGCAATGTCAGAAGAAATGCGTAGAGATGAAAACGTATTTTTAATGGGTGAAGAAGTAGCACAATACAATGGTGCTTACAAAGTAAGCAAAGGAATGCTGGACGAATTTGGTCCTAAGCGAGTCATCGATACCCCCATCACTGAATTAGGTTTTGCAGGGATAGGTGTAGGAGCCGCTATGAATGGACTTCGGCCCATTATTGAGTTTATGACCTGGAACTTCGCCGTTCTCGCTTTTGATCAACTGGTCAATAATGCAGCCAAAACCTTATCCCAATCTGCAGGTCAGTTCAAGTGTCCGATTGTTTTTCGTGGCCCCAGTGGTTCAGCTGGACAACTGGCACAACAGCATAGCCAAACATTTGAAAGTTGGCTGGCCAATTGTCCAGGATTAAAAGTGATTTCGATAGTCGATCCATATGACGCTAAAGGCCTCTTAAAATCTGCCATTCGTGACGATGACCCGGTTTGTTTCATGGAATCTGAATTGATGTATGGGTTACAAGGTGAAGTCCCCGAAGAGGAGTATACCATTCCTATTGGTAAAGCAGCTGTCAGAAGAACCGGTAAAGATGTTACGCTCGTATCCTATAATAAAATGATGGAAGTGGTTAAGACAGCAGCCATCGAATTAGAAAAGGAGGGGATTGATGCCGAAGTGATTGATCTTCGCACCATACGTCCATTGGATTACGAGACGCTCATTCGATCCGTTCAAAAGACAAACCGGATGGTCGTTGTAGATGAAAGCTGGCCATTTGCGAGTGTATCTTCTGAAATTGCATACGTAATTCAAAAACACGCCTTTGATTACCTCGATGCTCCTGTAACAAGACTTAATGCAGCGGATACTTCATTGCCTTATGCAAGCACACTTGTCCAAGCCTATTTGCCCTCAGTCAATAAGATCGTACAGGCAACGAAAGAGGTCATGTACATCCATCGATGATCGACAATAATGACAGTATCTGTGAAGGATCGATGATCCATCGCAGCACAAATAAAATCAAAGCTTTATGCCTACGATCTAAGGGAGGTTTTTCGCTTAAACTTCGAGCTTAAGGAACCCTTCGTCTTTAGGAGGTTTAAACAGGGTACTGTATTCATTGTTACTCAGTTTCCGGTATTCACCTGGTTTCATCTTGTGAATCGTCAGACAACCAATCGCTACCCGGATGAGTCGAAGAACTGGAAAATTAACCGCTGCAAGCATTTTTCGCAATTGCCTGTTTTTACCTTCAGAAATTGAGATTTGAATCCAGGTATCAGGAATTGATTTTCGATAGCGAATAGGGGGATTTCGATCCGAAACAGGCACAGGATGATCGGTCCAATGAACGTTAATGGCCTTTACCAAATGGCGTTTCTTTTGGACAGAAATGTATACACCCTCCATAAGTTGGTGAGCTGCAATTTGACCAAAATGGCCTTCAACCTGGAGCCAATATGTCTTTATCATCTTATTTTCCGGAAGTAGGACAGCGCGTTGAAGTGCCTTATCATTGGTTAATAGAAGCAATCCTTCAGAATCTAAATCAAGTCGGCCAACAGGGTAGACATCAGACTTAAGGTTTAACCAATCTTTAAGGCAAACCTGACCAGGCACCTCTTGAGTGAACTGCGAAATGACCCCAAAAGGTTTGTAAAATACATAGTAGTCTTGGCCAATCGCTTGTTTCATAGCGCATTATCCAGGTAAAACAAAGAGGAAATAAATCAATTTATTCTTTAACATGTTAAACTATGAACCTGAGCATTTAATACTTATCAACATTTTTCTACATATTATCCACAATGACTCACACATTTAGAAATTTATAATGCGTAGGTATTCACAAACTTATTAAAGTTTTCCACAATATGTTAATAAAAACTCTGAAAATTCCTTCTTCGATGCTGTAATTTTACTGCAGATATACAAATTATTCATAATATGTCTGTCTGATCAAAACTTGGGGCTTTTAAAAGTTTAAAGTATATAATACCAAGAAGATACATATTTTAAATAAAAATATATCTAATTTTTTATCATATAAATTGGGCGACTTCAATACATTTGTGACCGTTTCCCGAAAATTTAGGATTTTTCAAACACCAGTAACAATGACTTACCAACAAGAACCTATCCTCGTCGAAAATCCGAACAGATTTGTCATTTTTCCGATTCAACACAATGATATCTGGCAATTTTATAAGAATTCAGAGGCTTCGTTCTGGACAGCAGAGGAAATTGACCTGGTGCAGGATCTTGATGATTGGAATCATAAATTAAGCTCAGATGAAAAACATTTCATTAAACACGTACTTGCATTTTTCGCAGCCAGTGATGGAATAGTAAATGAGAATTTGGCGGAAAACATGGTCAGAATGGTGCAATATCCAGAGGCAAAGTTCTTTTATGGCTTTCAGATCATGATGGAAAACATTCATTCAGAAACTTACTCCTTGTTGATCGATACCTACATAAAAGATGCCGCAGAAAAAGATTATTTATTACATGCCATTGAAAATCTTGAATGTGTCAACCAGAAGGCAGCGTGGGCATTACGCTGGATCAAACAGGGAAGTTTCACCGAACAATTGATAGCTTTTGCTGCAGTCGAAGGAATATTTTTTAGCGGTTCATTCTGCAGCATTTTCTGGCTCAAAAAACGAGGATTAATGCCGGGACTTTCTTTTAGCAATGAGCTGATCTCGCGGGATGAAGGTATGCATTGCGATTTTGCCTGCTTGCTTTACAATAAACACATCGTTAATAAACTGCCTATCTCAACCATCGAATCGATCATTCGCGAAGCGGTCGAAATCGAAAAATATTTTATTACTGAGGCTATTCCAGTGGCTTTAATCGGAATGAACGCAGATCTCATGTGCCAATACATTGAGTTTGTTGCCGATCGCCTGCTAGTCTCATTGGGCAATCCAAAAATATACCATGCACAGAATCCATTCCCTTTCATGGAAATGATTTCTGTTCAAGGCAAAACCAATTTCTTTGAAAAACGGGTATCTGAATACAAAAAAGCTGGAGTCGGCCAAAACACAGCTCCGAAGGTTTTCACCATTGACGAAGACTTTTAATGTAATGTTTTAAACCCATTTAGTTTACCATTAAGACCCGTTCTATGCAAGTTTTAAAACGCAATGGAAAGCGTGAAGGAGTCAGTTTCGACAAAATCACAGCAAGAGTAAAAAAACTCTGTTATGGCCTCGATGCCAAATTCGTAGATCCTATAGAGATAGCCAAAAAGGTAATCTTGGGACTTTTTGATGGTGTTACAACCTCCGAATTAGATAACCTGGCGGCTGAAACTGCAGCCACTTTGGCTACGATCCATCCAGATTATGCCATTTTAGCTGCCCGAATTGCCGTTTCTAACCTCCATAAAAATACCAAGAAGTCGTTCTCTGAAACGATGGAAATCCTATACCATTACATAGATCCCGTTACAAATAATAAAGCAGGTCTGATCAGCGATGAAACCATAGAGGTCATCCGTCAAAATGCCGATCGATTGGATTCTGCTATAATTTACGATCGCGACTACGATTTTGATTATTTCGGGTTTAAAACCCTGGAACGATCCTACCTGCTCAAAGCAGATAAGAAAGTTGTAGAACGTCCCCAACATCTGCTCATGAGAGCCTCCATCGGAATACACGGCAACAACATAGAGGCCGCCGTGGAAACCTATCATCTGATGTCAGAAAAATGGTTTATTCATGCGACTCCTACACTGTTTAATGCCGGTACGCCAAAACCTCAATTGTCCTCTTGCTTTTTGCTAACGATGGTGGACGACAGCATTCCAGGCATCTTTGAAACCTTGAGTCGCTGTGCAAAAATCTCGCAGTCCGCAGGGGGCATTGGTCTTAGCATCCACAATATCCGAGCAAAAGGAAGTTACATTAAAGGAACGGGAGGCGCTTCCAACGGGATTATTCCCATGTTGCGAGTTTTCAATGATACCGCCAGATATGTGGATCAGGGTGGAGGAAAGAGAAAAGGAGCTTTTGCGATTTATTTGGAGCCCTGGCATGCTGATATAGAAGATTTTCTTGAACTCAAAAAAAATCATGGCAAGGAAGAATTGAGAGCCAGGGACCTGTTTTATGCCATGTGGATTCCAGACCTGTTTATGCAACGGGTCCTGGAGGATAAAAACTGGTCGCTCTTTTGCCCAAATGAAGCAAATGGTTTATGCGATGTCTATGGGGATGAATTTAATGCGCTTTACGAGCGATATGAGGCTGAAGGCAAGGCTCGTAAAACCGTAAGGGCACAAGAACTATGGTTACAGATATGCCAAAGTCAAATTGAGACGGGCACACCTTACATCTTATACAAGGATGCATGCAATCAAAAGAGCAATCAGAAAAACCTAGGCACCATCCGCTCTTCAAATTTATGTACTGAAATCATAGAATATACTTCTCCTGATGAAGTTGCAGTATGTAATTTAGCCTCCATTTCGTTACCCAAGTTTGTTAAAAATCAGAAATTTGATTATAAGAAACTTGCAGACGTTACGCGGGTACTCACACGCAACCTCAATCGCATAATTGACATCAACTATTATCCTATTGAAGAAGCCCGTCGATCCAATTTCAGACACCGTCCAATTGGAATAGGCGTTCAAGGTCTTGCGGACGCATTCATCCTGATGAAAATGCCTTTCGACAGTGATGAAGCTCGACAACTAAACAAAGAAATTTTTGAGACCATTTACTATGCTGCAGTTAGCGAAAGTTGCGAGTTAGCTAAACAATTTGGATCTTACGAAACCTTCCAAGGTTCGCCAATGAGCCAAGGCCTCTTCCAATTCGATTTATGGAATGTAGTTCCGGATTCGGGACGGTGGGATTGGGAAACCTTGCGTAATGAAGTCATTCAAAATGGATTGCGCAACAGTTTGCTTCTGGCACCAATGCCCACAGCCAGTACTTCACAAGTATTGGGCAATAACGAATGTTTTGAGCCTTATACATCCAATTTATATACCCGCAGAACATTAAGCGGTGAGTTTATTGTGGTCAATAAACACTTGTTAGCTGACTTGGTCCAAAGGAATCTTTGGAATCAGGAAATGAAAGAACTTCTCATGCTCCACAATGGTTCGATCCAAACGATAGAGGCCATCCCCGACGATTTAAAAGCCATTTACAAAACTGTTTGGGAGCTGAGTCAAAAGTGTATTATCGACATGGCAGCAGACCGTGGCGCTTACATTTGTCAAAGCCAAAGTCTAAATCTATTTTTAGACAACGCAACACCCAGTAAACTGAGTTCCATGCATTTTTACGGTTGGAAGAAGGGCTTGAAAACAGGGATCTACTATCTGCGTACCAAATCTGCAGTTGATCCCATCAAATTTACCCTCAGCGAAGTCCATCAACAGCGATTTGTCGAAAAGACCGTAGCGACAAATCCGAATGATGTAGACATGATCAACCCAACCAAATCGGCCGAGTCACACCGTCAAGAATTGGACAAAATGTTGAATGCGTCTGACGAATCTACGCAATTCGTTGAAGGTCAGGTATGTTCTATGGAGGATGGATGTATCTCATGTCAGGGCTAGATCCTATAACCTGAATTTAATGTTCAATATTGATTTGAATTCAAAGTCTTATATGGTTTGAAAAAAGCCAATACATCAGGAATTCTGGAGGTCTTTCTAGAAAATATTTCATGGGCTTCTGTATATTCGCTCACATACCTAACCCTCAAAGTCCGAAATACCGAGCTTGAATAAAAAATCTATTTGGTCATTAAACTTATCAGGATATAAAAAGTCTAAACCAAAATTGGCAAATCTCAATAAGCTTCAATGTAATTTAAGGAATGTTTGACTTCTCGCTTACTGATTTAAATACGGATAATCCTGCGGCCTTACCGGTCTTATATGCATTGGCTACTAGCTTTATTCTTTCCTCTGCCATTGCTTTTACATATCAATTCACTTCTAAGCAAAATGCTGCACCCGGTCATTTTATTCAATCCATGATCTTGGGTTCTATCATTGCGACGGTGGTGACCATCGCTATTGGAGATAATATTGGACGCGGTTTGGGAATGTTGGGTATTATGTCAATCATCCGATTTCGTACCAACATGCTCCAACCCAGAAACATCATCTTTATGTTTGCCGCTTTAGCTATGGGTATTTCTTGCGGTGTGTTTTCATTCAACATTGCTGTATATGGTTGTTTGTTTTTTTGTCTGATAGCATTTTTATTATTCTTTACATCTTTCAAAATATTTACTAGAAAAATTCATGTCTTAAGAATTCAGTTTGCTGAAAATGCCTCAGAGCATCCTGACTTAATCGTATCCATCGTCAACTCGCTGAATGGCAAATGTACTTTGACCCGTATTGAGCACCGGATGAGTGAAAAAACACTCGAAAAGGAATACATTTATGAGCTTGAACAAGTAGACGAGAATAAATGTCAATCAATACTTAAAGAGGTAGCCAACCAAATTCCATCAATTTCCGTAAGATACAGTATGAAGTTAGAAGAACAAGTCATTTAATCATCACCTTTAATCGTTTGAAATGAAATTATTGCAATCCATTGCTCTGATATTCTGTGCTCATTTTGCCTTAGCACAAAATCTTCCTGCTGAAATGAATCTTTCTTCAGATGGCAAGCGCTTAATCTCTGGCAATCAATCCGCTGAGGGATTTTATGAATTAGCCAAAATCAGAAACATTCAATTGATCTTTGATCAGCCAGATTACTGGACCAAACTCACCAGCAATTACGCTAGCAAAACAGATCTTCCTGCAACCTTAATTTACAATGGCGATACGTTTCCAAACGTTGGCGTAAGGTTTAAAGGGCAAACTTCATATCAACGTGTCACCTCTCAAAAGAAATCCTTTAATATCACGATGGACTATCAGGATCCTCAACAAGATATTCGGGGATATGAAACCCTCAATTTCAATAATTCTTATGAAGACAATAGTTTCGTCAGAGAGGTTTTGTATGAAAATATCACCAGACCCTATTGTCCTTCACTAAAAGCCAACTTTGTACACTTGTCCATTAACGGACAAGATTGGGGTTTGTATCCAAATGTTCAGGCTTTAGATGGTGATTATGTACAGGAATGGTTTCTCAGCAATGAAGGCACACGTTGGCGTTGTGAACGTAGTGTAGCCGGTGGTCCAGGCCAACCTGGAGGGGGAGGATTCGGAGCAGGAGTCTCCACACTCAATTATTTAGGCGATGATACCACATTGTATAAACCCAATTATACCTTAAAAAAAACTACTTTGTCTGATCCATGGCAAGACCTTGTCAGAGTAACCAAAGTACTCAATACCGTTGATCTGAGCGTATTGGAAGATACCTTAAACAAAGTTATGGATGTAGACAGAGCGTTATGGTTCTTGGCTAAAGAAATCCTCTTTGGAGATGACGACAGTTATGTCAATAAAGGCGGAATGGACTATTATGCTATTTATCAAAAAGATGTAGAGCGTTTGATTCCCTTAGAATACGATGCCAATTCTGTGATGAAATCTCAAACAAGCTCCTGGTCTTTGTTTTTAAAAGAAACCGATACCAAATTTCCTCTTTGTAATCGTCTATTTAAAGTACCTGGTTTACGTCAACGTTATTTAGCACATATGCGTACAATGTTTAATGGAGCTTTGGACAGTGCCTATTTTGTTTCTACTTTAAATTATTTATACAACCTCATTGATAGTGTAGTAGTCGCAGATCCTAAGAAACTCATGACTTATTCCGCATTCCAAAGTGAAAAAAACGTGCTCACTTCCTGGATGAGAGCCAGACGTACCTTCGCCTTAAACAACCTTGAATTCAAAGCCATTGGAAATACCATTTCCAATGTTCAAATAGCCAGCAATGGTGTTGTCGACCAACTTCCTAATGAGTACCAATCATCCACCATAACGGCACAAGTTACCGGAGGCACAGGAGTTTCGGCCGTTTACTTATACTACGCTCCAGGCTTTGATGGTTACTTTACCAAAACAAAAATGCTGGATGACGGGCTTCATGGTGATCTTGTTGCCGGAGATGGAATTTATGGCGCCAATATACCTCCTTTTCCAAGTGGCAGTTTTGTTCGTTATTACATTGAATCCATTGCTGCAAATCAATACGCAACTGCCTCATACATGCCAGAGGGTGCAGAACATGATGTATACATTTATCAGGTCCGTGTTAGCCCGTCAGCCAATAATTCGGTTGTCATCAATGAACTCATGGCGTCCAATACAAAATCGGTACGAGACCAAGATGGAGAATATGACGATTGGATAGAGCTTTATAATAAATCAAATGAATCCGTCGACATCAGTAGATGGATTTTAACAGACAATCCCGCCAACCTGGACAAATACCGTTTTCCCGAAAATACTCAAATGAAACCCAACGAATATTTAATCGTATGGGCTGATGAAAATGGGAAACAAACGGGTTATCATGCAAATTTTAAACTTTCAGCTGGAGGTGAAGAGGTATTATTGCTTGACTCCACGGGACAGTTGGTTGATTCGGTGGTATTTAATCAACAGACAGAGGACATGGGATTTGCCAGAAGGCCAAATGGATCCGGAGCTTTTGTAATTCAAAAACATACCTTCCAAGCAAATAATGATTTGATATTAATTACCTATGATGACTCGGAGAAGCAGATTAAAATATACCCAAATCCCGCAAACAAAATATTTTTTCTCGATGGTATAAATCTGGATAAAATTAACCTAACCATATTTGACGGCCTTGGACAAGCTGTAAAATATCTCATAGGCACAGTAGGAGAGCCCCTGGATGTAAGTGATTTACACAATGGAATTTACTTTGTAAGAGTTGGTCAACAAGTCACAAAACTCGTTGTACAAAATTAATTTTCTGTGAAGCGAGTTAATCTGGTTTATATAGCAGCCATCCTTTTGTTGCTATTTGCCCTGCCAGCGATCAGAACCTCCTTAAGCCATTCCATTGAGTTTTATGGAATTGCTGAACAACCGGTCACTTCATATAATTTTGATTTTCCTGTTGAAATACAAAGGATATTTCGACAACAAGGTGAAACAGTTTTTCCAGGAGATACATTGGTATGGCTAAAACGACTTGATCAAAAAGCCAGAGAGACCAATTTACAGTTCGAAAAATCTGAAAACGATCTTCGTCTTTCATTGCTCGACCAAAATGCCGCGAATGCTGAATCGCTATTAGAAAATCAAAAGACGCAGTTACAGAGGGATTTCAACTACCAGACGGAAATGCTACAATTGAAAATCAATCAGATACATTCAGCCCAGCAATTGATTGATCCATCACTCCATAATTCAAATCGACTACAGGAACTTCAAAATGAACGTCAACAAAAGGAAACAAAGTATAAGCAAGACCTTGCTGAAATTAACCTTAAGCTATTGCATTTAAAAAAAGAACAAAGTTTTAATAGGGCAGACAATCTGCTAAAGCAGCGTAAGGTTGATTCAGAAATAAAAGAATTATATAATTCAAGCGACGACTTAATACTCGTAGCTAAAGACAGCGGTATTATTGGACAACTGGATTACGGTGTAGGCGACAAACTCCAGGCATTTACCTCAATCTTAAAGGTATTTAAACAACACCCCAACCAGGTCATCTTTTATATAGGCGAACAACAACTCACGCTTGTTAATATTGGTGATAGCGTCATGGTTCAATCGTTAAACAATGCTGCAATTAAGTATGGAGGAACCATTACCGCGATGGGTAATCGATTGACAGCTTTGCCTGAACGACTCAAAAAAATACCTGAACTTCGTGCTTGGGGAAGAGAAGTGCAATTGCGGTTGCCGCTAAACAATAGTTTTCTACAAGGTGAAAAAGTCAAAGTCAGACTTAAATGAACCCAAGACCGATTTATTTATTTTTACCTATTCATTATTTTCTTAAGGTACTTTCCTTTACCTTAATATGGGTTCCTATACAAAGCCAATCTCAAGTCAATCCATTTTACAGTTGTGTTGAAAGGCAACTAAAATTCTTAAATCAATTAAATACCTCAATTGAGCACTCTTTAAACTGGACCAACTTTAATAAACCCTGGGTACAACGATTGGAATTCCGAACCGAAACTAATGAATTCCTTCTCAATCAACAGGAGTATTTGTTCAGGTTAACATTTAATAACTTTTTAGAAAATAAATACCCAAATAAAATAGCAGATATTGAGAAAAGTGTTTTGTTTGAAGAAGCCAAGCAGTTTACCTCAGAGCAAATCTATTCTTGTTATAAAAAAATATTACGCATCTATGAGTTGGATACCTTAATCAAATCCAATAATTCAAAGTACACATTACTAAAAACACTTAGAAATTACTTTGCACTTCAACTTACTGAAAAGCCAGGATCACTTTATGATATTACAAATATTGATTTGGAATTATTTGAAATTGATCTTTCTTCACAAGAACTTTCCCATGAACTTGAAAGTATTTCAAATTATTTACAAATAAATATTCCAACGCATTTACCCCAATTGCCATCTCTGGATCAATTGATTCCGGACAAGCTAAATTACTATCATGAGCACAATGGAGACTCCGTTATATATCACCATAAATATGCAACAAAGGAATTAAGTTTTCAACAAAAACAATCCTCAAATAATCAATTATTAGAATATTTTCAAATGCGTTACAATGCCCATCCAGAAGACCTTCTCAAAGAGAAATTTTCCATTGGAGTGGGTTTAAGAATTCCATTTATAATACGCAATGACTATATTAAAGAAAATTATCGCCTGGAGCTCTTAAAAGACCAATTAAAAGAGCGTACAGCAACTTGGAAATGGCAATCAGAATTGGAAGAGCTAAAATCCAATCTTGTGAATACTAAAAAACTAATGAATAACACGTTCCTACAAACAGATTCCCTCAATATTAGACTCATGAGAACCTCTGCAAACGGAACATACCCCCTTGAACCTGAGGAAGTCCTAAAGCTCAAACTAAGTCTGGAAACGTTAAAGAAATATCAAATCAGGCTATCTTATAGATTTTTAGGAGATTATCTTCAATATTTGCATTCCAGTGGACAATTTATTTTAAACCCCGACCTTTATTTTTTAGAATGGCCTCATCGACGAATATAAAATATATCCTAGCAGCAAGTTCAATCATAACTGTTTTGCTATTTCCAATCCATTCTTCTTGTCAGGAGTTCAGGAAAAATACTTCTCCTGAACAACGTGGACAGCAACTCATGTCTAGATTGAAAGAACAATTGGTGCTTTCTGACCAACAAGTGGATAGCATTCAGCCCATTCTATTGTTCTACGCCAAACGAATGAACGAATTCAGAGACTCCTTGTCAAATTTACCGTTGGATTCTATACGGACAATACTTCAACCCATAGAACAACAAAGAAATCTGGCCATACGGAATTTTTTAACCGAGGACCAATACACTTTGTATGTACAATTTTTAGAAGAACAAAAAGCCAGAAGGCGTCAACGTTTACAAGAACATCGATGAAAAGGAGCAGTATTCTTATTTTTCTGTGCTTTAATCTGTTACTGTGTTGCAGTTCCTTAACCATAGCACAAACATCCCTTCTCAAAGGAAATGTTACGGATGAAAAAGGCGAACCATTGCCAGACATTACGGTCATCCTAAAACAACCCTGGGGTGCCAATTTTCTGCATGTTCAAACCAATCAACAAGGGAGGTTTGAATTTTTGAATGTGCCAAGTGGCGGCTATAAAATTGAGATTATTTTTATAGGGTATGAACCCTTTGTGAAAGAAATCTTGGTCTCGAAAGAAACACTTGAATTAGGAACAATTCAATTAAAGCTTGATTCAAAACTATTGCAGGAAGTGACCGTAAAAGACAAAAAACTTCCGGCTAAAGTAATCGCCGATACCTTGCAATTTGACGCATCCAGTTATAAAGTTGCTAAAGATGCTTCTGCCGAAGATTTGATAGAAAAAATGCCTTCAGTCACCAAGGAGAATGGGAGGATGAAAAGTCAAAATGAAGACGTGAAAAAGGTTTTGGTGGATGGCAAACCGTTTTTTGGGGATGATCCAAGTTTATCTTTAAAAAATTTACCCGCTGAATTGATCGATAAAGTACAGATATTCGATCAACAAAGTGAACAAAGCCAGTTTACCGGAGTGAGCGATGCCAATACCGTTAAAACCATCAACATCGTCACAAAGGGTGGCCTTAACAATGGTCAGTTTGGTAAAGTTTATGCTGGATATACTTTTAACCAGCATTACCAGACGGGTGGCAATGTAAATTACTTTGATGGAAACAGGAGAATCAGTTTGATTGCCATGTCCAATGATATTAATATTCAAAATTTTTCATCAGAAGATATCTTGGGTGTTACGGGTAATTCCGGAAACCGTGACAGAGGTCGGGGACCGGGCGGGGGAGGTAGTGGAGGACAACGATTTCCTTCTCAAGGTGGTGTAGATTTTTATGTTCCTCAATCAGGTGGAGTAGCTCAAACACATTCCGTCGGACTCAATTATTCAGATATTATCGCAAAAAACGTCGAGATTTCATTTTCTTATTTCTTCAACGATATGGAAAATGAAATTGAATCAGGATTAAACCGTTATTATTTTTCAACCGACAATAGAAGTCAAACCTATCTGGAACAAACCACTTCTTCCCCTCACAATTCAAATCATCGGCTTCAGGGGCGTATAGACATTACATTAGACTCCATGTCATCTCTACAAATCCGGCCTAGATTATCTATTCAAGACAATCAGAACGAAGCCATTAATAACAGCACCAACTATTTTAACTCCATACTAGCGAACACAACCTTCAACACCATTAACACCCACACCAACGGTTACAATTTTTCTAACAATGTGCTCTTTAGACATAAATTTTCTAAACCTAAGCGGACAATCTCTCTGGATTGGAATTTAAATAGTGCTCCTAAGGAGGATCAAGCACTTCAGTATTCTGAATCAGAATATTACAATCCATCAGCATTGATTTTAGACACCATAAATCAGTTTGAGAAAAATACATATTCCAAAAAAAGCTGGTCGACAAATTTTGAGTATACCGAACCCTTAACGGCTGACCATGTGGTTCTTTTAACTTATCGTTATGGAGAATCAATAGATGCTACAGATATTAATACTTTTGATTTACCCTTAGGGGAAATTAAAGACACGTTTTTTAATAATCGATTGAGCAATTACTTTTCATCCAAGAGCAAATCTCATCAAATAGGAATGGGTTACCAATGGAATATTGCCCAAAAATTAAATTTATCGACCAGAGTGAATTGGCAAACCTCAATGTTGGATAATAAACAATTCTCACCGCTGATCAACCATTTAACCAAAGCTTTTTACAACGTTGTACCCTCAATGTTTCTGAGGTACAACATTACCACAAGTAAAAATCTGATGTTAACTTACAGAAGCTTCACGCAGCTGCCTACCATTGAACAATTGCAAAACGTTGTTAACAATTCAAATCCCGTTAGACTGACTACGGGAAACCCGGCATTAAAACAAGCACTTCAGCATTCTGCCAGTATTCGTTACAATGCTACTTTAAAAAATTCAAATCTCCTGTTCACCTCGCTCAGGTTCAATGTTACACAAGATTATATCACCAATCATTCTTTCATTAGAGACCGGTCACATCCGCTGTTTAAAGTCTTGAAGATTCCTTTAGGAACTCAATTAATAATCCCGCAGAATGCTGGAACATCTATTCAAATTAGAAGCTTTTTTTCGTATTCTTATCCATGGACTACCACGAAGTCTCTTTTATCCATTGACTTTTCCCACACGTATAATAAAACGCCAGGACTACTTGATGGTGATAAAATACAATCCCGTACACATACCGTGGGATTTGGAATGGCCTTTAGCAGCAATATCAGTACAAAAGTAGATTACAATCTTCAATTTAGGCCTTCATTTAACAGCATTGTCAACAACACTACTGAAAATCAATACTGGTTATACGAAGGTCGTACCCGCATCAGCTATCAATTTTATAAGCGCTTTGTGTTGAAAGCGGATGGCAATTACCGGAACAACAGTTCGCTTGAAGCGGGTTATGACGATAACGTGTTTTTGATCAATTTAGCCATTGGCATGAAATTATTTAAAAATGAAAGAGGGGAGTTGGCCATTGGTGTAAATGACCTTTTCGATCAAAATCAAAACATCCAAAGAAACATAACTGAACTTTATTATGAAGACAGTTACAGCAACAATTTGCGTCGTTTTATGATGGTTTCCTTTACATACAATATTCGCAACTTTAATACTGGAAAAAAGCCTGACAAGCGAAATAATGATCAGGATAATTTTCCCAGAAGGCCTTATGAAGGTCCAAGATATTAATTTGTCAAGTGAACCGTCTTCATCAACTGTTGGTACACCAATTCCATTCCAACAGTGGCTTTATCAGCAATCACTTGCAATTTATTCAGGTTTTGAAATAGATTGTTTGCCATTGGCTTTGGGTCAATATAAAAAATACTTGCATGATCTGAAGAGTATGCGATCAATCCTGCAGCAGGATATACTTGAAGAGATGTTCCTATAACAACCAATAAATCGGCCGTCTTTACAATTTCTGCCGCTAATGCAATCAAAGGGACTTCCTCACCAAACCATACAATATGAGGTCTTAACTGAAATCCATGTTCACACAAATCTCCTATAAGGATGTCTTTCGTCCAAGGGTAAACAAGTTCTTTCTGAACTGAACTTCTTGCTTTTAACAATTCTCCATGAAGGTGAATGACATTATGACTGCCCGCACGTTCGTGTAAATCATCAACATTTTGGGTTACAATCCAAACGTTGAAAAATTTCTCTAATTCAGCAAGTAAAATATGGGCCCTATTTGGAAAGGCTTCAAACATTTGCCTTCGGCGTTCATTGTAAAAACGCAATACTTTCTCTGGATCTCTCTTAAAACCCTCCAAAGTCGCCACGTCTTCTACGCGATGCCCTTCCCACAATCCATCAGAATCCCTGAAAGTTTTAAGTCCGCTCTCAGCACTGATTCCTGCTCCAGACAGAACTACCAGCTTTTTTTTCATCCCACAATAATTTAAAAGCTTTAGGAAGCATCTCTATTAGATCGGAAGCCAATAACGATTCCATACCATTTTCCATTACGTACAAATCTGCTGCCAATCCATGAAGATATACTCCTAATATACAAGCATCTTCTAATTCATAAGATTGCGCAACAAATGCAGAAATCAATCCACATAGCACATCACCGCTTCCCCCTTTGGCTAATGACGAATTCCCGGTACTGTTAAATAAGACATTTCCGGATGGGTTGACAATTGCCGTAAAGTGACCTTTCAACACAATGAAACAGTTAAATTGAATTGCTTTGCTGCGAGCTTTGGATAATCTTTCGTAATGGGTAGCAGACCCTCCAAACAAACGATCAAATTCACCAATATGAGGGGTGAGTATTTTATTATTAAAATTTAAACCCAATTGTTCTTCTGATGTTATGGCATTTAATCCGTCAGCATCAATTACTAGATTTGTCTCACTTTTACGTAGCACTTCATGTAAAATATCGATTAAAGTTTGCTCCGCGCCCATTCCAGGACCCATTGCAATACACTTATAAGTTTTCACCAGTCCAACATCAGGTGTTAAAAACATGGCTTCAGGTAAAGCAGTTTGAAAAACACTTCGATTTTCTTCAAGAGATAAAATGCTGCACAAGCCACATCCGCCACGTAGTGCGGCGCGAGCTGCAAACAATGTTGCGCCCGCCATACCGTGTGCTCCGCCAATGACTAGAACATGCCCAAACTTATTTTTGTAATCAAACGGCTGCCGTTCTTTTAATCTATCCAAAATATCCTGTCTCTCCAACCAGTGAAATGCAGTTGAAATATTTTTAACAAAACCTTGGGAAAGACCAATTTCCAAAACTTCCAGATGGCCGTAAAATGATCCAGTATCAGGAAGCAAGGCAGTTAATTTAGGTGATTGCAAGCTTAGGGTAAAATCTGCTTCTATGCATATCCCGTCCCAGGGTGGCATAGCAAACATCCCTGAAGGCAAGTCAATTGAAATTTTAATATTCTTTGATTGGTTAATTTGTTGGGTAAGAAAGTAAAGCTCGGAGCCTATTACGCGGTTGATTCCAGATCCTAAAAGTGCATCTAGAATTATACCACTTGAATTTTGAATGCCCTCCAAAAATTCGCTCAACGTCAAAAATTGATTAAAACCAACAGCTACCAAACGATCGTAACTATTTTGAAATTCCGGACTGATTTTTCCAGACAAATTCAAACAATAAACATTCACCAGGTAAGCTTTTTGATACAATAGCCTGGCAACACACAGTCCATCACCTCCATTATTTCCCGAACCACAGATGATGTAAATCTTAGAATCCGGGTTTAGCCGCAACGTAAGCCAGTCAAAAATGACTTTAGAAGCCCTCTCCATGAGTTCAATAGACTCAATTGGTTCATTTTCAATAGTGTATTGATCCCAGGCTTTAATGTTTGAAGATGAAAATATGGGCAACATGACTCAAAAATAATTCCCAAAAAGTTTAGTTTATAGAAATCCTCCCTCTCGGCAAAGCCTTAATTACACTAATATTATAATAAATCTTAATATAATTTAAAAATAATTCGTCTAAATTTTTGAATAATTGCACAAAATCCCCTAAAATTGCTCATTCTTTGAGGAATTCCCATTCATCTCCGCGTTTTCTGCACTCAATTTTCATTTAATTTTTCACTATAAACCGGTTTTTATTATGCTAAAAGGGCATATTATTGTTGTAATGTTGTGGGGTTTGGCCTGTGGGGCAGGAATTGGACAGGATATCCACTATTCACAGTTTTTCAATCATTTTCCCGGACAAAATCCTTCTCACGCGGGTGCTTATTGGGGTGATCACCGTATCACTTCTATATACAGAAGTCAATGGCAGACAGTTCCCGTGCCATACTTAAGTTTAAGCCTTTTTTATGATAGTAAAATAAAAGTCCGTGGAAAAAGGGATTTCATTGGCTTGGGCATTGGTTTGGATTATGACCAGGCCGGAGATTCGAGGTTAAGCTTAACTTCTCTGACCGGAATGTTTAGCTATGGAATTAATTTTACAAAAAATCACCAATTGCGTATAGGCGTAAATCCCAATATTGGGCAACGCAGATTTTCAGAAGAAAAGTTAAAATGGGACAATCAATGGGATGGTGAAAAATTTAATTCGCAACTTTCACCAAAAGAAACTTATGGTATCACAGGTTCTTTTTTCTTTGATATGGGAGCCGGTGCATCTTACCAGTTTACCAAAACGAAACGCAGCTATTTGAGCATTGGTGCTTCGTGGAATCATCTCCTCAGCCCAAACCAGAGTTTTTATACGAGTTCTATTACGAAAGTTGAACTACCCATACGGAGCGTTTACCATGCCTCTTTATCCATTGGAATTTTACCATTCATTGATCTATTGGCCTATGCTCAGATCCAACAACAAGATGTTTATGAAGAAACAGCAGCCAGCGGCATGTTTCGTTTATACCTCGATAAGAATCCTGGGGTAAAGTTAAATTTACTCCTGGGGGCAGGGCTTAGGATGGAGGATGCATTTTATCCACTCGCCGGTTTTCAATACAAAAATTGGACGGCTTTGGCAAGTTATGACATTAATACTTCCGATTTTAGAACGGCTTCCAATAAAAGAGGCGGTTTGGAAGTAAGCTTACAATATTTATTTAAAAGTGTAGAACCCATTGGAATTTTTAAGAAATGTCCAATTTATTGATTTTCAGAATACTCTATGAAAAAAGTAAAATATACCCTTATCGTGCTAAGCTTTTTGCCTGCTTTATACGGACAGTCTTTTAAGCAATACAAAGAAGAGTTGTCAAAATACATGCAAAAAGAAGATCATTATGCTGCTTACCTGACCTTGCAAAATGCTCTCGAATATGGACAAGAATTGGATTCGCTTCATATGTTGGCCGGATTTAACGCATTACAATTAAATGCATTTTCATTGGCCGCTAAACATTATCGCATGGTGCTTTCTAAAGATATTGTAAACAGGCATCCGGAAATTGAATTTTACTTAGCCGAATCATTGCTAAGACAAGGAATTTATGCTGAAGCTTTGGTATATTTAAAATCATTTTCTTCAGCCATCGACAACAGCCATCCTTTTAAATCCAAAGCAGAACAGAGGATTGCCTCCATCCAGTGGGCAAAAAATCACTTAAAAACTAAAGATCCTTTGATCCAAGTTAAGAAACTGGATGATCGAATCAATACTTTACAAAATGAATTCTGTCCGGTTTTTTACAACAATAGCCTTTACGTTTCTTCACAAAGTGTTTATGAAAAAACGCTTCGCTCGGATGTAGCTCCAAGAAATTCTGGTACCATTCTACGCTATGATGAGAACAGTTTCTCAAGTTTACCAATTGATTCCGGCCTTATGGAAAACGGTGTTCATATGGTACATCCCAGTTTTTCAAAAGATTCAAACAAAGTTTATTTTAGCATATGTTCGTATCAGGAAGATAAAGATCAACTTAGCTGTCAATTGTACGTTAAATTTAAAAAAGGAGACCAATGGGGACCTAAACATAAACTACCAGAACCTATAAACCTCAACACATTTACCTCCACTCAAGCCCATTCAACCATTGATACAGAAAGCGGTTTAGAAAGACTGTATTTTGTAAGCAACCGTCCGGGGGGTAAGGGTGGTTTTGACATTTATTCCTGCTTAATTAGAGAAGATGGCCTTTCTTCCAGTTTGGAAAACCTGGAAATTATCAATACTGAGGAAAATGAAACCAGTCCGTATTTTAATCTGAAGACCAAAACACTTTATTTTAGTAGCGGTGGACATCCAGGCTTTGGTGGACTCGACATTTTTAGATATGCAGAAATCGGAAAGGAAGCCAGACAAATAATTAATTTAGGTCCTTCTATCAACAGCAGTTATGATGATTTGTATTATTCCGAAGATGATATTCAGCGCAAGGCCTATATGGTTTCCAATAAGCCTTCATCGGTTTACTTGGATGAAACCTTACAAGCATGTTGCTACGATATCTACCGCGTAAAATATATTCCGGCAACCTTGGACTTAATTGTACATACCTTAGACAAATATGATTCCACTGGCGTGCTGGGGGTAAATCTTTCTATTCAGGATATTACTATAAAAGATAGTCTGCACTATTCAAAAACATCACAACAAGTTTCTACTCATCAGCTTAAAATAACCGAGGACAGAAAATATCTGCTGATTGCATCGAAAGACGGATGGGTTCCCGATACTACCTATTGTTCAACATTGGATCTTGAAAATTTTGATACCATTACTAAAAAATTGTATTTGACCGAGATCAAACAGCTTCATGCATTTACTTTTGAAAGGACGACCAATGTAAATCTAAAAGGAGCAACAGTAGAGCTTTGGGACATGGATCATAATACACTGCTGAAAAGCATGGTCAATCCAGATAGTAACTTTTTTAATTTCAATTTATTGAAAGGAAAAAATTATCAATTAAAAGCACATAAGCCAAAATATGAAAATGCTGAAATCCTTATCACCCCAAAGGAAACAGCAATGGAGCCCATTTTGACCCGCAAACTCTTCCTTGAACTCACTGCCATCGCAGATCTGCGAAAATTGTTACCGATCAGATTGTTTTTTGAAAACGATATGCCAGATCCTCGATCAGCTTCTGACTCTACTTCAGTTGGATTTTTAGATATCTATAATGATTATTACGCCAAGAAACTTACTTATATCAAAGAATTCACTCGAGGAATGAAAAACAACCAGCGGGAAAGAACCATTCTGGAAATTGATACATTCTTCAATAATAATGTTAAAGCTAACGCAGAAAAGTTACGTTTATTCATGGATAAGCTGATCATTATTCTGGAAGAAGGTCATCAGATTGATATATTTCTAAAAGGATATGCTTCCCCACGTGCAAAGTCTGATTACAATCAGCTACTTTCAAGCCGTAGAGTTTTTTCAGTGCGCAATGAATTTGCTCGCTATAATGGTCAAGTATTTCATGACTACATTGCAAATGGTCAATATCAGATAAAAGAGATTCCTTTTGGTGAATCTAAAGCATCTTCTGACGTCAGCGATGACTTAGCGGATACCAGAAATTCCATCTATAATTTAAAAGCTGCTTATGAACGTCGAGTTGAAATTCTTGAGATTTTAAAGGGCGTTGATGAAAATGTTAATCAATAATCGGTTTATTATATACTGCAAATTATGCTGAAAATTTTAAAAATTTTATTCCTATACTTCCTGTTTGGAGGACTGTTTTTGACCGAGTCTAAAGCAAGTCATATCGTGGGCGGAGAAATGACGTATCGATGTCTGGGCGGACAGGTTTATGAAATAACACTGACATTGAGACGAGATTGCTTCAATGGAAGTCCAGAAGCTGAATTTGATGACCCGGCAAACATTGGCATATTTGATAGTGAAGGAGCCATTGTTCGCAGCAGAGGTCAATTTGGTTTGCTTTTACTGGATTTTAGAAATGATGATACCTTAAATGAAATTTTAAAAACGGAATGTGAAGTCGTTGGAGGAGACGTTTGCGTACATACCACCACCTATCGTGGTAAAATTGAATTGCCATTTCTTAAAGGTGGTTATCACCTCGCTTATCAAAGATGTTGTCGGAATAAAACCATCACCAACATCATTGATCCTGAATTGATCGGAGCAACTTACAGTATAGTGATTTCAGAGGAAGCACTACTTTACTGCAATTCATCGCCAAAATTTGGTGCTTTTCCTCCCATTTACGTCTGTGGAGGCAAGCCCATCATTTTTGATCACCATGCCACGGATGCTGAAGGGGATTCATTAGCTTATACCCTTTGTGTGCCTTTTGCTGGAGCTGATACCGCTAACTCAAAACCAACAAGACCAAGTCGTCCACCTTTTCCATTAGTCACCTATAAGGCACCATTCGGTTTGAATGACTTGTTGGGAGGAAGTCCGCGACTGCAATTGGACACCACAACCGGCTTACTCACCGGTATGCCCAATGCAATAGGACAATACCTGGTAGGTGTATGTGTAAGCGAATATAGAAATGGAAAACTTTTATCAAGAGTTCGTAGAGATTTTCAATATAACGTGCGCTTTTGCACGACGAATCCTGTAGCAGATTTTAATGCGGGCGATACCGTCCTCTGCGAAGGTGATAGTTTGGTTAAGTTTACGAACAATAGCAGAAATGCACGCGATTTTACCTGGTTATTTGATTTTCCGCGAACCACATATATCTCAAAAGACACCAATCCTGAATTTAAGTTTCCCGGACCAGGAAAATATCGGGTAGCCTTAGTGGCAAATCGGGCTAAAGATTGCATTGACACCGGCTATTTGGATATTTACATTTACGGTAAAGATTTTTTAAGAGGTGATTTTGATGTTCAATACGACGGTTGTAAAGACAGCATTGAATTATCCATCTTTGACAAAAGCTTTGATTCATTGCTGCACATTGACCAATGGAATTGGAATGCCCGACTGAATAATAGAATTCTAACTTCCACCAGACAAAATCCAAAATTTGTTTTTCAGGATACAGGATTGCTAACCCTATTCTTAATGATTGAATCATCCGGTGGATGTACTGATACCGTAGAAAAAACATTTCAACTGAATAAGTTAAAACCAGAATTCCTTTCTGATAAAATTCCTATTTGCATTGGAGAATCTACCAAGTTGATAAAAAATCCAGACAACCGTTTTAAATACACTTGGTTTCCCCCAAATGATCTTAGTTGCGCATTTTGTCCTGATCCAGTTGCCAATCCATCGGCCGACATTTTATATAAAGTCACCATTACAGATGGAAATTGCAGCGAGGAAGATTCGGTATTGGTTAAAGTCAGTAATTTACTGGATATAGACATTCAAGGGGATACGATTTTGTGTGCAGATTCCTTGACGTTAATTGCTAATGGTGGAGTCGAAAATAGTGTAGAATGGTCTGATGCTTCCGACTTTTCCAATATTTTATCCAATGGCTCGTTTGAATACAAAACGGTAGTTCAGGATGAAATTAAATTATATGTAAGAGCTCGAAGTGCTTTCAATTGTCCTGGATCAGACAGCATCATCGTCAAAAACGAAGAAGTCAAAATCAACTTGCAGGTAGACACTATCAGAGTGTGTGAAGGGGATACATTTCAATTGATAGTCAACAATTCCACACCTGATCATCAACTATCTTATCATTGGCAACCAGATCAATTTATTTTATCCGGAAATAATACAGCCAATGTATCCATATCCATTCCAAACTGTGGGAAGTATAAGTATTTTGTCACCACCACCAATCAGTTCGATTGTAATGGTGCCGATTCCGTAGAAACCACTATTGTTTGCAAACCGAAAGCAGCTTTTAGTGTCGAAAAAAATTGCGACAATACTTTAGTAAGTTTTAAAAATGAAAGTTCAAATGGAAGCTATAAATGGGATTTTGGAGATGCAGAACAATCAAACGAAAACAGTCCAGTACATTTTTATGCTAAACCGGGAAGATATACAGTTACCCTTCACGTTGGAGCTGAATGCGACAATGAAATTCAAAAGGTAATTGATGTTGGTCTGATTATGGTACAATTAAAAGACAGGGTTGTGAGTTGTGATGGACGTCCTGTCCCTCTAAATGAAAATGCAGACACCAGTTATACTTATTTATGGTCACCGGCGATAGGGCTCGACGATCCACAAAGTCCGAACCCCATTGCGACAACAGATACTACCCGAACCTATAAAGTTAGGGTACATGACCCCAACATTCCAGACTGCTTTATTGACCGAGAAGTCACTGTATTCGTTCCTCCTCCAATACAATTAAAAGTAAACGATGACATCGTATTATGCTCCATCGATACAGTGATTTTAAATGCCGAAACCAATCTTAATGCCAATGTACCGAGTATTGAATGGACAGATGAAATTGGTATATTGTTAGGACGAGGATACCAATTAAAACATTTATTTAGGGATTCTATGTTCGTCTATGCTTATGCGACTGATGTCTATGGCTGTGGTGAAAAAGATTCAATGAGAATAATACCATTGCAAACGGTTTACGAAATTCAAGGTACCAAGCGACTATGCCCGAATCAGTCAGGCTTTGTTGAATTCATAAACCGTGATGGACATACTTACAAATTTGATTGGCATTCAAATGGCCCAATTATCAACAACAAGGATCAGGCCCGGATCATCATTCGCCCGATGGATACCACGGTGTATTACCTGACTTTTATGAATGAATATGGCTGTACCTATCAGGATAGCTTTCAGGTGAACATCAGTATGTTTGATCCTCCTTTGCAAGCCATTGCTGATCCAGATACTATTTTTCTGGGTCAGTCAACACAATTATTTGCAACCCCAGGTTATAATAAATATGAATGGACCAAATCCAACGGAACAATAGTTTGTCCTACTTGTTCTGAAACAGAAGCCACTCCGACGGATGACACTTATTACACCATTACTGCAGAAAATGGCGATGGTTGTACGGGTAGAGCAGAGGTAGTGGTAATTGTAAGGAGACCCAAATGTGATGAATCCGATGTATTTTTTCCTAACGTTTTTAGTCCAAATGATGACAAGGAAAATGATATTCTGCGAATTAGAAGCAACTTTCTCGACCAGATAGAATTATACGTTTACGACCGATGGGGAGAAAAAGTTTTTGAAACCAAAGACATCAATCATTGGTGGGATGGAACGTATAAAGGCGCGAAACTTCCGCCGGACGTATACGGCTATTATTTCATTGCGACCTGTGTGGATGGCAAAAAATATGCGAAAAAGGGAAATGTTACATTACTGAGGTGATAACACCTTGATTCTTAATAAATAGTTTATATTTGTGAAGGCATCGCTGTGCTTGCACAGGGATATCATAGAAGCAGGCTAATATGGCTTAATTGAATCAATTGTAATAAATTGATTGTTAAAATCTTAGCCTGTCTCAAACAGAAAGTAACATCCCATGGGCAAACCAACCATCTTTTTGGCAATAGCCTTCCTGTCGATACAGTACATGAATGTCTTAAAAGCTCAAGACATTCATCACTCTCAGTTTTACACCAGTCATCTCAACTATAATCCTGCCGCAACGGGTCTGTTTTCCGGTGATCAGCGCATTGCTGTCAATTATCGCCGTCAATGGTTTGTCGATGATATAGTCAGGTATATGACCTTTAGTGGCGCTTATGATTGTAAAATTTACCCAAAAAGATGGACACAAAAAGGCATATTTAATGCTGGTATTCAGTTCAATTATGATCAGGCCGGAGATTCTAAACTCGGTTTAGCCCATTTAGGTGTAACCTTATCCTATAGTTATCCACTATCTACTCAAAATATCCTATCAGGAGGTCTGGGAATGGCTTTTGCTCACAGGAGGTTTAAGCCAGATGAGCTGAAATGGGAATCCCAATACAATGGAATTGGTTTTGATCCTTCACTACCAAGTGGTGAGAATTTTGGCAATACTTCAAATAATTTCTTCGATGCACAGGCAGGATTAAATTATCGATGGCAAAAATCAGCCAGAACCCATATTGATTTTGGTGTTTCAGCTTTTCATTTGACCCAACCGGATCAAAAATTCTTCGACCAATCTCTAACCATTCGCTTACCTATACGCTGGAGTTTACAATTATTACCCAGCTTCAAAATTTCGAATAACCTGGATTTACAATTTCATGGTCTATTCCAGAAGCAACTTTCTTATACAGAAACATTGTTAGGAGGTTATGCCAAAATATACCTTAACCAACATAGAGGAAGTGAATTAAGTTTGTCTTTAGGTATCGCAACCCGAATAGAAGATTCCTTAATTCCAAAAATAAGTCTGCAGTACCGAAATTTTATGGGAGGTATAAGTTACGACATTACCCAGTCAGATTTCAGTGATGCTGTCCGAAATAGGGGAGGACCCGAATTTAGCTTTGTTTATGTTTATACTAAAGCAAGGCCATTATCGCAATTAAAGTCATGTCCAATTTTTTAAATATGCATCGTTTTCAAAAGTTGGTCATTTACTTGGTTTTTGTATTTCTTAACTTTGAAATTTATAGCCAACAACTTTCTTCGATACTCAAGGTCGCAGAACAATCCATGGCTTCAAAAAACTATTATGATGCATATAAAAAGTATCTCGAAGCATTAGAATTTGAACCCAACAACAATAATTTCAGATATCAGGCAGCTATTGCCGGAATTCAATTTGGAGCTTATAAACAATCGGGAGATCTGCTACAGCTCATCCTTGACAGCGAAGAAAAAAATCTTTTTCCCGAGACCGCTCTAAAACTCGGTCAAATGCGCCAGATCCAAGGACATTATGAGCAAGCCATATTGGCTTACACTATATTTAAAACTGAATACAGTGTTGATTCCTCACCAAATTACAAAATAGCTGAACGCGAGATTCGCGCGTGCCAATGGGCCATCAAACAACTTCAAAATCCTAATAAAGAAGTCAAAATCTGGAGACTCGAAAATCATATCAATTCAAGCTTTTCAGATTTTGCACCATACGCAATTGGCGACAGTTTGTATTATTCCTCTCTAAGATTTGAAAACTTAATTCAAAAAGAATTTCCTAAAAAACATGTGGCTTCCATCCTTAGAAGCATTAATAATGACCTACCTATTAAAATCCTGACGGATTCATTTCCAGGCTTAGGAAAATCATTGGCCCATAGTTCCTACTCTCATAAAAAGGATATTGTATTCTTTACTGTCTGCGAAGACCTAAACGATTATGACAAAAGGTGCGATATATACAAGAGTACGGTAAGCTTGGATGGTCTTTGGAGTGACCCGGTAAAACTTCCGGAATACATAAATGCAGTAGGTTATAGTACCACTCAACCTTGTTATATTGATCCCTATGAAGGTAATCCAGCCAGATTATTCTTTTCATCCAATAGACCAGCCAATTCTAAAGGTGGGTTCGATATTTGGTACTGCGACATTGATGAGAATGGTACGTATTCTGAACCTGTGAATTGCACAGATATCAATACAAGTGAAGATGAATTTTCTCCTTACTATTATCAGAAAGGTAAAACACTATATTTTTCGTCTAAAGGTCATTTAGGTTTTGGTGGGTTGGATATCTTCAAATCAAAAAATACTACGAAAGGTTTTTCAATACCCGTTAATCTTGGGTCTCCGCAAAATAGCAGTTTTGATGATGTGTATTACTACATCCATCCTCAGGACACTATTGCGTTTATGGCTTCCAATCGAACAGGAACACTTTTCCTTGACGATGCCTCTGAAGCCTGTTGCTTGGATTTATTTAGGCTGAGTATAGCGTCCTGCGACATCTCATTAATTTCTCAGGTATTTAATTTTTATTCCCAAGAACCGATTCTTGGAGCCTCTGTTCAACTCATCGATTTGGACGATGATTCTGCTGTTCCAATCGAAATCACTAATCTAAATTCTCATACGTTTCCATTTAATATCATATGTGAAAGAAATTATAAAATAATAGCTTCAAAAAATGGTTATACCAGCGACTCAGTTCAATTTAATTCCGGACAACCTGGAGAATTTAAATCAATAGTTAAAAAGTTGTTTCTCAAACCCGCTAAGGTTGATTTAGAACTGCTTACCTTCAATAGAAACAATGGTGATACTTTAAATGGAGTCACATTGCATATTTTAGACCTGGATGGTTCATTGGACACCATCTTGTTTGACCCAAATAATAACCGCTATGTTATTCCTGCGATACCTTGTCACCGTTACCATGTCACCGCCTTTAAGCATGAATTTGCTCCGGCTGACAGCACTTTCATCATCGATTGTGGAAGTACAGGTACCGTTCAAAAAAAGATTTATCTACCTACCATTATTTTTAGCTATTTGCCACTTTCCCTTTATTTCGATAATGATAAACCAAATACCAACAGTTGGGATACCTTCACCAAATCTTTATACTCTACAACATTTAAAACCTATTACGCCAAACAGAATGAGTTTATTAAGGTAAATCAGGAACTTCAACAATTTGATCAAAAAAGTCCTGATGACTCCATGAAGGAATTCTTCGAAAAAAGGATTAAATACGGAAAAGAACGACTGGATTCATTTATGATCATTTTGGAAAAAGATTTAAAACGTGGTAAGAAATATGAGATCTTTTTAAAAGGGTATGCATCACCATTAGCGAAATCCAACTACAATCTCAATTTATCAAATCGAAGAATACATAGTGTTTACAACGAAATTCTCGCCTATAAAAATGGTATTTTAAAAAAATATATAAAAAATGGTCAGTTAAAGTTGAGCAGAAAACCATTTGGCGAAAGCAGCGCACCAACAGGAATCAGCGATCAGAAAAAAGATTTGCGTTCTGTTTATTCAATAGAAGCCTCTCAAGAAAGAAGAGTAGAAATCATTGAAATAAAAGAATAAAAACCGGCATTTATGATACCAACATTTCAAGCATTCATGAGTCTCCGGTTGAAAATAATCGCGCATTTGTTGCTCACCTCGATTTCAATCATAAGCTCAGTGCAAATTGCTCATGCTTCACATATAGTGGGAGGCCAATTAACCTACCGCTATTTGGGAAACCGCTATTACGAAATCAAATTAATCATCAGAAGAGACTGTCTAAATGGAGCGGATACAGTCCCTTTTGATAATCCAGCAATCATTGGAGTCTTTTACCGCGATAACCAAAAGGCTTTTCGCGTTGGGAATGACGGCACTTTTCGCCTAAAACAAACCAACGACGATACACTTCATCAAAGAATTGATAACATTTGCATTGGACCTCATGAAGAAGTATGTGTTCATCAATCTGTATACACGGATACATTTCAAATACCCTATGATGCAAGAGGTTATTATCTTGTTTACCAACGATGTTGCAGGAACATCACCATCACCAATATAGAATCTCCGGATGAAACGGGAACAACATTTGTTTGCGAAATAAAACCCCTGGAAAACGACGAAATCAACTCCACACCTCAGTGGGGCGACTTCCCACCCATTTATTCATGCGCCAATCAGGAATTTGTATTTGATTTTAACGCTACAGATTCCGATAATGACTCCTTGGTGTATTCGTTTTGTACTCCTTTACTTGGAAAAACAAAACAGTACCCTGCAGACAGGCCTGATAATCCACCTTACTATCCCTTGTCTTGGAAACTCAACTTTGGACTGAACAACTTATTTGGTCCTGGTTCACCCTATAGCCTTGATTCGAAAACAGGATTATTCAAAGTTACACCCGCACATCCAGCCCAATATCTTGTGGGTATCTGCATTAAGGAATATAGAAATGGAGAATTGATCTCTGAAATTAGAAGAGACTTTGAGTTAAATGTGGTTTTATGTGGCATTACTCCAAAAGCCAATTTCACCCGAAGTTCTGATTTATGCGATGGCCTTGAAGTCCATTTTAAAAATGAATCGACCAATAACAACTCTTCAAAATGGTTTTTCGATTTTGATGGAGATACCAGTTTACAGTCCACCCAGACAAATCCCTCATTCAGATATAGTAAAGAGGGTCTTTACAAAGTTTTACTGGTTGCTCAAAATGGAAGCTGCGTGGATACTCAGCAGCAGCTTATTAAGGTAATCCTACCTGGTTTAAAACCAAGGTTTACTTACGAATTGAATTGCTCCGATAGCTTTCGACTCAAATTATTTAACCAATCGACATCCAATTATACCATCAGAAAGCTGGAATGGTGTATTTTCGGTGTTAAAGATACCATAAGAAATCTGGAAAACAACCCTGTCATTCAATTACCAAGAGATGGATTCTATGAAATCATACTTAAATTAGAAGATGTCAATGGTTGTCGAGCGGATACATTAGTTCCTATAAATTTTAATTCAATAAATATTGATTTAATCACCCATGATACTACACTTTGCCTGGGAGATTCAGTTAAATTACTAAAAAATCCAAGCACAAAGTACCAGTATAAGTGGTCACCCTTAACTGGGCTCATATTCAATGATCCTCTCAATCCTTGGGTAAAACCTAACCAATCCACCGTTTATACCATTACGGCTACTGATGGAATTTGCACAGTTGAAAAAACCGTTTCCGTAGACGTTAAACCCATTATTAAACTTCAGTTGTTAGGGGACACTTCAACTTGTGATAGCTTGGTAAAACTCATTTCAATTACCAGCCCTCCTTCAACGGTACGTTGGAGTCAAAACTCCCAATTTAACCCAGTGATTTCAACCGATTCTATCCTTCAAACCAAAATTTTCCAGGATTCAAAATTTTACCTTACCGCGGGAAATGAAAATTTCTGTGTAGACACGTTCGGTATTGAAGTTCACCTGAGATCAATTCAACTTGACTATCTAAAATCCATCCCTATATGTATTGGGGATACGATAGATTTTTCCATCAAGCTTCTAAATTTAGCAGATTCGACCCATATTCAGTGGAATGCCAATACCATTCTGCTTGGGCCCCTAAATTCACCTAACGTCAAAATTTACATTCCAACATCTGGAAGGTTTACGCTATACTTTAAAGCCACCAATAAATTTGGATGCATGTTGACGGACAGTATACAATTTAGCGGTTATGAACACACCACGCCAGACATTGAGCTCAATAATCGCTGCGGTTCATTGACGATTTCATATAAAACGCAAGCTACTGGAAGATTGAATTGGGATTTTGGCGATGGCCGTGGAAAATCAAACCAGGCAAATGGTACCTATACTTATCTAAAACCAGGTAGTTATCGCATACATCTTTCTTCAGATACCATTTGTATCAGAGATACATTCCTCGATATAGTTGTTGTCGAACTTGAGGATAAACTTGCCGACAGCTTAAATACTTGCCTAGGAGATAGTGTTTTTCTTAATCCAAATGGCAATGCTGACTATTTATATCGTTGGTCCCCTTCAGACCACATGGACGACCCCACAAGTTATAATCCAAAAATAAAGGTGGTTGGATCCCGCTGGTACTATGTAACCATCACTGATCCCAAATTTGGTGACAGTTGCCAGCTTATGGATAGTCTATACGTTTCAGCTTATGATCATATGGTTCCGGATTTGGAAGCTAAAACTGAATGCGGTTCCTTGGAAGTATTATTCAAGACAACCGCAGTGGGGAGGATTCTTTGGGATTTTGGAGATGGGAGTGGTCGCTCAAGTGAGAAAGAAACGAAGTACACTTATCCAAAACCAGGAAAATACCATGTGACCTTAAGGTCTGATTCAATATGTACGCGAGATACCTTTATTGATATTATTGTAGTTGAATTAAAACTTAATCTTGCAGACACCATTATTTCATGTTTTGGAAATTCGGTTTCTTTGAATCCAGGAGGTGACCCAAAATTAAATTATCAATGGAGCCCAGAAACAGATTTGGATAATTCAAGAAGTCCCAATCCTACCGCTAAGGTTTCATCGAGCCGATGGTATTTTGTAACGGTAACTGATCAGGATTTTCCGGAACCATGTAAACTGGTGGATAGCGTTTATGTATTTGTTCCTCCACCGATCACCTCTTTTGCCGGAGAAGATACAGTACTTTGTGAAACGAGTAAACTCGTTCGATTGGGAAAATCCAATTCATCACTCACCAATTTTACCTGGTGCGATGCAAATAATCAATTAATTTCAGATACTTCTATCCTAATGATAGAAATTTTAAAAGCCGGTTTTTACATCTTAAAGACCACTGATCAATACAATTGCACAGCATTAGATACATTCTCTGTAAGCCTTTACATGCTAAATGGTAAAATTAATGGACCAGATGTTGTTTGCATAGGGGATACTATCATGTTAATTCCAGAATTGAATCCAGATAGCAATTATCACTTCCAATGGAAGCCCACACACGTGATATTAGGTCCGTCAAACGAACGCATGGTAAAGATTTATACAACTTCAACAGAACAAATTCAATTAATGGTATCCAATGACTATGGTTGTACCTGGAATTTCACCCATACCGTACATGTCAATAATCCTCAGAATGATCTAATCGCAGAAGCTACGCCACAAGTTATCGTTGCCGGTCAAAAAGTTCAGTTGAACGCAACCTTCAATCCAAATTGGAAGTATTTATGGAGCCCTGATGATGGTTCTTTAAATGATGTGACACTACATAATCCAGTGGCCATGCCAATGAAAACCACTACCTACATTGTCAGAATTGTTGATGAATCAGGGTGTACAGCATTCGATACGGTCAAAGTAATTGTTCAGACATGCAGCGAGGCTGTACTGATTCCAAATGCATTCTCACCTAACGGAGATCGGGTCAATGATCAACTTTGTATACTTACCCGTCCGGGATCTTTGGATCGGGTTGAATGGATGATATTCAGTCGCTGGGGTGAAAAAGTTTTCGAGTCGAAAGATATCAATACATGTTGGGATGGAACTTTTAAGTCAAAAATTCTTCCTCCTGATGTGTTTGGTTATATAATTAAATTCAGTTGTCCAGGTGGTGAAGAATTAATCAAGAAAGGTAATGTTTCCATTCTAAAATAATTCTACCATTTGTCAATCTAAAATATAAAATTACACTTTCGTAAATTTGCCACGTAATTATCATTGTTGAATGCATCAGGTAGCAGAATGTCCAATTTGTAATGGCAACCAGTTTAAGAAAAAATACATTTGCACAGATTTTACTTGTTCCCATGAAGCCTTCCAAATTGTAGAATGTGAAAACTGCAAATTATTATTAACCAGCCCAAGACCCGAAGAATCACAATTGGGACGATACTATCAAAGTGACAAATACATTTCCCATAGTGATACATCAAAAGGGCTTACAAATAAGCTATACAAACAAGTAAGAACCTTTACCATTGGTCAAAAGTTGCGTTTTATTAAATCATTGTCACCTGAAGGAAAGTTATTAGACATAGGTTCAGGTGCAGGATATTTTTTAGAGGCCTGCCAAAAATCAGGTTTCAATTGTACAGGCATTGAACCTGATACGACAACTAGAGAGCGAAGTATTCTTCAATTCAATATTTCTTGTTACCCAGAAGCTGAGTTGGATAAGCTGGAAGAAAATTCATTTGATATAATTACCCTTTGGCATGTTTTAGAACATGTCCCAAATCTTATACATCGCATACATCGGATTCACCAATTGTTAAAACCGGATGCGTATGCTTTAATTGCGGTACCCAATCATCATAGTCTGGATGCCCAATTTTATAAAGCCTACTGGGCAGGTTATGATGTACCCAGGCACTTGTGGCATTTTTCACCAAAAAATATTCAACAGTTAGCCTTGCTTCATGGTTTTGAAGTCACGAAAATCAAACCAATGGTTTTCGATGCGTTTTATGTATCTATGTTAAGTGAAAACTATTTACAACATAGATTTTCATTCTTAAGAGGAGCATGGATTGGCTTGGTTTCTAATCTCAATTCTTTGTTTTCAAAATCTCCAAAGTCTTCCAGTCAAATCTACGTCTTAAAAAAGAGATTACACCTCAATGGATGACAATCTAAATTAAACATTGAACAGAAAATGCATAATGTCGGCATCCTGTACAATGTATTCTTTACCTTCTGTAGACATTTTTCCTGCTGCTTTAACTGCTGATTCAGATTTATAAAAAGTGAAGTCCTGATACTTGATGACTTCAGCACGAATAAAACCCTTTTCAAAATCAGAATGTATGACACCCGCAGCCTGCGGTGCTTTTGAACCTTTTACGACTGTCCAAGCCCTTACTTCCTTTTCACCAGCCGTGAAATAAGTAATTAGATTGAGGAGTTCGTAAGCAGCGCGGGTAATTTTATGTGTACCGGGTTCAGTAAGGTTCATTTCATCAAAGAAAGCTTGCCGTTCCTCTTCCGGGAGTTCAGTTATTTCGGCTTCTATTCCAGCGGATATGAGAAGTACTTTAGCTTTTTCATCTGCTACTGCCTTTTCAAATGCTGTGGTAAAGTCATTGCCCGTGTGAATTGATTTTTCATCAACATTACAGACATACAACACAGGTTTACCTGTAAGCAATTGAGCATTTTTAACCGTATTCGCGGTTAATTCGTCCTGAACAAAAGAACGGGCAGGCTTTCCTGATTCAAGGTGTTTATAAAGGTCCTCGGCATATGCCAATTCACGGAGGAGTTCTTTATCTCCTGATTTACACTGCTTACGCATCCGGTCCAACTTTTTCTCCATCGTTTCGAGATCCTTTAATATAAGTTCGGTATCCACCACTTCCTTATCGCGTACCGGATCAACTGAACCGTCCACATGAACCACATTGTCATCGATAAAAGCTCTCACCACGTGAATTATGGCATCAACTTCTCGGATATTTGCCAAAAACTGGTTGCCCAGGCCTTCTCCTTTGGATGCCCCTTTGATTAAGCCCGCAATGTCGACAATATCCACCGTAGTAGGCACAGTACGTTGTGGATTGACCAACAACGCTAATTCTGCTAGGCGGGGATCGGGTACAGTAATTACTCCAACATTTGGATCTTTAGTAGCAAATGGATAATTTGCTGCCAGAGCTCCCGCAGAAGTTAACGCATTAAATAGTGTGGATTTTCCCACATTTGGCAAACCTACGATACCACATTGCAATCCCATATAAACATTTTAAGCCCGCAAAATTAATATAGTCCAATGCATCTCAACGCATTCATTTGAAATTAAAGTGTTAATTGGGTTTCTGCATGAAGGAATACACAGTATAACATTTCGATACACTGGGCCATACTTCAATACCGCAGACAATGCCAATTTGAACAATCTTACAATCCTTTATTAATTAATACTGAGTGCAACAGGTTGCCTCCTCTGAACTGGTCTAAACGTAATTACTCATCATTATTTAAAACAAAAGTGTCCATTCAATTATTATTATCCCAAAGTAGGGTAGCGCAAGAATGGTCATGAACATTGAGGGGAGCCACTTAACAGTTAATGGTTGAATAATTCTCCATTCATCGGTAATACTAATTGCCTTTGGTATGCTGACTCCGGACTATTGCTAAATACCTGAATTGCCTTGATATGAATTCGCCTATCCTGACTCACGTCTGATAAAAGCTGAAATTGACCTATGAATTATTTGGTTCACTTGAGTTTTAGTTATCATAAGCCAGAAACCATCCCTGGAAATTTCATCTATGATTTGCTAAATTCAACAGAAAAACGAAATGTGGACGAACAACTGGTTTCAGGCATTCAACTGCATAAGTTCATAGATCATTTTTCAAACCATCATGAGTCTATCCGCAACATGACAAAGCTCTTACATCCTGCAGTTCATAAATACGCTCCTGTTGTTTCAGACGTGCTGTGTGATTGGTTGATTTTTCAGCAATGGGAGCGATGGAACTTACCAAGTTTTACCCATGTAGAATCGACAATTTATGAACACATTACAAAGGATTTTCGCATATATCCAATCAGATTACACGAACCTATCCGAAGTATGGTATCTAACAGGTGGTTACTCAATTCATCAAATCTCGAAGGGATAAAAGCGGTATTGTTAAGATTAAATGCTAAATTGAAATTTCCGGCTGATTTATTGTTATCCCTTCCCATAATTCAATCTGAAGAAAAATATCTGGACCGTTTATTTGTCGAGTTCTATCAGGATATGATTCAAAAATTAAATTCCATGGACTATCCCTCAAAGTGAAACGAGAGGGTGAATGCTTTTGAAAAAAGTTTCTCAATGACCGTTGTTTCAGGTAGCTTGGAATCATAGATCAAAACGTTGTTGATTCCATGAGAAAATTTAATTTCTGGTGAGAAGATAAAATAAGGTAAATAAAACTGAAGACCAGCTCCGACTTCCAATTGAAAATCATGAGGAGAAATCCTGATCACATTGAATTGATTTTTATCAGAACGACTGTTGGATGAAAAATCATAAGAATACTTGATTCCTCCCAATAAGAAAACTCTACGGTCTTTGTATGGCGCGCTAGTAAATCGAATCAGTAAGGGCAATTCCCCAAATACTGACTCAATGCGTTCCTTCTTCTCTACTGAGCTGCCTATTGCCTGATAAGCCAGAGTTCTGTATGACAAAGAAATGGAGGGCAACACCCTGAAATCAAAAAAATCACCCAGTTTAAAATTAGTAATCATGCTCAGGGTTAGGCCAGGATTACTGATGCCTTCGTTCCATCGAAAATTAGGATTTTCCAAAAATCGCTTTGAATGCTCTATTTTAAATCCGCTTTGGTTGTATCCTATGGTCAGTCCAAAATAATGTGACTTATTTTTGAAGGAATTGTAATTATAACTTTTGGCATGATCTTGTCCAATCGCCAAATTTAATGACCCTATCAACAAAGTGAAAGCTATAATTATTTTATGGCTTGATACAAGGTGCATATACCAAAAGTAAGAGGTTTATAATCACATTGGCGGAAACCCTGGTTTTTAAGGATCGTAGTTAAACGCTCGTAATCTGGAAAATGTTGCACAGATTCAAAAAGATACGAATAAGCCCTTGGGTCCCGTGAAATAAAGTTACCAATAGCAGGAAGGATGTTTTTAAAATAAAATCTGAACAATTGTTTGAAAGGTGTATTACGAGGTTGAGAAAATTCAAGGATTCTCAACTGGCCACCAGGCTTTAAAACCCGGGACATTTCTGATAAACCCTTTTCAAGGTGTTCAAAATTTCGTATACCAAAGGCAATGAAAACAGCATCATAACGATGATCTTCAACCGGTAAGGCTTCAGCATCAGCCAGTATGGTGTGAATCGATTTCTGGAGATTCCGCTTATTAATTTCAACTTTGGCATGATTCAACATCCCCGATGAGATATCCACCGCATCAATCCTGGAAAGTGGAAATTTTCGAAGCGCTTCAAATGACAATACACAGGTTCCAGCCGCAAGGTCCATAAACAATAATCGTTGGTCAGTTGAAAAAGTCAAACTATTTACCAGTTTTTTGCGCCAATACCGATCAATTCCAACCGAAAGCAGACTGTTTAATAAATCGTACTTACCGGAAATATGGTCAAACATCCTCGTGACCTGGGATTTTTTTGAGTCCTGGGCTTGATATGGTTTTACCTCGTCCAATTACAAATTTTAGACAAAGTTAGAACAGGGTTTGGATCACCGGGCAAAGTTCTGAAATTATTCTTTTAAAAATATATAAACCATTGTAAATTATGTTTTTAATAGTAATATTTTCTTGTTGAAGTTATGATTTTAACGCCATTTACTTTAACTTTGCACACTTTAATTTGAACCTTAGCTTCATGCAGGAAAATGACAAAATTATCCCAGTTAGTATAGAGGAGCAGTTGCGCAATTCTTACATCGACTATTCCATGTCCGTCATTGTAGCCAGAGCCTTGCCAGATGTGCGAGACGGGCTCAAGCCAGTACATCGCCGGGTGATGTATGGAATGCATGAACTGGGGCTTCCGTTTAATAAGCCGTTTAAAAAATCAGCTCGTATTGTTGGTGAAGTACTGGGAAAGTACCACCCACACGGAGATGGTTCTGTATATGATGCCATGGTTAGAATGGCACAAGATTGGTCCATGCGATACCCGTTGGTTGATGGCCAGGGTAATTTTGGTTCAATGGATGGAGATTCTCCTGCGGCAATGCGTTACACTGAAGCCAGATTGTCACGTATATCAGATCAACTTTTAGATGATATCAATAAAGATACCGTTGACTGGCGGTTAAATTTTGATGATAGCCTGGAAGAACCTTCCGTTTTACCTGCTAAATTTCCAAATTTATTGGTCAATGGGTCTTCTGGAATTGCCGTAGGAATGGCTACAAACATGTTACCCCATAACCTTCTGGAAGTTTGCAATGGTGCCATAGCTGTTATTGACGAACCTAATCTTCCACTTGAGGATTTGATGGCGATTATTCCAGGTCCAGACATGCCAACAGGTGGCACTATTTATGGAGTTAGTGGAATTAAAGATGCCTACGAAACCGGGAAAGGTAAAATAGTGCTTAGAGGAAAGGCTGAGATTCAATCCACAGACCAAAGGGAAATCATTGTCATTTCTGAAATTCCTTATCAGGTAAACAAGGCCTTAATGATTCAAAAAATTGCTGACCTGGTGAATGAAGAAAAAATTACCGGCATCAGTGATATTAGAGATGAATCCGATCGGGATGGAATTCGGGTTATCATTGAGTTAAAACGAGATGCCATCTCAAATGTTGTCCTCAGTAATTTATATAAATACACTCCACTTCAAACCAGTATAGGAATCAACAACATTGCGTTGGTCAATGGAAGACCCATGGTACTTGGTCTTAAGGACATCATCAATGAGTTTATCAGTTTCCGGATAAAAGTAATTGTCAGAAGAACACAATTCGAACTAAAAAATGCCAAGGAAAGGGCTCATATCCTCGAAGGATTGATGATCGCATTGGATAACTTGGACGAAGTTATCCGACTCATTCGTTCTTCTCGCACAGTTGAAGAAGCCAGAGAAGGACTGATGCAAAATTTTCAGCTAAGTGAAATCCAGTCAAAAGCAATTCTAGACATGAGGTTGCAACGACTTACCGGACTCGAACGCGATAAGATCAAAGAAGAATATGAAGCCATCCTAACCGAAATTGCCAGACTTGAGAATATCCTAAGTAATGAGCACCTTCAAAGGGAAATTATCAAACAGGAGCTATCTGAAATTAAAGAAAAATTTGGAGATGTAAGACGCACTGAGGTTACCCAAGTTGATGGTGACATCAATATTGAAGATATTATCGCAAATGACCAGGTTGTAGTAACCATTTCGCATCTTGGATACATCAAACGAACAAAAGCTTCTGAGTATCGAACCCAAAGTAGGGGAGGAAGAGGCTCCACAGGTAGCAAAACGAGAGATGAAGATTTTATCGAGCATATGTTCGTAGCTTCCAATCACAATTATTTGTTGCTCTTTACTGAATTAGGAAAATGTTATTGGCTACGTGTATTTGAAATCCCGGAAGCCAGTAAAACAAGTACCGGAAGATCCATCCAAAACATCATCAATTTACCTAAAGAAGATCGCGTCAGAGCTTACATAAATATCGAAAATCTTGAAGACAAATCCTTTTTGGAAACTCATTTCATAATGCTATGCACCAGAAAAGGAATTATCAAAAAAAGTAGTCTTGAAGACTTTAGCAGACCCAGAGCAAATGGCATTATCGCGATCAGTATTAATGACGGGGACCAACTGGTTGAAGCTAAACTGACAACCGGTAGTTCCGAGATTGTGATTGCCAACAGGAAAGGAAGAGCCATTCGATTCTCAGAATCAAAGGTCAGACCCATGGGTCGAAATGCTGCAGGTGTCCGAGCGATCAAGCTGGACACCCAGGATGATTATGTCGTTGGAATGGTTTGCGTCGACCCAAATGATCCTAATACTTCGATTCTTGTAGTATCCGAAAAGGGGAATGGCAAAAGAACCTCTTTGGAAGATTACAGTGTGACAAATCGGGGAGGAAAAGGGGTAAGAACCCTTAAATTGACGGAAAAAACGGGTAATCTGGTCGGCATTAAAAATGTGCTGGATATTCAAGACCTTATGATCACCACTACCCAAGGTGTAGTTATTCGCATGTCAATCTCAGAATTAAGGGTGATGGGCCGTGCAACTCAAGGGGTTAGGCTGATTCGACTCGATGATGGTGATGAGATTGCGGATGTAACGATCATTGATAAAGAAGATGATGTTGATTCTCCAGATGAGTTGTCTGAATCGATTGAATTGATCAATAATACAAACGATGATTCTGAGGAATAAGGGTTTTAATGATATCTTAACGAAAATCAACCAATAAAAAGAATTATTTTTCCACTAAATCAGTTATATCCATATAATCAAATAAATATGAAAAGTGCAACACTGATATTTTCTATCTTCTTCAGCATTTGCTTAAATGCGCAGGATGCTCAAAAAGACATAAAGAAAGCTGATAGCAAGTTAGCCAATTACTTTCTTGATCCGGCAGCTAATTACGCTAAATTATGGGAAGCTAAAATGCTGGTGGATGGTGGAAGCATGGATACATCTATTGCCAACCAATATAAAACATGGAGTGTAAAAGGAAAGGTATATAATGCTGTATGCTCTTTTGAAAGCGATTCCATTTTGATCACTCAACAGTTTGGTAAAAGTTACCAACTTAAGTATCCAAATGCAGCAATGATTGCTTACAATTCATGGTTATCTGCGAAAAAACTTGCTCAAAAATCATATGAAACAAAAGATGCATTGAGTGCCATGACAGAAACCTCCAAATCGCTTAATAATTATGGCTTAAAGGCCTACGAAGCGAACGATTTCAAAGGCGCTTACGAGCATTTTGAAGCGGTTGTTAAAATAGATCAGCTCGTCAAAGAAGGAGGGATGAACAGCATTTTCCCTAATGATGACGATCTTAAGAAACAAAAATATTTAGTGGCAGCTTGTGCAGTTAATGCAAATTTACTCAAAGAAGCTGTACCCTACCTGGAAGAACTCCGTGCTGCAAATTATCCTGAATCTTTTATCTATGAAGGTTTGTATCGTTATTATTCAGAAACTGATTCAACTAAAGCCGAAACAGTATTGGATGAAGGACGTAAAAAGTTTCCCAACGAAACGAGTCTACTTTTTACGGAAATTAACCACTTTCTTAAAAAAGGGAGATTAAACGATCTGGTGGGAAAACTTAAAATTGCTATTGAAAAAGAGCCAAACAATGTTTCAGTTTATACAACCTTAGGAAATGTTTATGATAACTTGTGTCAGGCTGAATGGGAAAAGGGTAATCTTGAAAAAGGAAATGAACATTACCTCAATGCAGAAAAATATTATCAGGATGCGGCAAAAATTAAAGCTACGGATTTCAATACCTTGTATAGTTTAGGTGCATTGTATTATAATAAAGCTGCTTTCATTTCAAAAGAAGCAAATAAACTTAGTTCAGATTACACCAAAGAAGGGACTAAAAAATACAATGAGAAGAAAGCTGAAATGGAGTTGTATTTTGATAAGGCATTACCTTACTTCGAACAAGCAGAAAAAGTTGACCCAAAAGATAAAAATACTTTAATTGCTTTAAAGGAAATCTACGCTAAGAAATCACAGTTTGATAAGTCCAATGCATACAAAGCCAAATTGGAAACACTTGGTGAATAAAACAATGGTCCGTTAGTTAATCTTTATTTATTAAGGGATAGAGTCTCTTGTACCCTTTAATTTATTGCATTACAGGATACACGTATGAAAAAAAAATTTGCTGAACCAGAAGCTTTGAATGGAGTCGGGGCTTTCCACTCATTGTTTGAAATGCCGATTTTGGAAAACCCACAAATACCCTCACTTGATCGATGCAAGCTAAGGCTTTCATTGCTCAAAGAAGAACTTCGCGAATTGGAAGAAGGTGTTGAAAATGGCGACATATGCGAAATTGCAGACGCATTGTGCGATTTGCAATATGTGCTTTCAGGTGCCATCCTGGAGTTTGGATTAGGGGATCGGTTTAAGACACTGTTTGATGAAGTCCAGCGCTCTAACATGAGTAAAGCTTGCAACAACTATGAAGAAGCTGTGGCCACTCAACAAAAATACTTACAAGAAAAAACTGTATCCTCTGTCATCGTTGCAAAAGAAGATAAATATTTAGTCTACCGTGAAGAAGATGGCAAGGTATTAAAATCGATTAACTATAGTCCTGCAGGCATCAAAGATTTACTTTTATAAAATTTATTGAGGCCGTTTCTCGTATAAAGGACCTACTTTAAATGATTCAGCAGAATTATCCTCTCTTCGAATTCTTATTCCATAAGGAATTTCATCCAAAAACTCTGTCCTGGAACGTGCAATACTTCCTTTACCATTGTGTACTTCAATTTGAAAATTTGTAAGGTTTTTGGCTGAATCTCTCTGAATGATTAGATAACGTAAAGTAACCCCAAGCTGATCGAGACGCTCACGTATTTGAACCAATTTTTCAGTAGGCATGTTCTTTTGAAAATGGACCTCAATCCATTTTCTATCAACATAAAATTCATCCTCTTTTATTCCATTTGCTGATGGTTGAGCCGATTCATTTGATCTACAGCTCAACAGAATTCCCATGAATAAAAAGCATTGAAAGATCAACACCCAATGAAAAGGGATGGCCGCTTTCATAAAGATTATGCGTTTTCCGTAGGCTTTGAAGAAGATTCATCGGATGGGGGAGGGGCCGCTTCCGTTTGATGGTCTGCCATAGAGGTACTGGTTTTCTCGTCCGCTTTATCATGCTCTCCTGAAATCCGATCGCCAATATCCTCAAGTTTTTCACCCATTTTCTCTACCATTTCACCAGCTTTATGAGTAACATTTCCCGCAAATTCACGTGTTTTGTCAATCGCTTCTTCCGAAGCCGTTTTTAAGTCTTCAAATTTGTCTTCAGCCCAATCTTTTGTTTTTTCTACCAAGGCTTCACCTTTATCTTCCAGCTGATCAAATGTTTTCTCAGCCTTATCCATTAATTCACGGGTATTTTCTTTTGCTTTTCCAAAAAGTGAGTTAAAAAAGTCTTTAAGTGCCATATGATTAAAATTTATTGTTTAATTGATTTTTTGTTCATCGGCTTCTGAAGGGTCATCAGGTAATTCAAGGGGTTCAATTCCTTGTTGAGGTCTTGGTTTAATTTGACCATCTTGCTTATCCAACCATTCTTTGGCTTTAGTAAAAAATTGCTCGGATTTAACGGTATCTTCTTTATCAAATTGGATCGGTTGATCTGCAAGACCATCGCCGTCTTGATCCAAATGTTGCTGTTTTTGCAATTCCTCGTCTTTGACGGCTTTTTGATAGGTATTTTCAATAAATTCTTCTACTTTATCCAGTGCTCCAGTGGCTTTTTCCTGTATAGATTCACGAAAAGGGCGGGTAGAGGCTTCAATATTAGCGGCTTGTTGTTTAAGCTCAGACCACAATGCCGCTCCTTGTTCTTTAACTTCTTCCACAGTACCTTCAACAAAGGTTTTCGTCTTATCTAACACATCCGGTTCATCTTGTTTATTCCTTTTCTCCAAGGATTCCAAAGAATCTCTCGAAAAACCGATGTCATTTAAAGAATCGGAATCACGGACTGAAGACTCCTTGCTAAATAATTTTTTTAAATTGTCTATCCAACCCATAGTAAAGCAAATTTACTATAGGACCGTCAGATTAACCATAGTTTTATGATTAAGCTTACAGGAGAATTGATCAATACATCCGTTAAAGTCCTTCAATCAATAAAACTGGGCATTTAATAAATACTTTCCGGCAATCAATCAGTTAATATTGCATAATTCATTCATTAACACCAACTTGCGATAACTGATTGTAAAAATTCGTTTTGTTTGATAACTCACCATCCTTTGACAAGCCCGGTAAGAATTTTCCGGGCTTGTTTTAAGTAAGAAACTGCTTAAGATCTAAAGAAAAATTATATAAATCCTTAGAGGGTGCTATTTGAGGAAAAATCTTAATTTTTAAGTATAACCTGGCACGGACAACCTTCTATACAATAACAGCTACTTCAATTTTTTCAGTTGCACAAATTCTGGAGCTTTTTTCAACTGAAGAAATTTTGGAAATGGAGGAAATTGAATTAAAACTTTATGACAAAAGCCTAGTCTGGTCAAAATTCAATCATCTAAATAAAGGACTACTTTTTCAGATTGAAGAATTCAAATCAAGGACAGAAAATAGTTTGGAAATTTTAATCTCTGACAGCTCATCATTTGCAGTAGTTCAGCCCCCTAGAAAATCAGACATAATTACGAAAATATTTTTGTAATTA
>CAZMSE010000011.1:0-98095 GCA_964568865.1 uncultured Saprospiraceae bacterium
CTCATGATCAAGCCATTTTGTATGGCTTGATTAGCTTGGCTACCACTCGGTCATGTCAGCCATGAGGACAATTCTTGCATCACTCATGCATGATTGGGAATATCATTCAACATACCCTTGTCCTTGACTTATTTCTTGCGAATGGATTTATGATTAAAAAAAATACTTGGAACGAAGAGCATGATTTCATTTTAAGGTATTGAACAAATGGGCATTATTTAAGGTTATTTCCTCAATCTTTTGATGTTGAAAACGCTGATTGAAAAATCCGGTTATTCCTTCCAGCTCACCGAATCATTGGGAGAGTTTTATAAAGAGTGGGACAGTATTCAACCCTCGAGCTTGCTTTTGAATTCAGATTACTTACTGGCAATTGAAAAGTTTCGCCCGGGTAACATACATTTCAAATATGCTTTAGTTTATGATACACAAGGGCTTGCGGCAGCATTTTACTTCCAACTCCTTCCCTTCAATGCTGCCCAACGATTGAAATTACTTGACAAGCCAAAAAAATCATTGAGTAAATGCTTTTATGATCATGTGAAACGTCTTGTTGCTTCCCAGGTCGACTTTGTGACCCTGGTAAACGGAAATTTATTGGCTACAGGACCCTATGGATTCAAATACAGGCAAAACCTTGATTTACTGGATATTCAGCAAATGTTGGATCAACTGTTAAAAGCTCTGTTTGACGAACCTGAACTCATTCACCGTGCATCCGTCTGCCTCATCAAGGAACTTCCAATAAAACATTCCTTTACTTCTTCACCAGAATTGCCATTAAACTTCATGCATCCATTTTTAGTGCAACCTTCCATGTGGATTCAGGTGAGGCCTGATTGGGTAAATTTTGATCATTATCTCAATGACCTCCAGTCAAAATACCGTTTGAGACTCCGAAAGGCAATGGAAGCATCCGCAAGCTTGATTCACCGTGAAATGGAGTTATCAGAAGTCCAGGAACACGAGCTTAAAATTTTTGAACTTTATAAAAAAACAGCTGACCATTCTGATTTCAATTTGGTGGATTTACATCCTAATTATTTTTCCGGTCTAAAATCCATGTTAGGTAACAAATTCAGGGTGTTTGGATTTTTTAAGGACGGGGAATTATTGGCGTTTTATACCTTTTTGGACGATGGTAATGACTTGGTTGGTCATTTTTTAGGTGCTTCGACTGACATCAACACTAAATATCAACTTTATCTCAATATGTTGATTCACTACATCCGTCATGGCATTCATGGAAGATTTCAACGTATTTTGTTAGCCCGAACGGCCATTGAAATAAAGAGTTCTGTGGGCGCTGAACCTGAAGAAATGATGTGTTTCATAGCACACCGCAACAAACTATATAACCGCTGGGTACCCAATCTTTTAGAATTTCTCAAACCCCGAAAACCTTATATTCTGAGGACACCATTCAAGGAATTTGTAACAGCAGCAGACAGCCGTTAACCTCCTGTTAAAAGAACATTCTCGAACGTATTGATTATCATTGTATTCTAATTTTGCAAGCATTGCATAAGGAATGAGCCTCTTCAAGCAGATTTTAATCGCGGTGTTCATCTACAACTTGCCATTCGGTTTGTTGGCTCAAAGTAATTTGCCAGTGGTGAAAGGCGCTTCCCGTGATTTTGTTTATTTCAATGGTGGTGACAGTTTGTCAATAAGCGAAGAGAACGGTCAAATATTACAACCCGTATGGATGATATATCATGCAGAAGAGGACACCATTGGTCTGGACCCAGGTTTGAGTACTCGCGGAAGGTTCAGGGCCATTCACCTGCAAAAGATATTTAAAGAAATCGCCCTATCAGCATATTATTCCACACCTTTTCGAAACAACATTTTAACCTTACAGCCGCTTATAGATTCGAGAAGTGCCGAATTGGTTTATTATGACCAGGCCGATATTGCTGCATTGGTAAAGAAAATTGACCATCTTTACCCACAACCGGTCATCATTGTTGTACACCCTGAAACGGTGGGAAAAATTATCTTCCAATTAAGTTCTTTGGAAGATGCCACCAAGCCTGTGGGTTTTTTATCAGATAAAATTTTGCTGTTGAAAAGAAAACTTAAAGGACAAGCAAAATTGCATACCCTGACTTATACTGTTCGTTAATTCTGTTCACATTCCCATTATGGAAGCACATTTTAATCCTGGTGAAATTGAAAAGAAATGGTATTCCCTTTGGGAATCTAAAGGTTTGTTTCATTCTGAACCAGATTCCCGAACTCCCTTTACCATTGTCATACCCCCTCCTAATGTTACGGGAGTTTTGCACATGGGGCACATGCTCAATAATACCATACAGGATATCTTAATACGACATGCAAGGCAAACAGGAAAAAATGCATGCTGGGTCCCCGGCACCGACCATGCTTCGATTGCCACTGAAGCGAAGGTGGTTCAAATGCTGCGTTCAAAAGGTATTCGAAAATCAGATTTGAGCCGAGAGCAATTTTTAGAACATGCCTGGGAATGGAAGGAAAAATATGGAGGCATCATTCTCGAACAATTAAAACGTCTTGGAGCATCCTGCGACTGGCAGCGTACTTCGTTTACCATGGATGAATCTCGTTCGGAAGCCGTTATCCAAGCTTTTGTGGACCTTTATAAAAAAGGAAAATTATACCGTGGTAAAAGAATGATTCAATGGGACCCTGAAGCCAAAACCGTTTTGAGCAACGAAGAAGTGATTTATCAACAAGAACAGGCACAGTTGTTCCATATTTTGTACCGGTTCGAAGACGACCCTCTTCATGGCATTACCATTGCTACACAACGCCCTGAAACCATAATGGCGGATACAGCGGTATGTGTTCATCCAGATGACGAACGATATCGATCTTGGGTCGGTCGAAAGGTTTTGATTCCTCTTATACATAAAGCTATACCCATCATTGCGGATCCTTATATCGATATGGAGTTTGGAACCGGAGCTTTGAAAGTTACGCCTGCCCACGATCCAAATGATTATGACCTGGGTATTCGACATCAATTGGAAATCATCGATTGTCTAAATGAAGACGGAACTTTAAATGATGCAGCGCAAATTTTAGTGGGCGTTGATCGGTTTGAAGCACGAAAAAAGATCGGACCCCTGTTAGAAGAAGAAGGTGTATTGATTAAGATTGAATCCTATACAACTAACATCGGCAGGAGTGAAAGAACACAAGCGGTAGTAGAGCCTCGATTAAGTTTGCAGTGGTTTGTCAACATGAAGGAACTTGCTAAACCAGCGTTGAACGTAGTGGAAAATGATGAAGTTAAATTTATACCAGAGCATTTTAAAAATACCTATCGTCACTGGATGGAAAATATCCGCGATTGGTGTATCAGCCGACAGTTATGGTGGGGACATAGGATCCCTGCTTGGTATCTGGGTGAACAAGTGTTTGTTGCAAAAACAATCGATGAAGCTTTAGCAGAAGCTCGTAAAATTACCGGTGATCCCCAACTCAACAGGGAATCGTTGAAACAGGATGAAGATGTGTTAGATACTTGGTTTTCCTCCTGGTTATGGCCCATATCGGTTTTTGATGGACATCGCCAATCCAGGGATTTTCAATATTACTTTCCAACCAGTGTATTGGTCACCGGTTGGGATATCATTTTCCTTTGGGTTGCCCGAATGATTATGGCATCCTGTGAGTGGGAACAAAAGATCCCCTTTGAAAAAGTTTATTTCACAGGAATGGTCCGCGACAAACAACGACGTAAAATGTCTAAGTCATTGGGCAATTCACCCGATGCACTTCAACTCATACAGGATTTTGGAGCAGACGGTGTCCGCTTTGGAATTCTGGCAAGTTCGCCAGCTGGTGGGGATTTGTTGTTTGATGAAAAACTTTGCGAACAAGGCCGCAATTTTTCAAACAAAATGTGGAATGCGCTTCGATTGATAAAAGGTTGGGAAATTTCGGAAGATACCCAGCAAGACTCGCTTGTGGATGCATTGTTAATCCGCTGGATGGAAGCCCGGCAATTGGAAGTGTCAGACCAAATTTCTCATTGCTTCGAGCAATTAAGGTTATCGGAAGCCCTCAAAACACTTTATAATTTTGTGTGGGACGACTTTTGTTCATTTTTTCTCGAAGCAGCCAAGCCACCCAAAAGCGAAAAAATATCTTCAGCATTGTACCAATGTGCTGAAAATACCTTTGCCAATATTTGCTCAATGCTGCATCCATTTATGCCTTTTATCACAGAAGAAATCTGGCACCTGCTTAAATCAAGAAGTGAATCTGATTATTGTATGTTGAGTCCCTATCCTCAAACATTAAACTATGACCGGATGCTTTTGGAACAGGTTCAGGAACTTAAGGAAGTCATCAAAAAGGTAAGGGAAATTAGAGCTAAGCATCAAGTCAGTCGTGATGCTGATTGTTCATTGTACATTTTGCAAAATGGCCAGGACACATTATTGGATATTCCCGGAGCCGATCGCTTGCTAGTCAAGTTTGGGCAATTGCGTGAAATCACAAATACCAAGAATGCTATTGTTTCCGCTCAATCGTTTTTAGGTTTAAGAAATACTTACTATTTGGACATCCCGGTAAAACTGGATGTAGCTGCCGAAAAAACCAAACTGGAAGAGGAAATCCGTTATGCCGAAGGATTCATCCAATCCGTTCAAAAGAAACTGGACAATCCAAAATTTGTAGGTTCTGCACCTGCTGAACTCGTAGCGAAGGAGCAAAAAAAATTAGAAGATGGTACGCTTAGGTTAAATTCACTATTGGAAAGGTACAATAGTTTGTAAGGAATGAGGTCCATCCAATCCATTGTCGATTCTTACACAACTTATTTTTTTGGGTTAGTCAAACTGGTTTAGGGCTTCAAATATAGTTTTTTCAGGTGAGTATTTGGTAAGACAACACTGCTATCCATTGACATTAAAATTAAAATTCCCAGTTTGCCATTTCGGTAAGCTTTCTTGAAGCAAGATCTCAAACAAGTAATAGCTTATTCAATCGGTGGAATTACAAACGTTCGTTAGTTTATGGGCATATGAAAATCATGAAACATTTGATGCTTAATGGTTGCTTCTGATTTTAAAGGATTCAACTTTTTATTGAAACGACGACATCCTTACCAATTCCAAGAATTCGATTACCACTTATTATCTTCTTTGTTTAAATTCCCTGGCTAAAATTCTTTTTTCGTCCTTTTCCCGGATAGCTTCACGTTTATCATAAGCCTTCTTTCCTGATGCAACAATCACTTCCAATTTAATATGACCACGGTCGGATAAATAGATTTTGTAGGGGATTAATGTAAAGCCCTTTTCCGATATTTTGCGTTCAATTTTTCGAATCTCTTGACGATTGAGTAAAAGTTTTCTGGGCCGTTTAGGATTAAACTCTTTGTCCTGACTCTGTTTGTACTCCGAAATATGCATATTTCGTATCCAGATTTCACCCGACTCTACTATACAATAAGCATCACTCAAATTGGCATTTCCTCCTTTTATAGATTTCACTTCACTCCCCGTGAGCACTATACCCGCCTCAAAGGATTGGTGGAAGTGATATTCATGACTAGCCTTTCTATTTAATATTTCCAGTTTACTCACTTGGTAGAATAACGCATATAATCAGAATGAATAACCTGATCTCCCTTCAGATTTGAAATGGATCCAGTCATGACATCAAACGCTTCCCGTTTATACATGACCACTTGAGGATAATCGTGTTTCTCATTGACAAATTTCAATTCAATAACAGGATCAGGTACCCATTTAAACAGGACAGGCTGAAAATTGTTCTCCTTAACTTTTGCTTCAAAATACCATTCGGATTTTCCTTCTCTGTAAATCTTCATATATTCTTGAATAGTGGCATGACCCAAATCCAGGTCATATGCAACACCGGTATATTCTGAATCGGATAATTTGATCCATTTCTCATAAAACTCCTTATCCTTGTGTTTCCACACCCCAGTTATCCATTCCACCTGAATAGGAGTTGGATTGACCAAAATCACCGACGGTTTACATGACATCCAAAAAACGATCAAAGCAAGAAAAATAACTGGTCTCATGATTCCCTTTAAATTTTATTGAATACAAAATCCGTCATTTTGGTAAATAAGTGCATTCTTGCCTGTACCCCACCGATACCATGATTTTTATTGGGATAATAATAAGTGTCAAATTGCTTCTTATTTCGTATCAATGCTTCCACCATTTCTACCGAATTTTGAAAATGCACATTATCATCTGCCATCCCGTGAATCAACAGATAGTTCCCTTTCAGACGATCGGCAAAATTTACTGGTGAATTCTCTTCATAACCTTTTGGATTATCAGAGGTTCTTCGCATGTAACGCTCAGTATAAATGCTATCATACCATTTCCAGTTGGTTACCGGTGCTACCGCTATGGCCGATTTAAATACATCATTTCCTTTTAACAGACATAAACTGGACATATAACCGCCATAACTCCATCCAAAAATTCCAATCCTCGTTGCATCCACAAACTCCAAAGAACCCAAATGTTTTGCTGCATCAATCTGGTCTTCTGTTTCCAATTTACCCAATTGCAGATAAGTCATCTTCTTAAATTCCTCCCCACGCCCACCAGTTCCTCGGTTATCCACAATGCATACCACATAACCTTTTTGTGCTATCATTTGCAACCACCAATAATAACCGAATGAATTCCAACGGTTCATTACCTGCTGACTTCCAGGGCCTCCATATAAAAACATAAATACGGGGTACTTTCTTCCCAGAATAAAATCCTTCGGCTTGATCATCGCTGCATTTAACAGGACACCCTGCCGATTAGGTATTTTGATCAGTTCTACCTCAGACAAGGGGTAATCTGCCATTTTTTTAGTTAATGCTTCATTCTTCTCCAAGTCCCGCACGACATTCCCTTCCATATCGGTAATGCGGTAAGTGGTTGGAGTCCTTATGTTTGAGGCAGAATGAACGAGATATTTTAAACCCGTACTTACCTGGGCGGAATGGTATCCCCCATTGGGAGAGATCACTTTACTAACACCTGTTAGTATATTGACCAGACGGAGTTCGCGCTCCAGTCCGTCCTGAGTTGAAAACTGACAAAGCGCCAAAGACTCCTGGCTATCCAATCCATAACATTCAGTCATTTCCGCTGTGCCAGAGGTAACTTGTTTTTCAAGAACACCATTCAACCTATACAAATAAAGATGATTGTATCCATCTTTTTCACTTGCCCATAAAAATTTATCTCCATTGAGGAATTTTAAATGATCGTGTAATTCAATGTAATACTTGTTCTTTTCCTCGAGAAGTAACCGATGAGTATTTTTTAAAGTATTTACCAGGATAAGTTTGAGGTGATTTTGATCTCTGTTCATCCAGGTTACGCACAATTCATTGTTGTCCCGTGTCCATTGAATTCTTGGCAAATAATCATCTTGCCGGTTACCAATATCCAATGACTTCAATTTGTTCTTGTTTAAATGATAATTCCATACTGTTAGTGTTGCATTGGCCTCTCCCACTTTTGGATACTTAAAAGTATATTTTTCGGGATAGACTTCATTGCGATAATAATCAAGTGTAAACTCTTTGACTTGACTTTCATCAAATCGCAAAAATGCAATCTGATCACCAGCCGGAGACCATTCAAATGCTTGGGTGAGGGTAAACTCTTCCTCATATACCCAATCAGAAGCTCCGTTGATGATGGCATTTTTCATACCATCCCGGGTAATTTTTTTGATTTTACCATTCAATAGATCCTGGAAATACAAATTGTTTTCATAAACAAATGCCACCTTCTTTCCTAATGGATCAAATTGTGGATACATGATTTTACCTTGGTCAAAAATGCGTTGTATTTTAGACGTATTCCGATCCCAAACATAATACTCAGCTTTTGAAGAATACCTGTAAATTCCCTCTGTTTGCTTGGACAATAATAATTTTTGTTCGTCATCGCTAAAGGTGTATGAATCAATTTTACCTGCAAGTTCTTTAATGGATTCACCATTCAACACCGTATCCTTAGCAATACCATCGATGATACTGTATCGAATAAGGTATGCACCCATTAAACGCGTGTAGTGTATGCCATCTTTCATAAAATTAAAATGAGGTACTCCTCGAGCAGAAAATGTTCCTCGTTCATAAATATCTTCCAGCGTAATACTCTTCGTTTGTGCGAAAAGATTAAGAAAAGCGGGGCACATTAAAATCATTAAAATTAATGGTCTCATATTTTTTCTATCCATTTAATCAAAAAATTCATCAATTTATATTTCGTTTCGGTATAAGGTGGGTGAAACAATCGCAATGTATTTAACCAGTTTCCCTGGATGCTGATGCTTCTCAAATGTGAAAAAGCTTCAAACCCAAACTTGCCGTGGTTAAATCCCATTCCGCTCTCCCGCATCCCACCAAATGGTAGGTTGAAATTACAATAATTAAGCAAACAATTGTTTATAGTAATTCCGCCTGAACGAATGAGCAAACTTTTTTCATGTAACCATTGGCGGCGATCACTAAATAAATATAAAGTCAGTGGAATTTTCAGATTCCGCAATGCCTCAATCCATTCGTTATCTTCTTGATAAACAATGACCGGCAACACAGGACCAAAAATTTCATCTTCCATTGAACGATGGTGCCACTTAGTATCCAATAACAATACCGGATGAATTTTTCTTCGATCGCGATTTATTATTATTGGTCTGTCCAAGCGGGCTCCTTGCGATTTGCTGAGTTCAATTATTTGAAGAATTCTTTCAAAATGATCCTGATGAATTATCCCACAATAATCATCATTCTCTATAAGCTCATTACCGTAAAGATTGACAAGACTCTCATTCCACAACTTCACAAATGCTTCTCGTTGTGATTCATGGATTACCAGAAAATCAGGACCAATGCAAGTTTGTCCGGCATTCAGGCATTTGGCAAAGACAATATCTTGAACATATTGCTTTAAATCAGTTCCCCTATCCACAATGACAGGACTTTTCCCTCCCAATTCGAGGGTGACTGGTATCAAACGATCCGCTGTCATGTGGAGTAATTTCTTTGCTTTTTCTTGTGATCCTGTAAAAAATATATGGTCGAAAGGGAGTTCAATCAATTGTTCGACAATTTTTTTATCGCCATTTACGACGACTACTTCATCTTCTCCAAATGCAGATTTAACCAAATCCTCAATACATGCCGATGTATTGGGCGAAAATTCCGAAGGTTTCACCACCACTTTGTTGCCTGCAGTCCAGGCTGCTGCCAAGGGAACCAAACTTAGGTTGACTGGATAATTCCAGGGGGCAATGATCAGAACGACCCCTTTGGGTTCATACCTGGTAATAGAACGACTACCCATTAGTTCTGTAGGTGTTCTGACCGGCTTTGGAGCCATCCATTTCTTTAAATTACTTCGCGCTTTACGGATTTCCACCAGAGAAGTCAATAACTCAGAGCCCAAAGTTTCAAAAGCAGGCTTTTGGAAGTCTTTTTGAAGTGCCTTCTTTAAATCATTTTGACGCTTCAGTAACTCCTCTTCAAGCCTTTTCAATCCATTTAATCGTATTGACTTTGAAGGATAAGGATTCTCTCTATAAGAAGTTTGAAGCCTGTTAAATATTTCCCGAATGTCCATGTTTTAAATCCGTCTGCAAAAATAAAGTTGTAATAACAGACGTTGGTCTTGAAAATTAGTGGTGCAAATAAGCCTCTGAAACTGCTTTGGCTACTTTTAATGCCACCGTTTCATCCAAGGGAGGAGGAATGATGCAATCCGGCCTGGGTTCTCTAACAGAAGAAGCTATCGCCTCTGCGGCTGCAAATTTCATGGAAAGCGTAATTTTCCTTGCTCTTGATTGAAAAGCTCCTAAAAAAATGCCTGGAAAGGCAAGTACATTGTTGACTTGATTGGGAAAGTCAGATCGACCGGTACAAATGATGAAAGCTCCCCCAGCTTTGGCTTCATCGGGTAAAATTTCCGGAATGGGATTGGCCAAAGCCAATATTAAAGGATCTTTGGACATGATTTGAATGTGCTTGCGATTCAACAAATTGGCTTTGCTCACCCCAATAAAGACATCCATACCGACCAATGCATGCTCGACAGTGCCCGACAAATTTCTTGGGTTGGTGTAACCCAATAATTCTTGCTTGATCCCTTCAAGGCCCAGCCTTCCACGATGTATAATTCCCATCGTATCACACATGATAATTTCCTTAACGATTCGTTGCCTCAAAGCTGAAGGGTCCCTTCTTCCCAAATAACGGGCAATGGCAATTCCTGCAGCACCGGCACCGTTGATCACGATCTTCAAATCTTCAAGATTTCTTCCCGTAAGCCTGCAATAATTCATCAACGCTGCCAGGACCACAATGGCTGTCCCATGCTGGTCGTCGTGAAAAACTGGAATGCCGATATCCTGAAGTTTTTCTTCGACTTCAAAACACCTTGGAGAGGAAATGTCTTCCAGGTTAATACCACCAAAAACAGGAGCCAGGTTTTTTATAATATGGATCAATTCTTCGGTCTTTTGTGTCGCCAGACAGATTGGAAACCCATTGATCCCTGCAAACCGCTTAAATAGCATTGCTTTACCTTCCATCACAGGAATCGCTGCATGAGGACCAATATTTCCTAAACCCAACACAGCTGATCCATCACTGACAATGGCTACGGTATTCCCCTTGATGGTATAATCATATACTTTTTCAGGATGTGCATAAATTTCTTCACAAGGTGCAGCTACTCCCGGTGAATAGGCCAAAGACAAATCCTCAGTAGACTGGATGTCCAGCTTGTTTTCAACTGATAACTTACCCCTCAGCTCTTCGTGCAACTTGATTGACCGTTCAAATACGTCCATGGTGTCCATTTATCTGCAAAAATATTGCCATAATTGGTCTTAGGGTTTTAAAGTCAAATTTAACTTCATAAAAACCTAAAGTTATCCTTTTGAAAAGTCATTACTTTAAATCAAATTTGAGTTTTCATCTACCCATGACGTCCAAATTGTTTCAAGACTTTTTCCAATCAGAGAAAAATGCAGGAATTCTGTTGTTGGCCGCAACTTTTTTATCCATGATCCTTGCCAACTCCAACCTTGGACCTGACTACCTGCTCTTATTGCAATCCAACTTGCTTGGCTTTACTCCAGTTCAATGGATGAATGAAGTGTTCATGTGTTTCTTTTTTCTAATGATTGGTCTTGAAATCGAGCGGGAACTCTATGCCGGCGAACTCACACATATCAAAAAATCCATGTTGCCGATTTCAGCAGCCATTGGGGGTATGGTGGTCCCTGTATTCATTTATTTGCTTTTCAATAGCCATACTCCCTATTCCCGCGGATTTGGAATTCCCATGGCCACCGACATCGCATTCTCTTTAACCATCTTATCCCTTCTGGGTACCCGGGTACCTTTGTCCGCTAAAATATTTCTTACTCTACTGGCCATAGTGGACGATCTGGGAGCCATTTTGGTGATTGCGTTGAGTTATCATAAAGGAATTCATTGGATTATGCTTGCTTTGGCAGCACTTACCCTTTTGATCATGTGGGTTATGCAAAAATGTAAATTCAATCGTTGGTGGCATTATGGGTTACCAGGAATCGCACTTTGGTATTTTATTCATGAAGCAGGATTACATGCTACCCTAGCGGGAGTCATACTCGCATTTATGATTCCATTTCACAGGGATGACCCTGATTGCCCTTCCTTTCGATTATTACACTTGCTACACATTCCAGTTGCTTTTGGGATATTGCCTCTGTTTGCCTTGGTCAACACGGCCATGGTGTTAACCCCCAACTCCCTAAATACCATATTTCATGCCTTTCCAATGGGCATTGCCTTAGGAATGTTAATTGGAAAGCCTTTGGGTGTATTTCTTTTTTCCTTTTTAGCAGTGAAGTTTCGAATTGCCATTCCCTGGGATGATTTGTCGTTTTCACAAATATTGGGTTTAGGCATACTTGCCGGTATTGGATTTACCATGTCGATTTTTATCTCCACCCTTGCTTTCGATCAGCAGGAATTGGTTGAACTTGCTAAATGGAGTATTTTGATCACTTCAACAATTGCAGCAAGTCTGGCCTATTTTTTTCTTAAGAAAATGTTCAAACAAGAAATTCGAAACTAACAAATGTTTGTTAGCACAGGGTTTTACACATCCAACAAATGCTCTTTCCCTCCTGCATGATGAATAAGTGCGTCCGTCAAACTTAATTTCCTCGCTGGCTTTGTTGCATTGGATTAGATGAGTTTGCTTCTGTACCTCTGCGACGACCTCTTCTTTTTTCAGGAGAATTCAATACTTCAACTTTTTCAGGATCTTTTTCTGCTTTCCATAGATGATTACCGGTATCAATGTCTGCAGTTTCTAAAAACGGATCCAATTCTATGGAACTAACTTTTTTGTTTTTCAAAAAAGTTTTAACGCATTTATCCTCATTTTTCCTCCAAATTTGTACACTCAGTTTTTCATCTTCGAATGTGCTGTCGGCATAATTCCAACGGATGAATATAGGCATTACCATTCCTCCCTTATTGGAGAAATGTACTTCATATAAATAAGAACTGTCTCCTCCGGATTGAAATGCTTGATCCGCTAAAACATAATTGAATGGAACCTTAGGGGTGGCTTTGGGAGATTTGTAATGGTAATAAAAATCTCTGAGGCTGGTATCTTGTTCGACCAGAAATGGTGCATTGGCCACTCGGTTTCGGTGCTTGGAAATGGTTTCATTGGCATTGGGTTGTTGCCAATAGTATTGCACGGGTCTAGGAGGCGCACTGATAAGTGCCAGTTTGACGTCAACACTATCAATGGCGATGTCCACTGGTTCAATATCAAAAAACCAACCTCGCCAAAACCAATCCAGATCTTCTCCTGAAGCATCTTCCATCGTTCTAAAAAAATCAGATGGGGTTGGATGTTTGAACGCCCAACGTCTGGCATACTCGCGAAAGGCCATATCAAATCTTTCTCTCCCTAAAATGGACTCCCGTAAGATATTCAGACCAGTTGCCGTTTTTGCGTAGGCGTTTTGGCCGAAGTGAATTAAATTTTCACTATTGGTCATGATGGGTTCCAACTGGTCCTTTTCCAATTTCATATAATCCACAATGTTGGCTGCTGCACCACGGCCAGCTGGAAAATTGTAGTCAAACAATTCCTGGGTCATAGTCTGAATAAATGTGTTTAGGCCTTCATCCATCCAGGTCCATTGTCTTTCATCACTGTTGACGATCATCGGAAAAAAATTATGCCCCACTTCGTGGATCACCACGCCCAACATACCATTTTTGGTACCCTCTGAATAGGTACCATCTTTGGCCGTTCGCCCGAAGTTGAAACAAATCATGGGATATTCCATTCCATTGGAAGCCTCGACAGAGATGGCTACCGGGTAAGGGTAGGGAATACTGAATCCAGAATACGTTTTTAGCGTATGCGCTACCGTTTTGGTTGAAAATTTGCGGTACAGTCCATATGCTTCTTTTGCATAATAACTCATGCACATAATTTTTTTGCCATTGATCATCGTAGGCATTGCATCCCAAATAAATTTTCGCGAACTACCCCAAGCAAAATCCCTAACATTCTCTGCTTTATAAACCCATGTCTTGGTTTGTTTTGATTTACTTTGTTCTGATAATTTTGCCTCCTCCAAAGTAACGATCTCCACCGGCTCAGTTGAATTTTGAGCTTGTTCCCATCTTTTGAATTGAGAAGCACCCATAACTTTTTTATAATTTTGACAAACACCTGTTGCCGCTACAATGTGATCAGCCGGGACTGTCATGCGGACTTCATAGTTTCCAAAAGGCAGTGCAAATTCGCCCCTTCCAGTAAATTGTTTGTGTTGCCATCCTTGAAAATCCGAATAGACACATAACCTGGGAAACCATTGGGTAATGGTAAATAGATGGTTGCCGTCTTCTTCAAAATATTCAAATCCACCTCGTCCACCAATATCCAATCGGTCTGGAATTTTGTAATTCCACTGGATATAAAATTTAATGCGTTGTCCTGGCAATAATGGTTTGGGCAAATCAATTCGCATCATGGTTTCATGTATGACATACGGAAGAGCTTTTCCATCGGCATCTGTTATGGCTTCAATGTTTACACCAAAGCCTTCCAGTTTTTTTCTGCGGTCCAGGTCTCTTAGATTTCCAGCCGTAATTTGTTTTCCAAGCTTCGTATCTAAGGCGCTGTAGTTATTCCCTGAGTTTGGATGGTGCTCATTTTCATCAAGCTGCAACCACAGGTAGGGCAATACATCCGGTGACTGATTATGGTATTGAATCCATTCCGATCCATACAAATGCTGGTTTTCTTCATCCAATCTGGCGTCAATTTGGTAGTCGGCTCTCATTTGCCAATAATCGCGACCCGGTGCTCCAGAAGCAGTACGGCTTTGATTGGCATCCGGTAATATGATGCCCAATTGCTCAAACTTATTCCCATGGTTTGAATTTGGGTTATTGCGTAAGTTCTGTCCCCATAACAGACTGACAGATAACACCATATGAAAAGTGAAATGGATAATAAATTTCATGATTCTAAAATCAATTGTATGCGTTGATAGATATAAAACAAAGATAACAACAAAATTACGAAACTTATCGTAGTTGTAACAATATTTTCCTTATCTGGCCAAACAGCATTCAACAACAACTTTCCCCCCATAACCGTAATCAAGATCAAACACTGCCCTGCCTCTAGTCCCAAATTGAAAGCCAGTAGTGGCCACAGGACTTCCCCTTCTGAACCTAACATTGAACGTAATAAGAATGAAAATCCCAAACCATGAATACAACCAAAAAGCGTGGCCAACAGGTAACGCTTAGGTAAACGAAACAACTGTTTTTTCAGTTCGCTCAAATTAAACCAGCAAGATATTGAGATGGTTGCAGCAATACAAACTTCAACCCAGGATGCCTTTACTTGTAACCAGCCAAACGTACTGAGAGCCAATGTTAGTGAATGCCCAAGAGTAAATGCCGTGACCAACCACAACAAAGATTTCCATTGCCGAAAGCCAAAAGGCAACACCAGAACCATTATATACAAGATATGATCCAGTCCACCCGGATCCAAAATATGCGTTAAACCTGTCCTAAACCAAAGACCAAAATCCGCCATTGTTATAAATTTACATCGTGCAAATGTATAAAAGCCCTTTCAGGTGGATCTTGTTTGGATGTGGAATCGCATTCTTGATATTCCTCATGGTAAGCTTCCGCCATCCATTCTACCTCGGTGTTACGGAAATTCTATACAAGCAAAATTCCAGTATCATCGAACTTAATGCAAGGGTATTTACAGATGACCTTGAAGCCAGTTTACGAAAACAATTCAATCTGAACATTAATTTAACGGCTTCCACCAATCAGGAAACCACCGATAGTTTAGTACGGTTGTATGCCTTGCAACATCTTGGTTTGACTGTAAATCAGAATACGCTTCCTCTTCTGTTCCAGGGTTACGAGCTCCATGAAGACGCAACCTGGATATATTTTGATGCTCACTGTAGCCACATTCCAAATTCCGTAAACGTAAAAAATAGCTTGCTATTTGATCGCTTAAAAGAACAAAGCCATATTCTACATTTTACAATTGGAACTCATAAGAAAAGCCATAAACTTGAATATCCGGATTCCAGTTACACCTTGCAAGTAAAAACAAACTAACACTCGTTCGTAATAACGAACTTTCCTTTTAAGAAATGTTAAATCAACTGTGAGCAGAGAGATCATACCAGAAGTCATTTTGTGGTCTTACAAATCCTATATCAACAAAAAAGCCCTGCTGTTCAACAGCAAGGCTTTAATCATGAACAGATTTCTCTGTGTTTTTACATCATTCCGTCCATTCCTCCACCGTGGTGGTGATGGCCGCCTCCGGCTTTTTCTTCTTTCGGCATTTCGTTTACAACGCATTCGGTCATAAGGATAACGCCCGCAATTGAAGCCGCTTTTTCTAAAGCAATACGGGTAACTTTAGTGGGATCTATTACACCTGCTTTCTTCAAATCTTCATACTCACCTGTCCGTGCATTATATCCGAATGAACCTCTTTTAGCGGCTACATTCATATAAACCACAGAACCTTCAACTCCAGAATTTTCTGCAATTACCCGGATTGGAGCCTCCAGCGCTTTCTTAACGATTTCCAGTCCGATTTTTTCATCCTCGTTGGTAATCTTAAGTTTTTCCAGAGAGTTGATACTTCTTACCAATGCAACTCCACCACCGGTAACTATACCTTCTTCAACCGCAGCGCGGGTCGCGTGCAATGCATCGTCAACGCGGTCTTTTTTCTCTTTCATTTCTACCTCGGTTGGAGCTCCAACATTCAATACTGCAACACCTCCAGCCAGTTTTGCCAATCGCTCCTGCAATTTTTCTTTGTCGTATTCAGAAGTCGTGGTTTCGATTTGCTGTTTGATCTGATTGATTCGGGCTTCAATCATTTTTTTCTGCCCTTTACCTTTTACAATCGTAGTGTTGTCCTTGTCAATATTGATTTTTTCACAGGTTCCCAAATGGTTGAGTTCTGTATTTTCCAATTTGTATCCCTTTTCTTCGGAAATCACTGTTCCGTTGGTCAGGATAGCAAGATCTTCTAACATGGCTTTACGACGGTCACCAAATCCTGGAGCTTTAACTGCCACCACTTTCAATCCACCTCGCAATCTGTTGACCACCAATACACCTAATGCTTGTGAGTCGACGTCTTCCGCAATAATCATAAGCGGCTTACCCGTTTGAACCACTTTTTCAAGGATGGGCAACATCTCTTGCATGTTGGATATTTTCTTATCATAAATCAAAATCAGCGGGTTTTCATATTCAACCGTCATATCATCGGCGTTGGTAATGAAATAAGCGCTCAGGTAACCTCTGTCAAATTGCATACCCTCAACCACTTCTACCGTAGTTTCAGTTCCTTTAGCTTCTTCAACAGTGATTACCCCATTGGTTCCAACTTTTTTCATGGCGCTGGCAATCAGTTCACCAATATGCTCATCATTGTTTGCAGAAATTGATCCTACTTGTTTGATTTTTGAAAAGTCATTTCCAATTTGTTCAGACTGTTTTGCAAGATCCAAAATAACTTGATCAACCGCTTTATCGATACCTCTTTTCAGATCCATTGGATTCGCACCTGCAGCCACATATTTCATTCCAGCGGTTACCATGGCCTGTGCCAATACGGTAGCCGTTGTGGTACCATCTCCAGCTAAATCATTGGTTTTGGATGCAGCTTCTTTCAACAATTGTGCGCCCATATTCTCAATTGGATCTTCCAATTCTATTTCTTTCGCTACAGTAACACCGTCTTTGGTAACCTGAGGGGCACCAAAACTTTTTTGAATAACGACATTACGACCTTTAGGACCTAAAGTGACTTTAACGGCATCAGCCAACTGGTCGATACCGGATTTTAAACGTTCGCGGGCTTCCGCGTTAAAACTTATTTTCTTAGCCATATGCTATGTTTTAATAATGATTTATGAATTCGTTAAATGATTACCAGAATATCATCTTCGCGCATGATGAGATAATCGACTCCTTTGTAGTTAAACTCCTGTCCGGCATATTTTCCATAAAGAACAATGTCTCCTTTATGTACCGTCATCATGTTCCCATCTTTTCCAGGACCGACTGCGATGACTTCACCTCGCAATGGTTTTTCTTTGGCTGTATCAGGAATGATGATACCGCCTTTGGTTTTTTGTTCAGCCGGTGCTGGCTTAATGACCACTCGATCGTTGATTGGCTTCATATTGAAAAAATTTTTAAGATATTAATGAAAAGGTTAAAATGACTCTGAGCGAAATGCACACATTGTGCCAACCCGATATTTATGAATATTTGTCAGTAAAAAACGCCACAGATCCTCCAGCCCTGAAAAATATACCTGTCAAGGCCGACATTCTGTCAGCCTTTCTGCAATGCTATATTCACATCCGGTGAATAACACAATTCGATTGGGTAGAAATCGGTGGTCACCCCATGGGTTCATTTAGTGCACCTTCAGGTTTCCCTTCCTCAGCATTCGGATTTGATTGAAGCATTTTAGCTGAACTTTGCCATTTTTTGATGTAAAAAAGAGGTAATGAAGAATCTAAAACTCAAGTCAATTGAAGCATTTGTAGCCTTAAAAACAGATTATCCTTAGTCTATAGCAATTACCCAGGCCCAACAGAATTTTATTCCATAAAAAGCAACATTCTTGAAACCAATATTCCCATAAAAATGCATGCAGAACAGATTATGGGTGGCCAGAATGTCAGACAAGCCATTATGGCAAACATCACTCCGAAAACCAAAATGAAAATGTTTAAAGTGCCCGCCAGGAGGTTCTTATCAACATTCTTTCTCATAAAATACCAAAGTAAGAGTCCACCCAATAAACACAACAAACTGAAGCATGAACTCAATGCGGTAAAAAGTTCAGAATATGATCTGAACATGCCTCCCCCCAAGTCAGCTTTATATTGAGTGGTAATGTCAATCAGCACCTTTTCCTGATCGTTTCTCGGAGTCTGTTCAGTGAACAAACTTAAGGAATGTAAACCGGCAGTTAAGATCAAGAAAACAATACTGGCTGTCAATGAACCTTTGAATGCTTTCGTATACATGGCAATTATGTGTAATGTGGTTGAACGGTAAAGATAAAAAAGCCAGTGTGGCTATTCAATGTTCATTTGAAAGTTTATTCAGAATGCCAAGGCCTAAACTGATAGGGCCGTATCAAGAACGAAAAATTTCAGTGAATCCAGTACAACAGGAGCGCTGTGTTTAATAAGAAATCCAATACAGGTGGAAGACCTAAAGATTATTGATTTTGATCGTTTGCAGGTTCCGCCGGTTGCTCAGTTGGCGTCTGTTCTTGAGGTGTATTGCCAATATTGCCTTCTGCAGAGGCGATTAGAGAGGCGATAATACATAGTGAAACCAGAATCCCGGCTAACCACCAGGTTAGTTTTTCAATGAAATCAGCTGACCGGGCAGCTCCAAACATTTGATTGGCACTTTGTCCTCCAAATGTCGAATCAACACCCCCACCTTTGGGATTTTGTATGAGGACCACACCGATTAAAAGAATGCAGTCTAAGGCAATAAGGATGGTAATCAGCGTCAACATGCAGGTTACAATTTTAGTTTTTCAATAGCGGCTGCAAAGGTACTGCCTTTTTGCGGATATTTTTCGATCAATTTTTCATACATGGCAATGGCTTCTTCCTTGTGCCCTTGGCGGCCCAATAATTTCGCTAAAGTTTCAGAAACAATTTCAGCGCCTAATACCAGGCTTTCTTCTGCCATTTGAGCGGCTTTTGATTTTGCTGGTTTGGGTTTCTTGATGGTCTTTTGTACTACAGGACGGGCCTGTACATTTCCGGAAACTGGCATACTCTGAAGCCATTCGTAAAAGTTCATTGATTTCATGGATTCACCCGAAGCAGCCAGTGACTGTTCTGTTTGAACAGTTGTCTCTTTTCGCTTCTCTAAATTTTTGGATTTCTTTCTTTTCATGGTTGATGTTATTTTCGGAGCTTCCTGGTCATTAATCTCTTCCGGAAGCAAAACCGAAATCATATCGGCATGTGGTAATTTATCAAAAATGGGCTCCTGGTATTCAATTTTTAAACCTTCATCAGGCATTGATATTTGGTCTGCACGGCTGACTTTTATCTGGTCAGCGTCAAGCCATTGATCCGATTCTACCCATGCTGGGTCTTGCAGCCTGGCCCGGACAACATCCGCTGGCTCACCAGAATTTACCCACCATTTGGCCACCAGTGGTTGTGAAATTAACATGAGCTGTGCTTCTTCTTTCGACATGGTCTTACCAATTTGTAAAAGCTTTATTAAAAATATCATCCACTAAAAGAGTACTTAACTCCTGGGTGATTTGTTGCTGAATGGATGAAAAATTTACATTGGCATCAAAATCAACATAGCGACTGAAGTTGGTCTTCCAGTTTTCTTTTTCATTTTGCTTATTCGTAAATTCAACTTCTATAACCACCGAACACCGGTTAATATAAGAAGTAATATCTTGTCTGGGTGCCTGACTGGAAACTTCAAATTGAGTGATCTTGCATTGAAATACAATATCAGGATTAGAACTATTGAACACTAACCTTGATTCCTTTCGGATTTTAGCATTCAATGCTTCATAAAATTCAATGGGATATCCTGCGGGTGCTTTATTATAAACATCCTCAACTTGCTCCAGTTTAAAACTGTTGATTTCAGGCGCAATGCTTATCCCTTTAAAACTATAACAAGCTGAAATAAGGCTGAGTATAACCAATACTATGGAATAACGCAGTGTATTCATATGTCCAGCTCGTATTGCTTGATTTTTCGGTACAGTGTCCTCTCCGAAATGCCCAGTTCTTCGGCTGCATCTTTTCTCTTACCATTAAATTTTTTCAGGGATTTAGAAATCATGTCCTTTTCCATATCATCCAATGACATGGAATTGTCCATAACTTCAACAGTATCAAATCGGTCTCTTTGTGCAGGAATGACCACCGTGTTCCCTTCATCCATTCGGTTCGGAACCAATGGGGTTTCTTTACTCCAGCTGACTGCAGGATAAGTCAAGGGTTGAAATGCGCTCCCTGCAGCTTCCATTGCTTCAGGCATTTCCAAATCATTGGCATGGACCAATTGATAAAACATGGTTTTCAATTGATTCAAATCCTGTTTCATATCAAACAATAACTTATACAGTATTTCTCTCTCCTGAAAGCTGGTGGATTCATTCATATCACCTTGCGCTACTGGCAGATTTCTGGCATGTATGTTTGGAATGATTTTTATCAGATCAGTATCGGATATCAACTTCTGATCTGACAATACTGACAACTGCTCCACTGCATTCCGGAGTTCGCGGATATTCCCGGGCCAATCGTAATTTTCAATCAATAAAGCGCTCTGGGCATCTAATTCTATAGGCGTGGTTTTGTATTTTTCAGCAAAGTCCTGAGCGAACTTTCTAAACAAAATCAATATGTCCTCGCGTCTTTCTTTTAACGCCGGAACCCTTATGGGAACAGTATTTAAGCGATAATATAAATCTTCTCTAAACTTACCATTTCGTACCCGTTCCAATAAATTTACATTGGTTGCCGCTATGACCCGTACATTGGATTTTAGCACTTTAGAAGAGCCCACCCGGATGAATTCTCCAGATTCTAATACCCGCAGTAAAAAGGCCTGAGTGTCCTTTGGCATCTCACCCACCTCGTCTAAAAAAATTGTTCCTCCATCTGCAGTTTCAAAGTAACCTTTGCGATCGGCTGTAGCCCCGGTAAACGAGCCTTTTTCATGTCCAAACAATTCGGAATTGATGGTTCCTGCCGGAATCGCCCCACAGTTAACCGCAATAAACATGTTGTGCTTTCTTGGACTGAGGTTATGAATAATTTTTGAAAACACTTCTTTGCCCGAACCACTTTCTCCAGAAATCAGCACGGTCAAATCCGTTGAAGCCACACGCAAGGCCGTATCAAGTGCCTGATGCAATTTCTCGGATCTTCCATAAATCCCGAAACGTTGTTTAATGGCCTGAACAGATTCCAATCTTATGAATTTACTTGTTCTCCTAATAACGTTGCACTGGTCGCATCTTTTATGCTAACCCATACATAATCTCCTGGTTGCACTTCACCCATATCATTAAAAACAACCATCTTATTTTGTGAGTTTCTTCCTTTCCATTGCAAATCCGATTTTTTTGATTTTCCTTCCACCAAAACTTCAAATGTTTTTCCTATATCCCGCCTATTGTGTTCCAGGCTCAAGCGGTTTTGCAAAGCAATGATTTCATTCAATCTTCGTTTCTTCACTTCTAAAGGAATATCATCTGCATATTTCTTCGCAGCCAGAGTCCCCGGTCGTTCTGAATAACAAAACATATACGACATACTGAAACCAGCATATTCCATCAAATGCAAAGTTTCCTGATGTTCAATCTCCGTTTCAGAACAAAAACCTGCGATGATATCGGAAGAAATCGCGCAATCCGGTAGCACATTGTAAATTTCATCGATTTTGCTCATATACCATTCACGGTCATAACTGCGGTTCATGAGGTCCAATATCCTGGAATTCCCAGATTGACAAGGTAAATGGATGTATTTACAGATGTTAGGATAATGCGCCATGGTTTTTAGCACCTGAATCGTGATGTCTTTTGGGTGCGAAGTTGAAAAACGAATTCTCATTAAAGGATCTACCTGAGCTACTTTCTCGAGTAAACCTGCAAAATCCACCAGACTTCCTGTAGCAGGATGAGTCCATTTGTATGAATCCACATTTTGACCTAAGAGGGTGACTTCGCGAAAACCTTGCTGGCTTAGGTTGGACACCTCAGCTACAATGGTCTCAGGATCCCTGCTACGCTCCCGCCCCCGTGTGAAGGGTACTACGCAAAATGAACACATATTATCACATCCCCTCATTATGGATACAAAAGCAGAAACACCATTGGAATCAAGACGCAATGGTGCTATATCAGCATAAGTTTCCTCACGGGATAAAAAAACGTTGACGGCCTTTTGACCTTCATCCACCTGCTGAAGCAATTGAGGTAATTCTCTGTATGCATCTGGTCCCACTACGAGATCCACCAGTTTTTCTTCTTCCAAAAGTTTACTCTTCAATCGTTCTGCCATACAACCCAGAATCCCAATTTGCAATTCTGGTTTTGATTTTTTAAAACTCCGAAATTCACGAAGTCTTTTTCGAATGGTTTCTTCGGCTTTTTCTCGAATGGAACAAGTGTTTAGCAAAAGTAATTCAGCCAATTCTGCTTGTTTCGTCGAGGTATACCCGTTTTCTGCTAGAATACTTGCCACGATTTCAGAGTCAGAAAAATTCATCTGGCAACCATAGCTCTCAATATAAAAATAACGCTCCCCAACAATTGGTTCCATCTGTTGGCCAAATGCCTCACCTTGCCTTTCTTCAGGCATCAGTAAGGGTTCCTGATCGTTACGACTGTACATCATTTGTTAAAGCCTGCAAATTTACAACATTCTGCCAAAATGTCAGTATTTTACCAGAAAGGAGTTTCGTGATGGCGTTGATTTCATCGATTTCATCACTCTTGTTTCGGGATACTTCAACATTTGGGTTGTTTCAGGATTTTGTACCTTTCCCTTGTGGGAACTTTCGGATTGCTGGGTAAATCTTTGGGTCATAGTTTTTCAAAATCCTATTTTGAAACCAAATGGAAACGAGATGGAATCTTGGGTCACGAATATCATTTGTTTGAAGTGGAAAGTGAATCTGGCTTATCGGATTTCTTTAAGCTCAATCATCACATACGAGGGTTGAATGTGACGGTTCCTTACAAAAAATCAGTGCTTCCCTTCCTCGACCAACTAACGGAAGAAGCCTTAGCGATCGGTGCCGTCAACTGTATAAAAATTGAAAACTCGCTTAGGACTGGGCACAACACAGATGCAAGTGCTTTCCAAAAAAGTCTCTTGAATTGGTTACCGAACCCATTTGATGGTCATGCCCTCATTCTAGGATCAGGAGGTGCCGCTCTGGCAGTCGGTTATGCCTTGTCCAAATTAAAAATCCCCTATCAAATGGTATCGCGAAACCGAACCCATATCACCTTTCCAACATTGGAAAAAGACTGGGATCCAAGGTGGAAATTGATTGTTCAGGCCACCCCACTTGGCATGTACCCCAATACGATGGATACGCCTGAAATTCCTTACCCTATGTTGGATAAAAGTTTCTATTTATATGATTTGGTTTATAATCCTGAAAAAACCCTATTTTTGGCTCGTGGTGAACAGTTCGGCTGCCACCTAAAGAACGGCTTGGAAATGCTGCAGTTGCAGGCAGACGCTTCCTGGCAATTCTGGACCCAATCATCAATATATGGAAGTACCTGAAGAGCCTCGTCTCGATTTTTACAATACGGAAATTGCTTTTTCACACAAGTCAGATCGCGAACTCCGTCGCACGTATTGGTTGTTTAAATTTATGAACAAACCCAATCTGGTAAGTTTGGGTAATTTGTTAGGAAATTTTGCAGCCAAATTTCCCTTTCACGTATTTGATCCACTCATTAAGAAAACCATCTTCTATCAATTTTGTGGAGGAACATCGCTTCTGGAATGTCAAAAAGTGGTTGACCGGTTGAATTCAAAACATGCCCTAACCATATTGGATTTTGGTGCCGAAGCGAAAGAATCCGAAGAGGAGTTTGACAAAACCCTTGCAGAAAATTTGCGTGCATTGGAATTTGCAGCCTCCAACCCAAATGTTCCCGGCATCAGCACAAAACTCACCGGCTATGTTCCTTTTTCAGTTTTGGAAAAAATGCATGCAGGTGACACCCTTACTGCACACGATGAAATCGCTTGGCAACGTCTGGAAGAACGTTTTGTAACATTGTGTTATAAAGCCTACGAAATGGGGGTAGCCTTATTTATTGACGCTGAAGAATCTTGGATTCAGGACCCCATTGATCGTTTAGTCGACAAACACATGGCGGAATTCAATCGCGAAAAACCTATCCTCTATAACACCTATCAATTGTATAGAAAAGGTAAGTTGGACTACTTGAAATCTAGCTACGAAATTGCTCAATCAAAAGGCTACATTCTTGGTGCAAAAATTGTCAGGGGAGCATATATTGAAAAAGAAAGGATTCGGGCAAATGAAAAAAATTATGAGGATCCTATTCAACCCAACAAGGAATCTACAGATCGTCAGTATGACGATGCAGTCCGTTTTTGCGTCGAACACCATGAAGGAATTAGCCTTTGTAACAGCAGTCACAACATGGCCAGTACCGCTTTACAAGCTCGTTTGATGTCAAGTCACAATATTCCAAAGGATCATCCTCATCTCAATTTTTGCCAATTGCTTGGCATGAGCGATAACCTCACCTTCAACCTTTCTGAAAATGGTTATTGCGTGGCCAAATACGTCCCCTATGGTCCCGTCAAAGAAATTATCCCCTACTTAACGCGCCGTGCAAAAGAAAACACCAGTATCACAGGTGATATGAGCCGCGAATTGGAATTGCTTCATACCGAAATGAAACGCAGAGGTCTATTGAATAATTGATTAATTTTGAAACTCATTTCTTTCTTAAATTTTTACTAATATTTCTCAAAGCTTTTTATTTATGAAAAAATTAATGTGTCTGTTATTTGCCGCCTGTATGGTCTTCCATGCTCAGTCGCAAAAAGTTTATGCATGGTGGGATGCTGGAGTCCGCGTAGGATATGGTCTTACGGGAATGCTGAATTCAAATATCCTCGATGATAATAACTACGATTACAAATTGCAAACTGGTTATTCTCTGGGTGGAAAGTTTGGAATGTTTTTCGGACTTTACAACGGGGTAACCTTAGAAGCAAGCTTGGGTTCTTACAACCAAAATTTTGAATTCATCCGTGGCGGAAATTCGTTTAACCACGAAATCAACTGGAAAACCTTAGACCTCGCCTTACTCTACCGCAACCAGCGAAATGGAGTTTATGTTGAACTTGGACCTATGCTGTCGCTGATCAATAAAGTTAACCAGAAAGATGGATTTGCTCCGGAAAAAACCGATGTAAAAGATTCCTATGAGAAAAAATACATTTCTGGAGTATTTGGTGTTGGAGGTTATATTTTTAACTACGAAAACTTCACCACCATGCTTGGATTCCGCCTGGGTTATGGATTTACAGATATGGTAAATGATGCAGGCCGCGCAGCACATTTTCCAAATCCTTCTTCTTCCTCTCAGCCGTACGCTTCTGAGAAATCAACCAATCCGGTTTTTGTTCAGATGAATCTTGAATTCAATTTTGCCCTTGGATACTACGGAAAATCCTCCTGCAGCAAAAGAGCTTCGTTATTTAAAATGTAAAATATTTCTCAATCTAAAGAATAGCCTGCCGATATTACTTCAGCAGGCTTTTTTATTTTAATGCGTGCATTTTGGGCTTGTATAAAATATGCAAAGGGTCAATGAAATACCCTGGCATGAGGGCTTATCTGGATAAATTCTTACAAATGACTTAAACGCAAACTTTTATTGATGGATAAATCGAAAGACTCCAATCATTTGGACTAAGTTCTACTCAATTCAACTCCTTGGAATCGGTTGGTTTATTTACATATGGCATTATTCCAGGCCATTCGGGATTCGACCATATTTTTATAATGAAAATTCATACCATTAACCAGTTCAACCAGTATAGATCCCAGTCCCGAAAGTTCATCTAAACATTGGTTATTGACCATCGGGTGTTTAATTTTGGCCAGGGCATCGTAGTCCATTTGGAATTTTTGTAAGGATTCCTGAATGCTTTGCAGAAATGATTGGTATGACTGATTGATGTTTTGTGATACCTTTTCAAGTTTGTTCATCATCTCGGTGATTTGCTCACAACTGTTGTCCAATTCATTGGGAACAACAAAGTCAACATTCACTTCGACAATGTCGTTGCGTTTAGCATTCCATTGGTCGATAATTTGTTTTTGCAAAACATGTAATGCTTCTAATGACTGTATGACTTCTTTACCGATTTCAGGTGGTGCATTCAAAGAAAAACTGTTGTTTTCACTGGCCCGCTCAATATAACCCTGTAGCCTGTCCAACCGGTCGGAATAATTCTTTACTTGTCCTCCTGGTGCCCAGGAAGTCACTCTTCTAAAGATCGAATCATTGTCCAACCGTTCCTCTGACCATTCCAGTACAGCCGACTGAAATGCTTCATTACAATTCAAATAATAGGAAGGAAATTCTTCAAACAATTTCTGCACATTCTGAGCATTTAGCAGATTTCCCAATAAACATCCCGTTATGAATAATATGGTTTTCATGGAATAAAAATACACCAATGTATTGAGTTCTCCTCCAGACGACAGGAATTAGCCTTTTGCTCAATATTGACCTGTACGCAATAGAACCAGTGTGCAGGCTTCTACTGCATCAATTCCATGCTGTAGGGCTAATTGGCGCAATTCAGGATTTTCAGCACCTGGATTAAAAATAATCCTCAAAGGTTGTAAGGCCAGTAAATAGGCATACCAATCGGATTGGTGTTTTGGATTGAGATAAAGACTTACCGTATTTACATTTTGATGTTTTTGACGATCCGTCTGAATTCGTAAATCCTGAATGGTACCTTCTTGCTTGCCAATTGCGATAGTAGGATGACCGCGGCGCATTAATTCTAAACAAGCCTGATGAGCATACCTTTCGGGGTTAGGACTGGCCCCAAGTACCAGGGTGGTTTTAACCGTTAGCATGAGTACTTGAACAGTTTGAAATCCATAAGGTTTTCTTTATACCCATAAAGATGGCCAAGTACAAGATGCCCCAATCAGGCTACTTTAACCGCCCCCTCTTTCATGAAATTCCGATTTTTTATCTTTGCATTTCATTATGCGCATATTAATGGTTTGCCTGGGCAATATTTGCCGTTCGCCAATGGCTCAGGGAGTGATGGAGCATATGGTGGCAAGCGAACAATTGCAGTGGACCGTCGATTCTGCCGGCACCAATGGTTACCATAATGGAGAAGCTCCGGACCCGCGTGCAATTCGGGCTACTCAATTTCGCGGGATTAACATTGAAAGTCAGGTTTCTAGGAAAATATCGAGTGCCGATCTCGATGACTTCGATATCATTTTGGCAATGGATCATTCGAATTTATCCTATTTGTTATCGATGTGCAAATCTGAGCAACAAACTAAAAAAATTAGACTATTAATGGAATTTTCCCCTACAGGACTGTCTGATCATATACCTGATCCTTATTACGATAACCGATTTGATTTTGCATTGGACCTGATAGAATCAGCCTGCACGGGATTCATTAAAGAATTTCGACCCAATAAAACCTGAGCGATAAATATTTGTTATTCAAAAAACTAAAACATGATAGAAACCACGATAGAATCTGCATTGAACGCACAATTAGAAAAGGAGGCTTTTGCTAGCAACAGTTATTTGGCTATGGCCGTTTGGTGCGATCAACAAAGTTTAGAAGGATGCGCACAGTTTTTCTATAGACAGTCAGAAGAAGAACGCCTGCACATGATGAAAATTTTGCATTATCTGATTGAACGCAACGGTCAGGTCCGGATGCCTGCAATTCAACAACCACAAATCCATTATTCCAACATTCAGGAAGTTTTTCAAAATACCTTCCGGCAGGAACAATCAGTGACACAATCTATTTATGAGTTGGTGAATATAGCTCAAAGTAAGCTGGACCATTCCACACAAAATTTTCTTCAATGGTATGTCACTGAGCAACGTGAAGAAGAAGCTACGATACTCAAAATTCTGGACCGTATCCGACTGATTGGTGATGGACCCTTGAGTTTGTATTACATTGATCAGGAAGTGGATAAAATCAATCGCCAAATACAAACTGAAGCATCTGGTACTAATGAATAAAGTGGATGACGTAGAATTCGTCTAAATTTCATTAAAACCTTTATCCACTAAAAATCATTCACAATCCAGTTAAAACTAGGTCGAGATGCTGAAATGAGGGACAAATAATATTTATTAAATATTGTTTATTAATAGATTATATATTAGTTAATTTAATATTTAAATAGGGCTTGAGCCTAAGCAAATAGTGTGTTATTTTTAAGCTAAAATCCAGTACATGAAAGTTATTTTACTTCTGCTAGGTATGCTCGTTAACATGGGAATAAACTTAATGGCCCAGCGCATCACGCCCACCGTAACGGCCACTGCAGGCCATTATCAAAAAACCGGAAGCGCTTCACTGGAATGGACAATGGGTGAGTTTATGGTTGAAACGCTGAAAGGACCAAGTTACACGATAACCCAAGGGTTTCATCAAACGAATTTAACCGTAGTGTCAACCCAAAATCCAAGTATCGTCGGTTTGTCTGTCTATCCAAATCCATTTACGGATCAGTTGATTCTCCAGAATGGTTCTCAACAGGTCATCCAAATGCATCTCATGGGTGCAGATGGAAAATGTATTGGTTCTATGAGCCTTCAGCCTGGAACGCAATCTTGGACATTGGACCAGATTCCTTCGGGTACATATTTCCTGGAAGCAGAAGAGGGTAAACAACGTCAGGTTTTTATATTAGAAAAATTACATTAATTTAAATTTTTGAAAGATGAATAAAATATTTGCCATTATGGTTTTTGCAGTGTTGGCCCAATTTGCAGCTGCACAAAATGTTGTTTTTAAATATCAGGGGGTAGCCAGAAACAATCAAAATGCACCACTGACCAATCAAAACATTTCATTGCGATTGACCATTTTAAACTCAAACAATTCACCGGTATACGCTGAACAACATATGGTGACTACGTCTCCAATCGGCTTATTCAACGTAAATGTTTGCCAAGGTAATTCTCCACAAGGCAGTTGCGACGTTATCGACTGGTCCAAAGGTGGTTACCAACTGAAAGTGGATATGGATGCCAACGGTGGTACCACCTACGCACCAATGGGTACATCTCCGATTTTGACGGTCCCAATTGCAGCCTATGCGTTTAAAGCTCAGTCTGCATTAAATGACAATGACACGGATCCTCAAAACGAAGTTCAAACCATGAATTTCAACTCAATGACCAATAGCCTCAGTTTGACCCCTGGAAACAGTGTTGATTTAAGCAGTTTAAAAAATGATGCCGACGCAGACCCCTCCAATGAAATTCAAGCGCTGACCATTGATACCACCAACAATACCCTGAGTTTGAGCAAAGGTGGCGGTAGTATCGTTTTCCCCAGAGGAGATGGACTTTGGAAAATGAATGGTGCTAATATTTTGCAATACCAAAGCGGCAACCAATCCATTACGTTTGACAAAGCCGGATCAGCTCCATTAAATCAAGCATATTTTGAATTAAATTTTCGACCCAATGCGATACACCGGGTGGTTTCAGGACCGACTGATTGGTATTCTGAATTTTGGACTAAACCGGCAAATGCTGTTGGAGATACCATTTGTTATGGATCCAGTGTTAAAGAATATCCAACTACCTATGCTCAACATTATTTGCGATTTAACCGAGATACATTTTCCATTTCAAGAATTACCAACACCCTTAATGGAAGTAGCAAGAAAAGCGTAACCAATGAATTTGCGTTACTCAACAGAGCTTATAATGGTAATACTCCCGTTCGTTTGGTAGGTGTTTACATGAATGCATTTGATGGAATTGGTCAACTTTACAACTTCATCGGAAGCCAAAGAGGCGGCGCTATTACAGCAGCCAATGTCAACAATACAGTCGTTCCTTATATTGGATTGTTTCATCCCACAACGCCTAATACCTTGATCGGTGGAATTTTCCTTCAGGGCACTCAATCTGTCGTCAATGCTAACGTTAAGAATTTTAGCATGGACCACCCTAAAGATCCTACTAAAGAAATTTGGTATGCCTGTGTAGAAGGTCCAGAAGCAGCAGCCTACGAAAGGGGAACAGCCACTCTGGTGAATGGCGAGGCGTTTGTTCATTTTTCAGAACATTTTGAACTGGTCATCAATCCTGCAACCATGACCATTCAACTAACTCCGGGATCTGCTGAATCAGAAGGCCTAGCCATAATCGAGAAATCCACGACAGGGTTCCGCGTAAAAGAATTGCGCAAAGGAACTGGAAATTATTCCTTTGACTGGGAAGTAAAAGGAGTTCGAAAAGGGTATGAAAATTACAAACCCGTTCGAGTAAAAGGCATCGAAACTCCAGTGCCTGTGAACAATCCAAGTACATTTTCTGAACTTGAAGCATTGAATAACAATAAGCCATAAGGAGTTTATTGAATCATAAATATTATAAGCCCTGGACTTTTGTTCAGGGCTTTTTTTTTTTTTTTGATGCATAACTGGATTGACAAACCAGAATTTACTTTTTAATATTCATATGGCTTTCGATTGGGTTGATATCTCACTTAATATTGATCCATTTCAAAGATTTGAAGTTTTTGCTTGTATGAATGGAAGCCGAAATGTGAATGATTTTTCAAATCAACCACACGAACTAGCGGATAAATAGATACCCGCGTCGAATCAATGGGTAGACAAGACCTATGGCGGTCTTAAAAACAACCCTTACATTGCATAACCAAACATTAAAAACACTATGAAAACATCAAACCGGGTGATTCCATCCGGTTTTCTTTTTTACTGGCGTCTTTACCTTTTCCATTATACACAAATACCTATGAATCCTATGATAGGATTACCCAACTTTTAAGTCCTTGTAATGAACGGTCCCTAAATTAGAACAAAAAATGATAAACTATAAATCGTCCATTTAAATTGTTCATCTATAATTCAACTCATTGGACATGCAGGATCCACCCAATTTCTGTTACATACTTTATCAGGAATTAAAAATTGGGTGCATTAGGATAAAAAAATGTATCTTTCAATAAACTTCAAAAACTACTGCCATGAAAATTGCTTCCTTTAACGTAGAAAACCTTTTTGAAAGGGCACGTATTTTCAATGAAAAACAAGACCTCAGTAACGAAATCAATGGCCAAGTTACCGAACTCAACAACCTGCTGGAATCCGAAGTTTATTCGGATCAGGAAAAGGAAAGGATTTTAGAATTAATCATTGCGTTGGGCCTTGAGAATTCAGACGAAAGCCGTTACGTTCTGTTGAGACAAAACCGAGGAAAACTCATTTCCAGGCCGCACAATGGACCCGTTGAATTAGTTGCCAACGGCCGTTCTGATTGGATTGGTTGGCTTGAGTTGAAAAATGAACCCGTCAACGAACAAGCCATTCTCCATACGGCAATGGTGATTCGCGATGTCAATCCTGATGTACTTGCTGTCATAGAAGCAGAAAACCGAATTGCTCTAAAACAATACAGCGATATCCTGCTCAAAAAGGTAGATGGAATTCCTTTTGATCAAATTATGCTGATTGATGGCAATGATACCCGCGGTATAGATGTCGGATTATTGGCAAAGACCGGATACCATATCCAGTGGATGCTTAGCCATGTTCATGATGTGGATGAAAATGGAAAACTCATTTTTAGTCGGGACTGTCCTGAATATTGTGTTCAATGTCCGAATGGAGAAATCATTTGGATCTTGCCTAACCATTTTAAAAGCAAGTTTGGAGGAAACGATACCGGTTCTCAATCAAAAAGGAAAAAACAAGCTCAACGGGTTGCAGAAATTTACCATCGTATGACCGCTGAAGGAAAAGAAAACATCGTGGTATTGGGAGATTTGAATGATACGCCAGACAGCCTTGCACTCAAACCATTGTTGGAAGACACCGACCTAATGGATGTATCCACGCATCATTTATTTGATACAGGCGAGTTTGACGGAATGGGAACTTTTGGCTTAGGAAATGACAACCAGAAAATTGATTATATCTTACTTTCACCAAAATTGTATGACCGAATCCAATCCTGTGGTATTTTCCGAAAAGGTGCTTGGCCAGGATCTTCACCCGTTAGGTGGGAGGTTTATCCCACTTTAAGAGAACCCATACATGTAGCCAGTGACCATCATTTGATTTGGGTAGAACTTGATGTATAATGTTTAATAACAATCATTTGATTTGACCCGAAAGGTATGAACTCATTTCTTGCAACCTGAGTCAAAAAAACTCAATTATAAATTACCGATAACTTGATAAAATATGCGTGAACTATACCACTGATTAATTTCCATCGTTGTAGAATTCAAAAATTTAGCCCAAAATGAATACCAATCCACGCATCGATGAATATATATCGAAGGCGAAACCCTTTGCAAAACCCATTTTAATACATCTTCGGGGCCTGATTCATGCAACCATTCCCGAAATTACTGAAAACATCAAATGGTCATTTACTGCGTTCGATTATAAAGGTCCTTTATGTACTATGGCCGCTTTTAAAGAACATGTAGCTTTTGGTTTTTGGAAACATGTTTTGCTTGAAGATCCAAACTCGTATTTACAACCTTCTACTCAACATGGAGGTAATGCTATGGGACATCTTGGAAGAATCACATCTTTAAAATCTTTACCGCCTGATAAAATCATTTGCAATTTTTTAATTCAGGCAAAACAATTAAATGATGATGGAATTAAACTTCCTAGTCGCCCCAAAAAAACCAGTACCCCAATGATTATTTCGGAAGATTTTAAACAACAACTCCAATTAAACCCGATAGCCTCCAAAGGGTTTGAAAAATTAAGCCCTTCACATCAAAGAGAATATTTGGAATGGATTGGTGAAGCTAAAATGCAGACCACACGTGAACGGCGCATAATGCAGACACTGCAATGGCTGGCAGAAGGTAAATCGAAGAACTGGAAATACGAAAGGAAATAATACCATATCTTATCTCAACTTGCGTAATACAATTTTCTCCTTGGATGGAAAAAAATGGCAAAAAAAAAGTCCTACACTTCTGCAGGACTTCTCTGTTTTTCGTTTTGAAATAGATTTATCAGAAAGTACAATTTTGAATCTCTTTTAAAAAATAGCCGGTTATTTGGCGTTAACCGGCTATTTATAATCCCATGAAAATATCCAAAACTAGCTTACTATATAATGAAAAGACGATATTCAAATAGCTGGGGGGTAGTTCCTGGAAATTTGTTAATTGGAGCTTCCGGCTTGGAGCAGAAAGCTCCCAATTAACAAATTATAATCCCATGAACATATCCGAATTTTACGGTCGCCGATACGTTTACCGGCATTCTGATTGTATTTCTTCCCTTTGTTAAACAATCACAGTACAAGTATCCGACGATTCAGATCCCCATTCAAGTACAAAAAAAGGCCCTTGTCATATATTAAAAATATATATGTGTTCAAAAATAAATTACCATATAATTGATAATCAATTATTTATAATTATTTTAATTGAGCTTTTTTGGAAAAAAATATTATTAAAATTCAAAAATGAGCAATAGAATTCTTGAATTTTAACTAAAAAAATTTTAAAATGGACTGAAAATGTCTGGATTCTTGAGGTAAGAAGTGTCAGTTAGGGTCCGTAAAAAAGCTAAAAGGCTTTTCTTTTGACTTTTATTGAGGCCCAGTGGACGAACGAAACCGTCCTTATTTTTTGCAAAATGTCCACCACTGTTATAATGCTCAATGACCTCTTCCAATGTTTTAAATCGTCCGTCGTGCATATAAGGTGCTGTCAACTCAATATTGTACAATGTAGGTGCTTTAAATTTCCCGTTATCGATGTTTAATCCTGTAACTTGACCTCTGCCTTTGTCTTGAAAATCATCTAAACTGACCACTGTATCAATACCATTGTTAAAAAAATCGTTGGCATGCATTAAAGGTGCAGCATGGCAATGAAAACACTCTGCATCGGGGATTAATAAATCAGCATTAAAATATAAATCGTGACCCTCTTGCTGATCTGGATCAAAAAAAACTTCTCCGCGCAATTGACGCTGATACAATGATTGCCCACCAGTCAATGCCAATCGCTCATATTGAGCTATTGCCTTCGCCGCGAGTTCTTGACTAATTTCTGATCGGTCACTGATACCGAAGGCCTTCCTGAATAACTCTGGGTATTTTTCGTGGCGCCTTAGTTTATCCACCACACGAGGCCAGTTTTCATGCATCTCCACTGGATTTTGAACAGGCTCTATTGCCTGTTTCTCTAATGTACCCACCCGGCCATCCCAAAACAGGCCTTTAACAAAGTAAGCTGAATTAAGGATCGTCATGGAACTTCTGTTGCCTAAAGTTCCTCCAACGCCAGGGCTCACCGGCAGATTGTCCGTAAATGCCTTACGAGGGTCATGACAACCCGAACAAGACAGGGTACTGTCCAAAGAAAGAATAGGGTCAAAAAACAAATGTCGCCCCAGGAGTACGCCATCAACCGTCTGTGGATTTTCAGGAACCTCTGGTAAAGGAGGCAAACCCTTTGGAATCATCACAGGATAATCCTTCGGCACATAAGCTATATGAAGTAAATCACCATCTGAGGTTCCTCCGGAATTGTCACATCCAATGAAAAAACCAATGACTAAAAAAATGTATCCTGCTCTAATCGAACTGAACATTTTATTTTAACTGTATCGAAGCTTTAAATCGATTCATGAAAGCATCTAAAACGGTGCTTTTATTGTGAATCTGAGGATTGGACGCTATGTCCATCCCATCTATATCTTCTCCAAATAAAGCCTGGTGATCAATCTGCAAAATTAAGCGCGTGGTTTGGCCGCTGGCAATTACAATATTTTTTGTCCATTCGAGGTGCTTCATGGAGTCATCAAAACCCGAGTGGTAAGTGAAATTATACGATTTTGATCCATCGTTGTAACTTCCTTCTGTTTTACTAAAAATGTAAGAATTCCATGCGGCCCAATACCGGCTTCCTTCCCCCATTGGATGAACGGGAGAATAATTTGCAGGTACCGTTTTGTTTAAAGTTGGGTTTAAACCAAGGTCAAATTGAAATCCGGTATAAGTTCCAGTTGGAATATCCGAATAACTGATTACCATTCCTTCCTGTGCTTTTTCAAGGGAAGTATGGTGGTCAGACAATGACCAATAATCCACATCTTTAATCGTGTGATTATGGTGCGTTCCTATTAACCCAAGACTGGATACGAACCACTCAGATTTTGTAAATAAAATATTTCCTTTTCCAAAGTAGTCATAGGACATCCCTTTTACGAAGGGTGAACTGCCATAGATTCCTTGTACAACTATTTCAAGATTACCTTTTCCCGATGTCGGTTCATCGCCTCCACAACCAACCATTAGGAAGAACATGGTCACAGACAAAAAGATGTTTATTGTTTTATTCATTACTTTGATTTGGAGTGTTTTATAAAATTCAACTTTCATTAAAGTTGATTTCTTTAATTGTTTAAGACAAATTTAACTTAATAAACGCTGAAAAAAGAAGAAATGTTTCAATTCTGCCTGATTATAAAGCCGCCATACTTCTTTTGCCATTCAAAAATACTGGTTTACCCATAGAATCTTGTTGGATATGGGCCTAAAATTTCATTCTCCATAAAAATGTGATTATTTGATATTCCCTTTTTTTGTTTCCACGAATTGCCGGATTAACTTTTTTACATGATAGGAAAATTCTTTGTCAAGAATCCATTGAAAATAAGCCGGTTCGCGCTTCCATACCTCTTCAAAACTCAGATTGATGTGCTTTCCAAAATTGAAAACGATCTCCTTTTGTTCATTGTATTTCAATCGTTGTGTTGGATCAATGGTATTGAGGTCATTGGTAAACGCATCCAATGCTTGCATGTCATTGCGGACGGGTTGAGGGATAACAATACCATCATCCCCAATAAATTCCGAATTTCTGTATCGCTCCAATTGACCTATCAATACATCCACCGTAGCTCTGGTATCCGCTAATGCATCATGGGCGTTTTGCAACTCTTTATTACAATAAAACTGATATGCCGCTTTGAGCGTTCTGGGTTCCATTTTGTAGAAAATTCGCTGAACGTCAATGAGTCTGCGCTCTTCCAAATCCAAATCAATGCCATATCGATAAAACTCTTCAGCCAGCAATGGAATGTCAAATCTCAAACTATTGTAACCAGCCAAGTCTGCATTTCCAATAAAAGCGATTAACTCTCTGGCTAATTCTTCAAATTTAGGCTGCCCGGCAACTTCTGCTGCACCAATACCATGAACTTTGGTGGCTTCTTCGGGTATCGGTATCCCGGGATCAATGATTTTATTGTACTCTATAGGTTGATCCTGACTGGCCTGATATTTTATCATAGCGATTTGAACTATCCGGTCCCGGATAACGTGGACACCGGTGGTCTCAAGGTCTAGAAAAACCAAGTCTTTATCAAGATTAAATGGATTCATAAAATTTAACGGCTAATCAAAAAATGGATTTTACACTCATTCTCAACAGGGGATATAAAGGTACGATAATAGCATTCTGTGTGGTCTTCTTTCTGCCTTTGTTCAGGATACACTATCTTTGTCCAGATAATTGTAGTCTTTCATACGACTTATGTAAACTACAAGCATAATTCAACCCGGGTGCTTAGCTCAGTTGGTTCAGAGCGCCGCCTTGACAGGGCGGAGGTCGGCAGTTCGAGCCTGCCAGCACCCACTTTCCTTAAACTTATTCTTTTAAAAACAATCGTTGAACATTTTGTTTTTGTCCGATCAATCGCAATAAATAAGGCCCCGGTATTAATGGTTCAACATTTATCACCAAATATCCTGCTGAGGATTCTTTTTCTTTGGATTCAGCAATGGCCCTTCCACGTAAGTCGAAGATGCACCATCGATCGAAACCAACATTGGACTTTACCGTGAATTGGTCGTTAACAGGATTGGGTATAATGTATATTTCAGGCAATTGATTTCTTTGATTTTGTGTAGCTGGAATGACAACTGCTACTGAGTCCGAAAGCACGCTGGCACACCCGTTGGAATCCACCACTTGAACCTTGTAATTACCATCAGCCTGATCTGCCCACCAAAAAGGGACCATGGATTCCCCATGAACCACTCCAAAACGATACCAACGGTAGATTGCATATCCTGGGGTCGCGAAAATCGTATCCCGACTCACATGAATTTCAGGTTTTGGAGGTAATGGAAATTGAATTGCCTGAACCAAATTAGAGTTGAGTGATTGACAACCATTGCTATCGACAAAACTTAAAGAATATTCACCCGCTTTCAAAACAATAAGACGTTCACTATTTTCAGGCAGCAAGCTTCCGTTTAAAAACCAATTAAATTTTACGGCGTTCGGTTGTTCACAAGCCACCAACACAGTTGAATCTCCCTCGCAAAAGCTTGCGGTAAAAGGAGGTTTTATACAAGATGTATCGGCTAATTTGTCACGAATGATAAATTCTTGGACCGTTCGGCAATTTCCAACCGTCAGGGTCAAACGGTAAGCTCCAGGAGACAATTGATCAATGGTCTCGGTGGTGTCCCCAGTTGACCATTGGAAAACAGCAACTGGATTTCCACTCAAATTCGTTTGTGCTTTCCCATCCTTCAAACCGGGGCATGTTACATCCGTGGTTACCATTGTCACATTCAGGGTACAAGTATCCCATATCTGAAAAATCGCACTTAAAGAAGCATCGGCAAAATACAGATTTCCTTCAGCATCTTCGCCAAAGGTAGTCAAACCATTGTTGCTATGGTCGTACAGCAATGTATTGATCAAACGATTGCTATCATTTTTATGCAAAGACCAAATTTTGCCACTGCAATAATCTCCATAAATGTATTTACCATACAGTCCTGGAAAACGATCTCCACGATAAACATATCCACCGGTTACTGAGCACCCGTTGATATTCTCATCGCTAAAATATTCATGGACGGGAAAAGTAAATACATTCTTTGGCTCACATCCATTGGTATTGAAATTGGCATTACCTTCATAGCATCTCCAGCCGTAATTTCTACCACCACCTGAAGCTGCTGGCTCAAAATCAACCTCCTCCCAACTACCTTGTCCTACATCTCCAATCCACAAATCTCCAGTCAGTCGATCAAAACTAAATCTCCAGGGATTTCTCATACCCACTGCCCAGATTTCAGGTGCATAGGCTGTATTGGCTACAAAAGGATTTGTAGGTGGAATGTTGTACTTATTGGTTGCATTGACATCAATTCTCAACATCTTTCCCAACAAAGCCATTTTGTTTTGTGCGTTATTCTGCGGATCATTTGCACTTCCTCCATCACCCATTCCAATATACAAAAAACCATCAGGTCCAAATTTTATACATCCGCCATTGTGATTTGCATAAGGTTGTGGAATGGTCAGCAATACACGCCCTGATAAAGAGTCCAGTCTGTTGGTATCAGCACTGAGCTTATATTCTTCGATGACCGTCAAGGTCTGCGCTGACCTATCGGTGTAATTGACGTATACCAACCCATTTTTCTTATAATCTGGATGAAATGCCATACCCAGTAGCCCTTGTTCGCCGCCTGTAGACCTCACCTTTGACGCTATGTCCAAAAACGGAACCGTCGTCAATGCATTATTACGGATGATGCGAATTTTTCCAACTTTCTCAATTACAAACAAACGTTCGTCATTGCAGTGGGCAATGTCAACTGGAATTGATACTCCATTAATCCAACGATTGATCCGAATTCCATTTTGTCCATATAAACCATTGTATAACATTCCAGACAATAAAACCATTATCCACACACTTCTCATAGTAATCGATTATTCAATAATTAGTTCAAATTTTTTGAAACCCCCAAGTTCTTCATTGATCAACAGGCAATACCAACCAGGTTTTACGTTAGGTTTATATTCAAGTAAATCGTTGACGCCATTACTAACGAATGTTAGTTTGTCAAGGCAAGTACCCATACTGTTATATAACCGCAAATGGAAAGTCCCGGCAGTTGAAAGACTCCGAATGTGAAATCCATCCTCAGCCTTTGTGGGGTTAGGATAAACAACGATTTGTTTGGTCAAAGTCTTAAACCTTTCCAAATCTTTGTCTGCAGTCGCCATAGGAACATTGAATTCAAAAACCTGCAGACAATCTTCACTGTCATTAACAAACAATGTATACTTACCCGACCTCAGGTTTGTGATTCCTGGTGTTCTTGCACCATTACTCCACAAATAACGGTAGGATCCTTTTCCTCCGGCAATCGTAACGATTATTGCTCCAGTTCCACTTCCATTGTCCTTGAGTATTATCGTGTCTTGAACAATGATTTTGGGCCACCAGTTCATCTGAATATTAAAAACACTGTCACAGCCATTTATAGCTGCGCCTTCGATGACCAGGAGGTAATTTCCTGGAGTATCAAAACTTTTGTTTCTAAAAATATAGGGTTCTCCAAAACAAACTGTATCATTAACCAATTCAAATGACCTCTTTAGAGCTATTATATCTGTGCATATTGTATCCTTACAACCATTAGTTCCTGTAACAATTACACAATATCTACCACCCGTATCGATTGGAAGATACTCCAGAGTGGATTGATCGTTCCATAAGTAAGATAAATATGCCTCTGTAAGCCTGACAGTGTCCTTTCTACCAGAACAAATTGTATCAGGCGCCACAAGACTTGCATTTGGTGCGGTTCCCTCTTCAATATCAAAACAGTAAGTACCCGTACATTGGTTAATATCACTTACCGAAATGCAATAGGTTCCTGTTTGGGTAAGTTTGACGATTCGTGTAGTATCACCCGTAGACCATTTGAATTGATGGTAATTGCCTGCATCCAATTCTGTGCTTTGCCCTGCACAAATAAAATAAAATCCGGTTGGAACGGGTTTCAGTCCTTCTCTGAATACAATACGGACTTCGTCCTTACTCAGACAATATCCATTGGTCGCTTCAAAACTCAGCGTATACATTCCGAAGGAATCAGCAATAAATTTCGAGAGAGGGTCCATAAAGTTCTCAAATCTTCCAGACCCTGGGCCGGAAATAATTTTCCAGGTACTGCTTACAAAATTCCCGAATCCATTCAAATTCACTTCACGCCCACAAATTTCAATATCTGGTCCAGCCGAGATCAAAGGCTTTGACCTGAAGATTAACGGTTGTAAGTTTGAAATGCTGAGACAAGGGTGATTCAGATTAATCTCACCTTTTGTATTTCTTCTGCCGATAACTCTTGCTATATAATACCAGGTATTGAATTTAAATCGTACCGGGTCAAATGGAAAAATTCCATTTGGATTGGATTTAATAATACTGCCCGTTGGATTTATGATATCGCTAAGGATTACATAGGTTGATAAATCCAATGAGTCGATTGTTTCATTTCCAGTAATTTTAGCAGTAAAACTCTGTCCTTCACAAATTTGCAGAGTGTCTAGCGGCATATTGCCTGCCTGACTGGTACAACCGCAGTTTTCAAATCCTTTAAAGACTATGGCACATCCATTTTTATCTTTGATTTCAAATTCATATCCCGATTTACACAACAATGCATCAGAAACAAAGCTCCCGTTGAGAGAATCCAATTTTCCCCTTCCTTTTGAAACGGTATATGGTTGAATACCTCCGCTTACAGTAAACTGAATGATAAAAGCTGAATCACTTGCAAATCTGTTGACAAAAACATTTTGGATTTGAAGAATAGGGTTCACCACAAACAATTTCAAGCTAAAGGCCGTAGTATCGCAAGCATTGATTGCTCTCACTTTTAATGAAAAATTCCCGGTAGGCAGATCTTGAAATACCACAAAACTGTCTGGTGACTGTTTGACCAGAGTATCCTGCAAATACCACAAATATGCATTGGCTCCGGGAATTGAAGCAATGGAAAACACCTGTTCACCAAAACCTGCACATAGCAATTGTGGACCATGAATGGAACCAGGTTCTGCCAGGTCAAATGAGGAACGTCCATTTCGGACTCTCACCAAATAACTGCAATTGTCTCCATGACAACCATTCAACACTAAACGATAGGTATTTCCAACAATAAAATGTCCATATCCAAAAATCACTGGCCCTTCCTGACATTCACTTTTGCAAACCAAAATACTGTCAGATGTTGTACCACAAGTACTCCATAATGCCATTTGCATACCCCGGTAAACAATGCCGTTTTCCTCAACCCCGGAGCAATTAATCGGTATTACTTCAAACTCAATAGAATCCTTTGGGGCAACAAAAGAAATCCACCGTGGGTTATTTACGGATACTTGGGTATCACATAAATAATAGTGCAAACTGGTATCAGCAACTCCAAGAGATCCACAATAATTATGCAAGCTGCTGGTACTGCAAAAATGCAAAGCGTCCTTGCAACTATTTCCCGCTATGGGTTTATCACAATTTGAAGGATTGAACACGATCACACGAAATGGTGCAATTTCAATTTCAAAATTGCTGATTTCTGGATTGGTGATTCTTCCGCTATAGTATCCTTCATCATTTTCTGTGGCTTGTATTATTTCATATGTGTTTTGATTGCTTATAAACACTACACTGGTATCCTTGTACCATTTGTAATTGTTTTCAGTCAAACTTTGATCCACTAAAGTTTGAACCACGTGGGTCGAACCTTCTTCTATGAATAAGATGGAGTCCAGTCGAACAGGATTTTGCGGATCAAATGCATAGTAATACCGGCGTGAAAAGTTATTGAGCGGAATCAAATCCTCAAAAGTGAAATCATTGTGGGTAATCACCAGACCAAAAGGAAAAGAATTTCCCCAAGTCGTCACCAGCTTATAGTTTGGGATACTATTGAAATGATTATTTTCAATACGCAAACTGAATAAAGGAGCATCCGTCATATCTGGAACACGACCTGAAAAATGGTTATTGTATACCCAAAAATGATTGATCTGGTTGAAATTGGAAAATCCTTCCGGCAACGGTCCGGAAAAATTATTGTCTTGTAAGTAAAATTCTTGGATGTCCGTAAGTTGACTTAATTGTACGGGCACCTGCCCTACTAATTGGTTGGCACTTAAATCCAAAACAGCCAAAGCACCCATATTCCCCAAAGAGCTCGGTATGCTCCCGGATAATTGATTTTTGCTTAGGTTAAGCGTAACCAGCTGTTGCAGCCCACCTAATTCAAATGGAATTGATCCAGTCAACTGGTTGTTGGCCAGACTCATGTTTTTCAGTTGAACACATTGGGCAATTTGAATGGGAATACTACCGGATAACGAGTTATCCTCCAATACCAGGTCCTCCAATTGGCTCAGGTTTCCCAATTCAGGAGGTATTTCACCATAAAGATCATTGCCAAAGATATAAACAACTCGCAGCGAAGAGAGCATGCCAAAACTAGGTGGGATTACACCGGAAACATTATTGTTGATCAGTATCAAACTTTGAACACAACCGTTTGCGTTAAGGATCACACCGGACCATTCGTTCATCGGTCTGAAAATGTTCCACTTTGTAACCCAGTTGGCACCATTAGAATTTATACAAAAATTGGCCAAGATGGTAGAATCAGAAGCCCTTGAACAATTACCAGCAAAGGTCCTGTGGTCTTGAATGCTTTCATGAACAGGTGTGAATACCAGCCAATTAAATAAGAGCGAAACAATCAAATGCATCTTTCCCAAGTTTTGTTCCGAAGGTCAACTTCCAATGATGTTTTCATTAAAAGTATCAGTAAATATAATGGAATCTTTATGAATCCTTTAAACTTTAACCGATTTTACATTTCCATCGGATTTGGTCGTATTGTGGATCATACAGCTGATCACTCACGGAGATTTCCTCAGTTCACTTAAACATATTAAATATATTAATAATATGTACTGAAAATATGGTAAAGTCCGCCCTTAAAGATATCCATTTTCAAAAAAAGACATTACCACAAGTAATGATTTTTCTTCCAAAGATTGGTATCTGCATTAAAACAATTCAACCGCTTTACGCCAGAGAAATCCGTCATCCTTCAACCAACGCCTATAGGATGCTATTGAAATCAGAGAATTTTTCAATTTGCTTAAGAGGAATAAGCCATTTCACCAAATGTTGACTTCAGCTTGAATTTCCAATCCAAATTTATCTTTAACCGAATCCATGATTTGCTTCGCAAAACTCCAAATTTCAGCACCGGTGGCTGTTCCAAAATTGACGAGAACCAAAGCCTGCTTTTCGTAACAACCTACTGAACCTATTCGCTTACCTTTCCAACCACATTGCTCGATTAGCCAACCGGTGGGTATCTTCACCAATCCATCTCCCTGATCGTATCCGGGAATTGAAGGAAATTTATCTTTTATTAATTGATATTCCTGTTCATTAACATTGACATTCTTAAAGAAACTCCCGGCATTTCCCAACACCAACGGATCGGGTAACTTCTCCCGACGAATTTCCATCACGACTTCACTTACCTGACGTATAGTAGGATGATTGTAATTTTTTTCCTTCAACTTTTCTCTAATAGCGCCATACTCTAAATTCAAAACCGGCTGTTTCTGAAAGCGCAACGACACTTTTCCAATGATAAACTTATTTTTAAGTTCATTTTTAAATATGCTATCCCGGTACGAAAAATGACAACCCTGGTGATCTATCGAAATAAATTTCCGATTTACCAGGTCAAATCCCTCAACACGAACCAATACGTCTTTTAACTCGACACCGTAGGCACCTATGTTTTGCACAGGGGCGGCTCCTATTGTGCCTGGAACCAGACTCAGGTTTTCGATTCCTCCTAAATTCCTGTCTAATGCCCACAATACAACTTCATGCCAGATCCATCCAGCACCAAAGCTAACTACGACATCCTTGTCATTCTCTTCAAGAATCTCACATTCCTTGTTGGACATGTGCACAATAAGTTCCTCAGGTTGCTGAGTGAGTAGGACATTTGTTCCACACCCTAACACCCGTATGTTTTGTTGCGGCGGTATTTCAGCCAATGACTCCATTTTGGTGATGGTAATGAAATGAATTGCTAAGACATCAATCCCGAAACTATTATATGTTTTTAGTGAAACCAATTTATCAGTAACCTTTAGATTGGATAAATATGCTGCAATTTAATATGAACCCAATTAATGAAATAGTATTAATTGCGCGGAACGCTGACGAAATGAAGAAATACCGTTATTCGGTAATTTCCATTTGAAGTTCAACCAGAGAACGGTAAACACCACGATCCATTGCAATAAGCTCTTCATGCGTTCCATGTTCAACAATTTGTCCTTTTTGCAATACGTAAATACAATCTGCTTCGCGAATGGTAGACAAACGATGTGCTATGATCAGCGAGCTTCTGTCTTTCATCAATTCATCAAGAGCATCCTGTACGAGTTTTTCACTTTCTGCATCCAAAGAAGAAGTAGCTTCATCCAGTACCAGAATAGCAGGATTTTTTAATATAGCCCGAGCAATAGCAATGCGTTGTCGTTGGCCACCACTTAATTTAACACCACGTTCTCCTACAATTGTATCAAATTGATCGGGGAAAGATTGGATAAATTCCAAAGCATTGGATTTCCTGGCTGCTTCAATGATTTCCTCTTGAGTAGCATCAGGTTTCCCGTACCGGATGTTTTCGAAAATGGTTCCTCCAAACAGCAATATCTCTTGCGGAACGATAGCGATATTTCTTCTATAACTTCGTAAATCAAAAGTTTCTACCGCACGGTCATCGACATATATTTTACCTTCTGCCGGATGATAGAATCGCATCAGCAATTGGACAATAGTAGATTTTCCTGCTCCACTTGCTCCAACAAATGCAATGCGCTGACCTTTTATCATTTGAAACGATATTTGCTTCAAAACGGTAATTTCAGGCCTTGAAGGATAAGCAAATGATACCTGTCTAAACTCAAGTTTTCCGTTAAGTTTTTGTTCTGTTTCGGCGACCGGATTGATATGAATTTCCTGATCCCGATCCAGTATTTCCTGAATTCGCTCCGTGGCACCGATAGCTCCAGCAATGGCCGTGTACAAATTCCCTAATCCTGCAATAGCGCCACCTATGATACCGGTATAAATGATAAATGAAAATAAGTCACCTACCGCCATCTCACCTTGCTCTACCATTTGTGCTCCCCTCCACAGGATGAAAAACAAACCACCAAACAATACTGTGATAATAAAAATAAAAAACACTCCGCGGATTTTGGCATACTTCATTGACAAATCCAACATGGTTCCAATGGACCTACTATAACGATTTACTTCATAAGCCTCATTGGTAAATGATTTAACGTTTTGAAACGACTGCAAACTCTCTTCAACAATGATGTTTGTACTTGCCAAACTATCCTGACGAGCTTTGGATAATTTTCGTACATATCGGCCAAAAAAAATACTTGAAATTACAATCACCGGAAAAGTCAACAACATAGTTAAAGCCAGATGAGGGGTCATCCAGGCAATAATGATAATTCCTCCGATCAGTACGACCAACTGTCTGATAAACTCTGCTAATGTGATTGAAAATGCTGATTGCAATTGTTCGACATCTGCTGTTAGACGACTGGTCAATTCACCAATGCGGTGACTTTCAAAATAACTTAATTCCTGCGTTATGATTTTTTCATATAATGCTTTGCGTAAATCAGCAATACCAAACTCACTTACCCTGGCAAAAAATGTCGTCCTGTAATAAGAAAGAATGCCCTGTGCAATCAAAATAATTAAAAATATCCACCCAAATTGAGTGAGACTGATGTTCCATTTCCCTTTGCCTATGGCTGTATTAGCCATCTCTCCGGCAGCCGCAGGGAACAACATAAACAAGCCGCTTCCCAAAACCAGAAACAGCATTCCTATCAGAAAATAAAGCCTGTAGGGTTTAATAAATCGGTATATTCTATAGGAGCGCGTTAGGGAATCCCATGAAATCTTTTTACGTTGAGCTTCCATGGATAAGGTAACAGTTGATTATGAAAAGGGTTGAAGATTGCCTAAAGAATTAGTCGTCCCTTATCATTCAAAAAAAAAAGCTGCAAGTGATCTTGCAGCTTTTAAATTTCTGTTATAGTTGTATTCCTTAAATTTTTTGAAACAATGCTTTTGAAATGATCTTGTTCTCAAAATACAAATAAACGATGTAAGCTCCAGGTTTTAAATTCACCAATTCCATTGGTACTTTATTATCTCCCGGTTCGAGATCCACTTGTTTTTTCAACAATCCCGTTCCTGTCACATCAGCGATTACCAATGTTACGGTGGCCTTCTCAGAACTTCGTATGGAAACCGTGATCTGGTCAGCAGCAGGATTTGGGTTCACATCATAAATTGAAATGTCAAAGCGATTTCCGGTTCGGCTCCCCACGATAATCTTTTTTGAAACTTTGCACTCGACTCCATTTACCACATAAACCACAGTGACTACATAAGTTCCGGCTTTAGCGTAGGTATGTTTTACAGCCAAATCAGTGGATGTGTTACCATCGCCCAGGTCCCAAAATATTTTATCCGGTTTAACATTCAATTTTAACTCAAATTTTACAGTAAGTTGGTCGGAAGCAGTAAGGATGGTTGCATTACATGGATCATTTGGGTCAATTCGACTACCTACTTTAATTTCTTTTGTAATTTGACATATCTTTCCACCAATTGATACGTACAAAGTTACTTTGTAAACTCCTGCCTTTGCATAAGTATGACTGGTCTCTGCATCGGTTGATCCGGTTCCATCTCCAAAATCCCATTTCAATTTATCGGCCGTTTTTCCCTTTAGATCTGCTCTAAACTTTGCAGATAACTGATCCGTTGAAAATCCAAAGTCAATATCACAGGTATCTTTCACCACATCTCCCACATGAATCCAGGTATTTAAAATCACGGTACACAATTCGCCAACAATTTTAGTCGTCACCAGATATTTTCCTGGCTGCGCATATACATGTTTAACCTCTTCTCCAGTTCCCGTACTTCTATCTCCAAAATCCCAACTAACTTCCTTAATTGGAAATCCCGCTGTTGCCCTGAAAGTAAAGGCATTACCAGCACTGGTATTCAATGTTGCAGAAGTGATATTCACTTTCCCACAGCAGGCATTTTCATAAGTGGTAGGCGGCGGTGGAGGCGGGGTACTATCCTTTATTTCAACACGAAAAGTGTATAATTTTTTGCAATTAGGTCCGGCAATGATCAAATTTACTGTATAAACACCCGGGCTGGTGTATTGATGTTTTACTTCACGACCAGATGCTGAAGTGCCATCACCAAATTCCCAGAAATACTCCAAAACCACATTTGCGGCAGTGTTGGCATGAAAAACGACCCAACCATCTTGCAAAACATCAAATTTAAAGCTACCCTCACATGGATCAACAACAGTGGATGCACAAATAACAAAATCAAGTTGATGTTTTCCTTCAACAGCAGGTGCTTTCTGAATCTGAGGAGTTGGATTGCATGGATCAACAACGGTCACCAGATAAGCTGAAATATTGCGATCAACTTTAAATTCATGTTCGTAGTACCCATCGGCATTGGTTGTCAACTTGACCCCGGCAGCATTGGTTGCCGGACTTGACAAAATACTGACCGGCCAGTCGGCGACTGGTTTTTTATCGGTATTATATACCGTTCCAAAAATTTTAACGGTTTGAGCATTGACTGTCAAGACAGACAGCATAAAGAGAATACAAGCGTTTAGAAAATTTCGCATAGCGTTAATTTTAATAAATTAAGAAAATTCCATCACAAAGAAATCTACGGAATTCCACCGCAATTGGTTGCCGCAACCTATAACTTTAACAAAATTACTTTAAACTCCCGTGAATTCAGGGCTTAATTGAACAAATTTAAAATCAAATTAGCAAAAAAAAAGTCCGAGCGAGCGCCCGGACTTAATAAACCAATCTCATGAAAAGGTATGAAAAGACGAAGCATCTTTAGTCAACATTGTCGTGAAGGAATGAACTCTCTTCCCGGATTTCCGGTCTGTTATCTTCATCCATAAACATTCTTATTCTGGATGAATTGAGTTCTGATGATGGGTTTACCCAATCCAACTTTACGTTCCTTCGCTCGTAAGCTGGGATATTTTCCGTTTCTTTTAAATTATTGAGATTTTGCAGTGGCGACAAATTCGGTTGGGGATTGGATTTCCTTCCTGAAAACGTCAGGGATTCATTTTCATTTTTTGCACTGACCACATTCTGAATGCTACGGTCAACGGCTGGTTCTTCAAATTCAAACACATAAGACTTGCTTTCAGTTTCCCTAACCGTATAATTTCTTTCCTGTTCTTCATCAAGACTTACTTTCTGAGCCACCTCTTCATTCCTTTCCTTATATCCAGTTCCAAAACCCGTTGCGATAATCGTCACATTTATTTGGTCATTGAGACTATCATCTACGCAACTTCCCCAAATCAAGTCAGTATGACCTGCTTCCTGCTGAATGTATTCAGTAATAATACCCACTTCATCCATGGTGATTTCAGGATTGCGGCCAGTGGTAATATTGAGCAGTATATGTCTTGCACCCCGAATATCATTGTCTTCCAGTAAAGGCGAATTCAAAGCATTTTCAATGACACGCTTAGCCCGATCTTCTCCACCTGCTGTAGCAGAGCCCATAATGGCAACGCCACTGTCCTTCATCACAAAATTGACATCTTCAAAATCGACATTGATGTAACCTGGTACTGTAATTATTTCAGCAATTCCCTTTGCAGCTGTGGCCAATACATTATCAGCATGACTAAAAGCACTGGACATGGGAAGGTTACCATAAATCTGCCGTAATTTATCGTTCGATACAACGATCAGAGCGTCAATATTTTGTTTGAGCTGTTCAATTCCTTCTTGAGCATGTTTTCCTCTACGAGGACCTTCAAATGAAAAAGGCAAAGTGACAATACCCACGGTTAAGATTCCCATTTCACGGGCGACTTTGGCCAAAATTGGTCCTGCGCCGGTACCCGTTCCGCCTCCCATTCCAGCGGTAATGAATAACATTTTGGTGTTGTCATCCAAAAATTGCTGAAGATCTTCGGTGGATTCGAGGCAAGCCTTTTTCCCCATTTCCGGGTTATTGCCTGCTCCACGACCAACCGTTAACATAGGACCCAATTGAATTTTCGTTGGAACCTGACTAAGATCCAGGGATTGTTGGTCTGTATTGCAAACGGCAAAATCGACCCCACGAATCCCTAAATTGTACATATGAGTCACTGCATTGGTCCCTCCCCCTCCTACTCCGATGACTTTAATGATGGAAACCTGACTCATATTACAAAATTCAATATCTATTGATGATGTAAAGATACGTAATTATATATTAGAAATAAAAATAAATTATAATTTTTTTTTATATATAAATAAAAAAAATGTGTCAGAGTTCCGAATCCGAACCTGGCTTAAAAAAATCAGTAATTTCCTGATAGGTCCAATCCTTTAATTGGCGTAGCCAGCCACGGTCATTTTCGCTGATCACCTCTACGGGTAGGTCATCCTGGGCTAAATTGACCACATGCGTGCGTTTGGGAACAGGCATTTCGGGAAGCCCTGGCGTTACTTTCTTCATGGCTTCCAGCAAGATCCCAATTCCCGTGGTATATGAAGGGTCCATGGCATCTGGTTCTATGTAAGCCAGTTGTTGATCCAATGGTCTGCCGACTCGGGTAGATAGACCAGTTTGATACTCACCGAGTAATTCAATATCCTTTAATTTAGATCCGCCGCCGGTAAGTACCATTCCAGCGATTAGTTTATTCTCAAAGCCACTGCGCCGGATTTCCCACATGATGTATTCAAACATTTCTTCCAATCTCGATTGAATGATTCGTGCCAGATTTTTTTCCGATATTTCTTTTGGTTCCCGTCCCATGAGTCCGGGAATGGTGATGATGCGGTTATCAACAATTTCACTGGCTATCGCTGAGCCAAATTTGACTTTTAATTTTTCTGCTTGTTCTTGTATAACAGTGCATCCGGCTTTGATGTCTTTGGTAATGATACTGGATCCCAGTGGAATCACTCCGGTATATCGTACTATACCATCTGCATAAATGCTTACCTCGGTGGTTCCTCCTCCCATATCCACCAGCACCACTCCTGCCTCTTTTTCATCTTTTGACAAGACAGCTTCTGCTGTAGCGGTAGGTTCTAAAACAAAGCCCGCAATCTGCAATTGTGATTTTTCGACTGCCCTGAAAAGGTTATCCAATGCTTCTGAGTTTGCTGTAATGATATGAAAATTGGATTCAAGCCTGGCTCCAGACATTCCAATTGGATCCAGGTGACCTTCTTTACCGTTGTCAATGTAAAATTCCTGCGGAACGACATGTAATATTTTATCACCATGGGGAAGTGCAATTTTATGCATGTCCATCATGAGTTTGTCAATATCCTCCTGCGTAATTTCCGACTTCGGCTGATCTCTAAACATTACTCCCTGGTGATGTAAACTGCGGATATGGTCACCTGCAATACCAACAAATACGGTGGTAATTTCCTGCTTACTCCTTTTCTCAGCAAGGTCAATCGCATCATTGATAGCCTTTGAAGTTTTGTCGATGTTGCTCACTATTCCTTTGCTAACCCCTTCGCAGAAAGCTACTCCGTGGCCTAGCAATTCCACTTTTCCCAGGATGTTCTTACGCCCAACAAAGGCACTTACTTTGGTAGAACCTACATTGAGTGCTACAACAACTTCTGGATTTGGATTCCGTAACGTTTCCATATTTTGTTCATTTATCTCCATGAGTTAACTTTCAAGATTTTCTTTTCGTCCGACAATCTGACCTTTGAATTTTAAATTGATGGTTTTATAAACATTCCATCCTTGTCGGCCCATGTTTTCACGATAAAACAACTTCAGACGATTTAATTTATCTTCAATGGCCTCAGCACCACCTACCATAATTTTTTCATGACCAATCTTAGGAATCAAAATAAAATCCCCATTTTCATCCAAGTCGATTTGTTCTACAAGTGCCTTAGCAAAACTATCTGCCTCTATGGCTTTGACCCATTCAATTAAGCCTCCATAATGCAATTTATTCTTATCGTCCAGCCGACTTCCACTAACAGGTGTTAGCAACCCTGTAGCAACTGGAACCCGAATGCCATATTTAGAAGAGACCGGAATGACAAATCCCGTTTCATCAAGATAGAATTGCCCGCCATGAACGTCCACCACCCTGACAACCGGCTGACGTTGGTCCATTTTAATATGCAGAATATATTGAGGATCCACATACACCTGTACGCTGCGTACCAGCGGTTGGTTTTGTAAGTACTTTTCCAATTGATCCAATCTCAAACGGTAAACCGGAATTTTTGTAAAGTCTTTTTCGTAAAATGTCTGAACCCAAAGCCTTACATCCTTCTCTTCCAATAAACTACCATTACCAGCAGTTTGAATCGAAACCTTAACGGATTGGATGTGACCAATACGTCTATCTTTTACAGATTGCATCCAAAGGATTCCAATGCCGAGCAAAATCAGCAAATTAAATGATATTATTATGAGTCCTTTTATTTGCGCATTCATTTGGCGTACCGCTAAAATGAAAAATGTATTTTACTTAATTTCTTTGTTTCGTCATACAAACAATGATATCCTCAATCATTAAATCCAAATCGCCTGCACCTAAAGTCATCACGACATCCAAAGGAAAACTATTGAGCAATTCCAATAGACCGTCCTTAGTGCAAATCCATTTGTTCTGATGTTGAATTCTGTCAAACAATGTTTGGGATGTTATCCCTGGAATGGGTTCCTCACGTGCGGGATAAATTTCTACCAGTATCACCTGATCTAACGCTTGCAATGCTTCGGCAAATTCTTCTAGAAAATCCCGGGTGCGCGTATACAGATGCGGCTGAAAGATTCCTGTTATCCGGCGATTAGGATATACATCCCGGCACGCTTGAATAGCAGACCGCAACTCCTCAGGGTGGTGGGCGTAATCGTCAATCAACACTTTTTCGGGGGTGTCCAATCTCCATTGAAATCTTCGCTGGATGCCTTTAAAACCAGACAAAGCCTCCCGGATCTGCACCTCCTGAACACCAAGCTCCATTGCAATATGAATGGCGGCTGCAGCATTCCGGACATTGTGTTGACCTGGCAGTCGTAAAGATAAATCTTTTATATGATATTTTTTAGTAATATATTCAAAGTGTACCCAACCTTGATCTGTCGAATGGATATTCACCCTGATGTCCTCAGCCCATAATCCAAATCGGTAAACCTTTAAATGCTGCAGATGATTTCTGAATTTCTCAAAATCTTCTGGGCGTATGGAATCACTCAACAGCAATTGCCCGCCTTGACTGATCTTTTCTCCAAACTCAAGATAAGCATCAATCATTTTTTCACGGCTCTGGTAAATATCAAGATGATCAGCATCCAGTGAACCAATGATGGCCATTGAAGGTTTTAAATGCAAGAACGAACGATCATATTCGTCTGCCTCCTCGACCATAATTTTATCGCCTGTGTCCAGATAATTGCTGTCATAGTTATTGCAAATTCCGCCTAAAAATGCGGTCACTTCACAACCGGCATTCACCAGTAAATGACTCAATAACGCACTGGTTGTTGTTTTACCATGGGTACCTGCAACCGCAATGTTTAAATGTTGACCGGTTATCCACCCTAAAACTTCACTTCTTTTATATGCCGGAAGATTTCTTTTCAAAATGCTCTGATATTCATTAAGATCTTTCGGTATGGCGGGTGTGATCACCACCAAATCCAAATTCTCAGGGATGCATTCCGGACAATCATGATAATGAATCTGCATACCCTGATGTTCCAATGACTCTGTCAGTGGACTTTTGGTCTTATCGTAACCATAAATCTTTATTCCTCGTTTATGAAAATAACGGGCAAGGTTGCTCATGCCAATTCCACCAATTCCCAGAAAGTAGATCGATTTCATATTGGCCCATTTCATTTTCCAGCAGTTTGAAGAATAATTTCAGCAATGACATGGGCAGCATCAGGTTTCGCCAGTGCTTTTAGCTGCTGACTTTGAGTACGCCTTTCATCAACATCATTCATCATCTGAACGATTCCCTGCCACAGATTTTCTTTTATGTGTTGATCCAATATCATTAATGCAGCATGTTGTCTTACCAAATACTCTGCATTTTTTCTCTGATGATCTTCAGCTACATTGGGAGAAGGAATGAGTATGTTGGGCTTTGAGGTAACCATAAGTTCAGAAAGCGTAAGAGCACCTGCTCGTGCAATGACCAAATCAGCCGCTGCATAAGCCAAATCCATTCTACCAATAAATGGAAATGCTTTCACATTATTGGGTAGATTAAACTCCGGGGTATTTATGATGGACTCATACAAACTCCCATATTGCCAAATCATTTGCCATTGATCGTGTTTAGAAAAACGTTCCATGATATGGAGGACTGCATCGTTTAAAGAACGGGCACCTAAACTACCCCCAAATACGCAAATTGTTTTACGATTAGGTTCCAGGTCAAAAAACTCAAGCGCTTGTTGCTGGCTAGGCAGGTGAGTAAAATCTTGACGCACCGGATTACCGGTTAATACAAGTTTCTCTTTAGAAAAAAACCGATCCATTCCTTCAAATGCCACACAAATTTTCGAAGCAGATTTTGATAACATGCGATTAGTGACTCCTGGAAATGAATTTTGCTCCTGGATCACAATGGGAATACCAAACCACGAAGCCACTCTTAATACAGGACCGCTTGCATAACCTCCAACTCCCACAGCTACATCCGGCTTGAACTTCATAACAATCTTTACTGCCAGACCTAAAGAAAAAAGCAATTGAAATGGCCAGATAAAAATTTGCCAAGACAATTTTCGCTGCAGACCTCTGATGGGAAGACCCACAATGTTGTAACCGGCTTCTGGAACTTTTTTCATTTCCATTTTACCATTAGCTCCAACAAACAGAATTTCAATATCCGGATTCCTGAACTTAATGGCATTTGCAATGGCAATGGCCGGAAATATATGGCCTCCGGTTCCGCCACCGCTAATCAGTACTTTCATAACTGCTGGTTTGCAATGGTGTGGCGTTATCTTCTGAGGATATATCGTTATCCAGTTGCAAATGGTGAATTTGCTTGCTAACACTAATGATCATACCCAATGAGATGCTGGTAAAAATTAAAGATGTCCCTCCCATACTGATAAAAGGAAGTGGCAAGCCTGTAACTGGAATCATACCTAAAGAAACAGCAATATTGGAAAAAGCCTGAATGACCATATTCATCCCGATTCCTATTGTCAGTAATGCTCCAAAAGCTCGGGTGGAATTGTTGACAATTCCAACGCAATGCACCAACAAAGCGAGATAAAGTAAAATAATGCCAAAGCCCCCAAGAATTAAGCCGTATTCTTCGCAGATAATCGGGTAGATAAAATCGGCGTAAGAATATGGAATAAAATATTTCAATTGGCTATTGCCTGGATTTGGCCAAAACATATGTCCGTTTGATATAGCCATTTTAGCTTGTTCGAGTTGATATTCATCCTCTGCACCATGAACAAAACTCGTGATCCTCGAAACCCAGGTATCTGCACGGGTCAACCCTGGAAACCAGTTTTCGAGTAACAATAAAAATGCAAACATCATGATCCCCAATAAGACTACCATGAAAATGTACTTCAACTGAATTCGGCCGATAAACATCATGATCACTGCTCCCAAAAAGATTACCCCTGCAGTACTTAAGTTCGAAGGAGCTATCAATCCACAAATAATCAATATAGGTAACATAATAGGAACGAATGCAGACTTGAATCCTTTAATGACTGCCTGCTTTTCTGAAATGGATCGGGCTAAATAAATGATCAGAGCAAGTTTGGCAAAATCTGAAACCTGAAAAGTAAGATTAATTATTGGGATATGAAGCCATCTTCGTGCATCGTTAATGGTGACACCAAGAAAAAATGTAGCAATCAACAAAACAATTGCCAGGACCAATAATAATGGAGCCCATCGATTGAAACGGGTATAATCAATCTGCGAGAAAATCCAGACCAACCCCAGTCCCAGAAAAATAAAACTTACGTGTTTAACTAAAAAGTAAAACGTATTGTCTGTATTGTATTTTGTTAAACTCACTGAGGTGCTGTACACTGCCAGCATAGACACCAGTGATAAAACAAATATGATCGTCCAAATAAAATTAGGACGCAGCACATTATCCTTCCATCTATGTATCATCTGGTTCATGTCAAAGATTTTTTAGCTTCAGATTCCTGACTTGTTCCTTAAATTGGTTTCCCCTGTCTTCATAATTTTTAAACAAATCAAAACTTGCACAAGCAGGGGATAACAAAACCACATCACCAGAACGAGCATATTTCATACAAGCCGACAGGGCCGTCTCCAAATCATGTGTATCTTCAATGGGTTTAGACTGGTGGCCAAATGCCTTGATCAATTTTGAATTATCGACTCCTAAACAAACCATTGCTTTAACTTTTACATCATACAGATTTTGCAGCACCTGATAATCATTGCCCTTGTCTTGTCCTCCGGCTATCCACACCACGGGACTTGTCATGGCATCCAATGCCCAAAACACTGAATCAACATTTGTCGCTTTACTGTCATTAATGAATCGGATTCCATTGAACTCTGCAACCATTTCCAACCGGTGTGGGTCATTGACAAATGAATCCAATGCATCTTGTATTGACGCAGGATTCATCCCCAATTGAACAACTGCCTCAGTTGCACAACATACGTTGATGGCGTTGTGCTGTCCTTGCAAATGCGTGGTGGCAAGGGAACACAATTTCTTGCCTTCATTATATAAGTTCCCTTTAAGATCCAATTCGGGATTGACACCAATGATTCGTGATTTTGGTTTGTTCTTTAACAGGTAAGTATTAATGTGATTATCCTTAGAATAAACGATCAACACATCTTCAGAAGTTTGGTTTTTAGCCAATCGGAATTTAGATTGAATATAGGATTCCATGCTGTATTGATAACGGTCAAGATGATCCGCAGTAATATTCAGCAAGATCCCAACATGTGGTTTAAATTCACGGATGCCATCAAGCTGAAAACTACTGAGTTCAATGACATAATAATCATAATTCCCATGATAGATGGCTCTGGCAAAAGAATAACCTACGTTACCACACTTAACAACACGCCGCCCATTGGACTTCAACAAATGATAAGTCAAATTTGTGGTCGTTGTCTTCCCGTTGCTTCCAGTAATTCCAATAATTTTTCCCGAACAATAATGATATGCAAATTCAATTTCAGAAACCGGATGAATGCCAACATTAACGAAATGCTGGATAATTTCAGATTCATCAGGAATTCCAGGACTCTTCACAAGAATATCCGGAGTCAGTTGGAGAGCTAGTTCGTGACTCCCTTCTTCAAAATCTATTTCATGAAGAATAAGTTCCTGTTTGTATTGTTCACGAATAAGGCCCTGATCACTTACAAAAACGGGTAATCCAACTTTTCTTGCGAGCAATGCCGCACCAACGCCACTTTCTCCTGCTCCTAAAATGAGTAACATTATCTGATTTTAAGGGTAATAATGGTCAATACTGCCAAAAAGATGGTCACTATCCAAAATCGAACGGCAATTGAAGATTCATGAAAACCCAATTTTTGATAATGATGGTGCAAAGGAGACATTAAAAATATCCTACGCCCTTCACCAAGTTTTCTCTTCGTATATTTAAAATAAGAAACTTGAAGGACCACCGATAAACTTTCCATGAAGAAGACACCGCATAACAACGGAATCAATAATTCTTTACGAAGTACTATAGCCAAAGCTGCTATGATGCCACCGATAGCAAGGCTTCCGGTGTCTCCCATAAATACTCTGGCCGGATAGCAGTTATACCATAAAAAACCAATACACGCTCCAACAAAGGCTGCAGAAAAGATAACCAATTCAGCTGTGTAAGGAAGGTAAAAAATATTCAAATACTCAGCGACTTTCACGTTTCCGGAAACGTATGCCAGAATAGCCAGAGTGGCTGCAATAATGGCCGATACACCTGTAGCCAAACCATCTAAGCCGTCTGTTAAATTGGCGGCATTGGAAACGGCCGTAACAATAAAAATTACAATGGGAATAAAGATGAGCCAAATCCATTGATGAGCATTATCTCCAATTAATTCGCTAATCCAATAATAATCAAAACGGTTACCTTTTAAAAAAGGAACATTGGTCAGTTGTGTTTTAACATAAACATATTCCTGGTTTAGGTTTTTTACTGCATCATAAGAAGTAAATTCTTCAACAATTAAGTAATGTTGTTTTTCTGCTTCTGCCTTGGGCATCCGAACCAACACTTTCTCATGATACAACATGACCACTGCGATCACCAGACCGCATATGATTTGACCTGCAATCTTAAATATCGCTTTTAATCCTTGCTTATCCTTTAGAAAAACTTTGATATAATCATCTGCAAATCCAATCAAGCCCATCCACACGGTAGTGAATAACATTAATTGAATGTAAACATTATCCAACCTGGTTAATAATAGGGTTGGGATTAATATGGCAAGAATGATAATGATTCCTCCCATAGTGGGTGTTCCTTCTTTTTCCTTTTGGCCCAATAATCCTAAATCTCTAACTGTCTCACCTATCTGCAATCTTCTAAGTTTACGAATAATGAATCCACCCACTAACATTGAAATGATTAGTGAAAGGATCACTGCCAGTCCTGCACGAAATGAGATGTATTGGAACAACCTTCCGCCAGGAATGTGCAAAATTTTTTCTGTAAACTGAAATAAATAATACAACATGATAGTCCAATACTTTAAGAGAATTTATCACCTAAAAGATCATAAAATTTTTAAATTTTTTTGTTGAAATTTAACAGTACAGCAGGGACCTGATCCCTTTGGTCACAATCCTCTGCTGTAACTGTTAAAACCAACCTGAGAATGATAATAGAACCTACTCTATTTTCTTTTATAATTTCTACAAATATGTATTCAACATTTTTTTATCATCAAAAGGTAACTTTTTCCCTTTGATCTCCTGGTATTTTTCATGTCCTTTACCAGCCACCAGGACAATATCATTTTCATCCGCCAATGTGCAAGCTGTTTTTATTGCTTGCCCACGGTCTTCAATCACAAGATATTTTTCAGATGGGAAATCATTTATGATTCCATTTTCCATATCTCGCAAAATATCTGCCGGTGCTTCACTGCGCGGATTATCACTAGTCAATATGACTTGGTCACTCAACATACAGGCTATTTTCGCCATCAAAGGCCGCTTTAATTTATCCCGATCTCCTCCACATCCAATAACGGTTAACACTTTTTGACCCGGAGATTTCATGTTATTTACTGTCTCCAGTACCTTCTCTAATGCATCTGGAGTGTGTGCGTAATCAACAATACCGGTTTTCTCTTTGCCTTCATGACGTACATATTCAAATCGTCCTTCAACTGGTTTAAGCATTGACAAATTTTGCAAAACATCATCTGGAGAAACTCCCAGACATCTTGCTGTCACATAAGCAGCCAGTAAATTGTATGCATTGAAGTTCCCTATCAAACGTGCATACCACTCTTTGCCTTCAAACTGAAGGTGTAAACCTGAAAAACTGTTTTCAAGTAACCTTCCTTTAAAGTCTGCCAGATGCTGAAACCCATAGGTAACAGGTTTTGACTTCGTATTTTGTACCATGACCATCCCGTTGGGGTCATCTTTATTTATGATTGCGAATGAATCTGGATCCAAATCATCGAAAAACTTTTTCTTAACATACAAATACTCACTAAAACTTCCATGATAATCCAGATGATCATGGGTGATATTGGTAAATATAGCTGCCGTGAATTTCAATCCCGCAATCCTCTGTTGATGAATTGCATGAGAACTGACCTCCATAAATACATACTTACAATTTTTTTCTGCCATGCGGTTGAGCAAAGCATACAAGTTCAGTTGATCAGGAGTAGTGTGTGTTGAAGTCATTACTTCATCGACTACGATGTTCTCAACGGTTGAAATCAGTCCACAACGATAACCTAATTTACAAAATAACTCAAATAACAAACGCGCCACAGTAGTCTTACCATTTGTCCCAGTGACTCCAACCAGGACGAGGTTTTCCAAATTTCCATTATAAAAGGTCCGTAAAACTCTGCCCAACACCATCGGAAGGTTATGACAAACCACATAGGTAACCTCAGGCTGTATTATTTCCGGTTTGTTTTCGCAAAAAATTAACTTACAACCGTTCGTAATGGCGTGAGAAATAAAATCATGTCCGTCTGCTTTCGATCCTTTTCTTGCAACAAAAGCAGTTCGATCATTTGCTTCCCGTGAATCCAATGTAAAACCACCGACCAATACCTGATTCGTGCCCATTATTCCAAAATCAGCATCATCAGGCAATATGTCATATAAATATTTCAAAGAACTCTTTATTAATCTAAAATTACTTCAACCAGTGGATGCTTAATAATCGTTCCCGGTGGAATATTCTGATATATGATTTTACCATTTCCTTTTGGAAACAATTTCCCACCATATGCATCCATTAAAAAACATGCATCTCTCAATCCCATACCAGACAAATCAGGCATCACATTATCTTCAATAGAACTTTGAACTGCCCCAATACCATTTGCATTCATATTGGTCTCAATCCAGGTACCCATAACATGCTTTTCAAACGGTAGACCTATATACCGAAACAATTTATCAAAATCTTCTGCAGCACCTTTATTACCCAATGGCAAACGCTCGTTAGTTAATGTTACCTTTGGATTGATATTAAGCGCAGCCGATTTGTAAAATTCAGCCCGCATACACCTATCGGCAATTCTTTTGAAAACAGGTGCTGCAACATCTCCTCCGTAAAACAAATCCTGCTGCGGATTATAAATAACAACGATACAACTGTATACCGGATTCTTACTTGGAAAGAATCCTGCAAAAGATGCTTGATAAGATTTTGTGGCAGCATCTTTATGAAAATAATTAGTCACCGCGGTTCCCGTCTTACCGGAAATGTCATATCGTTCGGACTTAATATTTTTTGCGGTTCCCCTATCAACAACTGCTTGCATCAGGGCTTTTGCGATTTCCAGTTTTTCAATTGGCAAGGATGGTATATCTTCAACTTCAGGTCTAAAAGATTTTATGGTTTTGTGTCCATCCATAATGGCTGATACCAATCTTGGTTTGACACGCTTTCCATCATTTGCTATGGTATTGTAAAAACAAAGTAATTGCATTGGGGTAAGTTGTAATTCATATCCAACTGACATCCAGGGTAAGCTGGTTCCATACCAAATTTCCTTGTTCTTTATAGGGTCTTTTAACACAGGTTCTGGTTCACCTTCGAGTTCAATTCCCGTTTTCTTATCCAAACCCATCCTCCTTAAGAAGTCTACAAATTGTTGAGGCTTTTTAGAAAACTGCTCGGCGACCAATTTCGAAATGCCAACATTGGATGATTGAATAAAGGAATATGCAAGGTCTTTTATTCTTTGCCCATGTATTTTTGAATCATACATGACCCTGTCATAAAAGGCACAGGATCCACCTTGTAAATCCACCAGAGTTGAGGTATCAACCTGCGAAACTGTAAGCAAAGCAAGCAGCGAAGCCAATTTCATTGTTGAACCTGGCTCAGTTGACTTTGCGATGGCATAATTATAATCCTCAACCAATTCTCCGTCTTTTGTCCAACCCAGGTTTGCAATGGCTTTGATGGCTCCAGTTTCAACTTCCATAACAATAGCGCATCCACTTTCGGCCATATTTGTTCTGATGCAATCCTCCAGCGCCAATTCCACAACTTCCTGAATACCTACATCGACTGTGGTCTTAATATCTTTACCTTTTTGAGGGAGGATCTCTTCCAATCCACTGACAGGCAGATATAAATTTGGACCAGCCTTTCGAGACACCCGATGACCTACTTTACCCTGTAATACCTGATTAAAAGATTTCTCTAAACCAACTAACTCAGCATGCTCCCTTTGGATTCCAATGGTCCTGCTTGCAAGATGCTGATAAGGTTTAATTCGCTTTGTTTCAGATTTGATGATCAACCCACCTGCGTTCGGACCTAAATTCAAAATGGGAAATTGCTTAACCACTAACATCTGTTCGTAATTGAGATTCCGACCAATCAGCACATAGCGACTTCCTTTTTTGTAAGATAATTTTAAAGCCTGCTTAATATCGGCCAGATTTTTCTCTGGATATAAAAACACATGCATTTGATTGGCAAGTGAGTCCAATTTTTTTTCAAAGACGGTTTTACTTAAACCTTTGGCTCTCGTATCCATTCGTATTTCAAAGATCGGTTGGGAAGTCGCTAAAGGACTTCCATCAACAGCCAGGATCCTACCCCGTTCTGCTTCCACTGTTTCCACAGTGTAATACAAATCCTTGCTCTTCTTCCGCAGGATTTTCCCCTCTACCACATGGATATAGGTAGCTTTGGATATTAACATCACTGCAACTATCGCAAATGCAATCATTACGATAAAGACGCGTGTTAATAATTCTCTCCTTCTATCCATTAATTTCCAGTTCCACTTTCTATCAAGACATGGGGTGGTTGTTCTTTGATAATAATTTCTTGCTCCAAGACCTTCTTACCAACTTGCTCTTCCATCCCTTTATACAACAAATCTGATTTAATGTTCCAATACCGCCATTTCAATTGCATGATTTCCTTTTCCAAAATCTGCATTTTCCGCATACGGTACTCCGTATATTGCACGTTACCGATGTATACCAATACCAACCCAAAAACAAAAAGCACAAACATTTTATTCTTCCAAACGACCATTGCGCTTACAGAAGGAAATTTTGGTTTATTCAGTTTAGGTGGTTTTGTAAACTCTAACATGTTTTATTGTTTTACCGCCACACGCATTTTTGCAGAACGTGATCTGGAATTCAGCTTTATTTCATCTTCTCCCGGTTGAATGGCATGTTTGACCAAGGGTCTGAATGGGGATACAGAGTTTTCAAAGTCTTTCTCTTTTTTCATTCCCGACTTGAACCATTGTTTGACCAACCTGTCTTCGAGACTGTGATAACTGATCACCACCATCCTTCCTCCGGATATCAATTTCTCTGAACCTTGTTCTAAAAGTGATTGCAAAGAATCCATTTCATGATTCACTTCCATACGAATCGCCTGAAACGCCTGAGCAAGGAATCTTAGTTTTTTACCATAGGCAAATCGATCGATCCAATTGGAAAAATCCTGACAGCTGACAAAGGATCTTTGTTGCCTTTCCCGCAACAACGCAGCAACAATTTGTTTTGCATTGGTAAGTTCTCCATATTCACTGAAAATACGAATCAATTGTTTTTCAGGATAGGTCTGCAATACCATTGCTGCGGTTAACCTTTGCTGCTTATTCATTCTCATATCCAGTGGCATCATGGAGAAATATGAAAATCCCCTTTCTGCTGTATCCAAATGATGAGAAGAAAGCCCCAAATCAGCAAGAATTCCATGAATACATTCAACCTTATAATATCGTAGGTATTTCTTTAAATACCTGAAATCAGCATGGATAAAAGTAAACCTGGAATCTTCGGGCAAAATATGCTCAACGGTACCGTCTCTGTCAAAAGCAATCAACCTGCCTCGATCAGAAAGCCGACTGAGTATTAATTTCGAGTGCCCACCTCCTCCAAAGGTTACATCGACATAAACTCCATGAGGATCCGTCACCAATAAATCTACCGATTCATTCAATAGAACCGATTCATGACGATATGATCCATTTTCAGACATCTTTATGTCCAAACACTTCTTCAGCAAGAGAAGAATAATCTTTTGGCTCTCTGGCCACCATCCCCAAGTATTCTTCTTTTGCCCAAATCTCAATTTGTTCATGGTATGCAAGCAATACAATATCTTGGTCTATTCCTGCATGCTCACACAGCAATTTTGGCAAAAGAACCCTGGCCATAGCATCCAAGCTCAACACCGTAGCTCCCCGATGAAAATACCGGATAAACTCTCGGTTCTTTTTAATGTAAGGATTTAATTGATTTACTTCCTTCGCCTTTTCTATCCAGACTGATTCTGGATAAAGGAGTAAACATTTTTCAAAGCCTCGGTTTACCACAAGCCGAACGGTCTCTCCCCCTAGTTGGGACAACAAAATAGAAGGAAGGCGTATTCTGCCTTTACTATCTATTCTTACATCGTACTCACCATTTAGATTGTACACGTTCAGCTCAGTTGGTTTCTTAATGCAAATGTAGAAGTATTTTCCACATTTTCCCACTTTTTACCACAAAAAAAATAATTTTTTTTTTAATATGAATGTTGTTGATAATCAATAATTAATCCGTCAATTTTCAAAATCATTGAAAATCAATAATTTATATTTGTTTTTACCTTAATGCATATATAATTCATTATAAATATAGTTACATATTTTAATAAATTTAAATATAAAAAGTATCTTGAACCAGCCTAAAAATGCAACCATAGGGCCAGGCATTCGACCAGGAAAGCCCTTTTTCAATTCAGATTCTGTAGATCTTAACCCAATCCACATAACCTTCTATCATAAATTTTGTTATCCCAAAGTCAACACCTCCGACTTTTCTGTAGTTTTATCGAAAGGCCATTTCAAATGAAATCTTCCTTTACTTTCCTAACCAATGCAGATCCATCTTATATAGAGGGTTTGTATCAGCAATTTCTTCAACATCCTGATACTTTGGACCCTGGCTGGAAAGCCTTTTTTCAAGGTTACCATCTGCATAAACTTGAACAGAATAAGCCCCGTGATCTTGGCCAACACCAAAAACTTGATACAGACGAAATTTCAGTGGCAATGCTCATTGAAGGTTACCGGAATCGAGCGCACCTCATTTCGGATACCAATCCCATCCGTAAACGAAAAAACCGGGTTCCTCGTTTGGAATTGGAAGATTTCAATTTAGACTCTTCAAAATTAAACCAACCCTACGAGGCAGGTAAATTGATTGGCTTACCAGGAGCTACTTTGCAAGAGATTGTTCAAAAACTAAAAAGTATTTATTGCAATAAAATCGGTTTTGAAATTCAACACATTACCCATCAAGAAAAGAGAAACTGGCTGATCCATAAAATGGAAAACGCAAGACCAGACTTGCATTATCATCTAAGCCTTGATGAAAAAAAACGCATACTTGAAAAACTTAATGGCGCCGCAATTTTTGAAAAATTTTTACACACTAAATATGTAGGGCAAAAGCGATTCTCCTTGGAAGGCGGAGAATGCACCATACCAGCTTTGGATGCTATTGTGGATTGGTCAAGTCTCCACGGTACACAGGAAGTCATTATCGGAATGGCTCACCGCGGACGTCTCAATGTATTGGCCAATGTTGTCGGTAAGACTTATGATCAAATATTTAATGAGTTTGAAGGTACGGCTGTACCCGATCTGAGTTTTGGAAGTGGGGATGTAAAATACCATTTGGGTTATTCATCACAGATAACCTGTCCAAATGGAAAAATGGTTTACATAAAATTAGCGCCAAATCCTTCTCACCTTGAAGCCGTCGATCCGGTTGTCATGGGCATTTCCAGAGCTAAATCGGATTTACTCTATCAGTCAGATTACGATAAGATTTTACCAATTCTCATTCACGGAGACGCCGCCATCGCTGGCCAAGGCGTAGTGTATGAAAATGTACAAATGTCAAAGCTCGATGGTTATTACACCGGTGGCACAATCCACTTTGTGATCAACAATCAGATTGGTTTTACCACTGACTTTGATGATGCCCGAAGTTCCACCTATTGCACAGCTGCCGCACATCTGGTGGAAGCCCCTGTGTTTCATGTCAATGGCGACGATCCTGAAGCTGTAGTATTTGTTAGCAGGCTCGCAGCAGAATTCAGACAAACATTTAATGAAGATGTATTCATTGATATGGTTTGCTATCGAAAACATGGTCACAACGAAGGGGATGACCCAAAATTTACTCAACCACAATTGTACGAAATCATCAACTCACATCAGGGTGTCAGAGAATCATATATTCAAAAACTAACCGAGCGGGGTGATATTGAAGCAGAACTGGCAAAAAACATGGAACTATCTTTTTGGAGTCATTTGCAGGAACGACTCAATTTAGTGAAAGAAAATCCACTGCCTTATAAATACCAGGAGCCTGAACTTGCTTGGAAAGCTCTTAAAAAAGTTCAACTAGCTTCTGATTTTGTCAATCATCCGGATACAGGAATTGAATTATCAATACTCAAAAACCTATTTTTATCCACGTTGGAATTACCCGAAGGGTTTAAAGCGCTTCCAAAAATTGAAAAACTATATAAAGTCTGGAAAGAAAACCTCAATGCATCTTCAGTTGACTGGTCAATGGCGGAAATGATGGCTTATGGAAGTTTGTTATGGGAAAAGAAAAATGTGAGAATAAGTGGTCAGGATGTCAAACGCGGCACCTTTTCGCATCGTCACGCAATTGTCAGGGATCTCGTAACGGATATTCCTCACAATCGTTTATCCCGCATAAGTCAACACCAAGGTAAATTTTTTATTTACAATTCCCTTTTGTCCGAATTTGCCGTCTTGGGATTTGAATATGGTTATTCATTGGGTTCTCCAGATCATCTCGTCATTTGGGAAGCACAATTCGGTGACTTTTCAAATGGGGCACAAGTCATCATTGATCAATTTATTGCCACAGCTCAAAGCAAATGGAATCGAATGAGTGGTATCGTCTTGCTCTTGCCTCACGGCTACGATGGTCAAGGGCCTGAGCATTCTTCAGCGCGATTAGAAAGGTTCCTGCAATCTTGTGCTGAATACAATATTATTGTAGCAAATGTCACCACCCCTGCTAACTACTTTCATTTGATCCGTCGACAACTCCATTTTGAATTTAGAAAACCTTTAGTGGTTATGTCTCCGAAATCACTATTGCGAAATCCATTCTGCATTTCTGATTTATCATCTTTCGGACCCAATACCCGATTTTTGGATATCATCATCGATAAGACAGACCAACCAAGGGATAAGATTAATAAAATAATAATGTGCTCCGGACAAATTTATTACGATTTAAAAAAATGGCAGCAAGAAAATGCCATTCACGATGCTGTACTGGTTCGAGTCGAACAGTTGTATCCTTTTCCAATTCAATCCATTCATGCCATCAGGCAGAAATACAATGCAAAACATTGGGTCTGGGTGCAAGAAGAACCACAAAATATGGGTGCAGCAACTTTTATAAAACAACAACTTGCTGACTTCAATTTACATATCATTTCGCGCCCACCCAGCGCAGCCCCAGCTGTTGGTCACAAGAAAATCCATGATCAACAATTGAACAATATCCTCCAGAGTGCATTTAATTAAACATGGCTGATCTATTCACTGGTTCAAAAATTTCAGACAACCGTTTTACGATCAACGATCAGGAGTTTCACCATTGCATTCGGGTGACAAGACACAGAGCCGGGGACCGCGTTCTAGTCACGCAATGGGATGGCCAAATTTATGAAGGGTTAATTGAATCCATTGAAAAAGAAGTGGCCAATATTCATGTACATACACTCTTCAAATCCGAACAAATTGATTCTACAAAAATTGCCATTGCCATCAGCTTAACCCATCCTGTTGATCGTTTGGAATGGTTCATTGAAAAAGCGGTTGAAAATGGAATCCATGAAATTTTTCCTATGGTTTGTGAACGAACGGAAGTTAAGAAAATCAATGAGCAACGTCTGCTTAAGCTTATCCTGTCTGCTGCAAAACAAACGCAGAGACCTTTATTACCCGTTTTACATCCAATTATGAAATTTGATCAATTGATGCCCGAACTACATGCTTATACTCAAAAATTTATCGGATACTGTAGCGAAGAGCCCTTGAGTTTTTTGGGAAAATTGTATCATTCAAAAGCATCGGCAGTGGTCATGATTGGCCCAGCGGGTGACTTCAGTTCGCTTGAAATCAAAAATGCACTTTCTAACCAATTCAATCCTGTATCTTTAGGGCAATACCGTCTTCGAACAGAAACTGCTGGATTGACGGCATTACAAATTATGCAAACCATAAGGCAATTATGAAATTCAAAACGATTTTTGTTTTTATCGCTTCATTGCTCTCCTTTCAACTGCCCTCTCATGGTTTAGAAAACCCTTTATATAGAATTCGATTGGGATTACTTAAATATGGAGGTGGTGGTGATTGGTATGCTAATCCAACAGCCCTGACCAATTTGTCAAAATTTTGTAATAAAGAATTAAATACCGTATTAGATCCTCAATATGGCACTGTTGAAGTGGGTAGTGGTGAGTTGTTTAATTATCCTTTCTTACACATGACGGGTCATGGCAACGTGGTGTTATCCGATGCAGAGGCTCAAAACCTTCGCAGCTATCTTCAGTCAGGTGGATTTCTGCATATTGATGACAACTACGGAATGGATCCATTTGTACGACCAATGATGAAAAAAGTATTTCCCGAACTTGAATTTATTGAGGTGCCCTTCAATCATCCGATTTATCATCAAAAATTTAAATTTGCAAAAGGGCTACCGAAAATACATCAACATGACAACAAACCTCCACAAGGTTTTGGCTTATTTTATCTTGGTCAACTGGTTTGTTTTTACAGCTATGAATGTGATCTTGGGGATGGTTGGGAAGACCGTGAAGTACACAAAGATCCTGAAGAAACACGATTGAAGGCACTTCAAATGGGATCTAACTTGGTACAATATGCATTTTCAAATTAAATCCTTAAATATTGGCCATCTAGTTATTCTTGATGATAAAATTTATGCTAAGATTATTGGCATAGACTAACAAAGCAGACTTTAATATTAAATGCCCTCGGAAAATTTAACCCAATAAAGCCTGTTTAGTAAACAGATTACTCTACATCTGTTTCGTGGATTTGTGGTTTGCGAATGGTTACAGTCTCCGCAGCAATTATTTTCCATTCGTTTCTATCCCGCACGTAACATTGCAACAAATATATTCCGGGCACTGCATATCGAATACTCATCACTCCGCTGGTCATTTGATGCCGAATTCCATTCCCATAATCGATCAGGTATTGCTTGTCAGTAGAAAATATCAGATTGGTAATTCGCGTCACATCGCCGACCAACATGGAACCTTGAACTAAGAGATTCTCTTCCTGATATTGGAAGGATTGGTTCTGTCGTTGACCTTGGTTTGAAACGCTTGATTTGATATGTCCTGGAATTTCAGAAGATTCCAGAACCGGAACCTGAGCAACCTGATCGCTTTGAAATGACTTACCTAGAACCAAATAGCTTCCGGTTAATCCAATCATTGCAATGAGTGAAGCCAACAGCAAATCCTTTGATCTTTCATTGAGAAAGGCTTTTCGAATCTCTCTAAAGGTATGTGCGGTTTGTTCCATGGGCTGCTAAACATGGCAAAACTAATACATTATTATTAATTATTATATATAAAAATATAATTAACAATTGTTTATAAATTATATTTATTTATAATTTATTTTCAATGCATTATATATATACCCAATTGCCTGATAAGGTAATTGCACTAGAGTTTCATGCTTACCCATCCCGACATGTAGCCTGCGTGCCCCGAATCCTTAAATGTTTAGACCAGTTTACAAGACAAATTTTTAAAGCAGACCAAATGATTTGAAGCTCATGAATCATTGGCTTCATTTCCTTATGGAAACAGATCTAAAAAAGTCGCGATAAGGAAAGGTAATTTTAAACTGATCAAACATTGGATCTGCTCGATCATTATTCAATTATAATTGCATACACTCCCGATCTGAATCAGGACGATTAAGCTTGTCATTCAGCCTGATTGCTCTTCACATGACTACATTTAAAGCAATGACTCCAAATCTTGCACATAATACATTTTGACATTTCTCTTCGACATTAATTGCTGCAGTCCAAATCAGCCCAAATGTTTACCTGCATTTTGTGAGTATATTTGCGCTTTATTGAATAACATGGAATGGATACAACAGGCATTTGATTTTATAATACACATTGAATCACATCTTGTAGACCTCATTGCGACCTATGGGATCTACATATACATTATTTTATTTCTTATCCTGTTTATAGAAACCGGACTCGTGATTGCTCCTTTTTTACCGGGCGACTCTTTGCTTTTTGCAGCGGGCGCACTTTCGGCCGGTGGCAATATGAACATTTGGATTTTGTTTGGTGTGTGTTTTTTGGGAGCATTTTTGGGTAATCAACTCAATTTTGCCATAGGCTCTGGATTTGGCAAAGCTTTATTCGAAAGAGAAAAGAAATTTATCAAAGAAGACTATCTTCACAGAACCCAAATCTTCTACGAAAAACATGGAGGCAAAGCATTGATCATTGGTCGATACCTTCCCTTTATCCGGACTTTTGTTCCTTTTGTGGCGGGTGTCGGTAAAATGTCAATGGGACGCTTCACATACTTCAATTTAATTGGAGGATTATTATGGGTGATTCCGGTGTGTGGTGTTGGGTATTTATTCGGAAACATTCCATTTGTAAAAAACAATTTTTCCATCATCATCCTGGCGATTTTGTTTGTTAGTTTGTTTCCAATGATTTGGGGTATATTTACTGCCTTGAAGCATGCAAAAAGGTCCTGATATGCCAGTGTGGCAATTCTTAAAAAAGAACATCAATAAATTTTTACTGGTGAGTGCCCTTGCAGCACTTTTTTCAGCCATTCAAATATTTGCAAAGATTCCTGTTCCAGATGAAATTTCCGGACTTATTCGATGGGTAGGCTTGACCCCACTTATACTGTATGGATTTATCAAAAACAAGCTGACCCCCTGGATTTTTATCAGCATGTTGATTGGTGCCGAAATTGGTTATGATTTTCCGCATATTGGGAAAGAGTTAAATGTACTTAGTAAAGTTTTTATTAAGCTGATTAAATGCATTATTGCACCTTTGCTTTTTGGGACATTAATCATCGGCATTTCCGGTCACTCCAACACCAAACAATTAGGAAGGTTGGGCTGGAAATCGCTCCTGTATTTTGAAGTGGTGACTACCATTGCACTCATCATTGGATTGCTTGCGATCAATATCAGTCAGGCTGGAGTAGGTATCCGTATGGTTGAAACAACCGAGAAGTTGCCAGAAATAGCTAAAGCACAAGGCTGGAAAGATATTGTATTGCATAGTTTTCCGGAAAATCTTATCAAGTCAGTTTCTGAAGGACAAATCCTGCAAATTGTAGTATTCTGTGTTCTCTTCGCAGTTGCATTGTTGATGATCCCATTGGAAAAGAGAAAACCGATGTTGACTTTTGCAGAATCCTTATCAGCCATCATGTTTAAATTTACCGATTTGGTGATGCATTTTGCTCCATTTGGAGTTGCTGGAGCCATTGCATATACCATTTCCAATATGGGTATTGATGTATTAAAAAATCTTCTCTTACTATTGGCTACTCTTTATATTGCCTTGATCGTATTTGTACTTGCTGTCTTATTACCCATAGCCTTGATGGCAAAAATTCCACTCAGGCGATTTCTATCTCATGCTGCCCAACCGGTCACCATTGCATTTGGCACAGCAAGTTCGGAAGCTGCATTACCGGTTGCCATGGAAAACATGGAGAAATTTGGTGTTTCACGCGAAGTGACTTCGTTTGTATTACCAACGGGATTAAGTTTTAACCTGGACGGCACTACACTTTACCTTTCACTGGCCACTATTTTCGTTGCGCAGGCAGCTGGAATTAACCTCACTATTAGTCAGCAAGTCATCATGTTATTGACCCTCATGCTAACCAGTAAAGGCGTTGCAGGTGTTGCGAGAGCATCATTGGTAATATTGGCAGGAATGGCCGCTTCGTTTGGTTTACCAGAATGGCCCATTGCAGCGATTTTAGGAATTGATGCTTTAATGGACATGGCAAGAACAGCCGTCAATACTTTAGGAAACTGCTTGGCAACTGCAGTAATAGGAAAATGGGAAAATGAATTGACCATACCAAAACGTGCAGACCAATGGACTGAAATTGAACATCCTACCAAAGAAATTCATTGATTCTGAAGTTTGAATGTTTCAACTGAAAATGTTGAAGTCAAAGAATACCCTATACATTCAACACTCAACAACTTTTCAAAAAAAATTGAGATAATATTCGAATCAAACTTCACGAAAATGAAGAGAACAGAAATAATTTTCAACAATAAATTACTTTAATTCATTGGACTTAAATGCTAAGTTTTACCGTATGGATTCCCCAAAAATCCTTTTCTTAAACCATTCAATATCTTCACGCTTGTTATCAGGTCTATCCTCATCAAGTAAACAGAGTTTGCCTCCCCTATCCACCATTTTCATTTTAAAAATAATTCCTTCAGGCCGGGTTAGATCTCCATTGGTAGATCCAAATCTCAAGTCATAATGGTGAAAAATGGAATCATTGTTGGATTGAATCTGGTAATATCCATCGCTAAACCATGATAACTTATGGCAAATTTCCTGGTTCTCATAAGGTTTCATCAGTTGATGATGAGATGACAAAAACTGCAAAGGTTCAAAAGTTTTTGCTTCATCGAATATCGAATAATAACCACAAACAAACCCCGTATCAGTCTTTCCTATACCATACCACAAGGCATTGTTAAATATCGTTGGTACCGTCATGTAATCGGTGACTTCGACATGATGGAGTTTAAGGGTATTTTCGAAAATACTGTTTACTTTACTCTTGTTCCAAACGGTGAATAATAAGAACAAACTACTTAATAGCAACCCAGCGCGAGCCACATGCGTTCTAAGTTTGTTTTCACGATGGCAGATAGCTGCAAAAAGCAAGGTCAACGCAAAAGGCATTGTATAGAGGGGATCCACGATGGATACTGTTGATAATGAAACTCGCAAATCACTGAACGGCCAAAACAATTGAGTTCCATAGGTTGTCAAAGAGTCCAGCAATGGATGAGTAAAGACGGCCCAGAAAAATAATTGTATCCATTCTTTTACAGTTAAATTGGGTTTTCGCTCATGATCATTTGATAATTGCAGGTATCGTTTACGAAAAAAGAATACACCAATTGACAACAAAGCCAATACAACAACCCAGGGAAAATGGCCGGCCATTAAATTTGACAAAATATAGATGGCTATGGATGCCAATAAAAACAGTAATATCCCTAATCCAAAACCAATCCATTTCCAATGATTTCTCGTATGCCAATCACCATCATAAAGTTTTTTGACTAAGGGCCCTAAAATAAAAGGAACTACGATTGCAAATAACAAAGAATGCATTGGGCCCCGGTGAAATGTCATCGCATCCAATGGATTCATCCAAACATTTGATAATACATCCAAATCCGGTATGGTACCGCCTATTCCGCCCCAAATCATGGCACGGTTACCAATTTTTTTACCGCCTACCATTTCTCCACATGCCGCACCTAAGACCACTTGGGTTATTGAATCCATTGTTAAATGTATTTTCTATAAAATTACGCTGAACATTAAGAACGGTTTCTATCGCATATTTGTTTATAGTAGACCATCAAAAGATGGTTCAATGAGCCAGAGCTTAAACCCCAGACTTGTTGAGGTATAATCAGAAATCTACACCCTCAATGTATGATTTGATGGTTTGCCTAAGATGTCGAAATGGCTAACAAAATCATCTTACCACCAAGCTTCAGTTCGGTAGATTTATTAAAATACATTTCCAGCCTTTTTAAAAATCATTTTATGTTTTAGCTTCTTTTTTGCATGGGCTTATGGCACAATATCTGGAAGCGCCATTAACTTTGTAATAAAAAAAATGAGTGACCAGAATCAACAAAACCAATTAAACATAGAATTATCAGAAGAAATTGCAGAAGGGATTTATTCCAATCTGGCCATTATTTCACACTCACATTCAGAATTTGTATTGGACTTTATTCGGCTTATGCCAAATGTGCCAAAAGCAAAAGTTAAGTCAAGAATTGTTCTGACACCGCAACATGCCAAAAGGTTGTTAAAGGCTTTATCGGACAATGTCTCCAAGTATGAAAATCAATTTGGAGCCATTCAGGACCCGGAACCGCAAATCATTCCTCCAATGGCTTTCAGTACGCCAACAGCACAAGCATAAGCATTTAAAACAATAAAGGTTGAGATGGATTCCCACTGGGCAAACCTAAATGACGATAGGATTTATCGGTCGCAATTCGCCCTCTGGGTGTCCTCTGTATAAATCCTTCCATAATTAAGAAAGGCTCATGAACTTCTTCAATCGTGCCAGGCTCTTCACCCACAGCTGTTGCCAATGTATTCAATCCTACCGGGCCACCGGCAAATTTTTCAATAATGGTACTCAATATGCGATTATCCATTTCATCCAAACCTAAGCTGTCAACATTCAAAGCGTTTAATCCATACTGGGCAATGGCAAGGGTGATTATGCCATCGCCTTTGATTTGTGCAAAGTCCCTCAATCTTCGCAACAAAGCATTGGCAATCCTGGGAGTTCCTCGGCTTCTCCGTGCAATTTCCCGTACGCCATCTACATCAGATTCAACTTGTAGTAGATCACAGGAACGGTGTATGATTTTCTCCAATACCGCCTGGTCATAATAATCCAGATGACACGAAATTCCAAAACGAGATCTCAATGGCGCAGTCAGCAATCCTACCCTGGTTGTGGCACCGACTAGCGTAAATGGATTGACTTTGATTTGGATACTTTTGGCATTGGGGCCTGTATCGATCATAATGTCTATCCGGTAATCTTCCATTGCCGAATACAAATATTCTTCGACTACCGTATTAAGCCGATGAATTTCATCAATAAACAAAACATCTCCTTCCTGCAGACTGGTTAATAAACCAGCCAAATCACCAGGCTTCTCCAGTACAGGGCCTGAACTCAACTTAAGATTTGCTTGCAACTCATTGGCAATGATATGAGACAATGTGGTTTTTCCTAGTCCCGGCGGTCCGTGCAACAAAACGTGATCCAATGCTTCTTTTCTGAGCTTGGCGGCTGCAATAAATATTTTTAAATTGTCAACAACAGAGGTCTGTCCATGAAATTCCCCCAAGTCTTTTGGACGAAGTGCTTTTTCCAACTGCCTTTCTTCAGCTGGCTGGTGTTCAGAATGACTATCTAATAGGGGATTTCTCATCTCAAATAACAATATTCTAGTCAAAATTAAGGTTTTCGCATTACATTGAAGGATCATGCAAATTAATAATATGATAATATTCCTTTAGAAGTGTTCAAGCTCTTCGGTCTGTTCTAATTTTGCAAGCATTAATTCATTTCAAAGCTTCGGATTATGATAAATGCACAAAAAATAACTTGTACTGAAGGAAAGTTAAATGTACCTGAATATCCAATAATTCCATTTATTGAAGGCGATGGAACGGGTCCAGATATATGGGCAGCCTCAGTTCGTGTCATTGATGCTGCAGTTGAGAAATCTTATGGAGCTTCACGAAAAATTTTCTGGAAGGAAGTACTTGCTGGAGAAAAAGCATTCAACTTAACCCAAAATTGGCTACCTCAGGAGACCCTTGATACCATTTCGGATTGTTTAGTAGCCATTAAAGGTCCCTTGACTACCCCTGTAGGAGGTGGGATCCGCTCACTGAATGTAGCCTTGCGTCAACAACTTGATTTGTATGCCTGTTTAAGACCCGTTCGTTGGTTTGAGGGGGTTCCCTCGCCTGTTGAAGCTCCCGGTAAAGTGGATATGACTATATTCAGAGAAAATACCGAAGATATATATGCGGGTATTGAGTTTCAGGCAGGAAGTGAGGACTTAAACAAATTGAAAGAATATTTAAAGCGTGAATTTCCAGATCGCTTTAAAAAAATTAGATTTCCCGATACCGTTGGGATCGGACTTAAACCAGTTTCAAAAGAAGGTACGGAACGGTTAGTCAGGGCTGCTATCGAACATGCATTAAAAACTAATGCCAAATCATTGACCCTAGTGCACAAGGGAAATATCATGAAATTTACCGAAGGAAGTTTCATGGAGTGGGGATATGAACTGGCCAAAAATGAATTTGGAGGTACATTGTTTGAAGGAGGACCTTGGGTAAAACTTCCATCCGGCTTAATCATAAAAGACGTTATCGCAGATGCATTTTTACAACAAATTTTATTAAGACCCGAAGAATACGATGTTATTGCAACATTAAACTTAAATGGAGATTACATTTCAGATGCTTTGGCTGCCCAGGTTGGAGGTATTGGCATAGCACCCGGTGCAAACATTAATTACCTAACTGGACATGCCATTTTTGAAGCCACACATGGTACTGCGCCTAAATATGCTGGGCAAGATAAAGTCAATCCTAGTAGCGTAATTTTATCGGCTGTGATGATGTTGGAATATTTGGGATGGAATGAAGCTGGTACTCGAATTGTAAAGGGTCTGGAAACGGCCATAAAAAATAAACGTGTTACCTATGATTTTCATCGACTTATGGATGATGCCACTTTACTAAAATGCAGTGAATTTGGCGACGAAATCATATCTGGCATGTAATCCGGTGCACACAAAAATTTCTTTGGCTCTTCCATAAGCCCATAAGATTGTTCTGTAAGATTAATCAAAAACCGATCGAACAATGAATCTGGTCTCTAACCTGATCATTTACACTAGATATTTTTCAAAGCTTTGATGGAACCATCCTTTAAGTATCCGACATCAAAGACGGTAAAGTTCCAAATGACTGAGTTTGAATTGCAACAAGTCTATTGAAAGGACATTCATTTGTGTTCGAAAATGACTTGAACGATCGACTTCGACATAATTCCGTCTCAAAATCCGTATTCAATTGTGTTGATTGCGCTAGTAAATATGACACAATGTGAACAAGGAATCAACGATGACCAGAAACGAATTACCTTGAGCATGAAATATCCCAATACCTTTATAACTCCTGCAATTACCACACAAAATAAAAAGCCCGGATAACATGACATTATCCGGGCTTTTTATAATTTCTTTGTAGAAAAAACCTTATCCTTTTGGGGTCAAGATATTTCCATCGTTTTTGGGCAAAGTTTGCTCCTCATCTGCACTGATGTTTCCTTTGATCGTGACACGGGTTTCGGTTTCACTTTCATTGGTTGTTACACTTACGCTTTTATTGATTGGCCCAACCCTTTGGGTATCGTAGCGTATTTCAATAACACCTTTTTCTCCTGGCATAATGGGTTCCTTTGGCCAAGTAGGGACCGTGCAACCACAAGAACCTCTGGCACTTTTAATGATCAATGGCTCGGTACCGGTGTTGGTGAATACTGCTTTACGCAAAGGATCACCTCCCTTTTTGATTTCTCCATAATCAATAACCGTTGACTCCCATTCTAAATGAGGTCCGCTGGTTTTCATAGGGGCTGCATTTGTTGCAGGTGCTGTTTGAGCAGCCAACTGACCCAAGAACAATACGGCAACAATTAAGCTTAATGTGTTTTTCATTGCATGCATTTTTTTAATAATAACAAATTTAAAGAAAAGTAATTTCCTTTCTGTGACAAAAATATTAAAAAGGTATGTTAACGCGCTGTTAAATGGTGAATTTAACGCATATTTAGCTTTTCGATACTGTTTCAAAATCGCTCCCAAGAATAGTTTATTTTTGCGCAATTGACTTAATTTACCATCATGTTTCAACGAATCCAAAGCTATTTAACCAACACTACAGGAGAATATTCAAGCTTCCAGCAAGAAGTACTCAAGGACTTTTGGGTTTGTCTGGTTAGCCGGGAGTGTTCACTTACGGGCAGGAAAGAGGTTTTAACGGGAAAAGCAAAATTTGGAATTTTGGGTGATGGAAAAGAAGTACCACAGGTCGCTATGGCCAGAGCATTTCAAAAAGGCGATTTCCGGTCGGGTTATTATCGCGATCAAACCTTTATGATGGCGTTGGGATTGTGCTCTGTAGGAGATTATTTTGCCCAACTTTATGCAGATCCCGAAAATGATCCTTTCAGTAAGGGTAGACAAATGAATGCCCATTTTTCGAGTCCATTAATCACCCCAGAAGGTCAATGGATGGATCATCTTAACCAATATAATGTTTCAGCGGATATTTCGAGCACTGCTGGACAAATGGCGAGATCGTTAGGATTGGCGTTGGCTTCAAAATATTATAGGAAGTTAAATACAGCGGATACGTTGGGTAAATTTTCCAACAACGGAAATGAAGTGTGTTTTTGTACCATCGGAGATGCTTCCACCTCAGAGGGAGTGTTTTGGGAAACCATAAATGCAGCCGCGGTTATGCAAGTTCCTTTAGCAGTGTCTGTTTGGGATGATGGATATGGCATTTCAGTTCCTATTGAACTGCAAACGGTCAAGCAAAGCATTTCTAAAGCATTATCGGGATTTGAATCCAGTGACCTAGAAAATGGAATAAAGATTTATCAGGTCAAAGCCTGGAATTACCCTGAACTGGTAAATATATATCAATCCGGAATTGCATTTTGCCGTACTCATCACACCCCGGTATTATTCCATGTTCAGGAAGTCACTCAACCTCAGGGACATTCTACTTCCGGTTCCCACGAACGCTATAAAAGCGCTGAAAGACTGGAATGGGAAACGAAAATGGACTGCATTTTACAAATGGAGAAATGGATGCTGACAAATGGAATTGCTGATGAAAATTTGATAACGGACTTTAAGGAGTTAGCTAAACAATATGTAAGGGAAGAAAGAAATCAAGCCTGGCAAAATTACCTGACGCCCATTTTGTTACAAAAGAATAAATTATACGAAATTCTTTCAGAAGCTGGATTTGCTGAACAAGCAGCATCCATCAATTCAATGAAGGAGCCTGGATTAAATGAATTAATTGAGGTTGCAAGGAATTCCCAATTTGACGGTTGTACATCTTCCAATCTCTCTGATTGGCTCCAACAACAAATTCAATACGGGTCTTGTGTTTACCATAATGATGTATATTCTGAAACCGATGCGGCCGCAGTGCGCATCCCAGAAATTCCAGCCCAATACAATCCTGATTCCCCGGAACTCAACGGATACCAAATACTCAATCATTACTTTGAATCAAAATTTTCTACTAACGAACGTTTGTTAGCATTTGGAGAAGATGTAGGTAAAATTGGAGACGTCAACCAAGGATTTGCCGGGTTGCAAGATAAATTTGGGGAAACAAGGATATTTGATTGCGGAATCCGTGAATGGACCATAATTGGCCAAGCAATTGGTACATCCATGCGTGGTTTAAGGCCCATCGCTGAGATTCAATATCTGGATTATATCGTTTATGCATTGTCTCCATTAATGGATGATTTGGCAACCGTGCGATATAGATCCGGTGGTCGTCAAATGGCTCCTGCGATCATCAGAACCCGCGGACACCGCCTGGAAGGAATTTGGCATTCTGGGTCACCCATTGGGATGCTCGTACACGCTTTGCGTGGTATCTGCATTTGCGTTCCCCGAAATATGACTCAAGCCGCTGGAATGTACAATTGCTTGTTGCAAAGTGATGATCCTGGATTAATCATCGAATGCCTAAATGGGTACAGGCTAAAGGAAAAATTACCGCTCAATCTCGATACTTTTACAGTCGCCCTTGGAGTTGTTGAAATCCTCGAGGAAGGACAAGATGTAACCCTTGTAACCTATGGTTCATGTGTCCGTATAGCTCAACAAGCCGTTAATAAATTGAAAAAATATGGTGTTTCTGTTGAATTAATTGATGTCCAGACTTTGTTGCCTTTTGATATAAATCAAACCATCCGATCCTCAATTGAAAAAACCAATAAGCTGGTCGTCCTGGATGAAGATATTCCTGGAGGTGCCAGTGCTTATTTGCTACAACAAATTATTGAAAAACAAAAAGCATTTAATTTTCTTGATTCACCTCCTGTAACCATATCGGCATCTCACAACAGACCTCCCTATGGAAGTACAGGTGATTATTTTACAAAACCTAGCATTGAAGACGTCATAGAAAAAATCTTATCACTCATGCACGAATACAATCCTTCTCAATATTAATAGAAATTCAACTTTTAACGGCAAATCAACATATTGTGAGTCCATTTCTGGTGATCATTCCAACATTTAATGAAATTGAGAACATCGATGCCATCCTGAGTACGACGATGAAATTAAAGTGTAACTGCGATGTTTTGGTAGTAGACGATGGCTCACCTGATGGAACCGCCCAACGGGTTAAAATTTATATGACAGACTATCCGGGGAGAGTTTTCCTCATGGAGCGTACTGAAAAATCAGGATTGGGGAAGGCATACATTGCCGGATTCGAATGGGGTCTAAAACATGGATATCAATGCATTGCGGAAATGGATGCTGATTTTTCTCACCCACCCGAAAAATTGAATGAAATGTTTTCGATATGCAGTGAAGGTATGGCAGATGTTTGCATTGGTTCAAGATATATTCATGGAGGTGGTGTAGTCAATTGGCCATGGTATCGGTTATTATTGAGTAAAGGGGCATCCTGGTATGTCCGTCTAATTACGGGAATGCCGGTTAAAGACCCTACAGCAGGTTTTGTTTGCTATCGCGATTCCGTATTAAGAGACATTCCTTTAAATACTATACAGTTTGTAGGATACGGTTTTCAAATTGAGATGAAATATAATGCCTATCAATCAGGCTTCAGACTAAAAGAAATCCCCATTTTATTTCCAGATCGCTTGAAAGGCAATTCCAAAATGAATATCTTTATTATTCGTGAGGCATTGATAGGTGTTTTTAAACTAAAATGGAAAAGAAAATAATTCCCTAAGTTATTTTCTTCCAAAATCCGCCGGATTCTCTCCCCACTTTTCTGTTTCCCATTTTAATAGGGGATTTTTAAAGTTAAACTGATGTAACCAGTCCACTGCCCGTTTAACCAATTTTTGCAATTCAGCATTTTCAACATCAAATATCAGTTTTGTTGCAGGATGCTTTCGAAATACCCATTTCATGGCAGTCTCTGAGTCGGAATAAACAGGAGTATTTTCTTTCCCCAAATTCTTCAACCATGCGAGCGCGTGGACAATAGCAAGAAATTCACCCAAGTTATTGGTTCCCTTCTTTAAAGGGCCGACATGAAACAAACGTTCACCTGTATGAGGATTGACTCCCTGGTATTCCAAAAGCCCTGGATTGCCACTGCATGCGGCATCGACAACCAAACAATCATCAGGCAATAAATCACGCCAATTAACCAGCTTCGTTTTAATATTACTTTTAACCTTTGGTTCAAATACATTTTGAAATGCCTCTTCCGCTTCATTCCTACTTGAGAAAGATTTGTATTTTGCATTCGGAAATGACTTAACTTGTAAAAGACATTTCTCCCAAGTGTCATAAACTCCAGGAGTTTGACCTTGCCATACCACATAAAATTTTTTTTTCTGTTTCATTTATTAACCTTATGTACTTTATCGATTCACACGCACATTTATATCTGGAAGCATTCCATCAAGATTTGGAATCTGTTATTCAGGAAGCTATTCATGCAAATGTAACGAAATTCGTTATGCCCAATATCGACCTGAATTCCATAGAGTGCATGATGCAAATTCAGCACACCTATCCTTTAAACTGTTTTCCAACATTAGGTCTTCATCCTTGCGATGTCAAATCCGATTACATCAAAATTTTACATGAATTTGAAAATACACTGAATAAGTACTCGATATATGGAATTGGAGAAACAGGTACAGATGCCTATTGGGATACCACCTATTGGCAACAACAAATTGATGCTTTTACGACTCAAATCCAATGGGCAAAACAATTAAACAAGCCTATCATCATCCATTCACGAGAATCACTTCATGAAAACATTTCTTTGATCTCAAAGCTTCAGGATGGAACATTGCGAGGAGTTTTCCACTGCTTTGGTGGAACGCTAGACCAGGCAAATGCTATCATCTCCAGTGGTTTTAATCTTGGAATCGGTGGAACCATTACATATAAAAAGAATACACTTAAAGAAGTCATTTCCCAGATTGGTCTAAACCATGTGTTGCTGGAAACAGATTCCCCCTTTTTGAGTCCAGAACCTCATAGAGGAAAGCGAAATGTCCCGGCACATATCCCAATAGTTGCAGAATTTATTTCTAATGTACTGGATTGTTCAATAGAAACTGTAGCAACTCAAACCACCCAAAATGCTGAAAAATTGTTTGGACTTCAAACCACACTTTAAAATCATGCTGTTGTGGTTTATCCCGGATGGGACTTGCATTTCTCCTAGATTTCAAACTTTTTAATAATTTTGCACCTCACGGAAGGTTGCAAGAGTGGTTTAATTGGCGCGCCTGGAAAGTGCGTGTACCCCAAAAGGGTACCCAGGGTTCGAATCCCTGACCTTCCGCTAATTTTTCTGTTAAATATTTAGCCTTAAACCTATTTTGAGTTTTTTTCTCCTTTGTTTTATTTCTTCCTTCATTTACTATGGATTCCGCTTTTGTCACTTATATTCTTTACTCTGCTTCTGCTGATCTATTTTACATTGGGCATACATCTGATCTTCCCAATCGCATCTTAAGGCATAACTCTTCCTCCGGTTCCTTTACTTCTAAATTTTCTCCCTGGGTCCTTATTGCTTCTTTTAATAAACCTGATAAGTCCTCGGCTTACTCCCTTGAACGTAAATTGAAAAATCTTTCCAGAAACAGATTTACTTAAGCTTTATAAACTTGCCCTTTTTCAAACCATTTTCGGACATTAGCATCACAGTAAAAACTCCAGGGCACAAACCATCAACCTTCACACGGGAAGTCTGGCTTTTGATCACCAATTTTCCATTGGTGTCTAAAATACTCAATTCGCCTAAAACTCCTTGATCCACCACTTCAATATAGTCTTCTGCTGGATTAGGTATAAGCAATAACTCGTCATCATTTCGAGCAGAATTCAAAATAAATACAAAATACGCCGGAGCAACACTTGCATGAAATCGTGCGATAAGCTGATATGCTTTATCATACAACAAAACTTCTCCCGAAGTGCTAAAATCTGTAATTCCAGCACAAGTAAATCCACTTTGAACATCATGAGCCATTCCGTAAAAGGAAAACCCCAATTCTTTAAAAAAACTGGAAGTGCGTGTTGAAAAGCTAAAATTGCTCAAATTTGTTTCGCCATATTCCTGATACATTATGGACTGTCCGTTCAATACCGAAGTTCCGCAGAGTGATTGAACATCACTCAGTGAATAATTATCAACTTGCTTAGTAATTAAATTTATAGCAGACACAGTAGACCCTTGAAAATTTTTATTATTCAAAGTATAAATATTATCACCCCACCTAACCAAATTTTCCGGATTCTTGCCTTCTGCTCCAAGTTCGATGGTTTCAGTCCAAATCAATTGATCAAGGTCAATTGAAATAATTTTCCCTACTTCCTGTCCGAAAATGAATCCATTATTTACGGCTATATATGCATTATTTCCAATGATCTCAATATTTTCCGCAGTGTAAGGTAATACTGATTGATCGATAGAATAAATCAGATCTAAAGTTTTTTCATCATACACTTGTACATATGCATCCAAAGTCTTTAAGTATTCGCCCCGTGTAACCACAATTTTACCATTGTGCACACGAATTTTACGAACACCCTCAATTTCCTTTGTTCTTTTTCTATTACCGGTAGATTTATCATACTCAATAATCCAACGATCAGCCGCAACCCACAGGCTTGTGGATGTCTCGATCATTTCTGATGCAAAACGGGCGCCTATTATTTCATCCACCGTAAAATAAACTCCAGTTGAAAGGTCATACTTACCCAACGAAACAGGCACCTTAATTTGCTGCGAAACAAAGTCAAAAGCCCCCTCATTTAAGACAAATATTGATTTTAACTGACAGAATGACTGAAATTTAAATATTAGAATAATAAATAATGTATAAATTGTACTCCGCATGGTCATTTCTTGCAAATATAAGCATACCTCTACAGCATTATTCATGCTGAATTTAGAATTTCAATTAAACCTGGTGAATGACTAGATGCTTTGCGATTAACTTTTGACAGGATATTTGGCATCGACAATTCCACGCTTAATTTTATCCAACTTGGATTGCAAAAGACGCCTTCTCATAGGACTAATTTTTTCAACAAACAAAATGCCTTCAATATGATCGTATTCATGCTGGATGATCCTGGCATTTAAACCATCGTATGATTCCTCCTGCCAAACAAATTTTTCATCCTGGTATTTGATGGTTATGGATTCCTTCCGTTTAACTTCAGCATTTATTTTAGGTATGCTCAAACAGCCTTCTTCAAAGCCCCACATATCTCCCTTCTCATCACTCAAAGTAGCATTAATAAATACTTTTTTGATACCCTGTGCTGCATGTTCCTTTTCATAATAAGGTGTGGAGTCTACTACGAATAACCGAATTGATCTTCCTATTTGTGGGGCAGCAAGACCCACTCCTTTGGCATAATACATAGTATCCCACATATCGGAAATCAGCTGGGTGAGTTCTGGGTAATCCGGTTCAATTGGCTTTGAAACAGCTTTCAAAACAGGATTACCGTATAAAACGATGGGTAAAATCATATTAAAAATGTCCTAAATATCTTTGTAAAATAACCACAGCACTCATTTTATCCAACCTCCCCTTTTCTCTTCTTGCCTTACGACCAACCCCACTATCCAAAATCAATCGAGTTGCCTGCACCGAAGAGTTTCGTTCATCCATGTAATCAATTTTAATATTGCTCCATTGTTCTGATATCCATTGACTTAATGCATCAATGTCACTTTTTAATTCAGTAACAGATCCATCTCGATGGGTTGGTAATCCAATCACAATTTTCTCAACATTCTCCAGCTTGATATAACCCGATAAAAAGCTTTTTAGTTCCTCCCTGTCTACCGTAGTCAAACCATTGACAATAATCTGCAAAGGATCCGTCACAGCGATTCCACATCGTCTCAATCCTAAATCAATTGCAAGTATTCGTGCCATCAGCCAACGCTCAAAGATACCGAAACCATAATGGTATTAGAAGGGTCGCTCTGTTTTAATTCATTAGGTAAATGTCCATAAAAAAAAAGACCCCCTCCATGACTTTTATGGAGAGGGGTCCCATCCCAAAAACAGTAAACTCTTTAGAACAAAACGAATTTAGCCTTACTTAATGACAACCATTCTCTTCGTCGCGGTATAACCGGCCGCATCCAACTGGTAGAACAGAACACCTGTAACTCCAAGTTGTGATGTATTGAGTTCAAACTGATTATAACCTTTAGTCGCATTCATTTGTGCTTTATAAAGCACTTTGCTATTCAAGTCATAAACGGTCAATGTGGTTGGAGCTGCTTTGGACAACTCATATCCAATGACTGTGAACTCAGAGAAAGGGTTGGGTTGATTTTGATACACCACAATACCTTCCTGGGGTTTGAGTGTACCATTACTATTTCTGAAGTTTAACTTCAGATCCATGTCTTCCACATTGGCATTAAATGCAAGCGCAGGAGTAATGGATGAATTAAATTGTAGTGCATTTGAGAGAGTACCTTGTGAAAGAGCCTTGAATGTCAGCGTGAATAATTTATCACCTTTGTTGGCGTCGAAATCAACATTGGTGTTCCAACTTAAAGTAATAAGGCCATGAGATGAAGCGCTTAAGCCAATATTCTCATTGGAAATGTTACAACTTGCAGATTGAATGCCTGTAAATTCAAGCATTCCTGAATTTGCCTGGATGGTAAATTGCATACCACTAATTCCCTGATTATCCCTCACATAAACTGGTACTTCCAATTCTGCTCCTTTATTAAATGCTATTTCATCAGCTATAAGTTCAAAAGCTCCATTTCCACCACGGGTAGTCACTGCACCAAATCCAGCCGATGCATTACCTGTGATATCACCAATCTTTATTCCTTTAAAATCAACATTGTTCATGTCTTTATTGAATGGATTGATCTGGTAACTCTTTGGCCAATTCTCCTTTAAAGCATCATCACCAGTTGCACTAAATTGATATCCTGCATCAATGAATGCCCAACTTTCATTACTTGAAAACTTTGAAGTAATACCCAGGATCAATCTTCTAAGTTCGACAATGTCTTTAGAAGTAATGTTTCGATCATTGTTAACATCCGCTGCAATAACTTTATAGGGAGAATTCAGCGTTTCAATTCCAAGAATATGTCTTTGAATTTTAACAATGTCGGCTGTCGTTACACCATTTAATGGATCGGTATTTCTGCTTGGTACAACATTGTAAATACCATTGTTCAAAGGCATGTTAGAAAACGCATATTTTCCATCAGATGAAGTAAGTACCTTTGATACGGTTGGTAATCCCTGTGACTTTTGATCCACCAGACTAACTTCAACATCGTTCATGGTATTGTTATCTTCCTTATTTGCGACCAATCCGTTGATGCTACCTCCTTGTAGTGTCGGCTGGCATGCCTTATTGTTGTCCTGGACTTCGATAAATGTCCTGCAAAATGCTTGCTTGCCTGTGAGTCGATCAGTCACCCACAGTTGGACAGTCTGTTGTCCCTGGGTCTTACAATCAAACACTTTTGATCTTATGGTTGTATCACTGGAGAAACTTAAGACAATCGGATTCTTACAAGCTCCATATGATCCTTGATCCACATCGCTTGCCCAAACTTCGATCATTCCCCAATCAATTTTACCATCGCGATTCGTGTCTATTGGCATCAAATCAATTGCAACACCATTGATACAATAAGGGGTTGGCTCTTTGCAATTCAATATAGTAAACAATCTCTCCTCAGCTGTTTTATTACCACAACGATCTTCAAAAACATATTTGATCTTATGCGTACCCAAAGGATATCTTCCGCTGGCGTTGATAAAATCTCCTACTCCCGATCTTATTTCATCAAAAGTTCCGTTGTTCTTTAAATCAATCAAGTATTCCCAAGCTAACTCATTACCCGGCGTACAATCATCATCACCATAGGCCACTAAACTAATGTATCCGTTGGTACATGAATCTAAAGTACAAACTGTTGTATCCTGTGTAGGAATTGCATTTAAGGTAGGATCTACCAGATTATTGACTTTAATAATTTGATCGTGAATAGCTGTTTGGAACACTGCGCCTGAAGGAGTATAAACAACCTGGCACCAGTCAATGATCTTCCATTTACGGATAATCTTATAACATGCGTCACCTCCCTGTACAATTCTGAATAAATGATCTTCCCAGCTAATACCCAACAAATCACATTTTGTTTCATTATGTAGTGTTGGATAACTATCCAGTGAATCAGGTTTCAACCGATCAGGATCTAAACACATGTATAAAGTTGTATCCCGAGGCCACCAGATGTTGGCAAAATTATATGGATTGAAATTCGTAAACGTTATAACTTGACGGCAAGTATCCGAACCATTTCCGTCTTTTACGACCCATGTTCTAACGATGGTACCTGTATTGCATTGTGTTCTATAGTCGACATAACTCTTTTCGATAGTGAAATCGCAATTATCATGCGCAAATCCATCATGGAAATTAATTGTGACCGGAGCACCTCCCGTACCTTTATAAGTGATCTTCCTTGCATAATTGAAATATGCAGAATCACGTTGAATTTCTCCAAATACAGTTAAATCATTGATATCAAAGTGGAAATCACAGGCTACAGTCAAATCCTTAGGAGGATAGCAAGTTGGTTTTATTTTGTCTTGCACTTCAACTTGTACCATGCAATCATTGTAATTACCATGTTTATCTTTTGCACGGAAAATTACTGTGACAGTCTTTCCAACATCTGCACAGCAGAACTCAACATATGGCCTGAACCAGTGAATGTTTTGTCCGCAAGGAGCACCATTATCCATTCTTCTCACTAAAAATGAATCAATGTGACAATCATCATAACTACCATCATCGAAAGTCTTTGCATATACATGGGTTGACCCGTAAATGGATAGTGAGACCACAGTTTCTCGATCACATACTGCAACCGGAGCTGTTTTATCCAATACATGAACAATCATGGAGTCTACTCCTAGATTGTAGCAATTGTCATATGCGCGATAATAGATTTTATTGTCACCTACTGGCAATACCACAATACCACCGTTGCGGTTATTTAAAATACCGCCTGGATAGACAACATCCACACGAACATTATTCCCCTGACAGGAGTCATAAACAATAGCAGGTGGTATGTTGACTGTAGCCTGGCATTTGTAACCGCCATCCGTCGTTGCATCAAAATCGTATGGTGCGTGCACATAAGGTGCTTCGCGGTCAACCACTTCAATAAATTGCATACAAGTTCGCACTACTTCTGTATTGCACCACCATTCACGAATGGTCCACATTCTCATGTATTTTTGTACACAGTTGATAACACCCAAATCAATGTCATCGTAAGTAACTGCTATATTGCAATAAATATCACGTACTGGCCAGATATCGATTGTCTGAATGACGAGTGGCGATTTCGAAATAGTATCCGAATATCTAGGTACACCGGTATAACTTGGGTGGGGATGGCCATTCTTGTCGAGTGGGATTCTTTGATATTTAATATCCTTGCAACTAATCGGATTCGCACCCGCTAGTGTCCAGTTTATTGGACAAATAACTCGAGAGGTATCAAATCGTTTTAATAGAATTGTATCATTGCAAGCGGGTGTTTTATTACCATGAATATCATATGCCACGTAAGTCCTAACTACCTGTTTAATAAATCTTGGATTACAGGACAACGGCGTAATATATTCGTCAGTAAGGATTACCGTATCGAGTCCGCAAGCATCATAGGCCACAGGCGCATATGTAGAGGCAACGAAACAAGGAATAGTATCCCTACTGCACTCAATCACAGGTGGGAGCTTATCCTCAATTTTTGCCCATCCCCAGCATTTGTTTCCAGAGATGTTATCCCTGACTTCTATTTTAAGTGTTTCACCAACATAAGCACCGGTGACCACAGGAGAAGTGGGAATTGGAATGTCATACTTCAAAACCCTTACTGTAAATTGCCCGGAAGGACAAGCTGTCAAAGTGTCATTCAACATCATTGCAGCTGTTACAGTTGCCTGGCAATTTGCATCAAGGGAAACTTGAATAAGTGAATTACAAGCCATTGAGCATTGGGCTTGAAGTGTTCTGGTGGGATTAAAAACTACCAGCCACACAAGGCAGATAGAAAAATACAGGCGAACACCTGTTAGTTGATTCTTAAATCTGCGGAAGTCAAACGTAAAACTCGTTTTCTCCATGAGATCCTCTATTTAGTTGTTAAAAAATAATAAATGCGTATCTGGTTTTGCACATGACAAACACATGCAAATGCTAAAAACATTTCTTATTCTTCATTTGGAATTGTACAGATGGATTGAAAATAAATTCCATCCAGTTCATTCCTGGGAAGAACCTAGAGGGTCTAAAATCATTGGGTTGGATATCAAGCTAAAACGCCTGAACTAAAGAGAGGATCTAAAATTTTGGGTTGGGATAAAGACTAACTACCGCAAAGGTAGAAAATATATTTAAATAACCTACTATTTGTTATTTATTTTTTTTCAATAACTTATAAATAGCGAGTTATTATAATACAAGGGCAAATGTAGAGCCCTGTTTCCAATCCTGTACTAAATTTGAAGGTAATTTTTTATATTATAAATTATTATTATATTTAATTTATTGTTTTATATGTTTTTATAAATATAAAATCCTCAGCATGTCTTCCATTTGATTTATTCCATACTGAGGATTTTTCAGATTTCCCTATTTCTGTATTCGCATGATTGAGCCTTGCTGACTAAAGCGGTTGGTCTTGAAATAATAAATATAAGTTCCTTCTGAAGGTAGCTCAGATGATTCAATCCACAAATTGTTGATTCCTTTGTTATAGGAAATAACGCGCGAAAGAATCTGCTTTCCGGACAAATCAAATAAGATCAACTCTCCAATTCCCCGTTCTCCTGATTCAAAACTTAACTGACAGCGTTCAATAAACGGATTCGGATCCGCTTGCCATGATAGCAACTCACTTTCTTGCGCTAATTCATTTTCAAATTCCAAAAGCAAAGGCACTGGAACATTCCCTTGTGGGATCATTTCATTTTGCAATTGACTTCCCATTCCTATCACCTGTGAAAGTTTACCATTTCCCAAGCCACGAACCGTCATCCGCAATAAGGTTTCACCTGCTTCCCATAACTGGCATCCCGTGTCTGCTAAACCCGATACCTTTAACTGGCCTTCTTCGTATTGGTATTCATCCAATGATAATGGCCGTGACCCGCACAAATTATGCATCCATTCTACTTTATACAACTCCAATAATCGTGTATTCAACCAAAGGTGAAGTTGCATTCCCTCAAGATTCATGGTTTTGTCCAGTTTTAAGTCCAGCGTTATAAGATCTCCTCTGCCAAAAGATTGATCGTAAACCTTAAGTTTTACTTTTCGCATCCTTTCAACAGAAGGTATGTTCTTTAACAAAGTCTGAGCACTAATGTCCCCTATCTTAATGGAACGGTAATTAACCAGTGTGTCTTGCCAGAAACCCACCATTGAGGAACTATGATTGTTCAAGCCCTGAAGTGGGTTCTGCTGATTTGAAAAATGATAGGTTTCGTTAATAAATCTCCAGGATTCATTGTTGGGTACTTCAGTCACCTTGCCTAAAATTAATTTCCTCATCCAAGTAATATCGGCAGTCGTCAATCTTTCATTTCGATCCACATCAGCAGCAATCCATTGATAAGGATTAGACAACTCTTCAATACCCAAAATATGTCTCTGTAACATGACAATATCTTGTGTCGAAATTCCTTTGGCCCACCCTTCATTGTACCGCGGAACTATAACATACGGCAGATTTGTTTGAATGGACTGAAATAAATAACGCCCACTATTATCTGTCATCCGGGAACCACCATAACCTTTTAATTCAACTTGCACACCCGGCATAACGGTCCCATCCAAACACCTCACTAAACCGGAAACGTCTCCAGTGCGTAATGCTGTTGTACAATGGTTGTTTGGATCGAACACATGAACTCTTGCCAAACAATTTCCCTTGTTTCCTGACGAATCTTTAACATAAATGGTATAATTGAAAGTATCTGGTATGGATGGCAAGTCAGCGCAGGTTATATAGCGGCATGTATCAGTAAAGTTTGTACTCGAAAAGGAAATCAGCAATTTATTTTTTGGCGTACAATTGTCATCGTATTCTTCCAGTAATCCACGCGCTGTGAGTTTAATGGAATCATTGGGATTCATGTTAAGATTTAAAATCTTGCAAATGGTGGAAGGACTTTCCTGATCCAATATGATAATTGTTAAAGTATCTTTTAATGTATTGCAGGAATCTTTTGCTGTAAATATTACATTGTTAATTCCTAAAGGATATACCCCACTGGCATCCGCACCACCATTATTAAAAGAATTGGTAATTTTTGCAAATGTTGCACAACCAGACAATTTTGCAGATACCAATTTTACAAATCTTGAACATGAATCAGTACCATTCCGTAAAGTAGTATCTCTAGGAATGGTTAATTTTGAATGGCTTAAATCCACTAAGGTAATGAATTGAGTATCAAAAACGGTCTCTTGCGTGCATGCTGAATACGCCTCCCACAATCTTGGCAGGACTTCGCAACTGTCAGCTGTAAAACGATGATTCAAATCTGTGAAACTGAAATAAACACTACCGCAGGTATCAGCCGGATTAACAGGAAAACTTTGAAGACCAGAAGGAGAAATATTACTGCATGTAGGTACTGTGGTATCTCCAGGCCAAATTATATCAGCTTCATCAAATCGATAATAATTCAGTAAGGTAATCAGTTGAATGCATGAACTATCAACTGTGCCATCCGGGTAAGTAATGTAAAATTTCCTCCTCACCTCACCATTTTTACAGCTATCCAAACTTATTTCATCAGCATGACTCCCTTGTATAGAATCAAGACAAGAAGATATGACAAAGTAATTACCAGTAAGTTCCAAATCATTATAGTCCTGAGCGCAACTCAATTCAATATCGTCTGGACATTGTGGTGGAGCTACAGGATTCTTGTCCTGTACGTAAACCTCAATCATACAAAAATTCATATTACCACTGCAATCCGTTGCCTTCAATACCAACATAACTGTATCCTGAATATCATCACAACAAAATTTCACTTCATCTGAAAAAATGGTATCAGAAGGTTGTCCACAGGCTGCGTTCATTCTTCTAATCAACAAAGTATCAATGCAACAATTATCTTGGACCAATCCTCTGGCGGCTATGTACTCTGCTGTAACTTCCACTTCTCCTCGGGGATCCAGGGATACGATTAAACCTGGGGGACAAATCATGGTAGGACTTATGCGATCTCTCACTTCTACATAAGCGGTGCAAGTGTCTGAGTTTCCGCATGGATCAAATGCTATATAATCCAAACTGTGTATGCCAATGTCCAACGTAATGGTGCTACCCGGAACCACAACAAAACTGCTGTCTACCCTTACTGCAAATAAGATACCCGAAGTCCCTGAACAAACATCAAATGCTTTTCCGGCTTGTATTGTATAACTCAGAGTACATGCGTTATATCGGGTAAACACCAAAGTATCATTGACACATTGGATTACAGGTTTTGTCGTATCAGAAATGAGTATTTCCTGTGTATGAGATCTAAAGTTTTTGTTGCACCAGTCAACTACCGTCCACCTTCGATTAACTTTATACATACCTCCACAAACCAAAATTGTATCATCCAAATGCCCCACCACCAGATTACACAAGTGGCTTACCGTATCGTTAAACAATAAAGGTACACCCGTTGAATTCAAATCAGGGTTAGGACAGTACACCGTATCATTTGGTGGAAAAGTAATGCTGTCCACGCTTGCCTTCTTAAAATAAATGTCTTGTGCACAAGTGCTTGAATTACCCGAGTTGTCTGTAGCAATCCAATTTAAGTGCATGACCATAGTGTATCTTGGATTCAAACAATTAAATTGCTCCAATCTCATGTCTGCCACGGTCATAGCATGCGTCTGACAATTATCTGTTGCCAATACGAATTGACTATAATTTACTTCAAATGGATTATTGGAGCAGGAAATTGTATCTCCGGGACATGTAATTTGAGGCATAAGTTTGTCCTCAACTTTTACATTTGTCCAACACATCATCCCGTTGGTCGTATCAAGAACCGTCGCGACAATTGATTTACCAATATCGCTGCAATACACTTTATTGCTGCTTGTTTGATTGACAAAAACCTTAAAGACACCATAATTGATGTAATTATCCGTGAGCAACATTTTAGGTGTCAACACTGCTTGGCCGGATGCATCCAAGGAAACTTGTATACTTCCTTTACAACTTAGCTGTAAGACCGTGTTATAATTATCACAGTTATGATCATCGTAAGCTGAAGGCCTACTCATTGGAGCGGCCTTCAGGGAATTACAGATGAATAATCCAACAACCAACACATTAAAAATGCTTGAAATGCGGATTAACTGCTTTGGGATGGGATGCTTTATAAAAGAATTTTTCATATTGTTCGTATTATACACCAATTCTAATAATCAATATTTATAATTTAATTACTTTAAGTGTTTCTGAATGCAACACATTTGAGATCCTGAAATAATAAACTCCCCTCTTTAAAAATGTCATTTCATCCAATTGAATTCGATTATCTCCTGCTAACAACTGTTTATATTCCGAGCGGATTAAACGATTATCGGTTGAATAAATCTCAATAGTAACATCTGTAGGTTGATTCGAAAAAACTACTAAAGCCGCATCTGTGCTAAAAGGATTAGGTTCAATTCGCACTTTGTCAAAAATTCCTATTTGTTTATCCTCTTCTGCTAGCAATATTTCATAGGTCATTTGACCTTCATACCATTCTTGTAGAAATGCCTCTGTCAACCTAATTTCTGGAGTGCATTGTTCAAATGGGTGATCAAAAACCAACCTTAACAATGGAGTTTCCTTTGTCAATGGAACATTATGATCAGTGTTGTAAGAGACCGCCACCAGGTTGTTCCTCACATCGTAAAAAGCATTGGACCAATTGCTTAAGTCACTCTCCACTTTGTATAACTTATTTTTACACAAACCATCCAGGTCAATGCTTAACTGAAATCCATTAAAATGAGTTGATTGAGAATTATAAATGGTGATAAATTGGTTATCAATTTTATATTTTAATCGTAAGATTTGGTTTAACTTATTGAATCCATTTGCCGTGTAACTCAAGTTAACATCACCTAATTTAATAGCCCTGATATTAATATGATGATTTGATGAAGAATTGTTGACCTTTAAGTCCTGGCAACTTTCCAATTCATTTAATGGGGAATCTGGATCGTTAAACAGATATAAAGGATCAATAAATACATAACTTTTTTGATGTGGAAGAGCCGTTATCTTCCCAAGTATCAGATTACGTAGATAGACAATATCTTTGGTTGATACATTTTTATTCATGTCCAAATCAGCAGCTATCCATTGCATTGGATTTTCAAATAACTCTATTCCTAAAATGTGCCTTTGTATTTTAACTATATCAGCAGTAGTCAATCCATCGGCAAAATTTCTGTCATGTCTTGTAAAAATTTGAAGTGCATGATTTCCTGGAATATCGTTGAATACAAAACTTCCGTGCTCATCTGTCATTTCTTTTCTCTCCATCACTCCATTGGTCAGCGTCACTTCAACCTCAGGTACAGCTTGTTTATTGGATGTTGAAATATTCCCATCGACCTTGATGTTTTGAATGGAGGTGGGACAGATTCCATAAATATCATCAATCACCACATAAGTAAATACCTCACTACTGTTACCCGCTTCGTCCCAAACGACAAATAAAACATCCCTACGCCCCAAGCTATCACAATTGTATACCCGAATGGTATCTTGAATGTCTCCTGAAAAAGAAAATCTTAAATTTCCGGTAACTGTACAGTTATCTGTACTTTTATTGTTAAACAATCGGGCTGCTATTGAAACCATCGGTCCATTTGGCATATTAATTAAACTCGATGAAATACCATACATGGCCAAAGGATTGGGCTTTTTTGCATCGCGCACCGTTAAACGGATCGTCTTAGCAGACTCATTGTGACACGAATCTTTTGCAAACAAAGTGACTAAATGTTGGCCTATTGGAAAAATTCCAGAAGGCTGATTCCCCATTCCTCTTTGGTCAATGCTTCCATTTGCATAAAGGTCAATTTCAAAACGAAACGAAATATTGCCAGAGCTTGAACAATCGGTTGCAGCTCCTTGAGGTAAGGTTATTGCACCAGGGCCACAATCCGGAGTGCTTATTCCAATAATGGTATCTGAAATCCATTGAATAACCGGTTGAACAGTATCGAATACCTTTATCTCCTGAACATATGAGTAATATCCATTTGCTGGAATCTTTGGATTGGGTTTGAGTAAAGGATTATATTTACACCAATCGATGACTTCCCAGTACCTTAGCAACTTAGCGCACACTCCTCCATGATTAAATTGGTAAACTTCATCCTTAAAAGATTTGAGCACGAGAGCACATGCATCATCATTCAAAACCGGAGACCCGGACTGGATGGTATCGACAGCAATTCTACAAGCATAAACGGTAATGTGTTTTGGCCATTTAAGTTGGTTACTATCAAGTCCATTAAATGTATGTGACCTCAATACCGTAATGGTCTGTCTGCAACTTGACACCAATGAATGAAGGTCAGTTGCTTGATAAGTTCTTATAAAAGTACCAGAACCACATGCATCCAAGTTATTATCATCTAGAGTATCTATATCGGCTACTCCACAATTGTCAAAAACTTTAAGCTGTTGCAAACTGAGTAAACTGTCTAAATCCTGGATGCAAGCAATGGTTATGTCTGGAGGGCAGGTGAGCTCAGGGGTCAATTTATCCAATACAATCGCTCGAACCATACAATCGACATAATGCCCACGTAGCAACGTGTCACTCACGGGTCCAATTCCTGGAAAAATGTCATAAACTCGTAATAAAATTAAAATTTCATTGGAATCCACATCTGCGCAACAAAAACTAACTTGATCAGTGAATGACAGTTGCGTTGTCCCAGGAATCTGGCAATCTGTAGACATCGAAGGAAACATTCTTCGCACTTTAAAATAGACATGACCACATTGATCTGATGAACCGCCATCGAAAATATATGCCGGTGCTTCAGCATAGCCGTTATCCGGTAAATTAATGGTTTGTACAGGTTGACAAACTACTTGTGGCAGCTCAGCATCAAAAACTGTAATGATCATTGAATCCAAACCGGTCATTCTGCAATTATCCGATACCTGGTAATATACCTTATGAACCCCTGTTGGAAAGTAAAATGGTCCACCGCCGTTAGTTGGTCGCGTGTTAAAATTGCTCCAGGTTGTATAAGTTAACACATTCGAACAATTTCCGGAAAAACTAGCCAACGGCAAATTGATGGAAGTATCACATCTTGCGACAGAACGAATGTGAATGGTGATATCCGGAGGGGCCTGTACAGAAATAGCCATCTGAGATGACGATGCACCAGATCTGCCCTGATGGCAAATCAATAATAATACCACCAGGACAGACTTAACTGAATTGGGAAAATCCAGTTGTTGCCAAATTCTTTCTAAAGAGTTTATGGTGCACATATAGGCTAATTTTCAAATCAAATCATGGTTCTGAGTTGAGCCACGAGCATGCCATTGTTCATTCGGACTGAACCGATAATTGGACAGCAAACCCACTTCAGCTATGGCTCAAGCAATTCCTTGTTGATTACTGCGATTGGGAAAACCTTTGGGATAATAGACTGCTTGGGATTGAGTTCTCGAAAGAAACTGTCTATGGGATGGGATGTGCTATAAAACACATTACAAAATTATATAATGTTTAATTAATTACAAAACAATTAATTGTAAAATATTACATTTTTATTTTATATATATATCATTCTATTACAATTATATGAATATTAAATATTTATATAATATTAAAAAGAAAAAAATAGAGACTTCAATATTTCCGGAATATTTAGAAGTGAATGATTCTTCACCGATGAGCACCCATTACGGCATGAAGATTCGACTGAATTTATCCATTTACTTCTTGTTTAAGCGTAATGAAACCATGATCATATTGATTACCCAACTTATCGAGATGGACTGCCCTTACCATGGTAAGAAATTGAAACGATCAAGGGATTCAATTTCTGCCGCATTAGTCAGCATGTACTTGATCAAAAGAGGCAATAAAAGTATGTATAAAAAAAAAGCCCCCTCCCGATTGCTCGAGAAGAGGCCATCCCAAAAACCGATTTAACTTTTCTCACGTCGACGATTCAAGATCGTCGCACCTAGAGGACTTTGGGAGTGATAGTGATCGATTATTCGATCACTACCATCCTCTTAGTTGCTGTATGGTTAGCGGCATCCAATTGGTAGTAAAGAACACCAGCAGCATTCAGGTCAGATTTTTGAACCTTAAAGGTATTTACACCTTTTGCTCCTTGCATTTCATATACTCTCAATACTTTGCCTGTAACGTCATAAATGCTCAGTTTAGCAACACCTGCTTCTGGTAAGCGGTAGCTGACCACTGTTTCTTTAGCAAATGGGTTTGGAGTGTTTTGGTATAACTCAAATACTCCTGTTTCTACAACACCTCTTTCAGTGCGTACACCCAATTTCACGTCGCTGATGTTCAATGAAGCATCATAAGCTTCAGCTGCAGTTACATCAGAAGTGATTGCCAACAAGTTTCCAATGTTAGCATTTGCACTTGCGCGGAATACCAAAGTAAACAATGTAGCATCAGCATCAACGCTTTGAGCTGCTTTGCTATCCCAGCTTGTAGTCAGGATACCATCGTTCAAGCGATTAACACCGAAGTTGTTTTCTCCAACATTGATTGCACCAGCTTCTACTCCTTCGAAAGCCAATACCTGGCGATCAAATTTCAAAGTAAACTGGTAACCAGTGATGTTGTTGAAATTGCTAGACTTGAATTCAACACGGTAAAGTTCACCTGCAACAGTTGCATTGTTTTCAACTTCCAGATTCAATTTAGCATTGCTTCTGGTGCTGCTTCCAGCAACTTGATGTCCTCTAGCTGAAGTATTCACATCTCCCATTTTGATTGCCACGAAGTTTTCAACTACGTTAGCTCCTTTAACAACACTAGTGTTGATTTCACGAGGTGCATTGTAAGGATTGGTTGGATTTGCAAATACATAAGCTTTAGGTACAAATGTCCAAGACTGAACTTTATTGAATTGGCTGGTTACACCCAAGATCAACTTTCTGATTTCAGATACGTCTGAAGCCGTAATGTTGTTGCTCAAGTTAACGTCAGCAGCAATCAATTTGTATGGGCTGTTCAATGTTTCGATTCCAAGAATATGTCTTTGAATCTTCACGATGTCAGCAGTACTTACTCCGTTTACTGGATCATCATTTCTTACTGGTTTAACTGTGTAGCTGTTAGCTTCCAGATCACCGAATAAGTATTTACCATCAGCCAAAGTGATCATTTGTCTCATCATGTTAGTAGACAAGTACAATTGAACATCAGCCAATTCAGTTTCGTCATTGGATTCTGTTTTCAGATCTCCAGTGATTCTTCCTTTGAATGAACCAGTATTAGGACAGATATCCTGATTGTCTTGAACGATTACCACTGTTTTGCAGTAGTCCGTGT
>CAZMSE010000012.1:0-94060 GCA_964568865.1 uncultured Saprospiraceae bacterium
ATTCTTCATTACCAAAATCAAAAATCATGGTGTTAGGGCCTAGCCCACTATAGTATCCAAGCACCCATTGGTAATCTTCAAATTGAGACTTAACATTTGAAGAAAATATCAGAATATAGAATAATATAGTAATCGTTTTCATATCAAAAATAAATGGAGGAGGAGCTGGAATTTCACTGTTGGCGCAAGTCTGCGACTTGTGCCATCTAATTTTTAATCGTTTTATTTGCTCAATGCAGTTCCATTTTTTCAACCTGTACCATTTTTCCATTTTCATCAAAAACACCTAGTGTATAAATTCCCGATGACCATTGATCAGGAATTTCTACTGCATATTGCTTTCCGGAAACAGGCTGAAATGAATATTGAAAAATTTCACGTCCCTGGAGGTCAAAGATTTTAAGTAAATAATTATTTATCTCATTGAATCGACTCATAAAGTAAATGACATTCCCTGCAGGATTGTTATTAATCTGTATCCGTTTAGAGGTAATTGATTTTTCTTCCGTATCCGTTAAGATTACTTCAATGTCTTTGCATTTTCGATCTTGCCCACTTTCATTGCTAACGGTCAAACAAACCTTATACATTCCAGATTGGCTGAATACATGGATCGGGTGCTGGACACTGCTGGTGTTTTGATTTCCACTTGAAGGATCACCAAAATCCCAGCTCCATTCATTGGGTTGAAATCCGGAGAGGTCTCGAAAGTGTATGGTTAATTCATTTGTTGAGTTTTTTTCGTAACGCCATCGAGCCAATGGAATGTTGTCAATGCCCAAACTATCACAAACACTACCATCTATGGGGCCTAGTCGAAAGTTTGGGTAGGACGGCACCGAACGGGTGTTGGGCGATGGCAAATGCAAACTACCTTCTCTGAATCGGCAGGCAACACCGAGGCTGTCCGGGTATTCGATGGTGTGCATCCAGTACGTACCGGTCGTTGTGGCGATATATATTTTATAATCGGGTGCCAATACCATTGGGCCGGTTTGACATTCTGCTCCGGAAAAAAATGAATCGATAAGACCTCCATAAGACCCTACCAGCACTTTGCTGCGAGCTACATCCGATTGAGACAAATCAAACTGATAAATACGTTTGGAAGAACCAAAATAAAGTTTTTTAGAATCTGGTGAGAAAGCTAATCCTCCTGGCCCAAAGGTATCAGGAACATGAATCGATTGCATATTACTGACCATACCCGCACAACGGTCAAAATCAAATAATTCCAAATAATCGCCTTGACGAAAATTGTCCTGAGATTGTGAAATTCCATACTTCGTACCATCAGGGCTGAATTGTGCCTGACCGATTCCCGTTCTAATTTGAATTGGCAATTCCACCTCATGCGATTTGCGTATGCCTTGAGGATCCAAAAGATAGACAAGGATTTGTTTGGAATCTCTTCTGGGAATTACAATCCACCAATCCCGACCATTGGCATGCCGGCAGGCTTGCAATTTGCCAAACTCATAGGCATCGTCATCGACCAGTACATCAGATTCAATTACTCGACCCAGACCATTTTCCTGCAAAATGTCAATGGTCGCCTGATACAACCTGTTTAATTGATTTAAACTATCAGGTTTTGGCTTATCGAACCATAGATATAATACTTTGTAATAGTGGGTTGATCCCGGAACATCCAATATTAAAACAATTTGAGGAATAGAAGAACCATATATACTATAAAAAGCGGTTTTATAATTTATGCGACCTCCGTTGACCATCGTATCCAGCTTGCGATGGTATATGGTATATCCATTGGACATGGCCACAATGCTTTCACCATCCGGAGTAGAGATGATGGCGTTGCCATGATTAACTTTATATTTTGAAGTGTAATTAGTAATACTTAATTCATTCTCATTGAAATTAAAATGCATGGTTTGAGGACCGAAACCACTTGAATAGCCCAATATCCAGTTGTGATCTTCGAATTGCGCTTTTAATGAAAGTGAGGGTAAGCAAATAAAAACGATGAAGTATTTAGGAATCATTTTAGAATGATTTAAAAACCAAGGAGGCCTGAACCTCCTTGGAATAAGTGAATCATAATTTCATAAATTTTACAAAATATTGATCATTCTCGGTCAGGAAACGAAAGTAATACAAACCATTTTGAAAACCCTGGATATTGATTGAATTTGGGATGGTCTCTCCCGAAAATTTCCTCAAGACCTCTCCTTGTTCATTGATCAACGCAACTTCAATAACTACCAAGTTCTCGGCTGTATGCAAACGGACAGTCTGATCAGCAGGATTGGGAACAACATAGAATTCAATTGTTTTAGTTGTTTTGTTTAAATCGCTCAAAATAGGTACTGGTGGAAAGCAAGTCAGTTCGTCATTCTGGTCTTGAAAAGAAAATTGATCCATAATGGCTCGTGCTCTATATACCGCAACACCACCGGAATAAGCACATTGATCAGCAATGGCTTGCAAGCTGTCTTTTTCTTCTGGTGAATATTCCGTTTGTTCAATCAGGTTTCTCAAAACAACTCTATTGACAATTAAAGCATTACTTTCGTAGGTCCGGTTGAAGTTTAAATCATTATTTTCCATAAGAACAGAATCAGCAATTTGAAGTGCATTCAAATGGATATCGTGAATTACAGCATTTAAAATTAAACTGGCAGAATCCAATACTTCAATGAGACTATCCCTGGACTGCAATAGGATCAAAAGCGTAGTCGAGTCTTCATCGTCAATCAATACATGAATACTGTCTATCTGAGCTAGTACATTCAGACGAAGTTGTGAAAATTGCTCTAAGGTCATTTGTTGATTAGAATCCGGATCAAAAAGATGATCAATTGAAAACTCGATGGTTTCTAATTTTAAATAGGATGAGTCTGCTGATCGAGTAAAGAAAGTGTCCAACGCCGGATATTCATTGATTAGTGATGGATTATCCAATATTCTTCTTACCAAATATGCTTCTGATTCCCATCTCGACTCTTCATTGAACCAATCCGGACCGTTAGGCCAATTAATGATGTCATCATAATTGTGTGGATCTGCAAACATATTGGTACCGCAATCCATTGTACATACGGGAGGGATAATTCCCGGATTCGTTTCAAACCAAAGGGCATTACTATTAGGAGTATAAATATTGTATTGAGATCCATAAGGATGATCATTGTTGCCCAATGGGCGAACTTTGTATTGACTTAGTAAAATATATCTATCGCTGCCATCATGACGAGCGCCAACTGTAAAATTTTCGCTATAAGTATTGCCTTTGTTTTCCTGGGATCCGGAAATACCGGTGCTGGCATATTGCCAACCATAAGTACAATTGGAAACACTGTTGGTCAACAAGTTTGCATCCATATTATTCGCATAAACCCAAAAGCCTCTGAAAAGCGAATTGACCACATTGCAATCTAAAATTGAATTTTCAGAATTATTCAAAAGGAAACCATTGGTCTGGGTGCTTTCATAACCCTGATTGCTGGCGTCATTGCAACTGATAATGGACGGCGAATTATCAAAGTGATAGCTATTTCTTCCATGAGTTCCATGACTTTGCCAATGTAAATGATTATTGGAAACTTCAATAGCTGAACTAAATGCAAAATACATTCCATGGATCTGATTGGTTGGATATAAGTAATTATCGTGAACATGCATCTCTGAAGAAGCGTTGTTGATGAAATAAAATTGTGAGGACACGTTTTTTGCATCAAGAGTACTGTGCATATTATTATTATTGACAGTAATATAACTTGATGAACATTGTGCAATGGAGATACCTGTGCCACTATGGGTGATTTTATTATTCTGAATTACTATACCACCGGGTTGTCGTCTTGCTTTAATCGCAAGACAAGATATACCGTTGATCACGGAGAGCATTCGGTTTTGTGAAACATAACAATCTGCACCATAACAGAAAACGGCGAGTTGAACATTTGAAAAACTTGCCGGATCTGCATCCGTTTTTCCAAAGCCTTCAACTTTTAATAGAGGTAAGCTCGTTGAACCAGAATTTGAATAAATTTCAGAAACACCGGTGTTACCTGCTATGCCAAAGGTTAAGCTTACCGAATTGAATTGGTTAGCCTGTGCTAAACCCGGAATATCTTGAAAAAAAGTAGCCTGAATGCTCATGACATTATCAATTCCACTGATTCCACAGAATAGGTTTTGAAAATAATTTCTCTCGCCAAGACTCGCATTTGGTTTTCCTATAAATAATGGGTCTTCATAAGTAACGATTCCAGCATAAGCATATGAACCTGTTTCGTATAATGGAACTTCATTTGTAGTTGGGGGAGGTGTTTTAAGTGGGTCACTTCCCAAGAATCTATTGCCAATAAAAACTGATTTTATATCTAAACCACCCGATTCTCTGGGATTATAAATCCCGATAAAATTATTCCGGAAAGTAGATTTTTGAACAATCATGCTGGTCTGCAAAGAATTTTCATCGGTGTATAATGCAAATAATGCATCCTGTATGGTGGAATTTTTAAATATTGTCCAGCCATAGTCTTCAAACAGTATTCCCTGCCACATCTGATTCGTACACGACTTGTAACTCGTGGAATACGACCCAAGCAACGAATAGTTCTTTACAATAATCTGCGCGCCGCTATTCATATAAAATCTGCAATTGGTGAAATTCATCCAGGTATCCAAAATCAAAACACCGGTTAAGTTAATACAATGATTGTTCACCTGGTGATTATACGTGCTAAATACATCCGAGGCCAAGGCTCCATTGAGTCCGCCAACAATAAAAATTTCCGTAAAGCCTGATGGGCAATTGCAATTCTCTCCTTGTGTAAACAATTTGAGGGGCATAAGTGTCATTAGAAAAAATGACAACATTGGAATACCAACTACGAACTTATTCGTAAATCGGGGGGGGGGTAGAAAAATGTGTTTTCATAATAGAAAATTTAATGGTTAAAAAAGATTACCGATATGAACATGGTACACCTTTACCTTTTTGCTTTCTAATAGGGCTAGCTGAAATGCTTTAAGTAAAAATTATTTTATTCTGGCACTCTTGCCATGAAAGTAAATTTACAAAAGACCCATAGCGGGATGCAAATTTTTTTAGTTAATTAACACTTATGAACCCAAAAATCAGTGTTTTACCGGATGCTGGGTCAGGGTTTACCCGGATGCCTGTGTGCTAATGGGATTAATACATTGGAGTGCAGATCCTTTAAATTTATCAATTGCTTTTAGGAAGCCCGATTCCCCCATGCAAGATGAGAAGTATGTTTTAATAATAGGTCGCAAGCGGGAGGAAAAAATTATTTACTACGGAATGAGTTACCATTAATTCAATTGCAAAACGAAAAAAAAATGCCAAACCGCAAATGAGTAAACCGAAACATTAGCCTTTCACTGCACGGCAATAAAAATCGAGTTGATGACCATCCATTTCCTTCAGGTAAAAGTGATCTGTGGTGATGGTACTGACCAACCCTTCATGATGGTTTTTCAAACGCTTCCTGTTCAGCCGGTTCAAAATATCGTATGGCCATTTGAACCATGCCGCAGGTAAACGCTTCTCCAATCCGAAGATGTCAAACTTTCTGAATCGTTCGACCGACCTGCGATTTTTTTCGTGGTACTCCATCACCATCGAATCACCAAAAACACCTCCAAAGAAAACGTTTTCAGTTGGGAAGATTTCACCAATGAGTGTTCGAAACTCTTGTGTATCGTATTCGCGTATGTGATAAGGATTGCGGCTCAGAGTCATGCTGCGGTTGGGGGTGGTCAACAACAACTTACCTCCGGGTTTCAACACGCGGTGGATTTCGGACAATAGAATTTTGTCTTCGAAAATGTGCTCGATCAATTGAAAACATACCACCACGTCGAATTGGTCTGATTTCATTTCTTTGAGCCATGGTACTTCTGCTTGCATAAATTCAACCTGCTCAAAATTTTGCAAATTGACAGGAATGTGCTTGTCCAGAGCAACATATCGTTTGGCTTTTGGAGCTAACCATTTAATACCATAACCTTCCCCGCAACCAATCTCCAAAACATCACCCGAAATTTCTGATGAAGCCGTGACATAGGCAAAAAGCTGCCGCATGAACACAGGTTGATCAGATACGGCATTTTCATCTGCCCGTTCTGCAGTATATACATTGTAAAAAAGTCCCATAGATCATTTAAAGAAAGACAAAGATAAGCTTTAATACCTTTGTTAAAAACCCAAACCATGGTCCCGGTAAGCAATCCGCGTATTACAGATGTTCAGGTGTTGTGGCTTTCTTTCTTTGTTTTACTGCCTTTGGGGTTCACCTTGTTGTTGTATTTTCCACAGGAACTCAGTCCTGATATTCAAACTTATCTGGGACTGGCTCAGGGAGAATGGAATCAAAGTGCCGTGCGGAGATATCGGCTGATCATACCTCTGTTGGCGGGTAGCCTGAATGGTATATTCCATCCCATTCTGGATCGCTTGCATCCCTGGACTTTTAATGGGGATTTTTCTTTAAGTGTTTGTTTTTTATTGGTCAATGCCGGTCTCATGTCCTGCGTTGCCTGGATAATTTATAAGATTGGCCGCTTGTATCCTTTGAATCCGATGGCCCTGACGGTCTTGTTATTGTCATTTTACAGTAACCGGTGGACTTTGGAAATTACAGCTTTACCCCTGGTCGACAGCCTTTATCTTATTGCCCTTTCGACGGGCCTTTACGGCCGTCTGTCAGGAAATGAGGCATGGTTGAGATTTTCTATATTTCTGGGTCCCTGGGCGAAAGAATCCTACCTGTTCATGTTGCCGTTTATATTGCTCGACGAACGCCAGTTAGTTTACCGGAGAATTCCTTACCTACTGGTTTCCGGTCTTCTGGTTTTTGGATTCCGCGCGCTGTGGGACTTCCTCAATGGTTACTCATGGGCCAGCTCCCTGGCCGAAGACTTTTCTTCCCTTCAGACTATACCGGAATCGTTACACCGATTGTTCAGTTTTCACGGACTCTATGAATTGCTTTCGGTAACTGGATTGTGGTCCTTGCTGATGGTTTATGCATTGCTGAAACACAAGAAAACTTTTTTCTCCCTGGTTTCGCTTAAGGGAACCCAAGTGTATTGGATATATCTACCCATAGTTTTGGTACAAGCCTTATTGTCGGGTGACCTCGGCAGGATGTTTTACCTGGCCATTCCGGTTGTGGCTCTCGTCACTGGAATTGCATTTCAAAGCATCTTTGGGCACACAAAACAAAACGAACAAATCCAAAACTTTCATAATACGAACTAACGTTCGTTAGTATTATACGATTAGCATCAATAAAAAAGGGGAATAAAAATTCCCCTTACTATTTTTTTGTGCGTTGATTGTTTAATTGCAACCCATATCCTTTCTGGAAAGTGGATCGTTGTCTGGAAAACACATGAGGGATAAATTGTGATCCGGAAGGTAACGCTTCAGGTTTGGATCATACAATCCATTTTCGAGGAACTCGGTCAATTCATCCATTTCCTGATTCGTCATGTTCAGGGGTGTAAAAAATCCGCTGATTTGAGATTTAGGAACCAGTGGGTTTTCGGGTACACCCGCATTGAAATACTCCACGACTTCGCGAAGTGTCTTCTTGCTGGCTCCGTGGAAATAAAATCCAATGTCTTTCATATTGTACAACTGAGGTACCTTGAATTTGTATAAATCTTCAGGCTTTTCAGTAAAGCCTGCCCTACCTTTTACACGTTTATCATTGGGTCCGGTACGGAATGCCTCTCCATAAGGATTTTGGTATAAATCATACACTCCCAATGCGAAAAAGTTAAAGCTGTTTAATGACGGACTGTTATGGCATCTGACACAACCGGCTTTGCCGAAGAAAAGCATTGCCCCTTTTTTCTGCGTCTCCGTCATGGCAGAATAATCACCTGCCAACCATTTTTGAAATGGAGCCTCATTGGTGGTGATGCTGCGGAAATAGGCCGCAATAGCAAATGAGGTCGTTTTCAAGCTATATCTTTCTTCCTGGGGAATTTCTGGAAAAGCCTGGTCGAATAATTTTTTATATCCCAGGTCAGTTGCCATGTGCTCATTCATGGTCATTCGGTGCACCTGCAACGCACGTATGTTGTTGGCTTCCAATCCTTCGAGTCCCAAATGATTGACTGCCGTCAAAGTATCCTGATTCCAAACTGCCTGAGTACCTTCATTCAAACTGAAGGAACCGAAAGATCCAGCCCATAGGGCATTCCGAACATAAGCCAGGTTAATCGTGGGCAATGGTCGGGCTCCTTGCGCATCTACATCGTCCCCGTTATAATTTGGATTTTTGCTACGGCCTTCTCCAGCATGACCAAATCCGATGGCACCATCGGCAATTCCCTGAAAACGCCCAGCGGTAAATGATTTTTCAGCAATGTGGCAGGAGGCACAGGTAAAAGTCATCATGCCTTCCGGTTTATTGGGCAATATGCCAATTGCTGGTTCATGGAACAACATTCTTCCCAACTGAACCTTAGTAGGATTCAATGGGTTTTTAGGGTCTGTATTAGGAATTTCGGAAAGATTACGACCATCCACCAAGAGGTAATCGCGTACATCTCCATTGGGTGATGTTGCTTTTAATAACTTGGTGAGTTGTGAGTCCAGGGATTTATCGCCCGTAACTTCTTCACGCGAACACTGCACAAATAGGACACTGATTAACATCAGCCCTATTAAATAGAACTGTCTCATATTCAAGGTTTAGTTGATTCAACTGCTTTAGGCTGACCAGCAAAGTTAACTAAATTCAGGTGACCTCTGAGGGTTTCAACTTATTAAAATAGGCTTAAAATTGAGAGCGTAAAAGCTTAATTTTCTGAATTGCTTCTAATTGATTCAAGGTGAAATCCATACATATTGCAGAAAATTACAAATTTGCATTGGTCCTGTGGGTGGGTCTGGATTTTTGACCGTTGGAATTCCAAAACGGTGTCCAATTACCATGGATTAGGCAGGTAATTTATCAAACGGCAGGATTTTTAAACTCCTTTCACGGATGTTGAAACGGTCACCATCGGCCAGGATATGGGTGGTCAAATTGGACAATGACATAGGCGTACCCGGTTGCAGGTCAACATAACGGTTGTGACTTAAATGACGGGCATCAAACAGGATGACCATTCCTGATCCGATCACTTCGCAGTAATTGTTTCTGCGGATGATCAATCCGGTGTCTTCTGCCAGGCCTATTCCCAGCGTATTGGGAAACCTGGCCACTGCTTCAGCCAATCGTCCAAATCGTCCGCGTTGTATAAAATGCGTATCGATGATGACGTGTTGCAAAACCCCTAATCCCCTGGCCATTTTAACATTGCCCTTCTGCATGCAATCTACTGCGCTGCCCCCAGCAATCATCTGAAGGGACATGACCATGGCCCCAGCACTGGTCCCGGCCAATACAAAAGGAGATTCCACCAGTTTCCTATGGATCAATTGGTGCAATGGGGTATCTCCAATGTACTTCGTTATTTTTGACTGGTCTCCTCCCGAAAACATCAAACAATCTGCCTCTTCTATCCACCGGAGATTTTGTTTGGTTTGACTTTCGCTCCGCTTGCGAATGTCCAGAATACGCACCCGGTCGCATCCCAGGGCTTGAAAAGCGTTCAGGTAATTTTCGCCGACTTCCTTAGGAATGGACGAAGCACTGGTAATGACCACAATATTGGCTTCTTTACCCCCACTTTCCCGTACGATCCGTGACAGAATACCGGCTTCAATGAAGTCCATGGTATGCATTTCCGTCAGTCCGGTCCCTTTATCTTCATTGCCCCCAACCGGAATTAATGTTCCTTTATACTCCATGCAAAGCGATTCAAAGCGGCCACAAATGTAGAAGGAATGCTTAAAATTGGCTAAAATTATTACCTTAAAGCCTCAAACTAAATACCATGCGAATACGCGAAATCAACGTCATGAGGGGACCCAATTATTGGTCCATCAGAAGGCATAAGCTCATTGTGATGGTTCTGGATCTTGAAGAACTGGAACAACGTCCAACGCATACCATTGAAGGGTTTCTGGAGCGAATGCGAGCACTTTTACCCGGTATGTATGAGCATCGTTGTTCGGTAGGTGCTCCAGGCGGTTTTTTTCAGCGCGTATCTGAAGGAACCTGGATGGGCCATGTCGTCGAGCACATTGCCCTGGAGATTCAAAGCCTGGCCGGAATGGAGGTAGGCTTTGGCAGAACCCGGAGTTATGGCGAAGAAGGTGTCTACCATGTGGTGTTTGATTACCTGGAAGAAAAGGTCGGTATTTATGCGGCAAAAGCTTCTGTTCGGATTGCTGAAGCCCTGATCGAAGGCAAAGATTATGATCTGGCATCCGACATTCAGGAAATGAGAGAACTGCGTGAATCCGAAAGATTAGGCCCCAGTACGGCAAGTATCATCGACGAAGCCGTCGCCAGAGGCATTCCCTGGATCCGCTTAAATAAATACAGCTTGTGTCAACTGGGATATGGGTTCAACCAGACCAGAATCCAAGCAACGGTAACCAGTAAAACTTCTTCCATTGGTGTGGATATCGCAGGAGACAAAGAAGATACTAAGTTTTTGCTGAACCAGGCTGAAATTCCAGTACCCAGAGGAGAAATCATTCGGACGGAAACTGGATTGAAAGAAGCCGTAGATGACCTGCGCTATCCCCTGGCCATTAAACCCATCAATGGCAACCACGGTCGTGGAGTCACCACCAATATTAGGTCCTGGGACCAGGCTTTGGCTGCTTTCCAATTGGCAAAGAACATATCCAATTCTGTCATCGTAGAACAATTCATCACGGGTGAAGATTTCCGATTGCTGGTGATCAACCATAAACTGGTGGCTGCTGCCAAGCGATTACCCGCGCAAATCATCGGTGACGGGTTGTCCACTATTCAGTCGCTGATTGATCAAACGAATGCTGATCCCAGAAGAGGATATGGTCATGAAAAAGTGCTCACCTATATCACGATAGACGACATCAGCAGAAAATTGCTGGATCTGAAAAACTATACTTTGGACACGGTCCTCCAAAAAGGTGAGGTTATGGTTATGAAAGATACGGCCAACCTTTCCACCGGTGGAACCAGTGTAGATGTCACCGATATCGTACATCCCAGCATCATTTTCATGGCAGAAAGAATTTCCAGGATTGTTGGCCTGGACATTTGCGGAATTGACTTTTTAACCAGTGACATCAGCAAACCGGTGAGCGAAACTGGAGGTGCGGTCATTGAAGTCAATGCTGGTCCCGGATTCAGGATGCACCTTGCCCCCGCCGAAGGATTGCCCCGAAATGTTGCTGCTCCTGTCATCGACATGTTATACCCACCTGGAAAAGACAGCCGAATTCCCATCGTTGCCGTGACCGGAACCAATGGTAAAACCACCACCACCCGCCTGATTGCTCATATGGTCAAAATGATGGGATTCACGGTGGGATTTACCACTACAGACGGGATCTATATTCAGAATCATTTGATGATGAAAGGCGATTGCAGCGGACCTGGAAGTGCTGAATTTGTTTTAAAAGACCCTACGGTCAATTTTGCCGTATTTGAAACTGCCAGGGGAGGAATTCTGAGGGCAGGACTTGGATTTAAGAATTGCAATGTGGCCATTGTAACCAATGTTGCCCCCGACCATTTGGGATTGAAAGGCATTCATACCCTTGAACAACTGGCTAAAGTCAAGTCGGTGGTGGTGGAATCTGTTCTACCGGATGGTTACGCCATTTTGAATGCAGATGATGACCTGGTATACGCAATGCGCGATCTTCATAAGGGGAAGGTGGCTTTGTTTTCCATGGATGAGACCAATCCGAGGATTAAGAAACACATGAAAAACAATGGCATTTGCGCGTTGTATGAAAACGGCTTTATCACCATCTGCAAAGGAGAATGGAAACTGCGCATTGTCAAAGCGGTCAACGTTCCCCTGACTTATGGAGGCCGGGCCAGCTTCATGATTCAGAATATTTTGCCAGCGGTACTTACCGGATATTTTTATGGATTTGAACTCGATGACATTCGCACGGCACTGGAAACTTTTATCCCTTCCCCTGCTCAAACTCCGGGTAGGCTCAACCTATTTGAATTCAGGCACTTTACCGTTATGCTGGATTATGCCCACAATCCCGCGGGTTTAAACGCACTGAAGAACTTTATCGACAAAATCGATGCTAATCCTAAGGTGGGGATCATTGCCGGCATTGGTGATCGGAGACCCGAAGACAACGAAGGGATTGGAAGGGTGGCCGCAGAAATGTTTGACGAAATCATCATCCGGCAGGACAAAAACCTACGCGGACGCTCAGACACCGAAATCATCGACATGTTGACCGCCGGCATCCGGCAGGTAAAACCCGATATTCCCTTGAGCATCATCAAAAAAGAACGTGATGCGATAGCCCATTCCATAGAAAATGCAAAGGAAGGCTCGTTGATTGTGATCTGCAGCGATGTAGTCCCCGACGCCCTCGAACAGGTGCAGAAGTACAAGGAAATCGAAGCCAGCAACCTCTATCGGTTCTCGAAAGAAGACATCCCAAATACCTAATTTTCTAATGCAATTTTAATAATTAACCTTTACAAATGAAATTTGAAATATAGCATTTTTAAATTTGTTGGAATTTGAGAATAAACCGCTTATAAAATATTTATTTTGAATGTGTTGTCTTAATTTTGAGCACTAATTGAATTTTAATTCTTGATGAAAAGACGGAACTGTATTTTTGCAATCGTTAAAATTCAAATAATCCTAACTACTAATCTGGACAATCTATGAAACTAATTTCCCCCTGGTTAAAAGCATTTGGAATTTTTACCGTTTTGCTTTTAGCCGCTTGTAATAAATCAGAACCTGTTGAAGAGGGTAATACCTTGATGAAATCTCAGGAAAATGAAGTTTACCATGAGTGGAACAATCTGTTTATGGAAACTGAGCGATATGCTGCTTTCTTCAGACCAGGACCCGCACCAAGAGCTTTGGCCTATTTGGGCTGGAGTGCCTACGAAGCCTGCTTGGGCGGTATGCCGCAATACCAGACCTTACAGCATCGTTTTGGGGTTAGTGACATGCCCGCGGTTCAGAAAAACCTTTATTGGCCTGAAGTCATCAACGCCAGTTATGGGTATTTAATGAAGAAATTTTTTGAAAACGTTACTTTCAAAGACAAAGCGGGAAATACCCTGGATCAACGTCAATTCCTTCGCGCCATCGAAACAAAAGAAGCTGAACTTCGTGCCAGCTATTCAGATGATGCCGTTGAACCGATCTTGGTCAATTCAGAAGCCCATGGACGTGATGTTGCTGCAGCCATCTGGAGATTTGCTACTTCCGATAACGTAGGCCACAATGCCCACCTGAATCCATTCCCGGTTCCCGTCAATGCCAATGGTTGTGAGTGGGTTCCAACCGATCATGTTGCAGATCGCGGATTGTATTCTCAGTGGGGCGGTGTTCGCAGATTCGCTCTTACACAAACCGATCTTGACGCTTTAGTTTCTCCTTATGACTGTGATTCTGATTCCAACTCCGTGATTTGGGCACAAGCTTATGAAATGTATGTTCTGGCTAATATTGCGCGCAAAGATCCTAAAGGTGAGATGGAACACATTGCAGAATTCTGGAGTGATGACAGAGTGGGTTGGACGTTTAGCCCTCCTACGCGTTTCATTGCCATTGCTGATCAAATTGTCGAGAAAGAAAATTTCAACCTTGAAGCCACTTGTGTACTTTATGCACAACTCGGAATGGCCCTTAATGAAGCAGGAGTCATTGCCTGGTATAATAAATATAAATACAATGTTGAACGCCCCATTACCTATATCAGAAGGGTTATAGATCCTAATTTCCAAATTCCATGGTTGGGATTTACCCCACCCTTCCCAGCATATCCCTCCGGACACTCAACTTTTGGTTTTGCTGGCGTTGGAGTATTGGAAGCGTTTGTAGGTGGATCCTACCCATTTACCGACCATTGTCACGAGAATCGCACGGACTTCCTGGGAAAACCAAGATCATTTAATACCTTAAGAGATGCTGCGAATGAAAATGCATTTAGCCGCTTACCTCTTGCGGTGCACTACCGCATGGATTATGACAGCGGTAATTTCTGCGGAACCCTGGCTGCTCGTAAAGTGCTGGAGTTGCCTTGGAAAAAATAAAAAATTGAATACTTCAAATAGTTAAACCCGGTAAGTAACCCTACCGGGTTTTTTATTTAAAACAAACAGAAATGAAACCTCAGTCACCCGTGCGAATTCTTCCTTTCCTTTTGAAAATAATTGCAAGCTATGGCCTCTGCATGAGTTTTATGGCCTGTCCATCAAAAGAAAAAAAGGACATTCAGTCTCACGAAGAGGAGGTTCCGACCAGTTACATGACTCAGGACAAAAAAATGGGACTGAGCAATTTGCCGGATGAATCCGCATATCTGCCTTATTGCCAGGATTCTGTTGACATTCCCCGATTTAAGAAAAGGTTCTGTGCCCAGCGCATTTTAAGCCAACAAATTCTGGAGAGGAAACCCGAATGGAACTCTATTTATGGCGTGGTATATATCCAGTTGAGCATTGAAGCTGACGGTAAGATCTCCGATTTTAGTTTAAAAAACGATTTTACCGGAAAGAACATCGGCCAGTCGGTCGTTGAAGAAGTCAAAGAAATCTTAAAGGATGCCCAATGTCTCCCTGCCAAACAAAAAGGTTTTAAGATTAAAAGTAACCTGGTCATCCCGGTTTATTTTGGGCTTCATCAACTGGATGAAAAAATTTTAAATCAAGAGTATTAGTAAGGTTGTACCATTCAATCTTCATAAATGATGATCTGCATGAAGCGCAGGTAAAAAGATAATTCAATGGTGGTGTTCTTTGTTTTTTGCTCGTAACCGGGATAAATGGTACCGGTCCAGGGATCAATCCGTCGTATAGAGGCAGGAACATACACCTGGTTGGACAAGTCCGGGGCAATGTTTAACTCAAGTCCACCTCTGACCAGTTTACTCAGTTTGAATTCACTGCCCAGCCGGACGCTAATTCCATAATTCCATTTTTTTGTCCATTCTTCCAATTCCGGATAAACTTCAAAATTTGTACCCGCCGTGTATTCACCCCGCAAACCGAAAGCATAAAAAGGTTTCCATTTGCCCATCTTAATGAATCGCTTTAACCCAATTTCCAGTGAAATATTTTGAAACTCCATCCCAAAACTACCTCCAGGGTATCGATTTCCATTGATATCAAAAAAAGCACTAAATCGTATCGCAGCCCCTTTGACATGATACCCCAATTGACCGTAGATAATATTCTTTTCATTGGTACTCTCGGAATCCATAAATAAATCGATGTGGTATTTCCACAAAGGATCTGATTGACTGCTGCCTCCCCAACTTTGAAATCCCATTGACGGTCCGAGCTTAACGCCAAATCCATTGGCTTGGGCATTCAAGTCAAGAAATGAACCTAATATTAAAATCCAGAAGGCAATAGAACGGCGAATCATAAGGGTAAATTTCAATGATCTAATCCAACAAAGTTAATGGAAATCTTCGAGAGTTATAAGATAAATATGTCATTTTGGCATAATTATCTTGGATATTTATGTCAATATGGCATATACTTTTTATGAATTCCGCCATTTTTGCTGGATTTTTTAATTGGAATGTCAATTGATCTCCTATATCTATAAAATTTTAAACAATGATTCACACCAATTATTACACATGCACCCCCAAAACCTGTTCGCCACGAACTTCATTTTCATCTGAACCCCAACCTACCCAAGATCAGGTGCACAGCCCATTGATGAATGTTCGCGAGGACAACGATAGGATTCTCATTGAATTGTCGATGCCGGGGGTAAGCAAAGATCAGATTCAGATCCAACTGGAGAATGACTTGCTGTCCATCTCGGCAGAACGTAAAATGGTATCCACCGATGCCAAATACCTGAGACGCGAATTTGCCTCCAGAAAATTTAAAAGGACCCTGAAGCTTTCACACGCTTTGGACCTGGATAGTCTGAAAGCAGAATATACAAACGGTGTTTTAAGCATAAGCCTTCAAAGAAAGCCCAATGCAGTAAGCCAAATTTCAGTCAATTAATTATTCATCAACATAAAATATTTAAATATGAGAAACGGAATGAATGCTTTAGTGCCTTTTGTCCAAATGGTGGACGATTTATTCAGCAGAAACCTTGGAGACTGGTCCGGAGGTTCGTTGTTCAAAAATCAAACTCCTGCCATCAACATTCTTGAAACGGAGAAAGAATTTAAGATGGAATTGGCAGCTCCTGGATTGGAGAAATCTGATTTCAAACTTCAGGTAGAAAACAACTTTCTAACCATTTCCGTTGAAAAAAAGGATGAAAAGAATGTCGAACAAGAAAATTACCGGAGAAGGGAATTCAGCTACCAATCTTTTAAAAGATCTTTTGAGCTTCCACAAAACGTCGCTGCTGATTCCATTTCAGCAAAATACGACAATGGTATTTTGAACATTTTCATCCCAAAGCGCGTTGAACAAAACGTCAGCGGAAAGTCCATCGAAATCGGATAACCGCTTCCGAAATCGTTTCGCCCAAAATAAACAAACGGGGATTAGTTGAGAAGGGGGGTCATGCCATACATTGGCTTGGCCCTCTTTTTTTTAGTCTTCGCCCAACACAATTACAAGCCAAATGAATTAGGTTTTAACTCGAAGGCGCTTCCATCAACTGGCTTCGACAAGCTGGAAAAATTCTCGTCTCTCAACTACTAACACATGAAATGCAATTGGTCATTCAAAATAGTGCGTTTTACTGTAGAGTGAAATCTAACTTATGTTTAATAATTGCCGGATTGTGAGTTATCATTGACCTAGATCATAGGAAGAAAGGCGTCGTCTCCCATAGGTCCAGTTGGAGTAGTTCATTGGTAAACTTTTATTCAAGCCCTTCAGGCTTGCCGGAGAATTTATATCTTTTGACACCGCATTTCTTGCGGTTTTAATAAAATTCAATCCTTCGGATTGATTGGATTATAATGAATCCCTACGGTTGCAAATAAACATAGGAGGACTTTACTATGGAAATTGACTTTACAAAGTTATGTGAGTTTTGAAATAAGCTAAAATCATTCTAATAGGGTTGGATATGCCTGGATAGTATAAAATATTCAACTGAAACAAATATTACATCATTACCTTTAAAATTTCTATCATTACGTCAGGAAAATCCGTAGGGTTTTAATTCTGCTAACTGCATGCGAAAACATGCAGTACCAAACCATAACCGAATCGAACCCTTAAGGGATTCAATTTTTATCCCCATAACCATATTGAACTTTATGAATCTTTCTAATCCTGAAAAAAACATCGGGTCTTAATTCTCTTAACAGCATGCTGTGTTAAACCAATGCCAAAGCGAACTCTAAAAGAGTTCAACACAGAAATTCATGTTTACTAACAGCATTATACCCATTCCATGGATTTGAAACAAATGGATTCCTATCAGTATGTGAACGGAACAGCTAAATGAGACAAAACAAAATGCAGAAATCAAGTATTAAAAAACTAACAAACGTTCGTTACAATTTGCCTTTCAACCTTAGCCAATAGTCCACCCTATCTCAGTCCGTAAAAATGAAATAAAACTTATGGCTATTTGACTGATTACCGCAAACCTTTCATCAGAAATGCTATTTGCAAGGTAAAACCCTCACACCCTACGTTGCTTAAAATGTGAAAATCAGGTTAAAATCCAAAGATTTTACCCAAAATAAACAAAATCGTCTCAGCCTGGCCTAATTTTGCAACGCTATGGAAGAGTGGGCTTTTGATTTCGAATGGTTACGCATTCGCCATTTTGTAAAAGATCGACTGGGATCCAAAGACCTGCCAGATCTTAATGCCATTCTGATATTGATTGGCATCCAGGAATTGGGAAGGTTAAAGGCGGGCAAATTCAGCAAAGAAGAAAAAACCGATTTGATGCATGTAGCCAGTTGCAGTTTACTGGGTCTGGATGGTTATTTTACCTTCAAAGGCTTGGATCAGGATGGTTGGCCGCACTTCGAACAACTCAAACCTTTTTCTTTAAAAGGTGTTAATGCGCAGGAACGTTATTTAAAAGAAAAAATCGTTCAGTATTTTAAAAAGGAATTCCAACACGAATTCTCCACTGATGTAAATTAATCAAACAGCGAATATGAAACTTTACACTTTAACACTTTGGGTATTGGTTGGTTTATGCATGTCCTGCAATCAAAAAGCAGGCAGTTCCAAAGAAACCATGGCCTTGATTCAAACACCTTTGGGGAACATTAAAGTTAAGCTGTACAATCACACACCAAAACACAAGGAGAATTTCATCAAACTCGTTCAACAAGGGTATTATGATGATTTGTTGTTTCATCGCGTGATACCCTCCTTTATGATGCAAGGGGGTGATCCCAATTCAAAAAATGCTCCCCAGGAGGCCCGTTTAGGTAATGGGGGTCCTGGATACACCCTATCGGCTGAAATTAAATCCAAGCACTTTAAAGGTGCCCTGGCAGCTGCGAGGTTGGGAGATGCCGTCAATCCTGCAAAAGAATCATCTGGTTCCCAGTTTTACATTGTACAGGGGCGTCCGGTAAACCGCACAGAATTGACGATGATGAGCAGAGGTAAAAATATCCAGTACAGCGAAGAAGAAATGAAGAAATATGAGACCCTGGGAGGTACCCCTTTCCTGGATGGAGATTATACCGTATTTGGTGAAGTGGTGGAAGGAATGGAAGTCGTGGATGCCATTTGCGTCCAACCTTGCGATGAGGCCAACCGGCCAACCACAAACATCACCATGAAAATTAAATTGCTTTAACCAAAATAATTTCACCCAATGATTCCTACAAACCGAATGTACCTGTGGTGTTGCCTATGGTGTGCACCCTTTTTCTCAATCGGGCAAAAGGCCCATTTTAAATTATCCAGTCCGACGGTCAAGATTCCGGAAACCATTTCCTTTGAAAACACCAGCAAAGATGCAGATCGTTATGAATGGGATTTCGGTGACGGTATAAGCTCAACTGAAGTGAGTCCCAAGCATTTGTACCTGAAATCGGGTATCTACCACATTCAACTCAAGGCATATAAAGGAAAGAAAATGAAACATACCCAACAAAAAATTGAAGTCCTTCCACCAGAGGGATGCATCATCAGTATTGAAACCCAGTATGGGACAATGATTGCCAGACTTTATGAAAAAACGCCCCTACACCGCGATAATTTTTTCAAGTTAGTAGAAGAAGGTTATTACAATGACTTATTGTTTCACCGGGTAATCAACGGGTTTATGATTCAAGGTGGAGATCCCAACTCAAAAGGAGCGGCACCCGGTAAAATGCTGGGGAGCGGTGGACCCGGTTATACAGTACCGGCTGAATTCAATCAGGAATATATCCATAAAAAAGGCGCCCTTGCTGCTGCCCGTACCGGTGACCAGGTCAATCCCAAACGTGAATCTTCTGGCTCTCAGTTTTACATCGTACAGGGAAATTTACAGGAAGACGCCAACCTGAACATGATGGAAGACCGAAAAGGAATTAAATATACTTCCGCCCAACGCGAGGCGTATAAAACACTTGGTGGCACACCCTTTTTGGACATGGACTATACCGTTTTTGGAGAAGTCATTGAAGGACTGGACGTCATTGATATAATTGCTGCAGTGAGAACCGAACGGGGAGATCGTCCTTCAGAAGATGTGAAAATGACCATCAAAGCTTTACACTAAATCGTCACCAGTTGATTGGCTGAACCCATAAGCCGATAAATTTTGGATCAAAATCTTTTGATTTGATGGTCAATGCTCACGAATTGGTGAAGCGCCATTTTCTTGTATCCTCGTGAGTCCAAAATCCCGGATCATCAAAGCTCATTCTTCCGTTAACCGGATGATGTGCACAGGACAGTTTTTCAATGCTCTTCGATTGGCTTCCAGTTCGTCCTCCTGAAGTGTAGCAATCGCATATCCTTTTTTATGGATACTACCTACTAAAGTGCTTTTACCATCAACGGTTGACATGACCCAACGCTCCGGAGCGGCTTCATGACATGCTGCACATCCAATACAACGGTTGCGCTGTTGAATGATTTTATAAGTTTTCAGGAGACAACAAGTTTATACAGTTTGTCAGAAGATCTTACCTTGACCGGAGCGGGTGTGGTAAATCGATCACCTTGCCGGACTTCCTCCACAGATTGCCCATTCACGACGAGTCGCTCAATGGTCCATTCGGCATAACCGCTGGATGGCCCGGTGATCATCACTTTATTGCCTTTTTGCAGTGAGTGACTTTCAGCAACAAATTCACCAATCCCTTTCTGATCAAAATATTTAACTCCACTTCCAATGAATATTTTTTTCTGTGTGGCCTGTGAGCCATAGTGATGGCTCCATTCACCCATTGTTTTGCCAAGGTAATAGCCCTCCCAAAAACCACGGTTGTACACCGTGGCGAGTCTGGTTTTCCAATCCGCTATTTTCTCCGGAGAATATTCTCCATTCTGAATGGCATCCAGTGCTTCACGGTAACATTTTGTTACGGTATAGACATAATCAACAGATCTTCCGCGGCCTTCAATTTTCAGAATTTTAATTCCAGCTTGTGTGATGGAATCCAAAAAATCAATGGTGCACAAATCTTTTGCAGACATGATGTACTCGTTGTCAATTTGCAATTCAGTTCCGTCCTCCTGATCGGTTACAATATAACTCCGTCTGCAATTTTGAATACATGCTCCACGATTGGCCGATGCATAATGTGAATGCAAACTCAAATAGCATTTACCTGAAATGGCCATACACAAAGCGCCGTGTCCAAATATTTCAAGGCGAATCAATTCTCCCGAAGGTCCTTTGATTTGCTTGCGTTCAATTTCACGAGCAATCGAATGTACTTGCGTCAAAGTCAGTTCGCGCGCCAATACCACCGCATCTGCATATCGACTGAAAAACATTACGCTTTCTACATTACTGACATTTGCTTGAGTGGAGATATGCACCGGAATGCCCACTTGATCTGCACATTGAATGGCTGCAAGATCAGCTGCGATGATGGCATCAATACCTGCATCCTTTGCAGCGAATATTATTCTTTCCAATAAACGAATGTCGTGATCGTAAATGATGGTGTTGACGGTTAAATATGATCGGATACCATGCTGAACACAATGTCTGGCTATTTTCTCGAGGTCCTGCAATTGGAAAAGTTTGGAAGACCTCACACGCATATTCAACTGCTCAACGCCAAAATAGACAGCATCGCAACCCGCCTGAGTGGCCGCTACCAATGATTCAAATGAACCTGCCGGAGAAAGCAACTCAACCGTATGATTTTGCCCAGTATTCACCTTTATCTTTTATTTGAAGTTAGAAGTGGTATCCAAATCCCTTAAATTTTGATGCAAAAGTAAAAATAGTTTTTAGGCAGATGATATTTTCAGCCACACGAAAGAATTGGGATTCAACAAACCGTGGCTATTGATTTTCTTTCCACATCGACTGGCCATCCCCGAAAATCTCCCGGCCCCAGATGGGCAATTCACTTTTTATCCGTTCGACGACTTCATCACAAGCGTCTATGGCGTTTCGACGATGGACAGAGGACGTAAAAACAAATAAACAAATTTGGCCTGCTGGAATTCTGCCCAGGCTGTGATGAATATGCATACAGCTCAATTCAAATTTTTGAATGGTTTCTTCTTTGATGCGATGAGCATACTCCAATGCCATGGGTTCATAGGCCGTGAATTCTATGGATTCAACTGTCCCTTCTGATTTTACATCCTGTCTAACCTGTCCCAAAAAAATACTGTGGCCGCCTATCATGCGTTTCGACTGGTGTTTTTTGATTGAATCGGAAATAAATTCAGGTTCAATAGGTCCTTGTATGAAAATATTCCTAATGGTTTTTGTCATGGCTGATTTTTTTGATCAAAGGGCGCATCTTCGTGCAAAGCACCTCCGATAATCGAATAAATTTTTTTTCCGCAAACGCCTTGTTGTAGTTTGTCTGCAACGACAAGGCTGCGTTGACCCGACTGACAAAATAAAAAAACATGATCATAAGGGGCAAGGGATTCACAGGATTGTAACAGTGAATCGACGGGTAATTTTAAACAATCCAAACCTGTAGAATCCGGCATTTCATGTGACTCACGGATATCAACCAATACAGAGCAATGCGGGTCATACGCCATTATGCTTAAAGCAGTTTTCCATTCTACTTTTAAATCCGTCAAACATTTTCCACCATAATCCTTTGCCAAAAATTCACTAAGCGTAGCCGGTAAAAATTTTTGTGATTCCGGATGGGGAACAATTGCGAATTGCGTCATGCTTGAATTGCGGCCATCGTACAACAGTAATTTATTCAGAAGAGGGACACCATAACCACTTAACCATTTTATGGCTTCCATGGCCAGCAAGGTTCCAATGGCTCCGGGCAAGGCTCCAATGACGCCTGTTTGTTCGCAATTCGGAATTTCAAAAGCACCAGGGGCCTGTGGAAACACATCCCGGTAATTGATATATTGCAATCCCGGTTCTGGAGGAGCAAACACCATCAATTGCCCTTCATGTTGATGTATGGCACCCGTCACCAGGGGCTTTTTGAGTAATGTACATGCATCGTTGACGAGATACCGGGTAGGAAAATTGTCGGACCCATCCACCACCAGATCGAATGATGCAATTAAGGACAAGGCACTAACGTTCGTTAGCCATTCAAAATAACCCCTTAACGTAATGTCAGGATACTTTTCCTGAAGTAACTGCACAGCACTCAATGCTTTTGATTGACCGACCTGTTGGACTCCGAATAAAATTTGTCGGTTGAGGTTAGACCATTCTATGACATCACCATCAATGATACCAATGGTTCCTACCCCTGCTGCACACAAATAGCTTAAGGCCGGACAACCTAAACCTCCGGCACCCACCACCAAAACAGATGCCTCTCGTAACGCCTGTTGGCCTATCGTTCCAAATCCGGCTAAATTTTCCTGACGAACAAATCGGTTCATGTCACACGGTTAGCCCCCACTAAAAGGTGGTAATAAAGCGATTTCGGCATGCTCATCCAACATCATTTTTTGATTGGCAATTTTTTGATTGACGGCGATTGCAAAACGTAATTCAGAAAGCACTGGATACAACTCCACCAATTTAGCAAAAAGCGCTTCCGTGTCTTCAACAGCGTTTATTTCCACCTCCTGAAGTTGCAGCCTTTCACATAAATTTCCAAACAACTTTATTTTGATCACTGGACTTTCCATCTTGTTTGGCATTGTTTAAGTTCTTCCGGCGTATTGACATTGGTCATCAGAAACTCATCGCGTTCAACCCAAGAGTCTATATCCACCAGGCAGTGTGGAAACGATTGAATCAAGGTTTTCATTTTAAGTACATTGGCTTGAATCATGTCGCGCACTTTATCCAATATCTCCACTGGATAAATGGCACATAAAGGATGCAATATAGAACGAGACACTGGTACTATGATCTGGTCTCTTTGTCTTTTATCCATCAGCCATTGAATCCATTCAGCAGATAAAAAAGGATAATCACACGCCAGCAACAGGATCAATGGGTACTGGCTATTTTCCAAAGCCGTCAACAATCCGCCCATAGGCCCTTGGTTAGCTATAGAGTCATGGTACACGGGATACCCGAACTGGCGATAAGCAGGGTCATTGGAAACAATGGATATCGAAACCGGTATCCTTTCTAATGTTGACAACAGATATTGTATCAGTGCTTGTCCGTTGACCATCATCTGTCCTTTGTCTTGCCCCATCCGGGAACTTTGGCCACCTGCCAACACAAAAATTTCGATATCGTTAACCTGGTTAGCCAAAAGTCAAAAATGATTGGACATCAATTAGCGCAATATTTACATGGGAACAGCCTTCGAATCTGAAAGTTTACCAAGGGAACCAATCTACCATAGTTCCTTCAGGAATATGTTCATCTTCTTCATGCAATAATACAAATCCATTGCATACACTAAAACTCATCAGATTAAAAGACTCCTGTCCGGGCAATGGATGTACCTTTCCATTTTTCAGCTGTGCTTTCAGGATAAGACTCATGCCTTTTTTCTTGTTGAATTCTTTGCTCAATGGCCATTGCTCGGGAGATGCAAATGGATCGGGGTCTCCCATAAGTCCCCTCAGGCAGGGTTTTACATATTGGTTAAAACAACTCAATACGGAGGCTGGGTTTCCAGGTAATCCGAAAAACCATTGATTTTCTTTAATTCCAGTGTAAAATGGCTTTCCAGGTTTCTGGCGGACTTTATGAAACAAGGTTTCCACGCCTAAATTTTCTAAGCTTTGTTTTACCAAATCATAATCGCCTGCCGAAATGCCTCCGGTAAGGATTACGACATCTGAATCGGACACACACTTCATCAACGCGGAATTTAAGGAGGGCAAATCATCGGTTACCTGGAAAAATTGCTGTATTTCCGCACCACAATCCAACACATAACTGTGCAAGGCCGGACCGTTGGAATTGTATATTTTGCCGGAGGGCAAAGGATTTCCAGGTTCAACCAATTCGTTGCCGGTGATGATACAACTAACTTTTGGAGATCGATAACTGGGATAGTTTTCCAATCCGCAGGAACTCAGTAATCCGATGAGTCCAGGAGAGATGGCAGCGCCTTTTGGTGCCAATAAAGCCCCACGTTTGCATTGGGATCCTTTATGGCGGATGTGCTGCCCGATCACAAATTCTTTTGCGTTGATCGTTATCCGGTCACCTACCCGTTCAACCCATTCCTGGGCACACACCAAATTTGCACCTGCCGGAATCGCCGAACCTGTAAAAATTCTACAGGCTTCTCCGGGGTTCAATCCAAACGAAGGCTTGTCACCTGCCTGAAGGCCTGCCACCACGGGATATGTAAGACCATCCGGAATTCCAGCTATGGCGTAGCCATCCATGGCTGCATTGTCAAATGGCGGAACATCCACTGTTGAAAAAACGTTGTCCGCTAAAAAAAATCCCCGGGGATGAGAAACAGAAGGATACATGATCGGGAGGGTTTGAACATGCTGTTCAATGATTTTTTTGGCTTCAATCAGCGAAATCATGCCTTAAAGTTAGTGTTTCCTGAAGCAACCATGGGTCTGGATTGCATTTAGGACAGATTTGACTTCGTTAGGATCGACACATGGATTTTCATCCGGTCCATGGCTTCGATAAGGTCATCATCTTATTGCGTTTTTCCATGAAAGCAGCTTAGCTTTGTTGAAGCGATTCACCGATATTTCTTTGCCACTCATGTTAGAAGATTCATTTCAACGCGTCCATGATTACCTGCGGATTTCTTTGACCGACCGATGCAATTTGAAATGTCTGTATTGCAATCCAAAAGACATGCACAAAGAACATGCATTGCCCGCCTCCAGTATGACAGCAGCTGAAATTGAACAGATTGCAGCGATTTTTATTCGCGAAGGGGTTCGAAAAATAAGATTGACCGGAGGAGAACCATTGGTTCGAAAAGATGCTGGTGAAATCATACGACGATTGGGTCAGTATTCCATCCAATTGGCCATCACCACCAATGGTGTTTTTGTCGATGAATACCTCGATGATTTTTTATCTGCAGGATTGTTGTCGGTCAACATGAGTCTGGACACTTTAAATCGCGAAGTATTTTTTGCTATGACCGGAAGAGATGATTTCCAAAAAGTATTCAATAACATCCATTTGATGCTAAAACACGGATTTCACCTCAAGATTAATGTTGTGGTCATGAAAGGAAAAAATGAACAAGAGATTCTGGACTTCATCGAATGGACAAAAGAAATGCCCGTTCACATTCGGTTTATAGAGTTTATGCCCTTTGAAGGCAATCACTGGGATGCCAGCAAAGTATATACGCATCAGGATATACTGAATGACATTGGCCATCGATATACCTATGCGAGAATTCCGACACACCGAAACGATACAGCAAAGCCCTACTACATCTCTGGTCACCTGGGTACCTTTTCAGTCATCAGTACCATGAGTGAACCGTTTTGCAGTGGCTGTAACCGCTTGCGTCTAACCACCGACGGCAAAATGAAAAATTGTTTATTTTCAAAAGATGAAACAGATCTTTTAGGCCCCTTCCGCAAGGGTCAGGATATTGTTCCACTGATCCGGCAAACGGTTTGGGCAAAAAAAGAAAAACTTGGAGGCCAATTTGAAGGGCTCCATGATCCACACGGAACCTCAACGGCCGTTAACCGGAGCATGATTCGAATTGGCGGATGATTTTTCAGGAAAAACAATGAACGGTGTAATATCTTCCATGAGTAAAAAATTGATTGAATGAAAATTTTGTTGACCGGTGCGAATGGTTATATTGGAATGCGATTGCTTCCCGTATTGATTGAGGCCGGTCATGAAGTGACTTGTGTAGTGCGGGACCGGCGCAGGTTCAAACCTTCTTCCGACTTATTGGAGAAAATACAGGTCATTGAATTCGATTTTTTAAAACCAGAAAATGCGCTACAACAATTTAAATCAAAAACGTTTGATGTTGCGTATTACCTCATTCATTCACTGGGTGATACCCGGACGACTCTAAAAGAATATGAAATCCGTTCAGCGGGTTGCTTTGTTTTAGTAGCCCACCTTACCCTGGTAAAGCAAATTATTTTTTTAGGTGGCATCAGTAACGATCGCCAATTATCCAAACACTTGTTAGCTCGAAAAGGTGTAAAAGAAGTGTTGATGCAATCTGGCATTCCATATACCATTTTTGAAGCAGGAATTATTGTGGGAAGTGGAAGCATATCCTTTGAAATCATCCGGGATCTTTCTGAAAAACTGCCTATCATGATTGTTCCACGTTGGTTGAATTCAAAATGCCAACCCATTGCCATTCGGAATGTCATTCATTATTTAAAAAGTGCCATCTTACTGGAACCTGTAATGAACCGGTGTTTTGAAATCGGAGGACCCGATGTATTGAGTTATAAGCAAATGTTGCAGGAATATGCCCAGGTGAGAAAATACCGCAGATACATTTTTACATGGCCCATGATTTCTCCCGTTTTATCTGCTTATTGGTTAAACCTTACCACATCCGCCAATTTCACCATCGCACGCCAGTTGGTCGCCAGTATGAAAAATGATGTGGTTTGTGAAGAACATTCAATACTCAGCCTCATCCCGCAGGACTTGATCTCCTACCGTGACGCCATTGAAATGGCTTTTTTGCGAATTGAACAAAACATGGTAGTTTCCAGCTGGAAAGATGCTGCATCCAGCAGTCTTAATAATTTGGATGTGAGTCAGCACGTTGAGGTCCCGATCAATGGGTGCTACAAGGATCGCAAGTGGGTTGAAATTCAAAAAGAACAAATCCCCGAAGTGGCCAGCCGATTTTTTGGTATAGGTGGAAATCATGGCTGGTACTATGCAGATGCATTGTGGAGAATACGGGGTATCATGGATAAAATCATCGGAGGTGTTGGTATTGGTCGGGGCCGTCGCAGCCATGTGGATTTACAACCAGGAGATGTATTGGATTTTTGGCGCGTTCTCCTGGCCGACTATAAAAATCATCGCCTGCTTTTATATGCTGAGATGAAATTGCCTGGCGAAGCCTGGCTTGAATTTTCTATCGTTCAGAATGAAAACCGTTGTCTGTTAAAACAAACAGCTACATTCCGCCCACATGGCATATTGGGACGTAATTATTGGTATTTGATGTTGCCTTTCCATTATTTTATATTTAACAACATGATCAAAAGGATCGCAGGATTGTAATGGACAGTGCCTCAATGATGACCACCCTACCGTGGATACTATGTTCCATTTTATTGGTTTCATATTTGTATGCATCCGTTGGACATGGAGGGGCATCCGGATATTTGGCCGTTATGGCTCTTTTTTCCGTCGCACCCAATGAAATGAGACCCACTGCACTAGTGCTGAATTGCGTTGTTTCTCTGTTGGCTTTTATTCAATATTATCGTTCCGGTCATTTTTTGTGGTCATTGTTTTGGCCATTTTCATTGGTATCGGTACCTGCTGCGTTTATCGGGGGTATGATCCAACTGGACGAACAATGGTATAAGAAAATCCTGGCGCTGATCTTGTTATTTGCAGTTTACAGGATTCTGATGAATCACAAAACCCAGATTTCTTCAGATCCTTTTGTATCCCCCATTAACGCAAACTCCCGAGATGGAAAAATTCTGTTGACCTCATTATTTTTTGGAGTGGGAATTGGTTTACTTTCCGGTATGATCGGAATCGGAGGTGGTATTTTGTTGAGTCCTTTGATCTTGATGTTGGGTTGGGCTGACATCAAGACGGTGTCGGGAGTTTCCGCACTTTTTATCTTTGTAAACTCCCTGGCCGGCCTTGCAGGTTACGCTACAAAAGGGTGGGAATGCCCTACACAAATCTGGATCTATTTACCCACTGCGATGTTGGGAGGAGCTCTGGGTGCCTATTTCGGGGCCTTTCGATGGGATCATGGAGTTTTGAAAAAAATGCTGGCCATAGTGTTGTGCATTGCCTGCTTCAAGTTGTGGTGGAGCCTCTAAATGCATATCCAACATACCTCCATCAAGGGAACGCAGAATGCACAGGTCTGCTTAGCTTTGCAAGCGTTAAATCAATGGAAATTCAATGGTGGACATCACTTCAAAAAATTATTCACACCGTACTGCGATAGCACAGGCAGTCGTCAAGACCAGCCGTGAAACTACGATACTAGCCATTCGGGAGAACCTCGTTCCAAAAGGAAATGTATTGGAAGCAGGAAGGGTAGCGGGTTTACTGGGAATAAAAAAAACCGCCGAACTCATTCCTGATTGCCATCCACTGCCCATTGAAATGGCAGAAATACGGTATCATTTGGAAGGACTGTCGGTGTTCATTGAAGTAGAAGTCCAAACCATTTACAAAACAGGCGTTGAAGTAGAAGCGATGCACGGAGCTTCTGTTGTGGCGCTGACTTTGTATGACATGCTGAAACCCATAGATCCGGAAGTCGAAATTCAACAAATCCGATTACTCCGGAAGAAGGGTGGAAAATCTGATTATTCGGACGTGCTGCCCCCTGATTTCAAGGCTGCCGTCGTAGTGTGTTCTGACTCTGTTTCTTCTGGAAAAAAAGAAGATTCTGCTGGTAAAAAAATCATTTCCATATTGGAAAGTAAAGCTGTTTCCGTTGAAGTCTATCAGATCATTCCGGATGAAGTAGAAGTTATACAGACCACGGTAAAAGATTTATTGAAAAATCAATTTCCACTGATCGTACTTACCGGTGGCACCGGTTTGTCCAAACGAGACCGCACTCCGGAAGCCATCCGTCCGCTCCTGGATCGCGAAATTCCAGGCATTGCTGAAGTCATGCGGCAATACGGACAACAACGCATGCCCTACGCCATGCTATCGAGAAGTTTGGCTGGATTGGCTGGCGAACAACTGATCATTTGTCTTCCGGGATCCACCAGAGGTGCTGCAGAATCCATGGCAGCCATATTTCCGGCTATACTCCATTTGTACAGATTGCGACACGAGCTCCGTTAGTTATTTTGAAGTAAAACTAACAAACGTTTGTTAGTTGTTGAAATAAGAGAATTCTCATTCCAGAATATCTCTGAAAACATCGATGCTTTTTATCTTACCAAAATGTTCGATGTGCAACTGGTAATAAAGGATGAGTTGCTGAAGCAACTGTCTGCGTTCGGCAAGATGCAATGTTTCCATTGGGTGAGTCGCTGGATTCAGCATTTTGGATAACACTGTACTGGATTCCGGCGACAATACATATTCATTCGCCAGGTCTTGATGTGGAACAAACATTCCATTCGCCAGATCAAAGCATGGTTGACTGGTAGAGTGATTGGGATTTGGCTGAAATCCCAGGTAGGTTGAAAGATCAACCATATATTTCAAATGTTGATCCGGGTGTAGCTTACTGACTTCATCCAAATGTCGAAAGGATGTTTCCACAAATGAAAACAAGGGTGCATTAACTTGTTGGGTGCGAATTGCCTTGCGTGAAATTTCAAGCATAAACGTTCCTATAGCAGTGCGCCTGATGTCATAAGGAATCCGTTGATAGGGAAGCCACCTGGACAACTCCTTAAAGCGATGCATTTCCTGATGTTCTTTAAAATAGGCTACTAATTCGATGAGGTGCATGGGTTGTAAAGCAGCGGCCAGGCGCTGTTGCGATTTACTGTACACACCGTTGGCAATAAAGGTCTGTAATCCGGCTTCTTCGGTAAAGACATCAAATATTAAACTGCTTTCCCGGTATCGGGTGAGTTTAAAAATGATGCCACGGGTTTTGAGCACAGCGAAATAATAAAATTTAATGATTCATCAGCCGCTGATGCTAAGAATTTTAATTTCAACGCGTTGGTTGAGTTTGCGGCCTTCGACGGCAGAATTGGATGCGACGGGATTCTTGCGGCCATATCCTTTGGTGCTAATCCGCTTACTGTCTACCCCTTTTTCAACTAAATAATCTTTAACCGCATCTGCACGAAGCAATGAAAGTTTTTCACAATATTTTTCGGAACAGCGATTGTTGGTATGTCCTCCAATTTCGATGCGTACCTTTTTATTGTTTTGCAGGTATTCAAAGAGTTCATCCAATACATCGAAGGATTCATCTTTAATGGTCGCGGAATCCGTTTCGAAATAAAGTTTTTCAATTTTAAATACCTGCCCAACGCTCATTTTATTTTCGAGGTATTTTAATATGCGTTGTTTTGGTTTAGCGGGAGTAGGTGGCGGTGTGGTGGTTTTGTTCTTGGAAATTTCCTTGTTTTTAGGGAGGGGCGTTTTATTCTTCAGCCCATCTTTTTTATAGGCTGCATATGCTTTAGTATCTGAAGGGCAGGGAATAATGGAAAGGTGTGAAGCATTGTCCAACAGGATGTTTCCATTGTATGGAAACAATACCGGTGTTTTATAAAAAGCTTCCAATTCAAAATAATACATGTCTGATTTGGGTTCAAATTCAAACTCGTATTTTTTCCAATCCGTGTTGGAAATCAAAGGCGATTCGGCCAATAACTGTTTTTGATGGCAGTAAGCGTCACCACCCCAGATGCGGAGCAATATTGGTTGGGTAAATTCTTTCAGTTTATCCGGTTCTTTGCGATTGGACGCACTCAAGTATGTTTCTGATCGGCAGAGGTAAATACTGAATGTGTAACAAACATCTTTCTTCATGGGTTGCAAAAGCCTTTGCGCTACCCGTTCGTAGGTGTCATTTTCGCGCACCACCATACCCAAATAAGTATTGCCTGCAAACGCTGTTTTGGTTACATTAAACAGTGGCCGGTTGGCATCGTCAAGAGCCGGTTGGACATCGGGTGGGGTCTCTGCTTTAAAACCACAGTTTTCCCATGCCGTGGGTGGATCACAACATTTTGGACTGTCTTCAAAAGATCCATTTTGAATGAATATCTCCTGCGCTTGCTGTCCATCCAACGCATAGCCAAACCCAAGACAAAAGAAACCAAGGGCAAACCGTATAAGCCAATTGTCCGGGAGGTCTATTTTTTCAAACACCTGCATAGTGGATAATTCGGAGGTCAAATTTTTTTGCTACCTGATTAACGCTTGATGGAATCGAAAGTTATTAATAAAAACTTAATATTTTCTGGTTTACATCCCAAAGGCATTGATACCGGTAACATCCATACCCGTAATCAGTAAATGGATGTCGTGGGTACCTTCATAAGTCAGTACCGTTTCCAAATTCATCATATGGCGCATGATGGGATATTCGTTGGTAATCCCCATTCCTCCAAGGATTTGCCTGGCTTCTCGAGCGATGGTTAAAGCCGTATAAACATTATTGCGTTTTGCCATAGAGATTTGTGCCGGGCTAGCCTTTCCCTGGTTGGCCAATGTGCCAAGTCGCCAGACCAGGAGCTGAGCTTTTGTGATTTCGGTGATCATTTCCGCCAATTTCTTCTGGGTCAACTGAAAAGAGGCAATGGGTTTGCCAAATTGTATTCTTTCTTTGGAATACCGCAAGGCGGTGTCATAGCAGTCCAGTGCTGCTCCAAGTGCACCCCAGGCAATTCCATAACGGGCTTTGGAGAGACAGGACAGTGGGCCTTTTAAACCTTTAACTGCTGGAAATACTTGTGATTTAGGCACGCGTACATCTTCAAAGATCAATTCTCCTGTGATGGAGGCCCGCAAGGACCATTTTCCATGAATCTCGGGTGCTGAGAAGCCCTTACTCCCTTTTTCCACCACCATGCCCAGAATTTCGCCATCTTCATTTTTTGCCCAAACCACAGCAAGGTCTGCGACCGGAGAATTGGTAATCCACATTTTGGCGCCATTGAGAATATAAGCATCGCCATCGTCCTTCACCTGGGTAATCATACCCCCTGGGTTGGAACCAAAATCCGGTTCAGTCAATCCAAAACATCCAATAAATTCCCCAGCGCCCAATTTGGGAAGGTATTTTCGCTTTTGTTCTTCACTGCCAAAGCGGTAAATCGGATACATCACCAGGGATCCTTGTACAGAGGCCATCGAACGAATTCCGGAATCCCCGCGTTCCAATTCCTGCATAATGACTCCATAAGCCATTTCATCCATACCGCCACCACCGTATTCTGTTGGCAAACTGGGTCCGAAAGCACCGATTTCAGCCAATCCCTTGAATAAATGCTGCGGGCATTTGGCGCGCTCACTAAAATCCTCTATGATGGGACTCACCTCAGCTTTGACCCAAGCCCTGACGGCATCCCTGGCCAACAGGTGGTCTTCCTGCAACAGTTCATCGATACCGTAATAATCATGTCCTTCGTAACGATCCGTTTTGGAACTCATGGGTTTTATTTATTTTGCACAAAGTTAATATCCGCCCATGCCTAAGCCTAAAATGGCTTGTTAATAATGAAGACGAAAGCAAAAAAATACGCACGGATCAGCCTGGAAAACATGAAATTTTCAGGGACTTACGGTTTGTATCCCGTAGAGAAAAAATGGTCAACCGACTTGTTGGTAACGGTGGTAATCGATTTTTCATTACCGGAAAAGGAATGTTATGACCTGGAAGACACCATCGATTATCAGAGGGTGTATCATTTTATTTCAGAAATCCTTCAGCAACCTGAAGAATTGCTGGAAAACATCGCTCAACGCATCATAAATGTGCTGTCAGTTCAATTTCAATCCTTGCATTCCGTGATCGTCGAGATCCGCAAACAAGCTCAACTGGGTACATCGTATGACGGGGTAGTGGTGCGGTTGGAGGAAAGCCGTGGAGATTAGTGGTTAGTTGATTGTTGGTAGAGGTTAGTGATTAGGGGTTAGAAGATAGTTGTTAGTTGGTAGAGGTTAGGGGTTAGTTGTTAGCTTTTTTCAAGATCGATGCTAACATTCGTTAGTTACTATTCTCCTACATTCCTAAACACCTAAATACCCAAACACCTAAATACCTACATGCCTACACACCTCCATTACACATTGCTGAAATAGCGAACCATGCTTTGAACCTGTTGGTCTTGTTCCAGTTCGGGATGAATGTCATACATCATATGGGCGATAGTGGAATTTTCATTTAATGCTTCTTCAAGACATTCGATGGCGTTTTCTCTATTGCCAGACTTAAAATAATATACCGCTTTGCAAAACAAAAGGTCAGCCCCAAAACTGTATTTATCAGCACGAATGAGGAATTTTTCGGCTTTATCCAGTTCTCCTTGCCTCAGGACAAAACTGACGAGCATAGTCCAATATTGACTCTGTTCCATACCGTATTGTGCCGCCTTTTTATAATGAGATTCTGCTTTTTTGAAATTTTTCTCAGCCTCGTAAGCTTTTCCTAAACCTGCATGATATTCCTCGCGCTGCTCGTCGAGATCCAATGCATTGAGATAATATTTTATGGCTTTGGTATAATTGCCTTCATGCGCAAAACATTCAGCCAGATAGAAAAATATTTCATCATTGTAGGGGTCGTGGAAGATGGCTTTTTGCAGTTTGCTTTTCGCTTCCTTGTGACGATTGAGTTTGATCAGGCATTCTGCAATATACACAATCAATTCTGCGTCGGGTCCAAACATTTCATTGGCTTCCAGATAACAATGCAATGCTTTTTCAAACTGATTGATTTGCAAACACAACTCTGCGCAGTCTAAGATTCCCTGCTCAAACTGGGGATTGATCAAAAATGAATACTCCAATGCTTCTACGGCTTGTTCGTATTCACCTATACAAGAATAAGCATGGCCAAGATTGTACCAGGCAAGATATGAATATGGATTTTTATCAATGAGTTGTTGATGAAGGCGTATGCTTTCTTCATATTTTTTGGAGAATTCTACACTCACCCAAATTTGCTCCAGCGCTTCGAGGTTGTTTGGATTTAACAACAGTGCATCGCGCAGTGTATCAAACATCTTGTTAAAGTCTTTCATGGTTTCGTAAATAAATGCTTCAACCAATAATAATTCTGTCAGATCGGTTTTGTGGATGTTGCATTTTAAATCCATAAGAAGACGAAGACTCTCGTCGTAACGTGCCAGCAGTGCAAAAGCGCGCGCTTTCAGATATTGCACTTCTACGTTCAACGGAGAAACAGCATAAGCTTGCTGGAGTGTTTCCAGAGCGGAATCAGCTTGTTGCGAAGCCATTTGCAACTTTGCTTTAATGAGATAAAAATCTTGCTTGTAACGGTACAGGGAAATGGCCTGATCAGCGAGATTGAGGGCCTTGTCAAATTGAAATTGTCTTTCGTAATGATGAATCAACCGGAGGTAATAAGACTCTTCGCAATACTCGCGATTGATCAATTGACCTTGTTCTTCGAATTCAGAAATGAGCTTAGATAGGATATGATCTTGCTTCGTCCGTTTTGGCATATCTTCTCAGGGATTATTAAATGCGTTGTAAAAGTAACACTATAATCGCATTCTGATTCATGCAACCGGATTTTTTTTCAACACCCCGGTACACATAGATATTCCAGTAATTTGTCAGACTCATCTAAGCTACAAATTGTTACACTTTAATTTTTAAATAAATGTGTAAAATAGTATTTCATAACACCCTAATTATCATGTTTTAAAACATCCAAAAAAGGAAGTCAAAATTTTAAATTTTTTTTTCCGGATAAATAAAGTCCCCCGAAAATCAAGCATGTGGAGAGTCCATAATGGGGTTGCCATCGGTCATGGCCTAAGCCAATGGCAATGATCGTTCCGCACAAAGGCTGTAAATAAATATACATACTGACGGTTTCTGCATTGGTGTGTTTCAAGGCATATGTATTGAGTGCGTATGCTAAAAAAGTCGTGGCCACCAGTACAAATAAAAAGGCCATCCATTGATCCATTGTCAAAGACAAAACTTGAAATTCCATCAATTGGGGAATAGCAATCAGGCCCACAGGTAGTATGGACAAAGAAAACAAGGCGGTCAAGACTTTAAACGGATCATAACGCGAAACCAGCTCCGGAACTTTTATCAAATAATATCCATACAATAAGGCGTTGACCAACACCATCAGGTCACCCATTGTACTTGCCTCTTGCAATGGTGTTGTGCCACGATGCATGATCAGGTATGCCGCACCCAACAATCCTATCGCACAACCCAACCATTGGTGAATTTGCAGTTTGGTGCCAGTCGCAGTTTTTATGAGCAAAACCAGTAAAGGAGTGCAAACCATGATCAGCGCCGCGTGAATGGGTGATGTGTTTTTTAATCCATTGAAAAACAACAATTGGTTTCCCATAACACCGCTGAATGTGCACACCAACAGTAAACCGAAATCCTTGCGTTCAAATGAAAACAAACTGCGGGTCAAAAGAAAAAACAACAGGGCTGATACACAAACACGGTAAAAAATAAATGCATTAGGGCCTATAACGCCGGGATCCATCAGCACTTTTGCAATGCTGTAATTGGCTCCATAAATCAATGCAACCAATAAAAGGGACAAATGACTGAGTCGAACGTGATTCAAGGAATTCAAATTTGCCTGCGTAAAAAATGATTGGGTAAAATTAATGTGGATCACACCAAAGCATCCGGAAATAAGACTAAATACAGAGTAAATTTATTCACTGTTTAATGAATTACGTCAAATACCATTAAGACATGACTTCATAAATCGCTTATGCTCTACAGCGATTGTATTGGAATTGAACACTGTTCCAATATGAACGTTAAACACTGGAAGATCATAATGCTAAGTTCATCCCACAAAGATACAAACGTTGCTAAGCCCATGCATAATGCTGGATTTCATTCGCCCATATTTAATACAATTCATGCAAGGCATTATGCCATGATCCAGCTTGGTTATGGTTTTTCAAAAGGCATTACCGATCGTAAACGGAAATAAACGTATCCCCAAATCACTTGATGAGAAACTATACTATAAAATTCTCTGAAAATCATAACTTGCGCCCCAAATCCGGAGCATGAACCCCTATTTGAAAGAACTCAATGAAGTACAACGCAATGCGGTGACCGATGTACAAGGTCCCGTAATGGTCATTGCCGGTCCAGGTTCTGGAAAAACCCGCGTTTTAACCTACCGATTAGCCTTTTTATTGGATCAGGGAATAGCTGCTCATCACATTCTCGCGCTGACGTTCACCAATAAAGCCGCCCGGGAGATGACCGAACGGATCAGCCATCTGGCAGGCGATCAAATTCGGAAAGTCTGGTGTGGTACCTTTCACAGCATATTTGCCAGGTTACTTCGGGTAGAAGCGCCTAAAATTGGATATCCTTCCAATTTCTCCATTTATGATACGGAGGATACCAAAAGCGTGATTTCAGAAATCATTAAAGAATTAGACCTCAATCCGAAAATTTACAATCCCAATACCCTTCGTACCCGCATTTCGTCTGCAAAATCCAACCTCATCACCCCTGCGATGTACGAAAGAAACGGTGAATTACGGGACCAGGATCAAGAAAATAAAATGCCGGAAACGGCTCTGATTTATAAGAAGTATGTACAAAAATGCATCAAAGCGGGCGCCATGGACTTTGATGATTTACTGCTTCAGTTATACCGTTTGTTTCAGGAAAATCCAGAACAGGTTTTGGAAAAATATCGCCGTCAATTCCAATACATCATGGTAGATGAGTTTCAGGATACCAATTTCCTTCAATATGCCATTATTAAAAAACTGGTCATCTATGAGGGAAGTCCGCGCAATATTTGTATTGTAGGAGATGATGCACAAAGTATATATTCTTTTAGAGGAGCCACCATTCGCAATATACTGGATTTTCAAAATGATTTTCCAGAAACCAGAATATATAAACTCGAACAAAATTACCGAAGTACTCCACACATCGTAAAAGCAGCAAACGATGTGATCAACAAAAATGAAAATCAAATTCAAAAAGAAATCTGGACGCATCAGGAGGAAGGGCATAAAATAAAATTGTTGCGCTGCAACACGGATAACGAAGAAGGTAGAAAAGTTGCCGATTATATCCTCGAACTAAAAAATCGTTATCACCTCAAAAACCAAGAAATTGCCATTCTCTACAGGACCAATGCACAGTCCAGAATTTTTGAAGAGCAATTGCGTAGGTACAATTTGCCCTACAAGATTTATGGTGGCATGTCTTTTTACCAGCGTAAAGAAATCAAAGACCTCATGGCCTATTTGCGATTGGTGGTGAATCCCTTGGATAATGAAGCATTTAAAAGGGTTGTCAATTATCCCAAACGTGGAATTGGGCAGTCTACGATAGACAAGTTAATGCAAATCTCCAATGAATCTGAATTATCCCTGTGGCAGGCAGTGGATCGGTTGGATGCAAGTCCCCGGACACTGCAAGGTCTAAGGCAGTTTCAAATGCAAATTAAAGAGGCACAACAATTTGCCTTAACCGCTGATGCTTACCAGACCGCAAGCTACGTGTTTAAAATTTCTGGATTATCCGCAGAATTTAAATCAGACAGTTCCAGTGAGGGGATTCAACGCCTTGAAAATGTGATGTCTTTATTGGATGGAATTCGGTCTTTTACCGAACAGGATGAATTGGAGGAACAAATTTCCGACTCTCATTCTCTTGCGGCGTATCTGCAGACCATATCCCTGATCAGCGATTTGGATTCCAATGATGCTACTGGCGATCACATCACCTTAATGTCCGTGCATTCGGCAAAGGGTCTGGAATTTGATGCCGTGTTGGTGGCCGGCCTGGAAGAAAACTTGTTTCCAAGTTTTATGGCGATGCGCGACCAGGACCAAATTGACGAAGAACGCAGACTCTTTTATGTCGCCATTACACGAGCCCGGCATCATCTGGTTCTTTCATATGCCAATACGCGATATTTGTTTGGCAATTTGAGAATGTGCGAGCCCAGTCGTTTTATTGAAGAAATTGATCCTGCTCGGATTGAAACTGAAAAGTCGAATAAAGGAGTGTTTGATTTGACTCAGGAAAGTCCTTTACCCCGGCAAAAATGGGTATTGGCCAAACCCAAATTTACACAGGAAAGCATCAGCAATTTTATCGCCAGCCCTTCTGAAACCATCCAATCCGGAATGGTTGTCCTGCATCAAAAATTTGGAAAAGGAAAAATCCTGATGATTGAAGGTAACAAAGACAATCGCGTAGCCACAATCTTGTTCAATGAAATCGAGAATCCACAGCGGAAAATCATTTTAAAATACGCGAAGCTTCAGATTGTTCCTTGACCTTTATCCTATTTAGTCCAATTTTCAAATCCTCTAAGCGATGATGTCAAACTGTCCCACAGAAAATATCGCTGACTCGTTCACTACTGAATTATTTGACATGAAAGCAAAAAATGTTTTATCAAGAGGATAGAAGGTTTTTCAAAACCCTATAATTAAAACATGCAACCCTTTGATACGGGCTTTTACCTCCTCGCTGTAAAAGGCCAGCAGACCCATTATGCTAAATTGTTGATACAACATTAGATCTTAAAATGAGCTTGGTTTCATGGAGTTGGATGAAAAAATGTTTAGGGACCTCCTTCAAACAGACTTCATCGCAAATAAAAATCTATTCATTATCATAATCTCCTATCGATCTTCCTCTTCAGCTTTTAACCCTGACATGTTTACCTTAATCATGTGTACATGCATTACCGATTTACAGGTCAGGAGCAATTCCAGTATAACATTTTCAGGTTGAATAAAAAAAATAGCCTGCTTATCTGATGAGTGTTACGTTTCCTGATTTTATCAAACTGTGATGATCACAGCTATCATAATGAACCACGTAAGTATAAACTCCGGGATTCATATTGACATTTCGATAAACACCATTCCAGCCTTTATCCAAGTTTGAAGTTTCAAAGACTAATGTTCCCCATCGATCAAAAATATTCAATCGATAATTATGGATCAAGTTTCCGTTTGTAATAGGATGAAATATGTCATTTATCTGATCGTTGTTGGGGGTAAACACATTAGGAAAATATATTTCAGTTTCAGATTGATTCAAAAAAAGATTTATACTGGTGGGAATCATACAAGGATCATTGCTGCTTACGCTGAGTATTGCATTTTCAGTTAGGCTCTTTAATAAAACCTTGCTACACGAATGATCAAGGCATTCTGTTAAGCCCGATGGTGACCATAGGTAATTTAATCCTCCAGAGGCATAAAAATAATTATCCGTACAGGGTTGAATGACCGGATCACCTTGGATTTTAAGTTCCAGATTGGGTTGGACTAAAATAGTCAGACTGTCCAACCAATCATTGCATTCACCTGATGCCTTCAGAAATACCCGGTTCACACCTGTTGTTGTAGCATAGTAAATCGCAGATAGTTCATCTGCTGAATCAAAATGACCATTAGCACTATGCCATATGAATTTCGCACTATCGGAAAATCTACCTTCCAAATGTATACTGTCACCCTGGCAAGCCACTCTATCTTTTCCTGCCTCAAGAATGCCTTTACTCGAATGCTTTACAGACAAATCCAGGTGCAATGCACTGTCACATCCGGCGGTATTCTTAAGATGTTGAATATACATTCCGCTTTCACGATATATCCTACCGTTAATCACCATAGAATCGCAAAATTCCATCGACCATTCAGATTTACTGCTCTTATTCATTTTTAGCTCGATATCCAAAATGCTATCACAACCATTCAGGGTTTGGAACACTTGCCTGTAATTTCCGGAGTGGAAATACTTCTCCCCCCCAACAATTATGGAATCGCAGGCAGATAATAAATGATTTTGTTTAATACTCTCATGGATTTCAAGATCAACAATTAAGAAACTGTCGCAAGAATGATGATTTTTCAACCATTGCGTGTACTTTCCGGACTGAGTATAAGTTCTCCCATTGATTATAGCAGAATCACAGGATTCAATAAATAGGTTTGCCTTACTGCTTTTTAATATATTCAGGTTTGCGATGACTTTATGGTCACATCCCAAAGTACTGTCAATTGTGTGAATCACCTGAGTTGATGTAAAATATTTTTTATCCCTATAAAATAATGAATCACAGCCAGACAGGTAGAGAATTTGAGATGAATCTTTATAATCCTCTTCCTGTAAGGTTTCACAATACACTTCTGTCCAACTTTTGGTCAAACCGCCGATGGTGATGTTAAATCTTAGTTCAAGACAATAATTTTCATTCACCCGATCCACAAGAATTGATGAATCGGTATGAATGGTTTTCTTCAATGGATCATTCTTGATGAACCACCGGTAATCGATTTGAATAGACTCTCCCAAATTACAAGGATCAATGAATTTAATTTCAGGTTTTAATTCAACAAGGTTACCTTGGCAACGAGATTGCCATTGTATTTCAGGATCAACATTTACCGCTGTCAGCATGATTGTGCTATCACAACGATAAAGTTCAGTCCCTCCCACTACATTGATCAACATGTGATCCGTACAAAGGTCATATGACTTTCCCGTAGCATCGATATAGGGTTTATTCCGAAATGAAATGTAAAACACATCGGTAACCTTTGGTTGCTCCAGTACTTTAAACTCAACTACAGAATCATAAGAACAGCAATTGGTTTCATGAATCCGTTGGCGATATATACCACTTCCCGTTATACGCTGATCAAACCAATAGTAATTCCCTCCATTCACTTGTTCCCAACATAAAATACGCACAGAACCCATTCGATCTGCTGCTTTTCTAACTTTGACCCATACACATTCCGGACCAGTCTGACTACAAATGGAACCACTGGCCAGGTTGCCAATATATGCTGACACACAAATTTCAAAATTGCCTTCCTTCGGAAAGTCTAAATAAATTTTCCGTTCATTTCCGCCAACGGGCATTCCGTGACAAGTCCATAAATAATTTGGACTACATCCATTGGGTATTTCGTTTACAAAAAATGGAATTTGACACGCTCCCTCACAAACTTCCAATATTTTTGAGTTCACCGCATTATTGATTGAACCTAAATTACCTAAAGATGGGGAACCTCCTAAGCTTGTATTGATGGTAAAATCACAAATATCCCCGCTGCATCCATCCACCCAAAGAAAATAAGTTTTGCAGGCCTCCAATTTCACTTTTATGGTGTTTACACTACCTGGTTCTGCACAAGGTACAGCATTACAAACTACATCTTCACCACAAGAACAGTCACCCCAAATTCCAAATTGTAACCCTTGATTGGTTATGCATCCTCCAACACTTATGGTAATTGAAACTTCACCTCCATTGCAAGTAAATGCCCACCAACTTGTATTATGTCCCACACCACCCTCAGTACACAGCGGCGAACAAAAACTCGGTACCGTACTTGGGTTGTTACATGAATAACCATTCAACTCATCCAGCGAACAGATCACAACGGCTTCTTCACAGGATTCAGCCATTGCCGGAGTACATTGTGATCTCAATGAGCAAATAGCAAGCCTATACATGCAAATAATGCAAGTTAGAATTCTCATCCAAAATTCTTTAATACCAATAAGATTATCTGTTCAGTGAAATCGCTGCATCAACAAGGAATAAATTTATACTCTGTAATGATTACCGCTTTCAATGTCTTGGTATAGTGTTTACAAACCTAATGCACCATGATGAGTAAACAGGACTCGCATTATATCCATATCTGTAATTTGCATATTCTTCATTTCTCTCCCAAATCTCCATTTGTCTCCCAGGGTAAAGTTTGTAAAGCCGTGGATTGCTTTTTGAATGAACAAATAAAAGAAAATCATTGTAATTTTGTATTCTCTACAAGTGCGGGATATCTGTTAACTTAGTATGATTATTCTTCCTGCAGATGCTGAACGAATTTTACAACCGAATGCAACTTTTGAATGGTATTCTAAAATATTAAATGAATATTTTGGTCAATCACATTTTTTATGCCATTCTCAAACCTATAAATTTCACGATCATGAAGAAATTCCTGCTCTTCGCAACTTATCTTTTAAGTATTTCTACAATACTTATTGCTCAGGAATGGAAAAACATTCCCGGTCCGACAACAACGGCTGTTGTTTCCGCCAAAATCAGCCGGGACGGCAACATAGTCTTTGCTACCAAAAATGAAGTTTGGATATCTAAAAACAAAGGCATAGACTGGGAGCTCATCAATAACGGATTAAGTTTAAATCAATTCAATACATATCCAAAAATATTCGTGTCAAATGATAGTGAATTTTATTTGAGCTATTCCAACCATCTCTACAGATTCGATTTCAACAGCTATGGATGGATACTGGTCCATAACCATATGGGCCCACTGGATTTACTGATGTTCGATGAGAATGGCAACATATATTATTCCAGTGGTAAAAATCTGTATGTATCCACCAACAAAGGTGTGCTATTTACCCGAGTATTTAATGTTAATTTGATCATTACCGGGATCGCAGATGGTGGACCGAATAGAAAATATGCCGTTGTAAATAACATAAATAAATTGGTTCTTTATTCGTTCAAAGAGGATGGATCAAATATGACCATAGTAAACCCTATCATGCCGGGCAAACAGCTTTTTTGCAAGCCAGGAAGTGGTACTCTGTTTTCTGTCAATCTTCATAGAATTTATCGTTCAGTGGATGGAAAAACCTGGACAACGAAAAACTTAAGTAATTCTACCTCGCTGAATTCTTATATTGATATGGTCTTTTTAGACGACCAAAGCATTATTTGTATTACTGAGCTCGGTTTGTTTAAGTCCGTGGATGATGGGCTTAGCTGGACAAAATTGCCAACGAACTTAGGTAATCTTAAAACGCTTTATTCCGTATATACTCTATCGACTTCAGTATCCGGTTCGAATGATCTGTTAATCTTGTTTGAATCTTCCCTTCGTTTGGTGAATCATTTGAATGCAACCCAATACCTCACGTATGAAAACAACCGATCTGATTTTCATCTCCAAACTTCCACCTCAGGTGAATTACTGGTGAATGAACATTATGGCACGTTTACCAGCAAGGATTATGGCCGAAGTTGGTCAGTCATCCAGGATTCAGGCTGGAATTACCATATAATGGCCTCTGACGGAACGTACTTTAATTTTCTCAATAATCTTAGATACAGTAATGATCAGGCTATCATATGGACGGAAATCAGGCTACCGGTTGTTAAAAATAATTATTATGCCATAAATGATAGAAAACATATACTAATCCCAGCAAGAGAACTCGCCTTGGGTGATGATTTCTATGTGTCTACCGACCTTGGTAAATCCTGGAAAAAATCAAAGCTGAATATTTCTGTTTACGCATTGAATTGGAATCAAAACGATGTATTATGGGGTTATAATTCGGTGAATGAATTTTACTATTCGTCTGATTTTGGAAGCACTTGGACCAAACAAAAATTACCAGGAACTCAAATCAGCAACCTAATCTTATCAAATAATAATATACTGTACTGGACCGAAAATAATTTAACCCCACAAGATTTCTATAGTGTTGACATGGGCCAAACAAAAATTAAAGTTCCTTCAAACCTGAATTTATATTATTTGGATTTCGATGATAATTTTATTCATGCGAATGTATTAAATTCGATGGTTCAGGTAAGAAACCTGATCACCCTAAATTCATTTGATATTAGCCTTCAAGATATTCCCGAAAAATACCAAAGAACATTACTCGAGGGGATCAAAGGAAATGATGGATTTATATATCTTTTTGGGGATGGCAGCGGGACGTATAAAAGTACCAATAAATGGTTTAACACCACAGCAAGTTGCCATGGGATTGCTTATAAAGATGTTGATGTGAATTGTCTTTTTGATATCAACCGAGATGTCTTAGAATCATTCAAATTTAAGTTAACAGAGCAGGCTACCGGTCAACGCTGGTACTCCAATTCCAATGAAGCTGGATTAATGAATTTAGAATTATTCAGTGGGACTTATTCAATGGAATTGGAAGAAAATCCTAATTTATGGACATTCTGCAATGTTCCTCCTGCTTTCTCTTTAAAAGATGGCGATCATTTAAATCTGGGCAGCATATTAATCCAACCTTTGGAGTTGTGCCCTGTCGTGGACATTGATATCACTCCTGGCAGATTCAGAAGGTGCTTTGATAATAATTCAGTAATCATCACCCTTAAGAATTCGGGAACGGAAGATGCAGTAAATCAAAAAGTTTGGGTGAACGCCGACCCATACTGGGAAAATATTCAATCTTCAATCCCTTACCATTCGCAAACCAATAATGTTTTAGAGTATGTGATTCCTAAAATCCCCGCCAGAGGAGAATATCAAATCACTCTTTTTTTCAAAATTTCCTGCAGGGCAAATGCAGGTGATAACCATTGCATTGAAGCCAGGTTGGTGGATAGTAAACACTGTAATGCTGTAAAACCCATACAAGAATCACTCACCATTTGTCAGCCAAATGTAGGCTCCTTTGATCCCAATGACCTGCAAGCATTTGAGAATGGAAAAGTAGTTAATGATTTTGTAAACCAAAATTCAACATTAGAATATTTAATCAGATTTCAGAATTCAGGAACCGACACGGCATTCAATGTAAAAATAGTAAACCATTTAGATTCTGATTTTGATTGGTCAAGTTTTGAAATTACCTCTGCAAGCCATCCTTATTCATATACTATAGACCATCATGGTACTCTAAGCGTTATTTTCAGGAATATTCTTTTGCCCCATAAAAATATAGATGAAACCGGTTCCAATGGATTCTTAAAATACAGAATCAATCAAAAGCTTATGGCACCTTTAGATACTGAATTTTCCAATACGGCTTCCATTTATTTTGATTTTAATGAAGCGATTAATACCAACTCCGTTAATTTAAAATTAAATGTCATTACGAAGATACTGGATGGACAAAAAAAGCCTCTACTTCACGCCATTCCTAATCCTATTGAAGAATTAACCACCATTTACTTTTCTGATCTGATTCGTTCAGAAAAGAAGATGATCTATATTTATTCCGATGACGGAGATCTACTTTCTCAAAGCAACACTTATAAAGACCAATGGGTGATTGATGGCAGTAAATTTAATTCGGGTATTCTTTTCGTGAAAATTGTTACTTCAATGGGAAAATCTGAGACCATTAAACTTATTAACCTTCCTAAAAATTAAAAGCACTTCAATAGGTTGACCCATTACTCCAATATCGACTAAATTAGATACAAGATCGCTTTTAGTTTCTGGGTGTGATTGTACTTTGCTTCCATGTTGGTTTTGACTTTTTTTTGCTGAATACTTGCTCCTTAAACTTTAAGGATTTTAATGAGTTCAATCACCCCATTCAGTCCTTCGCTAAGTGGATATTGCAGTAGACTAAACGCATATTTTGAAATACCTTATTGACGGTATTTTTACCAAACCATACAACTAAAGATTATGGTCCTCACTATGAATTATACCTCTCAACATTCCATACCGAATTGGGCAGAAGAAGACAGGCCTCGCGAAAAACTTATCAACAAAGGCAAAGCAGCCTTGACAGATGCCGAATTACTGGCGATCTTGCTTGGATCAGGGACCAAATCAAAAAGTGCTCTGGATCTGGCAAAAGAAATTCTGGCCTACCATCACAATAACCTGACCGAACTCAGTCAATCGGATCTCCAGCAACTCACCAGCATCCGGGGGATTGGTCCCGCAAAAGCATTACTCATAGAAGCCGCGCTGGAATTGGGAAGAAGAAGACAACAAGCCAAGGCCATGGAAAAGGAACAGCTGCTTACCAGTCGTGATGCCTACCAGTGTGTCAAATCAAAATTGGAAGACCTGCTGCATGAGGAGTTTTGGGTTTTATTTTTAAATCAGTCCAACAAACTGATTCGCTTAGAATTTTTTAGCAGGGGTGGACTCACCGGTACAGTGGCAGACAGCCGGATGATTTTCCAAAAAGCCCTTGCACTCCGAGCCACCGGCCTTATTTTGGTGCACAACCATCCTTCAGGAAATTGCAAACCCAGTGAACAGGATATTGCATTGACGAAGCGAATGCATTCGGCAGCCAACCAACTCGAATTGCGATTGATCGATCATTTAATCCTGACAGCTGATAAATATTTTAGCTTTGCAGATGAAGGAATGCTCTAAAGGGCACATCTACATTAAAATATTTCAAACATCCCTGTGTCAGGATTAACCGTACTTAAACGACTATATCAATACGTCAGACCTTATCAGGCTTACTTTTGGTCTGCATTGGTATTGGCTATCATCATGGCGCCACTCAATGCCTGGATGCCCTATCTGGTCAATGTCATGGTAGATGACCATATTCTGAAAGGCGATTTACCCGGTTTACAAAAAGCTGCCGCCTTATTCTTGCTCCTGCTGGTGGTACTGACTTTGTTCCGTTATGGATTTACATTGTTGACCAACACTTTGGGACAACACATCATATTGGATCTTCGGAAAAAACTCTATTCGCATTTACTGAATTTGAATTTGTCCTATTTTGACAGGACTCCCGTCGGAACCAATACCACTCGAGTGATCAATGATCTCGAAACCGTCAATACTGTATTTTCCGAAGGATTGATCACCATTCTGGCGGATATACTGGCTCTGTTGACCGTTTTAGGATTGATGTTTTACACCAGTGTCAAACTTACCCTCATTTGTCTGATCAGCTTTCCTTTGTTGCTGGTTGCGGGTTATGTGTTTAAGGAAAAAGTGAAAGCTTCTTTTCAACGGGTAAGAAATGAAGTTGCTAGGATGAATGCTTTTCTCCAGGAACATCTCAGCGGAATGAAAACCGTCCAAATCTTCACCGCCGAAGTAAATGTACTGAAAAAGTTTAAAAGCATCAACCGTGAATATACCCGGGCAAATCTGGATGGTATCTTCTATTATGCGGTGTTTTTTCCAGTCGTCGAAATCATTTCGGCGGCTTCCCTCGGATTTATGGTATGGTGGGGTGCCCAAGGGGTCTTGGAAGGGGCGGTCACTATAGGTCAATTGGTTGCCTTTCCTATGTACCTGACGCGATTGTTTCAACCGGTCAGAACGCTTGCAGATAAATTCAATACTTTGCAAATGGGATTGCTGGCAGCTTCCAGAGTTCTGGAGCTGATGGATCATCACGAACACCAGGAAGATAAGGGTTCGATCCAGGAAGGAAATTTACGGGGTGATCTTGAATTCCGTTCCGTCTATTTTGGTTATCAACCCGGGCAAACAGTATTAAACAATGTTTCCTTCCAGCTTAAACAAGGCGAAATTTTAGCCGTTGTGGGTACCACAGGGTCAGGAAAAACCAGTCTGGTCAGTTTGATCAACCGTTTGTATGAATTGAATTCAGGAAGTATCCTGTTGGCAGGAAATGACATTCGCCATTACTCCCTGAATTTTTTGCGAAGCCGCATCGCAGTGGTTTTGCAAGACTTGTTTCTTTTTCACGGAAGCGTTTTGGACAATTTGACCATGAAAAACGAATCCATTCCAATGGAAAAAGTCTTAGAAGCCAGTCAGAAAATCGGAGCTCACGATTTTATCATGCAACTGCCAGGAGACTACCATTATCCCGTAGCCGAAAGGGGTGCCAACCTGTCGGCCGGACAAAGGCAACTCATTACTTTTGTCAGGGCTTTACTGACCAATCCTGATCTGCTCATCCTGGATGAAGCGACCAGTGCTTTGGATTCCGAAACTGAAGCCATTTTGCAACGTGCTTTGGAGAAGCTCATCGAACAAAGAAGTGCGATCGTTATTGCACACCGATTGTCCACTATACAAAAGGCCGATTGGATACTGGTGCTGGAGCACGGTGAGGTAAAAGAATTCGGACGTACCGTTGAACTTATTCGTAAAAAGGATGGTTTTTATAAAAGCTTGTTTGAGAAATACTTCCAAACCACCGTTGAACAGGTACTTTAACCGGTGAAGGTTGATATATTATTGTTTTTATTAATATAATTTCTTTAACTTTGCTCCGAATGAATACCTTTAAAACATACCATTACTCCTCCGGAAAGTCTTACTGGGAAAGGCTCGTCGGCAGTATTTTGTTTTTGGGAATTTTGGTGTTGTTGTTTTATCTGTTTTACCAGTTATATAAATTGCTTTGGTTGGCAGTTCCTGTTTTACTCCTCGCCATACTGATTATGGATTCAAAAGTTTTGGGGTCTCATTTGAAAAATATTGGGGATCAGATGGGTCGAAATTTCGTAGCAGGGATGGCACTTGCACTGATCAATTTAATCGGCTTTCCTTTTGTGTTGATTGGATTGATTCTGAAATCCTGGATATTCAAAAAATTCAGTAAAATAAATCAGGAACCTTTACAACAAAATTCGGATTCAGACTTTAGTCCTTACGAGGAAATTGATTCGATGTCCCAACCTCTACCGCCAAATCGCCTCAGAAAAAAAGAGGCCGACCATCGCTATGATGATTTATTTGAATAAGTTTCATTTGTGCTGATTGTAGGAATTCTCATTCTGTTCATTTCCCTATTGTATGCTTTGATGATTGTATATTTCATCAGGTCTTGGAATGCAATTCCACCTGTAGCATCAGAATTTTATGATACCGCCAGCATTTTAATAGCCGCCAGAAATGAAGAAGATCATGTTCTGGAATGTCTAAATTCCTGTCTAACGCAAACTGGCCTTGTGAAAGAACCAGAAGTCATTGTTGTTGATGACCAATCTGAAGATGATACTTACGATTTATTAAAATCTGTTGAACACCCCAGGTTGAAAGTTATGCGGCTGGGAGTTCAAAGAATGACCACCATTCAGGGATCCAAAAAGAAAGCCATTTCTTATGGAGTTCATCATGCCGACGGAAACATTATTCTTAGCACAGATGCCGATTGTAAAGTTCCCGAAGAGTGGTGTAAACAATTGTTATCCTGTTTTGAACAATCCCGTATTCATCTGGTAAGTGCCCCGGTATGCATTGCACAACCAAGAAATTTACTGGAATACTTTCAAGCACTTGATTTTACGGCCAATGGTTTGATCAATGCGGCAGGCATCCATGCCAATACCCATTTTCTGTGCAATGCGGCAAACCTTGCTTACCGTAAACAAAGTTTCATCGATGGAAATGTTTATGAGCATCAACAGGACATTGCTTCAGGGGATGATGTATTTTTGGTTGAAAAAATACGACAACGCCACCCACAGGGCATTGTGTTTCTAAAAAATAAACAGGCCATCGTAACCACACGGGCTGAATCATCATGGGTCGGACTTTTACGTCAACGACTGCGTTGGGCATCAAAACTGAAATGGGTTAAAACAAATTCTGTAAAATGGATTTCCGCTTTTGTATGGTGTCAGCGCGTCAGCATTCCATTTGGATTACTTTGTGCAGCTTGGGCCAAGTCTGAATTGTTATGGGGTATGACTCTTATGTCGCTGTTGATTCAATTCATCGCAGATTTTCAACTCCAACGAAAAGCAAATCACTTTTTTGAAACTCCGCAATGGAAGAAATGGTTCCTTCCTGTTTGGTTGATCCACCCGTTTTACTTTCTGCTGGTCGGACTTTTGTCTGCCCTTCCACTTTCATTGGAATGGAAAGGAAGACCGATTTAAGTAAATCAAATAAATGCGTCCCTCCCTCTGACATACCGCAATATCCTGAAGTTATTTAAAGTCTGTCCTTATTTTTACGGCATGAATGGAATTTTCAGTTTACTGGCATGTGTGGGTTTAATGACAATTTTGGGGGCTTGTGCCAATATTCAGGGAATTTCCGGAGGCCCCGAAGACAATGAACCGCCCCAATGGGTTACTGAGGGTTCAACGCCTGCCTATCAACTGAATTTTAATGCAAGAACCATAACGCTCCACTTCAGTGAATGGATCAAACTCGATAATCCTTCAACACAAATTTTTATTTCTCCAACAACACTCTATCCATTAAAAAGCAAGCTCAAAGGAAAAAGCCTCATCGTGGAATTAGACGACAGGGATTCGTTACGACCCAACACCACCTACACCTTGCAATTTGGAAAATCCATCAAGGATATCACCAAAGGAAATGTATTGGAAAATTTTAAATATGTATTTTCTACCGGAGACTTTTTGGATTCATTGAAAATTCAAGGCAGGGTCATCGATGCCTTCACTCAAAATCCTAAAAAACAAACAGTCGTTAGTCTTTATAAGAATTTGGAAGACAGTGCATTTAAAAAGACAAAACCCGACTATTACACCCTTACGGATGAATCGGGAAATTTTAAAATGGATTATCTGAGTCCCGGATGCTACAAATTGTACGCACTGGAAGACAAAAACCAGAATTATTATTATGATCAGCAGAGCGAAGACATCGGATTTCTACAGAACTGTGTTGATCTTATAACGTTTTACTCCGGCAATGAATTGATTTTACAAACCGCCTCCCAACGTTTTCCTTTGCAAACCAGGGAAACGAATAAGCAGCCTGGATTCACTTACCTCCGTTTGAACAGGTCGGCAAAGGAATCCATTCGCTGGATAGAACAGGATACAGGAATGTATTATCTTGAATCTGCTGACAGTGCAGTGGTCTGGAATCCTTATCCAGTTGAAAAAATAGCCGTTTGGAAGGCAGAAGACAAATTGGACACGGTGATCGTGAAACCAGTTGTGGACTTGCATCGCGATTCAAGTTTCCGGATGAAAGTTGTTCGCAGCTCTTTCCCTGCAAACGATGCGCTGATTTTACAAGCTAGCTTTCCCATCCGAAGCATGGATTCCTCTGGATTTTACCTGATCGACAGTTCGGCACGATTCACTCAGATCCGCAGAGATTCTTCTGATCCCCGTCGACTCAGACTGACAGGAAACTGGAGACCTGGAACTCAGCAAACATTGATATGTCAGAAGGGGGCCTTGCTAAATTGTTTTCATCAAAATAATGCTTTAGACAGTTTGCGATTTCAAATTCCATTGGAGAACTCTTACGCTTCACTGGTTGTTCAGGTGGATTCATTCTCCTTCAACCAGATCCTCCTGCAATTGATATTGAACGATGCGCTTATGGTTGAACGAAAGGCCACGATCTCCCCTACTGAAAGAACTTTTCGGTTTACTCACCTGATCCCCGGAAATTACAAACTCCGCATCGTCAGTGACCTCAACCAAAACCAACATTGGGATACTTCTGATTTCGACACCAAACAACCGGCCGAACCCGTTTATTATTATACCTTGCCAGAACTTCGCGCCGACTGGGAAGTAAAAGCAAACATCAAATATTGATATGAAACTGAGGACTGAAGAACTGGTTAAAATTTATGGTCAAAGAGCGGTGGTCAACGGTATATCGATTGAAGTCAACCGTGGAGAAATAGTAGGATTATTAGGACCCAATGGTGCCGGTAAAACCACTACTTTTTACATGATTGTCGGTTTCATTACACCGCATTCAGGGGCCGTGTATCTGGATGAAGAGGAAATCACCCGAGACGCAATGTATATGCGCGCGCGCAAGGGGGTGGGTTATTTACCACAAGAACCCTCGGTTTTTAGGAAACTAAGTGTTGAAGACAACATCAAAGCCATTCTTGAAATGAGAAACCTGACGAAGCAAGAACAGAAGGACCGGTTGGAAACTTTGTTGAGCGAATTCAATCTCAATCGTGTACGTAAAAATGCTGGGGATTCCTTAAGTGGAGGAGAACGAAGGCGAACGGAAATTGCCAGAGCCCTGGCAAGCGATCCACACTTTATTTTATTGGACGAGCCGTTTGCCGGAATTGATCCCATTGCCGTCGAAGATATTCAGTCCATTATTGACAATTTGCGATTGCGTAATATTGGTATATTGATAACAGATCATAATGTACACGAAACGTTGTCCATCACTGATCGTGCTTACTTAATCGTAGACGGTAAGATTTTGATGTCGGGAACAGCAGAAGAACTAGCAGCCAATGAAACGGTGAGAAGGGTATATCTCGGACAGAGTTTTGTGTTAAGAAAAAGAATAAAACATCATGCATAAATTGCAGGGTATTGAATTTATTTTATTTTTTTCGTTACTCGCCTGTGGTGCAGACCAAACGGAATTGGAAAAGGAATCCAGGCATCAGGCAGATAGCTTGTTTAATCTCAGACGACCACAACTGGAATTGGAATTGGATTCAATTTGTCAAATGAAATTGAAAAAGGCCATGGAAACGCAATTGGATTCAATCATCGAGGTGAGAAAATCAGAAATCATCAAACTGCAGGAAGGGCTATGAAAAAATGTTTTATTATTTCCAGTGCCCTTCTGATCCTGATATCCTGCACGTCTCCAGAGAATCAACTGGCACAACTGACGCAGAAAAAACTGGAGGCGCAAATTCAACAAACCATTGCCTCTAAAGATCAGTCTTGCAATCAACTCATCAGTGAACTCCTGGACCATCAGGCAGATTCAATTCTGGTGGTCTTATCAAAAAAAATCAAATACGACAGTCTTACCATACCCCATGATACCCTACGCCCCGAGAAACCCGATATCACTTTTCCGGATTATCAACCACCCGTGAAACCGGATTGAATGGCTCATTTTGAGTCAGCATAAATCCAGCCCATCAATAAAAGTAAAAGATTTATTTATAAAATCAAATGAGTCAACCCTGATACAAGGGAATTCAGCCATACATGTCTGTTCTAAAAATTTGCTGACAACAATCAGTATTAGCATTGATAATTGTCAATTGGACATTGGTATCCAATTTGAATATAGACCATACATTTACAAAACCAATTGAAGAGATGTTTAGATAAACTACGCATCATGATTTCCAAAGCTTGTCAATACGCAATTAAAAGTTTAATTTATCTGGGCAAATGCCCGCCTGGAAGCAAGATTCCATTGCAAGAAATTTCCGATTCCATAGGTTCGCCACCTGCCTTTACTTCCAAAATTCTTCAGCAATTGGTTGCAGGGGGATATCTCATTTCTACGAAGGGAAATAAAGGAGGATTTGAATTTCCGGAAGGCCTTCGGGATGATTTAACTTTAGGAGATATCATTCGCGTAATAGACGGTTTGGAACTCCAGGAAGGTTGTTTATTGGGATTTCAGGAATGTTCCCGTGTTAACCCATGTCCAATTCACGATTATTATTCCGAGATCAAAAGAATTTTAAAGCAATCCATTTTCTGTTTGACCATTGATGATTTACTAAAATACAATAAAAATAAAATTAAGCTAAGAGGATAAAAATTTTTTAAAACAAATCGGACAATCTTGTCCAATTAACCTTTAATTTATAGAGCTATGTTATCTAAGAGTCAAGCGAGAACTTTCTTCCTGGGAGGAACTGTCCTCACTTTTGCCATTTTTCTGGGTCTCTCCTGGCATACACTGAGCAGCGAGGTTCCTAAACAGACCCATCCTGAAGCCCTCACTCCCGAAGTGGTCAGAGGTAAAAAAATTTGGGAAAGCAACAACTGTATGGGTTGTCACACTTTGTTTGGAGAAGGTGCTTACTATGCACCTGAGCTGACTAAAGTCATCGAACGGAGAGGAGATGCCTATGTGAAAACGGTTCTCATGTCAAAGGAACCATGGTCACCCCGGGGAAGAAAAATGGTGGCCTACAATCTTTCAGATGCAGATGCAAATGATATGGTCGCCTTTTTCAAATGGGCCGGTGAAGTTGACCTCAATGGCTTTCCACCAAAGCCTAAATACAAAACTTCACAAAACAATTAGTTTTTACAGGTTTGAGATGCTATGGTTATAAAATACATTATGAAACTGCCATTCTCAACCATAAGCACATCCAACCGGTATTGTTCAACCATTAAAACTTAAACAAATGAAATATAAATCACAACAAGTAGCTTATTGGTTTTTTGCATTTTCCATGCTACTGCTCGTCCTGCAGATCCTTTATGGATTTGTTATGGGCTTTGCCCATATGGGTTATGATTCGCTTCATGATATAATACCCTTCAACACCGCCCGTGCGGTTCACACCAATTTACTGGTGGTTTGGTTGCTTTCTGGTTTTATGGGAGCCGCCTATTACATCATTCCAGAAGAAGCCGAACACGAATTAGTCAGTGTCAAGTGGGCCTATATTCAATTGATCAGTCTTGCTGTTGTCGGGGTTGCCGCCGTTATAGGTTATCATTTTAATTATTGGGAAGGAAGAAAATTTTTAGAAATTCCAAGACCCTTGGACTGGCTGGTAGTCGTAAACGTGTTGACTTTTTTAGGACTTATTTTAGCTACCTTGTATAAAGGTAAAAAACGCACCACCACCTCGCTGGTATTAAGCATGGGTTTGGTTTTTGCAGCCTTACTTTACTTACCGGGTATGATTTGGTTTGACAACCAAACCATGGATTCCTTCTTTCGCTGGTGGGTAGTGCATTTATGGGTTGAAGGCGTTTGGGAACTAATTCTTGGCGGTATTCTCGCTTTCTTGTTGATAAAAATTACCGGTGTAGACCGTGAGGTTATTGAAAAATGGCTATACGTTATTGTTGGTCTTACTTTCATTTCAGGAATACTGGGTACAGGACACCATTATTATTACATCGGTACCCCGAAGTATTGGCTGATGATTGGAGGTATTTTCTCTGCAATGGAACCCTTAGCTTTTTTAGCGATGGCACTTTTTGCTGTAGCAATGTACCGAAGAGGTGAGAAAAAACATCCCAATAAAATTGCATTGATGTGGACACTGGGTACAGCCATTGTATCCTTTGTAGGTGCAGGTCTTCTCGGATTGGCACATACTCTGCCGGGTGTTAATTTATGGACACACGGAACCTTGGTTACTGCAATGCACGGACATCTAGCCTTTTGGGGCGCCTATGGAATGGTGGTTTTGGCCATTATCAGTTATGCCATGCCCAATTTAACGGGTAGAAAATTATTTGATTCCAGCAACGGACAATTTGCTTTTTGGTTATCCAATATCGGAATGATTGGGATGACTACTGCATTTGCTGCTGCGGGAGTTGCGCAAGTTTACATGAACCGGATCATGGGTATGGATTTTGGCGATTCACAAAATGAAATCAGAGTTCATTTTATCATTTTGGTGCTGAGCGCAACTTTATTCACAGCAGGGGTTACAGCTTTTATCTATGAGTTCATTCGATACGGAAAACCAACCGAAGAGGCCTTAGTGAGAGAAGCATAAGATTCATCTGAAAAACTATTGCGTTATGAAAAATAAAAATGATATCATTTATTTACTTAAGCTAAATTTATTTGCCCTTATCCTACTTGTAATTCCAGGATGTAAATCCAAAGTGGATGAAATAAAAAAGGCAACAAATGCTGGAGGCGCAACCTCAGCAGATGCCGGTATTCAAATTTCTGAAGAAGAAATGCAACATGCTTCCAATATTTACTTTGATCGTTGTGCAGGATGCCATGGAGCTACCCGAAAAGGTGCCACAGGTCCATCCCTCTTACCCGACGGTGATGGCAAATTTCCTTCCACCAAGGGACTTGGAGCAGCCGGCTTACGGGTGTTCATTGAAAATGGAACTCCAAAGGGAATGCCCGAGTGGAAGGGAATTATTTCAGATTCAGACATAGAATTACTAACGCGTTTTTTACAAGTGGCACCTCCAGCCATTCCACCACTTGAAATGGCGGATATTAAAAAGACCTGGAACCTCATTGTTCCAATAGACCAGCGTCCAACTTCTCCGCAGCATAAACGAAACATTAAAAATTATTTTGGTGTTATCATGCGCGATGCTGGAAAAGTTGCCATCATTGATGGAGACACTAAGGAAAAACTTGCCGTTCTTAAAACGGGATTTGCTGTACATATTCTCAGACCTTCTGCAAGCGGCCGGTATTTTTATTCCATTGGTCGTGATGGAAAAATTTCCATGATTGATTTGTTTCCTGCAGAACCTCAGGTGGTCGCAGAAGTGAAAACGGCTTTCGACGCCAGATCTGTTGATGTGAGCAAATACAAAGGACCAAAGGGGGATTACTTGGATAAATACATCATTGGAGGAGGATACAATCCGTCTCAGTTTGTCATATTTGATGCTCAAACTCTTGAACCGCTCAGCGTGACGCATACCAGCGGTGAAGCCTGCGATGGAGAAAAAGAATTTATTGAAGAGGCAAGGGTTGCTTCCATTGTGGCATCCCACACCGATCCGATTTGGGTGGTGAATGTTAAAGAAACCGGAATGGTGTGGCTGGTAGATTATTCAGATCCCGTCAATCCTCAGGTATCGAAAATACCTACTGCCAGATTCCTGCACGACGGTGGATTTGAATCCACCGGTAAATATTTTCTAGTCGCAGCCAATGCCAACAACAAAATTGTGGTTATCGATGTCCCAAACAAAAAACTTGAAAGCATTGTGGATGTTGGCAAAACTCCACATCCGGGTCGAGGCGCTAATCTCAAAAACAAATTGGGTAACTTGTGGGCAACATGCCATTTGGGAGATAACACTGTATCCTTTATTAAAACGGATCCAGGTACTGATCAATGGAAAGTAGTTAAAACTTCTACGATGCCTGGCAATGGTGGCGGATCACTGTTTTTAAAAACTCATCCAAAATCTAAACACCTGTGGGTGGATCGTGCGCTCAATCCAGATTCTACGCTAAACTCTGCGGTTTACGTTTTTGACGTGAATACGCTTGATTTCAAAAAAACCATCCAGATGCCAAAGGGTATCCACGGCCGTATGGTCCATTTGGAATACAATGTAAATGGTGATGAAGTCTGGATTTCTGTTTTCATGGGCCGAAAAAGTGCTCTTTTAGTCTATGATGACAAAACCCTTCAGTTGAAAAAAATATTTGACGAACCCTGGGTAGAAAACCCAACCGGAAAATTCAATGTAAACAATACCGTCGCGGATATTTATTAAAATTGATGCAAAGGAGTGTATGAACTTTCACACACTCCTTTTTTTACAAAAATTATAGAGTATGTACTGTTTAATAAAGAACAGGTTTTCCTGTTTATTGGCTCTGATTTCTCTGCAGACATGCCGAGTCTGCGGTCAAACGGACAGTATACAAGATCATTTATTAGAAGATATCGTCATTACGGCGCAACATGTTCCCACAAAGGAATCCCGAGCATTGTACAAAGTCCATGTGATCAACGAAAGAGCCATTCAATCAAAGGGAGCTAACAACTTACGCGAGTTATTGCTCCAGGAATTAAGCATAAACGTTACACAACGTTCCGTATTTGGCAGCAGCCTGGAAGTACAGGGCGTCTCCAAAGAAAACATTAAAATTCTAATGGATGGGGTCCCTGTTTTAGGCAGATTGAATGGAATATTGGATTTAAATCAAATTAGTTTAATCAACATTCAAAAAGTTGAATTTATTCAAGGGCCCGTTTCAGTAATATATGGCACTGATGCCCTCGGCGGTGTGATCAATCTGATCACAAAAAAAGTGTATAACAAACCATGGAATGGAAAACTATCCGGATACTATGAATCCATTGGTGCAATAGCCTTTGATGGAACAGCTGCACTTCAGAAAATAAATGATGCCATCCGCATCAGTGCGGGATTATATAAATTCAATGGCGCAAATACCACCAGCAGTGCCCGGTTATTAAATTGGGAACCCAGACTACAAAACAATTTCAGTATTCAGTATTCAAAGAAAATACGGTCATTGGATTTGCTGTGCGTAAGTTCTTACTTTAATGAAAAATTAAACTCCTTAGGAGATACAATAACTTCTAAATCGGGTGTTAAAAGTATCACCGATGTCGATTATTTGACCAAACGAATTACAGGAATGATAAATCTTCGGGGTGAACTATTTTCACAATGGCATATTGACGGAATGTTGGACTATCAATATGTTGACCGTTTTCATGACAATTACGAAGTGAACCTGATCAATGGAAACAAAGAAATATCCACAAAAGATCCACGTGAGGAAAATATTGAAAAATTCTATCAATGGCATAGCCGCTCACAATTAGTCAAAAACTTTTATGCCAACAAACTCAGTTGGTTAGCTGGGATTGAAATGCAAGGAGAGGAAGCTCGCGGAGCCAGAATCCTGATGGGCTCACAATCCATGAATACTTATGCATTTTATCAAATCACACAATTTGCGCTTTCAAAAAAAATGGACGGCCAGTTTGCCTTGCGCTATTCTTACAACAATGCCTATGGTGCCGCGGTGATCCCATCATTTCAGTGCAAGTTTACGTTTGAAAATGCCGGCGTATTGCGCGCTATGTTGTCCAAAGGTTTCAGATCTCCAGGTTTGAAAGAATTGTACCTCGATTTTAAAGTGGCAGCTGGACCCACTGTTTATCACATTGTTGGTAATGAGAAGTTGAAACCTGAATCGTCTCAACACGCAAATTTAGTTTACACTTTCAGCGTAAGCGAACACATGACAATGGAACACAATGTTTTTTACAATGATTTAACGAATCTGATTGTTTTGAGCGATTTGGTAAACAATAAGCGTAATTACATCAATATTGATCAATTTAGTTCGTGGGGATATAATGTAAAATTTGATTGGCGTCCGGCATCCAACTTAAACCTTAGCTTATTGGCGGGAATTACCGGTAGATTCAATAAGTTAAGCCTCGATTATGGCATTCGTAAGTTTAGCAATACACCCGATGCTGCTGCATCTATAACGTATGAGCTGCCTGCCATAAAACTAAGGACCAGTCTTTATTATAAATACAATGGCGAATCCGTAGGATTCATTCTTCAAAACAATGCAGTCAATGAAGTATTCAGAGAGGATTTTCACAACCTCAGCTTGTCCATCGGCAAGAAATTTCTGCTTGATAAATTCGAGTTTTCCTGCGGCATCAAAAATCTAATGGATGTTCAAAACATAAACTCTTTTAATGAAAGTGGTTCTGCTCACTCCACAGACATGCAACTTTGGGGTCGAAGTTTCTACCTAAAAACCAATTACCAATTTTAAAAATTATGGAAATGAAAAAAATATTTGTTCTATTAATGTTATCCTTTATGATCAAAGGATATAGCCAACAATTTAATATTCAGTCAGACTTCCGATTTAGATTTGAACAAAGGGCGGGTTATGGAGCGTTATTCAGCGATTCTTTACAAGCTTCTACCTTCATTGCTCAACGTGCCCGACTCATATTTAACTATTCGAATGAGCATATAAAAATAAGAATCTCCCCTCAGAATGTGCGGGTATGGGGCGATGTAGCCACTCTTTCAAAAACAGATTTGAACAATGCAATTCATGAAGGATATTGTGATGTTAAAATGAACAACAAGTTCTCGTTTAAAATAGGCCGCCAGGAAATAGTCCTGGATGATCACCGCATTTTTGGTAATGTGGATTGGAGTATGCAAGGCCGCAGTCACGATGCAGCATTGATTTACTTTGTGCCCGATTCAGGCCACATCATTCAATTGGGATTGGCGTATAACAGTTTATCAGAAACCAATTTTCGCAATCCCTACACGATTAACCAATACCGTTCCATGCAATATGCATGGTATCATGGTGATTTTGCTTCAGGATTTGGATTGAGTGTTCTGTTTTTGAATCATGGATTGGAGTTATTGGAATCCGGTAAGTTCAAAATTAAATATTCCCAGACGGCGGGCAGCCGGATTTCCTTCGCTAAAAAAACATGGAATATTGATGCTACAGCCTATTGGCAATTTGGAAAGATCAATATCAACAATGTTTCCGCTGCATATTATTCAGCCAATGTTGGCAAATCACTTGGAAGATATTTATCTCTTTCTGCTGGCATAGAATATCTTTCAGGTAAAGGGCAAGATGATGCATCTACCGAAATAAAATCATTCAATCCGTTGTTTGGAACGAATCATAAATTCAATGGCCACATGGATTATTTCTATGTTGGAAACCATATTAACAGCGTTGGATTAATGGACGGCTATCTTCGACTTGGCATCACCAAAAATAAATGGAGTTTTAAGTTTGAGCCCCACTATTTCCTGGCTGCAGCTGATGTGGTTTCGAATGGAGTAAAGCAAGACAATTACCTCGGAACCGAATTGGATTTTAATTTTCAATACAAGTTGTATGAAAGCGTGAATTTGGTAGGCGGAATTTCTAAAATGCTGGCCACTTCAACATTAGAAACCCTTCGAGGAGGAGACAAAGATGCAAGTAATTATTGGGCTTGGTTTGGCGTGTATTTAAATCCTAAACTATTTTCATATCAACCTAATGCGCAATAACCGATGACAACAAATGGAATTCTGGTGCAAAAGTCTTCTCCCTATTATCGAATCATTGATCGCGAAGTTGATGTTTTTAATAAAGCGCTCGAAAACAAACTTCCTATTTTATTAAAAGGTCCAACGGGTTCAGGCAAATCGCGTTTTGTTGAATACATGGCCTCTCAACACACCGTTCCACTCATTACGGTAAGCTGCCATGAAGAAACCTCTGCCACTGACCTGATTGGACGCTTTATCATTAAAGGCGCGGAAACGCTATGGCTGGATGGCCCTCTGACCAGTGCTGTAAGAAATGGCGCCTTCCTGTATTTGGACGAAATTGCTGAAGCAAGACCCGATGTAATTGTGGCTATTCATTCATTGACCGATCATCGACGTGAGTTATTCATCGACAAGTTAGGTGAGTCACTGATGGCGCATGAAAATTTTCAACTCATTGCATCTTTCAATCCAGGCTATCAGAGAGCCTTTAAGGAACTAAAACCGTCAACCCGTCAGCGTTTCGTTGCCCTTTCCTTTCAATACCCAGAGCCCGGTATCGAAAAAGAAATAATCATCAATGAATCCGGAATTGATGAAACCACAGCCCGGAAATTAGTGGATATCGGTCAAAAGATCAGAAATCTAAAAGAACTTGGATTAACGGAAACCGCATCAACACGTTTACTGGTAGATGCAGCAAAACTTATTGTCAGTGGATTGTCCAGGCGATTGGCTGTCCGGGTGGCTATCGTTGAACCCCTATCCGATGAACCGGAAATCGTAGAAGCTTTGTGCGACACTTGCAACCTGTTGATTTGATCTTATGGACCTCGATGAAATCATTTATACCAGGTTTGTAAAATACTTTAGTGCAAAAAGAAAAGCAAGGGAACAGCCTGCCAAACACCATGTAGCTCTGGTTGATATAAAACCGAAACTACTCATAATAGCCAGCGCCTTTACCGGACACGCAGTGGAGATCTTCCCTGCTGACGAAGAAGGAGGGTATAAGGGAAATACTTTTTTTCTGCCAGCCACTGTGGGAATTTTTGATGATGCAAAACACAATTTACTCTTCTACGTATTTCGGATCGTGTACCTTGCTCTCCAAAAACAATTAGGACATCATTATGTGCAAATCTCAAATGAAGACTTCAATTTGCACATGGCGAGACACTTGTCACAACAAAATGCTCCTGTAGTACTGGCACAAATGCAGAAAGAATATCCCATCGTTTTTTCTTTATATCAAGAGTTGTTGAACCTATCTGAAAATAACCGTCTTCCTCGGATAAAAAGGGATGAATTATTTTATGGAAAATGGATGTTGTTTGAAGAAACTCATCCAACAGATTCCTCAGATTCAAAGTACAGGAAATACAAAACCGCTGAGAGTACGAATCAAAAAACATCTCTAAAAGCAAAGGCGATTGAGGAAATAAAAAGTTTACAGGTAGATATTAAAGCACAGGAGGATTATGTGTTGACACACAATTTCGAAAAAGTCGAAACAGCTGAAGAGTTTAACGGCACTTGGCGTGATTTTGATGGATCAGACGATCTGCAATCCCATTATGATGCGATGAATGAACTGAAATTAAAATGGACCGTCCGGGTGGATGATCCTGTACATGCAGTTTACCAGGCAGAATTTATGGAAAATACTTCGGTTATTGAATCATCAGAAGAAAAAAGTGAAGCTCTCACGATTTCTTATCCTGAATGGAATTACCGCAACAGAAATTACAGGGAAAATCATTGCAAAGTTTATCCGGAAGTACTGAATACAACACATTCCACCTATTACCATCAAACCATCTCCAAGCATCATTTGTTATTGCTCCATATTCGGAAAATGATCGCCAGTTATCATAACAAACTTACAGCCTTTAAAGGCCAAAAAGATGGACCCGAATTGGATATTGATGCGTTAACAGACATGTACGTTGACCTTTATTCCGGGAAAACTCCCAGAGAAAACATTTACATCAATTCTTTCAAAAGGGAGAAAGAGTTAGGCATCTTATTATTGATTGATTCAAGTTTGTCGAGTGATGGTTATGCCGATGGCAACCGGATCATTGACGTTGCAAAAGAAGTCAGCATTCTATTTGGAGAAGTACTCCATGAATACAATATCGATTTTTCAATTGCCTCATTCCACTCTCATACACGTAATCACATTCAATACAACATAGCCAAAGAATTTCATGAAACTTGGCAAAGTGCAAAATTTAAAATAGGAGCTATTCAACCATCAGGTTATACCCGTATCGGTGGAGCATTACGTCATGCTGCCAGGACTTTTGAAAAATCTCAGGCAAAAAACAAATGGTTAATTCTACTATCGGATGGTAAGCCCAATGACTACGATACGTATGAAGGTCGTTACGGAGTGCAGGATGTAAAACAAAGTCTACATGAACTTAAACAAGTCAACGTCAATTCTTATGCATTTGCCATCGAGGCACAAGCTAAATACTACCTTCCTCAGATGTTTGGACAGAATCATTACCAAATTTTATCCTCCCCCGATCTGCTGTTTCATTCACTGGTAAGGCTGTTTGAGAAAATTAAGTCCAATCATTAGGTTTACTTGCGAATGAAGTTATTTTATTCGAGGTTTACCGTTTTAATCTAATTCAGGAATCATTTTGAGCTACCAAAGTGACCATATGGAGATTTATAAAGTACTCCCTTTCCCACTAGAAATTGCTTATATCCTATATAATTATGACTGCATCAGCTCCTTGGCAAGTTAATTACCATATTTTACAAGCCATTTACATACTTTTACAAGTAAAATAGTTGGTCGAAAAGGAATTGGGATAATTTTACCCCTGTCACTTATAAATCAACCCATACGATGAATTATCTAATTCTACTTTTACTCATGGGGTATGCAAATACCTTTTTTCCCCTAAATGTACTCAACGTACATGAACCTAAACCTGTAACGGCTAAATTGTTAGTGAGTACAGACGAAGGAAGGAGCTGGTCGAATATTGGAAAAGATCTACCAGAGGACCTCCGTCTTTCAACAATCATCCCATTCAGGACATCCTTTTATCTGGGGACCCAAAAAGGTATTTATAAAAGTAATTTTCTATTTCCTAAAACTTACTGGGAGATCACCAATGACTCCGAAACACAAATAATGAATGCCTATATTTTTAATAATAACTTATATATGACAACCATTTGGCATGGTCTCAATATGTTCTCTCCCATTTCAGGGAAACTTGTTAAAATGAAAGAAAACTTACCGATTGAAAACGTTTCCTCCGTGGTAAGTGTTTCTAATAGTCAGATGTATTATTGTAGCGACTACGGTATTTTCAAATCAACAGATTCAGGAAAGAGCTGGACAAAAAGATACAATAAAAGCAGGATATGGACAATGGCCAAATCAAAAGATAACATCATTGCCGGTGGTACAAACGGTATTTGGATTTCAGATTTAAAGGGAGAGCAATGGTCTCAGACATTGGTAACTGAAGGTGTGGTTTCTTGGATATTTGAAGCAGAAGATGAGGTGCTGGCAATTGCTGCGAATGAAAGTCAGTTTTTAAATTTACCAAATGCAGTATGGGTATCAAGAAATCAAGGAAAATCCTGGAAACAAGTGAATTTAGTTGCCCCAATGACAAAAATTTATCAGATCATTAAAACCAAAACTTATTACTTTGTAAGTTGCAATGATGGTATATATAGGGCAAAAGACCTAAGCAGCAAATGGGAAAAAGTTCATTCGCTGTCTCCGTCTGACAATGGTTTTTACACCCTATTTCCTTATGATCATTATTTGTTTTGTATATTAAAAGATTTAGGTTGCTAACTTTCAAAAAAAAAAGACAATATTCATTGTTAAAAAAATTTTTTAATATATTATTTTTCTGTACTGTCAATGGGTGCATGTTGACGGCATTAGATTTACCAGCAGATAGAATTAACCTTGCCATCCGAAGAAGTCTTGATCAAATGTTTCGTCTTCACCAGGACAGTACTTCCATAATTCCAGTTGTCCGCCAACTAGACGATAGTACATGGCAATCGGGAGAATTGCCCTGGTTGGATTACGAGAAATTACCTGAATTGTTACAGCAGGCTTTTGAAGTATATAAAATCCAGCAAAACTACCACGTTACCATAAAGTCCTGTGTGGACCTGGCAATTCTGTTGGGTTATTCGCAATTTGACCTTGCCCAATCAGATCCCGTGCCTTGTCAAGGGCGAGAGCGACCCGATAGCTGCATGTTGCTTGAAATTCAATTTTACAAAAGTAAGGCGAAATTTAAAATTACAAATTCATGGTCGTGGGTGTTTTTGTGTTCCATTTTATTAGTATTTGGCGGTCTGGTTTTTTGGAATAAATTTCTTAGGAAAAAGATGTCGTTCTTAAAGAAAGAAACACGCAAGGACATCTTTGAATTCGGGCAAACCCAATTGAACCTGAATACTTCACAGCTCATTGGAAAGAATACCAAACATAAATTGACCTATCGCGAAGCGAAGCTAATGCAGTACTTTGTAGAAAACCAGGGTAAAATACTAGAACGTGACACGATCCTTCAGGCAGTATGGGGAGAAGAAGAAATTCAAGTAAGCAGAAGTCTTGATGTATTTGTTTCCAGGTTGAGAAAACTCATACAGGATGATCCCATGTTGGAAATTTCTACCATTCATGGAATTGGTTACCGCTTGGATATTTTAACACCCGCTTCCAAAAAAGTCTAGCCCATCCATTACTTAACGCGATCACCATTTACGCTAAACGGAAGTGTACTAAATCACCTGCATCTTCTATTTTACACCTTGATGAAATTGAATTCACAGGATAGTAAATAAAGTAATTACGGTATACTCAAGCCATAAAGCCTAATAGAGAAAAACGCTTCGTGCTAAACAGTTTAACTAACCCTCAACTTGCAATTTCGGTGCAGCACTGCGAATGTCAGCACTCGCTTTACTTTCGTACTTTTCAAAATTGCGGGTAAACAATTCTGCTAAAGCTATGGCCTTTTGATCGTACAGGTTTTTATCTGACCAGGTATTTCTTGGATTGAGCACTTCAGAAGGTACTCCCGGACAAGCCGTGGGATATTCAAGTCCGAAAACTTCATCTCGTGCATAACTTAGGTTGTTCAATTCACCATTTAAAGCAGCCGTGATTAAAGCACGGGTATAAGTCAACTTAATGCGCGAACCAACACCATAGGGCCCACCAGTCCAACCCGTATTGACCAGCCAGATATTTGGGCTGAATTGCTCGATGCGTTCTCCTAACATGCTTGCATACTGCGTGGGATGTAAAGGAAGGAATGGAGCTCCGAAACAAGCAGAAAACGTTGCTTTGGGCTCAGTGACCCCTGTTTCAGTTCCGGCAACTTTTGCCGTGTAGCCAGAAATAAAATGATACATGGCTTGTGCTTTGTTCAGCCGGGAAATCGGAGGCAATATACCATAAGCGTCACAGGTTAAAAAGAAAATATTTTTTGGATGTCCGCCTACCGATGGAATTACAGCATTCCGAATGTGTTCAAGTGGATAGGATACTCGCGTATTTTCAGTAATGCTGGAGTTGCTGTAATCGGGGATATTACTGCCTTCAAGAAAACAAATATTTTCGAGAATAGCCCCTGGTTTGATGGCCTTGTAAATATCGGGTTCTTTTTCTTCCGTAAGGTCGATGCATTTGGCGTAACAACCGCCTTCAAAATTGAAAACGCCTTGTTCAGACCACGCATGTTCGTCATCTCCAATGAGGTTTCTCTCAGGATCTGCAGACAAAGTGGTTTTACCTGTACCTGATAAACCAAAAAAGATGGCTGTATCACCATTTTTGCCAATGTTTGCTGAACAGTGCATAGACAGCACATTTTTTTGATAAGGCAAAACAAAATTCAATATGGTGAATATGGATTTCTTTATTTCACCTGTATAGGCCGAACCTCCAATCAGGATTTTCTTGGCCTCAAAGTCAATGATGGAAAAATTCCCTTGACGGGTACCGTCAACGGTTGGGTCAGCTTGAAAACCCGGAGCGCAGTAAATGCACCATTCAGGATAAAAGTTTTCCAATTCGTGATCCTTTGGAAGTATGAACATATTCCCAGCGAACTGAGCACTCCAAGGATATTCAGCAAACACGCGAATCTTGATACGGTAACGCTCATCTCCACAAGCAAAGGCATCTTTAACATAGACGTCTTTCTCATCAAAGTACCGGCATATTTTTTCAAGCAGTGCATTGAATTTATCTTTGGAAAAGGGCTGGTTGAATTTATTCCAGTCCACACTGTTGTGAGTTATATGGTCGTCGACGGTAAATTTATCATCCGGGCTTCTGCCAGTAAATTTCCCGGTACGAATGCACAAAGCACCTGATTCACTCAATTCGCCCAATCCGTGATTTAAACTTTCTTTAATGAGTTCTTCCTGGCTAAGATTACAATATTGGTGAAGGTTGTTGCGGATGCCAAATTGTTCCAATGGTGAACTGGCGGAAATTTTTCCATAAAAACGCATAGAAATAATTTAGATGTAAACCGTTTGCAAATGTAGTACTAAAAGCAATAGTAGATATCCAGGATTAACGTATCGTTTGGGACCTTAAGAAATTCTTGGCAATTGGATCGAAAGTGTCGTCCCTTTGCCTGGTTCTGAGGACTTTATAAATATTTTGCCACGATGATAATTTTCAATAATCCGCTTGGATAAAGACAAGCCAAGACCCCATCCGCGCTTCTTGGTCGTAAAGCCAGGTTTAAACACTTCGCTGCGTTGAGCAGCAGGTATGCCTTTCCCTGAATCTGTGATATCCAGTTGAATCCATGGACCGTTTTCAACGAGATGGATCGATACAGAACCCTTTTGATCCATTGCGTCCAGTGCATTGCGCAAAACGTTCTCCAAAACCCATGAAAATAGGTTTGGGTTGAGCTGAACTTCAATGGCACGTTGGCCTTCCTGCAGCAGACTGAAAGTTATATTTTTTGAAGCCCTCGCGGCAATGTATTGCATACTCTTCTCGACCAATGGATACAAGTCTGTCTGATGAAGTTCTGGTGTAGATCCAATTTTCGAAAATCGGTCGGCCACGAGTTGCAGTTTTTCAACATCCTTTGACATTTCCTCTACGATGTATTGTTTATCCTCCTCCGCACCTGTGGTTTGTAAAGCCTCAATCCAACCCATCATTCCGGAAATAGGAGTACCCAATTGATGGGCGGTTTCCTTGGCCATTCCCACCCAGACACGGTTTTGTTCTTCCCGGCGGGCCGCATTGAAAATGGCATAACCAAAAGCAGCATACATCATGAGGAGAAAAAACTGAAACAAAGGAAAGTATTTCAATAAAGTGATCGTAAAAGGATATTTGTAATATATGGTATAATCTTCGGATACAAAGGGAGCTGGACCCGAATCTTTAAGCGATTGAATTAATTGGGCCGTATCCGGAATAGCTTCAAAATTGTATAAATCCACCTGTTGACTCCGATTGACCACGACGATCTGAAGGTCCCGGATGATCTCCTGTAACATCTCAAATTCAAAACTGAAATCTTCCCCTAAACTCAAATTTTCGGTGTTGGTAATTTCTACCAGGGTCTTTTCAAATAATTTAATTTTGTTCAACTCCAGCTCCGCCAGCTTCTTCCCAAGGTAATTGGAATAAAACAAAGGCATGGCCACTAGGAATAAGCCTGCTACAAACAAACTGATTTTCAATATTCCCGGTTTGGGATAGACATTCATAAGTTCTGCAAACGAAATAATATAAGATTCATTGTATAATCAGGCCGGCCGTTTGTTTTTTCTAAAAAACTGGTCTTTTCATCGCACCGAATTCCCATCAAATGTACATACATCACCAAAGATGCAAAAATAAATAATTACTTAGCTCATTTCGCCCCATATGAACCTGTATATCCAGTCCATTCATAGCTTGGATCAAGACTTCCCATTTGGACATATTCCATTGATGCCCTAATCATCATAACTTACAAATGTTAGTTTGCATTAAATTGCTTTCGCCATCAGTATATTTTGGTAGCGCGCCTCAAAATGCATACTTAACGGTGGCGAAAAGCATCTGTTGGGAATTTTTAAAGGACCCATATAATTTATAATGACAGTGTTCTCAACATTGGTTAAATCAATTCTCTTCCAGCCTCAATATTGAGTTGTTCTTGAAATGATGAATGCTTCACGCAAATCAGAAAATTAATCCCTTTCAACGTTTTATTAATATCTTTAGCCAAACTTCACCTCATGAAGCATACTTCATCGAATCTCCAACAACGCATTTATTCCATAGACATCTTAAGGGGAATCGCAATGGTTTTAATGGCGCTGGACCACGTAAGGGATTATTTCCACTTAACCGCTTTTACCGATGATCCGTTAAATCTTCAAACCACCTCGACCGCTTTGTATTTTACAAGATGGATCACGCATTTTTGCGCCCCTATATTTGTGTTTTTATCTGGTGTTTCAATCTACCTTCAGAGTTTGAGAAAAGACCACCTAGAACTTTCCTCTTTTGTCATTAAACGTGGATTATGGTTGATCTTTGCTGAATGGTTTATCATATCACTGGCCTGGACTTTCAATCCAATGTACAATTTATTACCATTCCAGGTGATTTGGGCCATTGGAATCAGTATGATCATCCTTGGTATTCTTATCCGCTTCAGGCTTAATTATTGGGTATTATTAATTTCAGGTTTTATCATCGTTGCAGGGCATAATCTTTTGGACTTTATGGAAGCCAGCCCAGGATTTAATCCAGGATTCTGGTGGGATTTGTTTCATTCCGGACACTTCAAAACTTACGAATGGACAAGCAATCATTTCATCCTGATGGTTTATCCATTTGTAGCTTGGACCGGTTTAATGTTTTTAGGTTATTGCGCGGGTAAATGGTTTCATCCCGAAGTTTCTGTTTTACAACGCAATCGCAATTTACTGTTTGCCGGGTCTATACTGGTGGTGTTTTTTACCTTATTGCGATTAACCAATGTTTATGGTGACCCGGTAGACTGGCAATCACAGACCAATCTTTGGTATACAGTATTGTCCTTTTTACATGTCGACAAGTATCCACCCAGTTTACTCTATCTATGCATCACGATAGGTCCAAGTCTATTGGCCATGGTTTATTTCGAAAACAGACAAAATAGATTCACCAATTTCATGACCGTATTTGGGCGGACTGCTTTTTTTTATTACATACTCCATATCTTTTTAATCCATTTTTTTGCTACGATTGCATTTTTCATTCGTGGGCATAATTTTTCCGAAGCCATGGAGTATGGAAAAAAATTACCTTTCCTGTTTGTTGTTCCTGGTGAGGGGCTTGGGCTTGCAGGAGTTTACCTGGTTTGGATAACAGTGATTCTTATTTTGTTTCCGATTTGCAAATGGTACGATGCTTATAAAACCCATCATCGTGAGAAATGGTGGTTGAGTTATTTATAGGGCTGGGTTGTCAAAGGTTTTTCATCAGACTTTGTTTATTACAGGATAATTTACATGCTTCTATACTTAACCAAGTCAAACAATTCAGGTCAATAGAATTATCTATTAAAAGGCATTGTGTGCTATATCTCATTTTTTAAGTCTTAAATATTTCGATCAGCGGAGCTCAATATTTGTTGCGTCGGTGTCCAGCGCGTGGCGAAAATTTCTGTGGCTCGAATGAGCTCACACCCGATTAAAAAGGTCGCCGGGACGCTCCTAAATTGTGATCTCTATCACGCCATGCAAGGCCGGAGCTCATATTTCAGTTCTTTATAAAGTTTCAACGGAAAACAAACTTGTCAAATGAAAAACTGGCGTCAATCAAAAAACAAAATACTGGAAATTTCTACTCCTCATGAAATACAGGCTTGATGGCTCCAACCTTCCTGCTTGGCAGATAGGCTGCTATCCAACCAATGCACATAACGGTGGCGGTCACTAAAAAAAAATCACCTATCCTCATTTCCATTGGATAACTATCGATCACGTAATCGGAAGGCACTCCAATAAGTCCATACTCACGTTGCGCCAAATAAAAACCCATCGCCAACAAAAAGCCTATGACCAATCCGCTGAAACAAATCATCCAACCCAGTAGGATAAAAACTTTGCGAATGCTATCATCGCTCATGCCCATAGATTTCAAAACAGAAATGTCAAATCGCTTATCGATGACAATCATCCATAAAGCTCCGACAATGGTAAAAGAAACCAGCAACAAGGTTAAGCAAAACAAAGCATAATACAGCCATTTCTCCAATCGCATGATTTTAAACATGGCTTCATCCTGTCGATACCGATCCTTAATCTGAAAAGTTGGTCCACAGATTTTTTCCAATTGTTGTATGATCTCAGCGTTAACTGGTTTTTGGAGTTGCAATTCCAGGGAACTCAGCCATTGGGTCGATTTCTTCTTTTGCCGTAAGTAATCAATATCTGTAATGACGGTATTGTAATCAGTTTCCTGATGAAAACTGAAAACTGAATTTACATTCATTAAAAAATCCTGGTAATTGGTTTGAAGTAGTCCTGATTCTTGATCTCCAGGCAAGTATACGCGAAGTGGTTCCTGGAAATCTTTAATGCTGATACCAAGTTTATTTCGAAGTACGCTTCCAACATTGGCTAAAGCAACGTTTCCATTGTTCAATTGAAATTGGCCTTCAACAGTAGCTTCATGAACCGATGCTATAGAGGCGTACTCACCATCCACCCCCCGGATGATACCAAACTCCTGCGTTGCACCATACTGAAACATACAAACCTCTTCATAAGTTCGACTGATTCCTGACACATAGGGAAGTTGCATCAAATCATTCAAAAGAGAACTGTCTTCCTGAAAATATTTGGACTGTGCTGAAACAATTTTTATATCAGGATTGTGTTTGCTGAACATCCCGGAAAGTAGGGAATCAAGTCCATTGAATACCGAAAGTACAAGCGTCAACGCTGCTGTACCGACAGCAATTCCAATAACAGCGATTCCTGTTATCCAATGAATGGCTTGAGAACTTTTCTTTCCCTTCAGATACCTGAATGCGATCTTCAGTAAAAACCACCGGGGTTGAAAGTTTTTAGTGCTCATGGATTAATCACATTATTAGGCTCCCCCAAACCATTTTTACCTTCGGAATTTTTTATCAGGGATTGGTAAATAATGTCTTGTATTTTGGTTCTGAAACGTTCCTTGTGCAATAAATTATTCTCCGCATTCGGAAAAGTGCGGTTGGAAAGAAAGACATAATTGACTTGCTGCTCCGGATCAATCCAAGCGCAGGTTCCGGTAAATCCCTGATGGCCGATGGTTTTGGTAGAAGCCCATCTGGAAACGTAGGGGCGAATGGTGTCTTGAAGAGACTGCATGTCAAATAAATAAGAACGCCTTAAAAATTCACGGTCGCGTACCAAATAGGATCTCATTGAGGAGGTCTGCAATAATTCATATCCCCGATATTGCCCACAATTCAGATAAAGTTGCATGATACGAGCCACTTCTGTGGCATTGGAAAATAAACCGGCATGCGCACTGACACCTCCCATCATTGCAGCTCCCATATCGTGAACGTAACCCCTCAGAACCTGCTTTCGCCAATAGGTATCTATCTCGGTTGGAGCAATGCTATCAGGGGGTATTCCCTTGGCTATTGGATTGAAAAGGGTTTGTGAGAGTTCTAGTGGTTCTGCAATCTCTTTCATGAAATACCGCTCGAAAGATCTACCCGTGATTTGATGAACCAACTTTGGGAGGAAATAAAAACCCAGATCAGAGTAATTTACTTTTTTTTCTTCCAACAATCGGGAATCAAGTATCTGTGTCAATATGCTATCCTGAAAATCTTTGCGCAAATACATTTGATGAGCTACCGGAATGTTAAACTGACTGGAGGGAAGCGTATCGTAGTAAACTGGATGGTATCGGTAAATGCTGTCGGAAGACCACAAGGTTGATTTATAATAAGGAATCCAGGACAGTAATTTACCTTGATGCAACATAAAATCGCGGAAGCTCAGATTCGACTTATTGGTCTCCTTAAACATGGGCAAATAATCCGCAAATTTTCTGGATAGGTCAAGTTGATTCCGATTTTCGAGTTGAAATAAAATCGGGGCCGTTGCCAAAACTTTTGTCAAAGATGCCACATCGTACAAACAGTTGTTAGTTACCGCCTGCATGGAATCATAAGATAAATAACCAAAGGATTTCTGGTAAACTATTTTATTGTTTCTGGCCACCACGATCTGACAACCAGGTGCCGCCTGCTGTTGGATGATATCCTGTGCAATGCGCTCTATCGCCATTAGTGTATCGCTTGACATCCCCTGAACTTCCGGAATGGAATAACCCATGCGGTGAAGAGAAGGTCTGATGATACCTTTTCCTGCCAACAATACTTGACTCACGGTGACTGGAGAAACACCTTGGATAGGGTCTGTACCCATCAACATTTGTCCCGCCAGGTCCTGGGTCATCTCATTTTCTTCATGTGCCAGGAAAATGCTGCAATGATCGGGTAAATACATACTCACATAAGGGCTACCGAACAAAACAGCAAGGCATTTTTTGTGACGTAGAATTGGATTGATCAACTGCAATACCAAAGGATCAATTCCATACAACTTGTTTGCTTTATAATTCAATCCATGCAAGTGAAGTACCACCAGATCCGATTGCATGATAGTTTGTTCGAGGCTGTCATTCCATTGGGACGTATCCAGCAATGCAAACGAACGTATGTTAGTATATCTGGACATACTGCGGCGAAAGGGCTCACTGTTACCATTCCCCAGTTGAAGAGTCACCAATTTCTTTGGAAGATTTCGAATGGGAACCAATTGCTGAGGGTCACGTCCAAGACAAAAGGAAGCCCGGTATATCGGCTCATTTATGGCATCTATGTCCCGATTCATCCTTTGCACATCCACTTGTACAAGGCTATCCACAGGAGGATCAAACAACCCAAGGCGGTATTTTACCAAAAGTATTTTACTTACACTTTGGTGAACTCTTTCCCAACTCAATTCCCCTTTGAAAATGGCGTCCTGAATGGCCTGAGTAGCCTGTTCCAGGTTTTGACTAAGCAGTAACATGTCATTACCCGCTTGAATCGCTTTGACGGCAATATCACCATCTGAAAAATTCTTGGTAACACCCGACATCTCCAATGCATCTGTAATAATCAGACCACGGTAATTAAATGAATCTCTGAGAAGGTAATGTGTAATGGAATTGGACAAGGTTGCCGGCAAATTTGGCTGGGTGTCGAGGACAGGTATGTGGAGATGGCCCACCATAACGGCTGCTGGATGATGGGGCAACAATGCTTGGTAGGGAAACAGTTCCATACTGTCCAATCGCTTACGGCTGAAACTTAATTCAGGTAGATCACTGTGCGAATCTATATCCGTGTCCCCATGACCCGGAAAATGCTTCAGACAAGCGAGCACACCACCATCCTGCAAACCCTGAAGGAAGGCAAAACTTTTTTTAGTAACCAATACCCTGTCAGATCCAAACGAACGTTCGTTAATCACGGGATTCTGTAGGTTGTTATTGATATCCACTACAGGCGCAAAATTCATGTGGATTCCCAATTGCCTCAGTTGTTGGCCCATAGCTTTTGCCAAATAATATATTTTCCGGTTGTCTGTCAATGAGCCCAGGCAAAACTGTTTGGGGTATTTTCGGATATCCGTCAATCGCATTCCCCCTCCCCATTCGGCATCCATGCTATTGATCAATGGAATGGTACTTGCCTGACGGTATTGTTGAATTCTCTTTTGTAAATGGTTTGAAGTTCCTTTAAAATAACATACTCCTCCAACCTGAAATTTTTGGATGGTGTTAACCACTGATTGGACATGATTTTCCTGATCATTGGAAAATGACCGAATGATAAACATTTGGCCAATCTTTTGCTGAGGACTCATGACCGTTAACATACTGTCCAGCCAATGTTGCTCACCGGTATGCTGAGAAAAGGAAGTATTCACTTCCAAAATAAACCAGGCGATGATCAACAGCAGTCTTCTCATTTATATTCCAATCCGTTCTTTTTGAGAATTTCTGGATCTAAAGATTTCGCTAAGGCAAAGACGGAATCCGCTCGCACGCGATCACCGGTATTTTGATAGGCAATGCCCAGATTCAAATAGGCCTGTGGATTTTTAGCATTGAGTTCGACGGCTTTTTGAAACCACCGTATCGCCTCAACATTATTGCCTGTGCTACCTTCTGCTACCCCCATGAGCAATACCGATTCCGCATCATTGGGTTTCATGCCTAAAGATTTTTGAATAAAATCTTTTGCTTCCCCAATTTTTCCTGACTCACCCAGTTGTCGACCGCGTTCTCGCAGTGCTAGCTGTAAATTGTTAAATGCGTCGTCATCTTCAGGAATATTTTTTAGAATCAAGTTGTAATGATCAATGGCCTTTAAATAATTTTTTTCGTGATAAAAAATATTCCCCATTTGAAGTTGGGCTTCCATGTAAGCAGGATGAATTTTTAAGGCCTTCTCTAATTCTGATCTGGATTTTTGAAGAATACTTCGAATGGCTACAGAATCTTTAATTGCAGGTAATTTTTCCAACAAAACTCCAGCGATTCCATTGTGAATTTTTGCACTGTTGACGGAAACCTTTGCATCCCGGGTAAATAATGTTTCGTTATCCGACCAAACGGGGTTGCGCAAAATGGTAAGCACACTATACACCAATACCAGAGGAATGCAAGCATAAAAAATGCGGTTCCATTGGCCTTTGAATACACGATGCATTAAAAATACAGACGCTATTGAAAATCCCAGGGAAGGCATAAATAAAAATCGCTCACCCATATTCGTCCCTACGGGAAACAAAATATTGGACACCAGGAAAAGGGGAACTAGAAATGCAGCGATGGAAAAACTATATTCCGCATACCTGTTTTTGTTGATCCATGTCAAAACAATTAATAGACAATATGCCACTATACCAAAGATGGATTTCCAGGCTCCTAAACCCAACATGGGGATGTGCTTCGGATAATAATCGTGCGTGAGTGGATGTGGCCAAAACATGAGTCTTAAATATTCATATAGGCAGTGGCTGATGATTCCAAAGCGTTCATTAAAATTCATAGGTACTTTTTGATCACCTACCAATTTAATAAACGGATTGTTCATAAGCTCTGTCGAAGGTTTAGAAAATGGATTCCACCCAAGCGTATTGGCACGCAAGGCTAAAAAAATGAGCGTTGCCAAAGCGAGATATCCGAGGGGCTTCAAAAGGTCCGTCAGACTCATTCGTTGCAACCAAAGACCTGCTAAAGGAATGAGCACCAAATAGGAAATGGCATTTTCCTTTGACAGCAATGCCAACAATAAACATACTCCGCTGCCTGCTGCAATTTGCCATTGGGGCCGTACGCCATAATCAATGAAAAAACCCAGAGAGAGCAGACTAAATAAGAGAGCCAAAGTTTCATCCATGCCTTTTATGTTGGCAACGCATTCTGTATGAATGGGATGTGCAATAAATAGTATGCTGATCAAAAAGGCAAAACCGACATTTTGCTCAGGCCAGCGAACGGCTAATAATTTAGCCAATACGCGATACATAACCAGTCCCAGCAGTGTATAGCTTAAGATGGACAACAAATGGAAGATAAATGCCGAACTACCGAAAATTTGAAAGGTTAATGCGAATACGATGAGGCTAAGAGGTCTGTAACGTCCACCAGCCACTAGTTTTTCTTTTCCCTCCTTTTGAAAAAAACCATGGAATGAATCTCTGGTAAGGAGATCCCATATCCCCTCCAATCCTTTTTTAACATAGTTGTTTTCAGTAATGACGATTCCGTCATCGAGGACAAAATTATGTCCCAGTGTGTTGCAATACAGGATGAATGGAAGAACCAGCAGGACGATCCGGTGCAGTCGTGTATTGTGAAGCAGTTGGTCAATCCATTTTTGGGAAGAATGAGGCATGCTTGCTTGAGGATTTATTCCATAGTGCTGAAAACATTTTGCACATCTTCGTCTTCTTCAATTTTGTCTAACAGTTTATTGACTTCCTCTTCTTGCTCTGAAGTCAATTTTTTTGTCATGGTAGGGATCCGGTCAAACCCTGAAGAAATGATTTCCAGTTCATTTTTTTCAAAATAGTCCTGGAGTTTACCAAAACTGTCAAAATTGCCATAAACCACGATTTCTTCTCCATCTTCATTCAATTCTTCACAACCAGCATCGATGAGATCCAACTCAAGCATATCCATGTCTAAGGTTGAGGGTTTCTTGATCCTGAAATTGCATTTGTGTTCAAACAGATAGTCTACGCTACCGGAAGTGCCAAGGCTACCACCATATTTGTTAAAATAAGAACGTATGTTAGCCACCGTGCGCGTTGGGTTGTCAGTTGCCGTTTCGACCAAAACGGCGATTCCATAAGGTGCATAACCCTCATAAGTATTCAATTCAAGATCCTTCTCATCTTTGGAAGTTGCCTTTTTGATGGCAGCTTCAAGACGATCTTTGGGCATATTGCAGGAACGGGCATTCTGGAAAGCTGCCCTCAATCGCGGATTGCTCTCCGGATTAGGACCTGAGGCTTTTACCGCCATGAAGACCTCCTTACTGATTCTTGCGAATTGCTTACTCATTTTAGCATATCGCGCAAACATTTTATGCTTTCTGACTTCAAAAATCCGACCCATACACTAATTTAAACCGCAAAGATAAAAAAGCTGTCGGGCAAAGTGGCATTACTTTGACGATTCCGGCAGTCTGTGGGTTTTTTCAATCCAAAAGGCCATGATTTCGGGAAACATCAACCCATCCGGTTACCTGGAAGGGGAAAGGTGGTCAGTGAACTTTGGTGGATAGCTTTGACCGGTTAAATGGCTATGGATGTCAAAGTATCAAAGCGTTACTTAATTTTGAATGTATAAATGATTAAACCCCATGACATTTGAACTTATCCCTTAGTTATTCAGTGTGATGATCGAACTTTTTGTAAATGAATTTTACGCCATGCTTTACTTCAATCCTCCAATATCCTAGCAACCGGATAAATCCGGTACCCGGGTTCAGCATAGGCCGATCGATCATATAAGAAATCCAACATGGCATGAGAATTTTTTACAAATTCCGGGTCTTCTTTTTTCTTTTGTTCAAATGCTTCGCGTAACGTTGGGTCATTCATCAATAGGGTTTCTGCCAAAGGTTCAAACAGGTAATCACTGTAATACTCTTTCCGTTGCAAAATGGCGTCAAAAAAATTCCATGCAAAAAAAGAATCGTGTGCTTCTGGTTCAAGGGTTTCAACGATGTAACGAACAGATGGTTGATTCGTATGAATGATGAAATCTCCTTTGAGGTAAAGTCGTTTTTTCTTGACCGTTTCAAGCTTTACGGATGAGTGCAGGTAATGTTGTTCATAAGGTTTGGCGACTGAACCATAGTCCATAATTTTATAATAACTGGCATCCAAAAAAGTATCTCTTGGTAAAGGTTTCATGTCTATCCCGTTCAGTTTAAGGCGCTCCACGACGGCTTCGTAGGCTGCTGGAATAATATACGCTATAGGTTTTTGAACCGTAACCACAGGCTGATAAACATTGTAAAATGGTATTTTTTTGGAATATCCTTTTGATGTGTTGTATTGAATTTTTTCCAAGCCAGTGACTTTGCTGATGCTTTTTTCCTGTAAGTAACCTTTATAAAGTATGCTGTCCGCCCTTGTTTTATCGATCTCCCATCTTATATCCATGGTTCTTTTACTCATTGCACCGAGAATGGCTTCTTTACGCGCCTGCAAGACTTCAGTTTTCCGTTTGTGAAGGGTCAGCGTCAAATGTTGCATCAACAATTTATGGGAAGCAACCCTTGCTGAAAATGGTTTCAACATATGGGCTTCTGCCATAAATCCCATACAATGAAACAGGGCAGCATATCCGGTGGAAAACCGAGGTGAATCTAACATTTCAAATATACCCTTCGCCGGATCCCCATCTGCATTTACATAAGGTATGACCTCTAAATTCCATTCGTGCATAGATCTGATCCACGAAGGAATAAAATGCTTATACATGTAATTGCCCAATTCGATCTGCAACTTATGCCGTTGACTGGAAATCAAAGTCATCAGGTATGGATAATCTGCACCATTCGTCGTATGCGTTTCCAAAAAGACATCGGGATTCCAATATTGGAAACATTCGGTAAAAGTCTTTGCATTACGGCTGTCGCATTTGATAAAATCCCGGTTAAGGTCCAGGTTTTGTGCATTGCCACGAAAACCATATTCATCCGGACCGTTTTGGTTTACCCTTGTCCATCGTGTACGATTTAAACTTCCACCAACATTGTAGACCGGAATGATGACCACCGTCACAGAATCTAGCAGCCTGCTCATGGTTTGGTCTAGTGCAAGATCCCGGGCAAACAACATTCCAGCTTCAATACCGTCCGGCTCTCCAGGATGTATGCCATTGTTAATCATCAAAATGGCTTTACCCGCTTTTCTGATTTTTTCAGGAGTAAAGTGCTTTTTACCACTCAATACAACCGTATAAATGGGGAGGGAAACATCTGATGGTCCTGCTTCTATGACTTTAACAAATCCGGATTTTTTTTCAAGGGCTTTATAAAATTGAATACACTCTTCGAAAGTACTTGTTTGGTTATTGTTTTTTTCAAATGGCGTTTTGAGTGATTGTGCGGAGATGCAAATCAAATTAGTGAAAAAGCAAAAAAAGACAAAATATAAACGCATGATAATGAATTGATTGGATGTTTAAAATTCGGAAGGACAAAAGTAAGGGGAAATGATGGAACCTTGGACAGGATTTAATGTATTTATAGATTGGCAGGATTTAATTCTAAAATTTAATCTGATACTCAAATCTATAAATCAGGACAAGTTGCAAAGGATTTATGGGTGAACAGGACTCTACCTCTATCATATGTTCTGTTCTCCAAACCTTCGAATCATGACATAAGTTTAATCCTTTAATAAATGTTGGTTTCGGGAAATCATACTTTATTACTAAAGCTAAAACCAAATTTTAATGTTTTAAACCATATTTTCTTTAAAAGCTGTTTAAATTCATAAATGATATACTTTCAACCTATAATGAGAATCTTGATTAAGAATTTTTAGTCTTAGTCATTCCATAACAAAGTAGAAAATAATTTAATAAATCAAAATACAATGAGGCCGATAATATCTCATCTAATAATCTTACAGATTGTTTCAATTTCATTCAGATTAATAGGGCAGGATTTTACTTATGGTTATGTAGTTGGAGATACTGCACAACTCATATATGAAGACAGCTTAAATTTTAATATTCAGTGGCAAGAACGAAATCATACGACTAGCCCGTGGAATAACATTCAGAATGCAACAAACCCATTACTCGAATTTATTTACTCTAACACCTCTGACAGTCAGAAATTCTATAGAGCCAAAATAACTTACCAAGGCGATTCATGCACCTATTACACCAGGCAAATCAAACACAGAATTACAAATAAGCTGAGAGAACTGCATCCTGCTGACCATTATCAAGGAGGACTACTTTTTTACAATGATGACAGTATTGGTCTTGTATTTGCACCATTTAAAAATGGCAAGACAGATCCTTCTTTTTATGGAAACCATGCATATACCACATTTGGTTGTTTGAATGTTGCCATACCTGAAGCAAGAAATAATCATATCGGTTCAGGCCTAACAAATACAAAGGAAATACTAAAGAAATGTGGCAATCTAGCAAATGCTGCTTTTGTATGTGACACATTAAACTTAAATGGTTTTGATGATTGGTTTCTGCCTTCTAAAGGAGATTTGGACAGAATATATGAAATTCAAAAAAACCCGAATACTCCCATTGTGACTGAAGAGAAATATATTTTAAGCATTTTGTATCATTGGTCATCAACCGAACTGGATTCTGAACAAGCATATTACAATAACTCTTTCACTCGGAAAAGTAAAGATTTCTGGGTTCGAGCAGCACGCCAATTCACCCGAAATAAAGCATTTAAATCATTCCAAAGAATCGACTCACCTCTGAGTTTAAACCCATATGATATCCATGTTGAACAATCTAAGAATTCACCATCTAATGTCATTGTAAAATTTATTGGTGAACAAGAGTTGTCTGATAAATTGGTTTGGGATTTTGGTGAAGGAAGGGTCTTGTCGGGTGAAGGCGCGGGGCCATATGAAGTATATTACAACTATGAAGGCTTTAATCAGATCACTGCAGTCTTGAATGATGAAAAATGTCAAAAAAATCAATTTATTTCCAGATATTTTAAAGTACAGTTGTTCCATGAATTGAAACAATTCTTTTTCTTCAATTACAAGGGAAATATTAAAATGGCTGATTATGATAATGACGGATTTAAGGATATGCTCGTAACGGGTTTTGATTCATCCTCTCTCTATCGGTATATAGGCAATGATTCTTTTGAACTTATAAATCTCCAACTTCCCCGATTAAGCCTCTCCTCTGCAAGCTGGCTTGACTTTAACAATGATGGGTGGAATGATTTCATCATAAGCGGTTATCAAATCAAGGATTCAACTTGTCGAAGCTTTGTTTATAAAAACAATAAGGGAAATTTTGAGCTTATGAATATTCAAATCCCGGGAATCAAAGAAGGATATATAGAAAGTATTGACCTTGATCAGAATGGAAGTATTGAAATACTTCTTGGAGGAGAAGGAAATGGGAATACCATAGTCAGTAAAATATATACTGTATTAAATGAAGAATTCACAGAATGGCCCAATAATTTACCCTTATTAAGAAATAGTTCTTGTAGTGTGGGCGATTACGATAAAGATGGAGATGCAGATGTTCTTCTCACTGGTCATGATGGAACCATACGCAATACTTTATTGTATCGCAATGACAATGGAAATTTGGTTGAAACCGGAATGCGTTTCACAGATGTGGACAATGGATGTGCCAAATTCGGAGATTACGACAATGATGGTTGGCTTGATATAGCCATTACCGGCAATCGTGCAGAAATTTCTATTACTTATCCTGGTGGAATTCTAAGTGTAGATGCACGACCTGCAGCAACTTTGGACATCTTTAAAAATCAACAAGGAATTAGGTATGTAAAACAGATCAGTTATGAAAAATGGGTTACTTATGCAAACAGTTCACTCGATTGGGGGGATTATGACAATGACGGAGATTTGGACATTTTAATCCTTGGGGTTCCTGGAGCTCAGTGGGCTGTTGGAGGAACCGGTGGAGGAACACCGTCTGTAATATATCGATCTGCACCAAGAATTTTGCGAAACGATGGCCAGGATAATTTCTTTTCAATTGATGCCTATCTTCCCGCTGACTTCGCTGATATTGAAACCATTGAAGGATATCAAATAGCAAATGAAGGCCAATTTAAGCCGGGTTGGGGTTTTAGAACATGGCAAGGAAAATTCATTGCATTCACAGACTACAACAATGACGGCAAACTGGATGTAATTCGCGAAGGCCATTACGAACAAGCCAATAGAATGTATAAAAATTGCAACTTATATGAAAACACACCACCCTCAATACCCAACCAACTAAAATCTTCTACTTCCTGCAACGAAGTTGACCTAACATGGAATCCATCCACAGACGATCACTCAGCTCAAGCCACACTGATTTATGAAATATTCGTTGGAAGATCTCCTGGCGTATCTGATGTGGTCTCGCCATTAAATAAAAACAATATAATCAATAACAAATACAGGATAAATAACTTAAAACCCGGCACCTACTACTGGAGCGTAAAAGCCGTAGATCAGGCCCAAAGTGCCAGTGCCTGGGCCCCGGAGCAATCCTTTACCATTTACGGCAAGCCAACAACCCCTGTAATAAGCTTAAATGGAAATGTACTCCATTCAACTTCTGCTACCGGAAATCAATGGCACAATCAAAACGGGCCGATCTCCGGAGCTACGCAGCAAGATTATACACCATCATTAAATGGAACATACTACACACTTGTCACAGACCATCAATGTACTTCGGACACCTCCAACAAAATCGAGGTAATCGTTTCAGGAGACACTAAGCTATCAGGCCAATCCGCTTTTACTGTATTGCCCAATCCTGCAAATAAATATTTGAATGTCAACTCAGCTTTCACTAGCCAAACTGTTACTTACAAAATAACAGATATCCATGGTCGGGAATTGTTAAATGGCTTATTCAAAGACAAAGCAAACATTCTAATAGAATCTCTTTCTAATGGCACTTACTTTATAAAATTGAGTTGCGATAGATTTAAGGATGTCTATAAATTTATAAAGGAATAGAAGATAGGCCTGCACAGATTATACCAATAAAATTTGCATGAAGGAAAAGTCTGGACAGGATTTAACGGATGATAGGATTTACAGGATTAGGAAGCAATTATATTTATTAGAATTAATTCCTGCGCATCCACAAATCAGGTTAATCCTGTCATAATCCGTTAAATCCTGTCAAGACAGGTGCTGCTATGGCTCCTACTCAATCACTCCACCACCACTACAAATAAATTACTTCTGTGCCCGAATAAGTATTATAGTACACCAAAAATCCATAAACTACATTTGATTTTGGAATACTTGATAAAATGCCACACCCCATTCAATATCTTACCCTTGATTCTGAAATAACGTACAAAATCATTGGCTGTGCTATGGCTGTTCATAGAATCCTGGGGAATGGATTTCAGGAAAAAATTTATCAACGTGCATTAGCTATTGAATTTGATGTTGTAGGATTGAGTGTTATGCGTGAAAAAGAAATCGATATATTTTACAAAGGATTCAACATTGGTTCAAGAAGAGTTGATTTTCTTGTTGAAGATCATATTATAGTTGAAATCAAGGCAACCACTCATCTGGAACCAGCGCATATGGCACAAGCGATCAACTACATCGAAGCTTTTGGCTTTAAGATTGGGCTGTTGCTCAATTTTGGATGTACTTCCCTGAAATATAAAAGAGTGTTCAAATCCGTATCCGAATATAAAAACAAGATCCATAACAAGCTTGATTTCCCAAAAATCATATTTTGACAGTTAGGCATAATTATTGAAAAAAAATTTGGTTCGGGCTCAAGTAAAATAATAATTAAGCGCTAGCACGTCCGCCAATTCTAATCGTTTACTTACCGGATTTTGTTTAAAATGACCATTTATGCCAGAGTCTATGCTTTAAATGAATTTGTTTCATAAAATTGGCAAATCGACAATAATCTTAGGATATCTATGATGATTCATTCTTGCTCGCGTAATGAAAAATAATTTCTAAAATGAAAATCCAAAATGCCAAAAAATATATACTTCTGCTATTCCTCATTTGCAATGTGATAGTAACGTATAGCCAGTTCATTTACACCTCCACTGATTGTATACCAGGTTGGCAGGGAGTAGTACTCAGAGGAAATTCATACATTGAACCCCCGGAACTCATTTGCGATATGGTGAAAAATGGTGAAATGCGAATTGATCCAACGCTATCGAATGTATCAGATTATTGGACTCAATTTGAGCTATGCGATACCATTTGTACTGGAAATGAATTTATTTTCCAATCGCGCATTATAAATAGTGCATCCATTGGGGGTCGTCCAGCATATGATTTTGGAATGAATATCATAGGAGAAAACAAAACAATAAGTTTGACTCTCATGGGTGAAAAATGGGCACAAAGTTTCACGAGTATTGTTTCAGGCAATATTATTCATCGCAATCGTTCTGAGTTTGTTATGAATTTCAACGAATGGAACATCATTACATTAAGAATTACTACCGATAGCGTTTCCTTTATTGCAAACGATACTGTCACATTTGCATTTGCTCATGAAGAACCCATCTGTAATATCAATAAATTAGTTTTGGCCTTTCGTGGTTCTGGCGCCATTGATTGGATCAAAATCAAAAACATGGACAATCAGTTACTTTATGAAGAGGACTTTAAAGATTGCCAGAATCTTAATAATCCAAAATCATGTGTCGAACTCTTGCCCCATTTTACTTTTAGACAAAATTTTAATTGCCAGACAGGAAGTCTAAACGTACGGCCTATCTTTGGACTTAAATCCAATTTTACATATCACATTTCTCCAAATCCCAATCAAACAAGTCCTAATGATACATTTTTTGAAAATTTACCCCCTGGTACATATCAATTAGATATTAAATCAAACTGTCCAGATACCACTATCGGTTTCTCCTTTCAAGTACCTAAACCCCTTCGCGACAGTTTGCTCCAGATCAATCATACGGATTGCAATGCATTGGGGCGAATAGTTCTAACAGGTCTGGATGGTACTCCGCCCTACCAATATAATAAAAATGGCGGATCATTTCAAACCCATAATGTTTTTGATTCCCTACCGTCAGGAAGTTATACTTTTGCGATATTAGATTCGAGCAAATGTCAAGTTTTAGTCCAATTAACCATACTCGAAAAAGTTGCGCCTCTTCAATTTCAAATTGACAGCAGCCAGTTATTCTTAAACTGTTTCGACACCACTGCTTACATTCATTTGCATGCAAACGGGTCGATTCCTCCTTACGTTTTTACACTAAATGATTCAATAGTACAAAGTCATGGCTATTTTGTTAAACTTGCTCATGGAAAAAATCATATCAACATTACAGATAGTTTAAAATGTAAAAATATTGATTACTACTTTGAAGTTGTCGACCAAAGTGACCCCTCTTTTCATCAGGATAGCATTATATTGTGTTTTGGTGAGTCCATAACTATAGGCAAAAATATTTATAAAAACACAGGAATCTATTTAGATACTTTTAAAACAAACTTTGGCTGCGATAGTGTCCTATTGACAAAGCTGAAAATAAATGAAATGATCACAACGGAATTAAGTAAGTTCCTTTGCGGAAAAGATAGCTTCCATTTGGGAAATACCGTCCTCAAAACAGAGGGGAGATATTCACTTGTTTTGGAAAGTGCAAATGGATGCGACAGTATTTTAAATGTAACCATCACCCGTGATCATTCAAATCAATGCGATAGCATTTGTGAGATCCAAATTCCAAATGTTTTTACACCCAATGGAGATGGGGTAAACGATGAGTTTATCTATCCTGAGATAAATTCAAGCTTGAGTAGCATGAAAATATTCAACCGGTGGGGCAATCTTGTTTTTCAATCAACTCAGCCAGGAGAGGGATGGGATGGAACTTTTGATGGACAAAATGCAAATCCTGATACTTATATTTACCTCATTGAATACAAATGTATAACAGGCACTTCAAAAATAAAAAAGGGCTCCATAACATTAATTCGATGACACTTTTGAATTGTCCGAAAAAATCATGAAGTCCAATATCATTACATGGACATTCCTTATAAGTGTATTATACAATATACTCTGCGCCCAGTCTCCCTATTCCAAAAACTACTCGACCCACGAAGGCCTCATCCATCCTCAGATAACGACCCTCTTTAAAGATTCCCGCAACTATTTGTGGATTGGTACCAAAGGCGGTATTTCGCGATTCAACGGAAAATCGTTTGAAAACTTTGATGTTGCCCAATTGGGAATTTATGGTGATGTCCAACAGATTTATGAAGATAGCAGTCATTGTATTTGGGCTGTCGCCAAAGATGGACTTTCCATCTACAATGGAGCAGAATGGAAAGCCTTTAAATTTTCATCCGCACTTCATGATGCAAGTGGATCGGCTTTTTACAGGGATAGTTTCTTTTACATTAACAGCAATAGCGAACTTAACATTTTTTACCACGGAACATTTTATAAAAGAAATTTCGTAAATCTATGCGGTAAACCCTTGCGTAATATTTTTTACGATCCTTTTACCCGAAAATTTTATACGGTTTTCGTGAACAGTTTTTCAATTGGAATCTATGAAAATGATACGGTCAAAATTTATAAAAATTTGAAGCCCGACGAACTAGGTGCCTATCCCAGATTGAGGACGCAGGTTTATCGTGAGTTTAAAGATGGAATGGCTTTGATTTACGATTTGAAAGACAGCCTTATTGCACAAATACCTGTTTTGTTCGAAATAGGTGAATATACATATACACCAAATGTTGGTGGGGAACCATTCTTTTGGAATGCCCTGAATGGCTTAAATAACAAAAATTCAAATTTGCATTCTTTGTTTAAAAATGCAAGAGGAAAGCCCGACATGACTTCCCTATGGATAGATTCCTATAATTATTGGCTGGGCACTGAACGTGGTTTAGTAAAAATTCCCAAGGTAGGATTTCAATTTTATAATAGAGATAGCATTCCTTTTCCGTGGGCTCTAACAGAAGATAGCCATCAAAATATGATCGTGGGCGATTTTTTAAATGGTTTGTTTGCAATCAAACCAGATGGTCGCATTGAAAAAATCAGTACAAAAGATCGATGGTATTTTCATCCGGCTTTAGACCCGACCGGTCGCGTTTTTATTTACAGGGAAAACGAAATTTATGAATTGCACCAAAAAGAATTGCAAGCCATACCGATACTATCGAAAGAAAACCAAGAATTCACGGCATCCCTTTACCTGAGCTGGTCTAAACGACTCCATAAATTATTAGGAGCACAAAGAGGTGGATTTTTTACCTATGAACCTAATACCCGGGAGCTGGAATTTTTGAAATGGGACCATACTGACTTTTCAAGCTTTCATACGCTTTGTCTATTTGAGGAGGAAAATGGAATCATATGGGCAGGTTCCAGAAAAGGATTGATACGATGTGATATCCATCAAAAGAAGTTTCAATATTTTTCAAATGAACAGGCGATAGCTAAAGGGATTTTATCGATATGCAAAGCAAGTGATACGAGCATTTACATAGGTACTTACAATGGAGTTTGGGAATTCAGTCTTGTTTCACATTCATATACCCTGGCCTTACAAATTTTAAAAAATAACATCATAAGCAGTTTAATAAATTACAAAGACAGCCTTTTATTAATTAGTCACAATAAGGGTATTACCGCCTGGAATCTGAGAGATAAAACGCAATACCGGGAATTCAATTTCAATAATGGCTATCCGGGGATGATGCCGGATCAAAATGCGGCATTTTTAGATTCCAGAAATAACTATTGGACAGGCGCATTTGATAGATTGTGTGTAATACCCTTGGAATCCTTATGGCATGAAGGAGAGGCGCTTCGCATTCAATTCACCAAATTAAATAGTTCTCATATCCCCTTTACAAACACAAATAATATCATTCATACCGGCAAAGGAATCAGCGTTGAATTTGATGTCATTGGCACCAACAGACCGGTCGATTGCACCTTCAGATATCGGATTAAAGACAAAACAGAATGGTCTGATTGGTTTTCTTATCAATATTTCTTCCTGCCGGAACTTGCATCCGGACATTACATACTTGAATTGGAAATGAATTGGGATGTCATTCAAAATAATCATAAAGGCAAATATGCTTTATTAAGCTTTACAGTAGATCAAAATTTTTGGGAGGAACCCTGGTTTCCTATATTGCTTTTTGGTTTATTATTAATTTTCATCATTGGTCTTACTTATTATTTATACCGCTTTCAAATGAGTAAGAAAAAAATTAATTTACTTCAACAGGAAACCAAATATCATCAGGCAAGAATGTTGACGGCTCAGATCAATCCTCACTTCATGAGCAATTTCTTAACCAGCATACAGAATTCGGTCAGCTTTCAGGATACTGAAAAAGCAAATGAAAAATTGCTTCAGGTAGCAGATTTTCTTCGCAAATTTTTAGGAAGCATCAACAGTAATGAACAGGGGGGATTGATCCGTTTAAGTGATGAACTGGAAATCATACGTTTATTCTTAGAAATGCAAAACGTATTGCATAATGGATGCCTTAAATGGGATTTTAACATGCCCAATGAATTTGATCCTACAGAATGGCTGGTGCCACCTTTGATTTTACAACCTTATGTTGAAAACGCTGTTGTGTGGGGAATCGACAGTCGGGAATCGAGAAAAGGTCATATCGAAATCACAATACTTGAAACGGATAAAAATTTAATTATTAATATTGAAGATGATGGCATCGGCATCGAGCAGGTCAAAAAATTAAGACCTCATCGCGAACGCAAAATGGAAGAGTCAGGAGCTCAGATTGTAAGACAGCGGATTGCATTATTGAAATCTATGGGCATTGAAGTAGATTGTAATGTTTTTAGTGATGACAAGGGTACTAATGTGAGTATAAGCTATCCTAAAATACAGGCATGAACTATTTTATAGTTGAAGACCAGAGTGATCCCCGGGAGTTGATTCAAAAATATTTGTCAGAAGATTTCCCACAATTATCAATGGCCGGATATTCAGAATCCTATTCTGCCGCATTGAAGCAAATCCCCATAATTAAACCGGACCTTTTACTTTTGGATATCAACCTGGGAAGCCACGATGCTTATCAACTTTTGGATCAAATGCACAGCAATGGGTTATTTTGTCCCAAGCTTATCATTTTTATTTCAGCTTATGTAGATTCAGAAAGAATTTTAAAAGCCTTTGAATATTATCCACTCCGATACATCACAAAACCCATAGATCGCCGAAAACTTCAGATCAGCATTGATCAGGCTATCCATCAATATAATCTGATCCAGCAAATTGACGACAATAAAATCCCCATCCGAACCTTTCAAAAAAATAAACTTCGCATACCTAAAATTCGTGGAGAAATTGAGGTCATTGAACTGGAACATATTTTATTCCTTCAATCCTCACATGAGGGGCAAGTAACAAAAATTTTTCATACTCATCAATCTGTACCTATTTTATCCTCACGACACCTGGGGTATTTTAAAGACCTGCTCTCTCAGCACAAAAACTTTTTTTCGATCAGCCAAAGTTTATTGGTCAATTTAAACTACCTAAAGTCCTATACGCATCAAACCAAATCACTGCAGCTACACAATTGGGCAGAACCATTATCAGCTTCCAGAAGAGGGGGAGAGGAATTAAAAAGGTGGATGTCTGGAGAATAATTCCTATTACCACATTTTATAACAACTTACCAAATTTTAATTTAAATATTTACTTCCCTTAGTTGCACTATTACTTTACATTAACCATACTAATAAGGTAATATGAAATCAATTATACTATATATTCTCCACATTATTGCATCAATCATACTGTCTCAAAACATCTATTCTCAAAATCACATTGACTCAATTCAATACGGTAAAATCAGTCCCTCTCAAAGCAATAATATTTATGCCATTGTCATTGGCATTTCCGACTATTTGGAATACAAAGATTTAAGTTTTGCAGATAGAGATGCACAGTTTTTCTATGAGTACCTTATTTCAGATATTAGCCCCGCTATTAAAAAAGAGAACATCATTTTACTAAAAAATAATGAGGCAACGGCAGATAATATTTCCTTGGAATTATTTTCGCTTGATGAAAAGTTTAAAATTGGAGATGAATTAATCATATATTTTGCAGGTCATGGCGACTATTCAGATAAACTTCGTTCTAATCCAGGATTTCTAGTTTGTTATAATGCACCCAAGAAGGGAATATTTATAGGAGGTACAATAAAATTGAATGAAGTTGATGATTTAACCAAAAGATTAGTTATAGACAAAAAAATGAGGGTTTTAATCATTTTGGACATGTGCCATGCAGGTAAATATAATACTCCCATCGCTGATCATGAAATATCTTCAAAATCCAAAAGGTTATATAGCAATGCTCGAGAAATAAGAATTCTTAGTTGCCAAGATTATGAAAACAGTTGGGAAAGTGCAAAGTATGGTGGTGGTAGAGGTATTTTTAGCTATTATCTATTAGAAGGACTTTACGGAAAAGCAGATTACAACAAAGATGATAAAATTGCTGTATCTGAAATCGAGAATTATCTTGGCGAAAAGGTTCCATTAGCGAATAATATTCCCCAATATCCAAGTGTTTTTGGCGATAAAAAAGAAATTCTATTTAAATTAAATAAAAATAATTTTATTCATGATAATCCTGATTCAACTATACATAACTCAACAATCGGATTTCACACAAGGGGCAATAAAATCAATGAAATTCAAGATTCACTTGCAAACTTAATGCTTACTAAATTTTATGAAGCCCTTAAAAATAAACAATACTTCTATCCAGTAGATAGTTGCGCAGATTACTATTACAAAGCATTAGTCACTAATTATAGTGATCAATTTGATAACACTCAACTTAACAGAAAATATGCAAGATCTTTGCTAGATGAAGTTCAAATTGCAATAAACAAAATCATGGCTTCCAATCCGGAAGAAATTACACTTTCAAAAAAAAGAAAACTTCATAGTTATAACCAATATCTAAAATATTTAGAGAAAGCTCTTGCCCTACTAAGTGAAAATTACTTTATGTATTCTAAAATTCTTTCCAGAAAATATTTTCTTGAAGGCTATTTATCCTCGCTTTCTAGCCAAAATCCAAATAAAGATTTAGCTACCAAATGCGTTTCCTTATTTAAAACCGCATTAAATTATGATCCTAATTCTTCAGAGAGCTATTGGCAATTAAGCTCCGTTTATGGAAATCTACTTCATCAAAAAGACTCTTTTGAATATTACGCAAATAAATTAATTGAAATCGAACCTACCTGGATGTATGCAATATCAGATATTTCCAAAATCTACATAGAAATCTTTAGAGATGATGCCAAGCCCATCGAAATACTAAATCAATCGCTTTCAATAGACCCAAACTCTATATTTATTTTAAATCGAATGGGAAGGTATTATCATCTCAAAGGAAATTTTAAAGAAGCTCAAAAATATTTGCTTAAAGCCCTTTCGCAGGATTCAAATTTTATATACGCATTACATAATTTAGGAAATGTCTACTTAGATAGTCGGCAATATGACAAAGCAAGAGAAATTTATGAAAAAATAATCAAATTAGACTCAACTCAGCACATTACCATGCATAACCAAGGATTAATTTCATTTTTAGAAAAACAATATACTGAGGCCATTGAATATTTTAATAAATCCATAAGTCTTGACAGTACATTTTTGCCCAATTATCACTATCTGGGAATTATTTACTCCAATAATGGAAACTTCATTCAGGCAGAAAATATGCTTAAAAAGTGCATCGATTTGAATCCCACCAATTTTATGCCTTATTCAGACTTATTTAAACTATATCTTAAATCAAATCGTAAGCAAGAAGCTTTAAATAATTTGAACAAGTGCCTCGAAATAGAGCCAAATAGTATATATACACTAACTAATTTAGGGAGTTACTATTTCTGTGCAAAAAATTACGATTTAGCCAAAGTTGTTCTAAACGAGGTAATTAAATCAGACAGCAACATATTTGAGCCATATTACTACCTTGCTTGCATATATAGTCTTGAATCAAAAAATCGCTTAGCCTTTAAGTATTTAACAAAAGCATTGAGACTTCAGAAATTATCACATTCTAGAATTGAGATTAAAGAAGATATTAATTTTGAGAACTTACGGAGAAATAAAAAAAGGTGGGATAAACTAAATATTGAATATTAAACCATAAAATGAATAATTAAAAAACGAACTAATTTCAAGAGCGCAATTAATTATCTCATTAATCCAATATAAATGCATCGAACTTTTATTTTATTAACAATAATATTCTATTCAAATAAAATATACTCACAAGATCTCCATATATATTATAATGTATTTAAAGATAGCATTTGGATGCAAAAAAATGGTAAAGAAACAACTGCCAGAAAAACCAAGATAGGAGAAACAATCCAACTCCATTTAATTGAATATAATAACTATATTTATCAAGCCAAGATTGACGTCACAACAAAATCCCAAACAACAGAATCTCCTTTATTACGATCCCATTTCAATAGCAATGAAAATTCAGAGCCTCAGAATAATTCAATAAACAATTGGCCAACTTTAAGTTTTACAGCTAATAACCTATTTGGAGATTTATTATCAAGTTTAACAAATACTAATTCAGATCATGGGAGCCGAGGTAATATTACAGGATCTCACAATTCAAATATCAATTTTTTAGAATTAATAGAAAATTGTAGGACTTTAAATGATAATATTTTTAAAATCAATCAATTAATCTCCATACTGCAAATGCTAGATCAATGCTCCATTTATTATCATTCAATTCATTATAATCGGCAACTACCACCTACCATTTTAAAACAACTCTTTCTCTCTACATTTGAAAATGCCGTTAATTCCAAAAATAAACCCATAAACACCAGTGAATTATTTCATTTAAATTTAGAAATAGCTGGCATAAATACATTAATAGTTGAATCGTTAAAATTAATAGATTTAATAAATGCTGCTTACAATAATATACAGCAAGATAAAAACATTATTTACACTCCCACATATTTAGAAATTGAATCTGAATTAAGTTTAACATTTAAGCAACTTTATAAAACTTCCATATTTCTAGAAAGTGCAAAAAATTTAGTCATTAGTAAAGAGCCTGTCAATATGACATCAATGTATCTTAAATATCTAGAGATGTTATCTAATTCATTTGAAAAGACCATTCCTATAGGCGTAGAATCAGAAAATATTTCAATTCAAATTGCTCTCTTTGAAACCGATTCAATTTCATCCTTTCAATTTGCATCAACAGATAAGAATAGCATTCAATCGAAAGAAATCACATTTCAATCATCTAGCGCATTTAATTTTAATACCTCCTTTGGTCTAGCTTTGAATACCTTTCAAAAAATCCCTGAAAAATACTATATTGAAAATGATGTTATTAAATCTGAACAACTCAATAAACTAAATCCCATCATTTACTCTTCCCTGAATATTACTACGAATTCCAAATCACTAATAAAGCCTTCCTTATCTCTTGGCATAGGGACTTCACTTTCAAATGACGAAGCTACAAACGGATTGATTTACATATTAGGTTTGGGCGCAATTATAGGGAGAAAAAATCAGCTCCAGCTTAGCGGAGGTTTAACATATTATAATACTGAAAAATTATCAAAAGGACTAAAACCTAATCAGCCTATTGACATTGGGCAAGGGGAATTACCCACTGTGAAGAAATATGAAAATGGATTTTTCATTGGACTTTGCTTTATGATGAAATGAGCAATAAAATATTGCTGAATTCAAGTTATTAATGCAAGAGTATTTTTAAAAAAGACCTCATTCGGTGTTTTATAGTTAAACATTTTCAAGGGTCTGTTATTGAGTAAATGTTCAACTTCTTTGATTCTGCTTTCAGATATTTTTTCAAAGTTAGTTCTTTTTGGAAAAAAACGTCTTAATTGTCCAATTCGATTTTCTACACTTCCTTTTTCTTGTGAGCTATATGGATTTGCAAAATATACAATTACATTGAGAAGATGATGTTTTGCAAAGGCCAGATCATTATCTGTGGTGATACTTCTTATTGGTTTCTCAGCCCTATTAAGTATTGATGTGATTTTTGAATTTATGTAATT
>CAZMSE010000013.1:0-93778 GCA_964568865.1 uncultured Saprospiraceae bacterium
AAATTATACTTTGTTCTCCATGTATTAAGCTGTACACAAAATATTAGAAACTACCGGAGAGATCATTACTGGTTTTTCATACGGAGGTGCCAAGAATGAATATGACAAGCAATTAACCTCTAATGGTAAGGATTTATATGTATTATGTAATTTTGGCAGTGATCATCTTGAGTTTAATAACACAATTATCTATAATGACACCACCGACGGCTCGTCCGATGCAATTTTAATCAAATACAGTTTGGACTCATTAGTCTCTACAAATGATGTTGCAAGTAAGGAAATTAGCATAAATATTTTTCCCAATCCTGCGACTACATCAATTTACCTGCAACTTTCTGAAAAATTTGAAATAGGGCTTTATTATTATAATATTTACAGTATAAAAGGCGATTTTATTACATCTGGTATTTTACAATCAGCGAAATTTGAAGTTAATTTAAATTCTCTGCCTCCAGGCGAATATATACTGTTCGGTGGAACTTTGAAAGGTAAGAAATTTAGTGGCAAATTTACCGTGATAAGGTAATAGCCAACGTTAATTAATCGATTAAATTGAAAAACGAAGCACTATGTGATTCTTATGATATTGTTCGAGACACCTTCGCCCAGTATTGTTACGCTTATGGTGGCAGGGCAGTATTTGATGCAAGAAACCTATGCTAAAAACTATTTGGCGAATATTACACTCCGGAAGATTGCCTAATGGTTTTGGAAAGGTAAATTCAAGATCAAGGAACCCAGAGTCGCGCAAAGTTTATCGCAAAAATAAACCATATGATCTTTGCGATTTGATAGAACTTGTTTTTCCTTAATTTAACAGATAAAAATTTAATCTGAATATTAAAATGGACAGTTTCCATTTATTGAATTGGAGAGTGAAGTTATTGACAAGAAATAAGATGAATCTCTACAATAACCGTCGGGGTTTAAAAAAATTGTAGCGTGGGAGAGGCTTGAACTCTCGACCTTGCGATTATGAATCGCACGCTCTGACCAGCTGAGCTACCACGCCACATAAGGCCCAAATGGGGCTGCAAAAATAACCGAATGAAGCAAACTGTGCAATTATTTTAATTGCAATCTTGAAATGCCTGCTTTGGCCTTTTGATGCAGGGAGCGTTGATAGCGATCCGGTCTTAATTTAAGCACAGCCTCATAATCCTTTAGGGCCTGATTGCGTTGGAATAATCCTTCCCGTATAAGACCACTTTGTAATTGTGCATTAGCAAACAAATAATTTTGGATTTGTTGGGTTTCAAGAACTTTAGCAAAGTACAGAAGGCTTTGCTCAGGCTGGTTGATCGATTGGTAAATACGCCCCATTCTATAATGGTATTCCAATGAATGGGAGGATTCATGAGCAAAAAGTGGCTCCTGATCCTTTAGGATTTGTAAAGCCCTAAGCCCAAATCCTCCATCACAAAGTAATCTCGCTTTCAATAAAAGGGTATCCGGTTTATGGCCGGATTTCGCATCAAGATATGCTTGCTGATTGCCTTCTCCGATATTATCTCCCAAGGTCAGGCAATTGGACTGATACAAATGGTAATTGGGCAAATTGCCCTTTAACAATGCAATCCACGCTCTTTTTTGCCATACTTCTTTGATATGATCTTTACCGCCGTCTAATTTTAAGTAATGGGTAAAATTTTGATCTGCCTGATCTAACTCCAGGCTCTGGAGATTGGCCAACCCTTGTAAAAACCATAATTCAGGCAGACGGTCGCGGTCGCTGGGTGGCAAAGTTTGTAAAATCAAGGCAGCACTTTGATTGTATCCGGCTTTGAAGGCGAGTTTTGCTTCTGTCCAAACATGAACAGGGGCTAAATCTGTTTTACGCATTTTATGGCCCCAAAACTGAAAACCTTCCAACGGCTTGTTTTCAAGATAGCAGCGAATAAAGCTATAGGCCGCAATGGCTTCCTGGTAAAAAACAGATTGATCTTTTTCGGCCTGTTCTATGAAATCCAAAAGCATGGACTTTCCCGCTCGTATATCCCCATCCAGACCCACTAATTTTCCCGCCCATTGGTATTCGGAGGGGATGGTACTCAGAAGAGCTAACAAAATGCCCAAGGATTTTTTGTAGTAATAGAATTCCGGATAGTCTTCGGCCAGTTGCTCCAACAACTGTTTGCCGGAGATGAGCAATTGAATACCTTTTATTTCTTCCCCAAATTTAACATGCATCATGGCCCAGTGTAGGTTGATTTCCGCATGCATAAATTTTTGCCATGGTTCTGCAAGTTTTAGTTTGCCGAGTGTTTTAATACGTTGTTCCCGATTGGATTTTTTGGCAGAGAATTCAGTAAAACTACCGGTCAGAAACAATTGATAAAAGTCAAGTTCATTGTAGAGCAACAAAACAGCACCCTTCCTTTCAGGACTTAAGTGGTCCCTGGAAAAAATTTCGAGTTGACTTTTAGCTTCTCTGAAATTAAGTTTGAGGATTTCTTCGTAAATGCGATGACAAGATTCATTGAAAGGATCTGGTGGTTGAGCAGATAAATCAGCAACTGTGCCAATCCAAAATATCCAGGCAACGACAGTGACCCAATTAGGATGTCCTTGCACAATAAAAATCTTAGCCTTCCACTTCAGTGATTTGGTCATCTACCAGCACGCGACCACAATGTTCACAGGCAATAATTTTTTTACGCAAGCCAATTTCCAGCTGAACCTGGGGCGGAATTTGATTGAAACAACCCCCGCAAGCATTCCTTTTGATGCTCACAACAGCAAGGCCATTGCGGTAACGTTTGCGGATTTTATCATAGGCATTTAAAAGGCGGAGCTCAATGACTTTTCGGTTTTTTTCAGATTTCTTAGCGAATGCCTGCTCTTCTTTTTCGGTTTTTTCAATGATTTTATTGAGTTCTTCTTTCTTCTCCTCCAGTTCTTTTTGTTTGGCGTCTAGGCGTTCCACCACAGAATCCAGCGTGGCTTTCTTTAATTTTACCTGTTCGACCACTTCCTTAGCCTTCTTTTCTGAAAGCTGAATTTCGAGGCGCTGAAGGTTAATTTCTTTGTTCAATGCATCGTATTCACGGTTATTTTTAACCGTATTTAGCTGTTTTTCGTATTTCTTGATCATTTCTTCCGCCTGCTTGACATTGACTTTATGATTGGCGGCATCCTGGTCCATGTCAGCAATCGAAGAATTCAATTTGTTGATCCGCGTATTTAAACCGGCAATTTCATCTTCGAGGTCACTGACCGCTACTGGCAATTCCCCTTTGATGATGTGCAATTTGTCTATCTCGGAATCAATTTGCTGAAGTTCAAATAATTGCTTGAGTTTCAAAGCAATGGGTAGTTCTGATTGGCTGGTGGATTTGGACATAATCAAAAATATTGAACTGGATTTGTATTCAATTTAGTACAGTGGGCTGCAAAATTACTAAATTTTTCGGATATCAGCCGTGCAATTAATTCTATGGTAAATTGTTCACTTTCATAATGCCCGACATCACAAATCATTATTTCGTCATTGGCTTCGAAAAACTCATGGTATTTAATATCGCCTGTAATATACGCGTCTGCACCCTCCTGAATCGCCTTGCGGATCCAGGGCGCACCGGATCCTCCCGTAATGGCCAGTTTTTGAATGAGTCTGGAATTAGGCTGAGTATGACGTATACAAGAGGTGTTCATTTGCATTTTTAACCAGGGAAGAAATTCGTGGATTGCCATTGGCGTTTTCATTTCTCCGAGAATACCGGTGCCGGCTCCCCAATCTCCTGGTTTTGGATCCAGTAATCGTACGTTTGTTAGTTGAAGTCGGTTTGCAATCTGTTGGCTCACCCCATTTTTCAAAACATTGTCCAGATTGGTATGAATAGCATACAAAGCAATGTCATGCTTAATGGCATACACCAGGGCTTTGTCCACATAATGGCTCAGGTTTAGTTGACGAATTCCTTTGAAAACTATAGGATGATGGCTTACCACCACATTGCAGTTACGTTCTTTGGCTTCCTCGATAATGGCTTCCGTAGCATCCAGACAACACAGCACACCCGTCACTTGCCAGTCCGGCGAACCATACAGCAACCCAGAATTGTCATAACTCTCTTGTAAATGTAAAGGTGCGTGATCTTCCAGATGAGTCATGAGTTCTCTTAAGCTTGTCATGTACCGGTTTTTAATTTTTGTTCGATAAGTGTAGTTGAAAAACCATTATGAAAACTGAGTGAAAAGACTTTTCCACCATGCTCGATAACTTCTTGGGCACCTACGATTTGATCCACTGACCAGTCTCCTCCTTTCACCAGAATGTCTGGTAGCAATTGCTGGATTAAATGGATGGGGGTTTCTTCATTGAAAACAATGACGGCATCCACCGATTCCAGTGCAGCTAAGACAATAGCCCGACTATCCTGAAAATTGATGGGACGGGTAGGACCTTTGAGTTTCCGGACACTGGCATCACTGTTGAGTCCAATGATCAATCGATGGCCCAGGGATTTGGCTTCATGTAAGTATCGCACATGTCCTTCATGCAATAGGTCAAAGCAACCGTTGGTAAAAACACAAATCTCCTCATGATATTTCCAAATCTTTCTTTGGCGAACTAAATCGTCCAGGAGAAATATCTTTTGATCCAGATTTTGTTTCATCTAAAAATGTAATTTGTTTTTATTCAGGATGTTTGCCTTTCAACTTCCTGGGTGATAAAGCATACGTCCAGATCAGGCTCGCGGTACCAAATAGAATTAGCGCTAGAAATTGTCCCCACGTAAATGCAATGTTGGCAAAAGAGAAGGCATCTGCCTGAAGAATTCCATAAAGTCCTAAGGATAAAGCCACCAAATAATGATAGGTGCCCATACCTCCTGGAGAAGGAATAAATACCCCAAAACTTCCAAATACATAGACCACCAGCATTTGTACCGGTTTCAACGCGGCCGTTGGATTAAAGGACTTGCAGGCAAATACAAACATCAAAAAAAACCAAACCCAGATCAATACCGTGTGTAAAATAAATGCATTTCGTTTTTTTAGGTTTCTGATGGATTTCAAACTGGTTAAAACTCCTTGGATTACAGCATAAAACTTACGTACAATTTTTATATCCAAGATCGAGTTGCGAAAAAACCAAACGATGCCGGCCAATAATATGATGATGCCTACGGAATAATAATTCAAATGAAAAGAAGGTAACTGGGCATACTTTTCAAAAAAATGTTCAAATGTTTTCCAATCCAAACAAAAGGCCAGCAAGACCAATGCGATAAAGCTTAACATATCGGCCACACGATCCAGTACGACCGAACCAAATACCTTTTCAACGGGTAAATTCTCTTGGCGGGCAAGAACTCCGGCCCTGACAAATTCGCCGATTCGGGGAAAACCCAAGTTAGCAAGGTAAGCAATACATACGGCACTAAAAGCATTCCCAAAACCTGGTTTATAATTCATGGTTTCGAGAATGATCTGCCATCTTCGGGTTCTGGAATAATTGGTCATAGCAAATCCAACGAAAATCAAGCCTATCCAAAAATAATTGAGCTGACTGAAATCGGTTTTCAGTTTTTTGAACAAACTGCAATCTTCAGGAGCCATCATTTGCTGCTGACAGTGCTCAAGATAAGACGTCTGATTTTTGTCGTAGAGATAATACATAATGCCGATTCCTATTCCAAGAAATATCAGCAGCTTTAGTATGTTCTTGAGTATCGGAAGCAAAAGTGATTAATTGATGCGGTTTTTGTCATCGACATGAATGGAAACCGGATGAAATCGGCTGGCTTCTTCAGGTGTCATGAAGGCGTACGAGATGATGATGACAATATCTCCGACTTCTGCTTTTCGGGCGGCTGCACCATTGAGACAGATCATCCCTGAATTTCGCTCTCCTTTGATAACGTAAGTTTCAAAACGCTCGCCGTTGTTGTTGTTGACGATCTGGACTTTTTCACCTTCAAAAATATTGGCGGCTTCCATCAAAACTTCGTCAATGGTAATACTGCCAACATAATTCAGGTTGGCTTCGGTTACGGTGGCCCGATGAATTTTTGATTTAAAAAATTGGAGAAACATGCCTGCAAAATTAGTTCAAAAATGCAATACCCCCTTTATAAGTGCATTTTCGGTAAAATAGTTCAGTCTTTGCTCCCTTTTAATATGATATTGTCGATTAATCGAACATCATCAGCCCATGCAGCTAAACAAGCCACCAGGTAATTGTGGGTCTTTTCATCCAGGATGGGTTCAAGGGTATTGCCATCCACGATTTCAAGGTATTCTGGTTTTAGGCCCTGATCTGAAATTTGTCTGAGTCCGGTCTGACGGAGGATGTCAAGGTCCGTTTGTCCGAGTTTAGCCTGAATTTCCCCGAGGACCTGGAAAAGAATCCTGGCTTTTTTCCTCAATTCCGGTGTTAACCTAAGATTTCTAGAACTCATGGCCAAACCGTCCTCCTCCCTGAGGGTAGGGCCTATCACTAATTGAACCGGTAATGCCAGGGCATTGATCATGTGTTGAACGAGGGTAAATTGCTGAAAATCTTTTTGTCCCATGATCAACAAGTCTGGATTTACCAGGTCCAGCAGGCGTTTGACCACCTGGAGCATCCCATCGAAATGTCCTGGTCTGAATTTTCCTTCCATCACTTGTCCTAATGTCCCCAAATCCAGTTGGATATGGGTATCCAAAGCCGGTGGATACACTTCGATTACATCGGGAACAAACAATACATGACATCCCGTTTTTTCCAGTAAACGGGCGTCAGCTTCCAGCATCCGAGGATAAGTTTGAAGATCATTTGGATGGTTAAACTGGGTTGGATTTACAAAAATGCTGCAAACCACTACGGATGATTGTTGAATGCCCAATCGAATCAATGAAAGATGTCCTTCATGCAATGCACCCATGGTGGGCACGAAAGCAATTTTTTTTCCAGAGGATTTCTGATTTTCTATAAAAGATTGAAGATTTTCCGAAAGTGAATAGTAATGCATGGATATTAACAGTTGTTAGTTAGACAGGTGTTCTTCATTCTAAGATTTGGGGGTGGTGAATTTAACAAACTCCGAATGATGCATCCATTCAGTCAATAATAAATCATTTTGGTAGCTATAAAAATCAAACTCATAACCATTCGCGAAGGCTTTTTTCAAAAATTGGATGGCTTCATTAAAATCAGAACGATGCGCAGTAATAATCCCCTGGGCATATTCCAATTGTCCCGGATAGCCTTTGGCATCTTGCTGCAAAGTGTTTATCCAACGATTTGCAAGGTCCTTTTTACCGGCTTTCAAATAACAAACCGCAGGTAAGGCTAAAAAAAAACGAAATTGGGGTGTCTGGTCATAATGCACCTTGTAAGCTTCTGCCGCTGCGATAAAATTACCCTTAAAATAATGGACCATGGATCTGAAATAATGATAAAACATATTGTTCGGATGTGCTTCATTGATGGCATCCAATTGGTCAACATAGTGTTTTAAACGGAGGGTATCATGATGTATATATAAACTACACGCAATCTTCCAGGGCAATATGGGCGGTGAATACCACCGTTGATCCAGGGGCAATTGAAGTTGATATAGCCTTAATTGGTGATTCAGGGAATCCCATTGTTTAAGTCTGGTCAGTGCCTCCAGATGGCTTAATGCAATCGTGTAATTCAACACTGGGAATTTCAATTCTTGGACCAGATGAATGACTGAATCATAATGGCCTAATGCCATATATGCTTCTGTTACATCGCCAAGGTAGGCCTGATCTTTAGGGTTTCCAGAACCAGGATTTCGTTCGATGGGGATGAACTGGTGATAGACCTTTAAGGCCGAAGCGGCTTGATTGGAAGAAACATGATAGTAAATGGATTTAGTTGCTCCGGTTTCCAAGTGATATTGTTCAAACAGTTTTTGCTGGATCACTGCGGATTTGGATAAGTCACCCGAAAAGCGTGCTTTTAATGATTCCAGTTGTAAAAACTGGTAATCAGTTAGAAATTTCTGCCTTAGTTCCAATAAATTTAGAACAGAATCCATTAAACGAGTATGTCCCCAATTTCCAGACAACTCAATTAAAGAAAGGTAGGGTTGGATGAAGGCACTGTCTTTATGAATAGATTCAACCAAATAAGTTTCCTTTTGGTAGATTTCATCCGATGGAGTTTCAATCGCTTTTCTGAAAGAAACATATGCATCATACCTGGGCGGTCTGTTTCCTTTGATTTTGCTTTGAGCAGATAGACAATATCCTAATATGTATTGTTTCGTTTCATCCAAAAGGTGCTGAAAGTTTCCAAGATTGGATTTCACGGAGGGCATTGAATACAGGATTTGTCCCGTTCGGGTATCGACTATTTCTGCGGTTAGAGCCATCTGATGTGTATCATGGAGGTAATAAGTACCCCTTAAGATCCAACCGTTGTGCAGTCCAGATTTCGAAGCCGTTAAGCCTCCTGTTTTTGTATCCTTGTTGAAATATACGATTACTTTTTCCGATTCAACAAGGCATTGCTCAAGCCAGTCGCCTATGAGGTGGCCAAAGGGGTCCCATTCAGGATTTCTGGTTTGGTTGACAAATTCACTTACCTTAATATGTGGAATGGTTGGTGGATTGAGTGGTTTACTAGGCCTATTGACAAAAAAGTATGCACCTAGAAAGATAAAAATACAAATACTGAGGGCTAAAGCAGGTATTTTCCAAGGGTTGACCGATGCGGTCAGTTTGCCACTGATGTTTTTTCGGTTAGGAACAGCAAGTGTAGGATGATCCCAATAGTAAAGCGTCATAGGCATTTGCACATTTTTGAACTGAAAATTTCCAAAAATTGCTGATTTGTATTGGGACTTGTTGCGGATTGCCTGATACACAGCTTCAGAAAATACTATGGCACCGGATTGACCCATGGACTGGATCCGAGAAGCCAGATTTACTGCATCTCCAAAAATATCTTCGTTTTCACTTAAGATTTCACCTGCGTGCAAACCCATTCCTAATCTTAAGTTTGGAATTTCATGTGCTGCTTGTTGTAATGCCATACCGGCATCCATCGCGTCAGTTACTGTTGAGAATACGCACAACATTCCATCGCCCAACTCTTTGACTATTTTACCCTTAAAAGTAGGCACCAGGGTTTGATGAATTTCTCTGTTTTTTCTCAATAATTGCAAGGCAGCAGATTCATCTTTCTGCATCCACCCCGTGAATCCGGAAATATCAGTAAATAAAATGGCGGATAAACTTCTGTTTTCCAAGTTGATGGTAAGTTTATTGGTGGGTAAAGATAGGCATGGACCCATAAAATTGGATTTCGGCAAAACATTTCCAAGGGCATTGCACGAACAAACATATTATGAGCCATTGCAAGGTTAAAATCGGCTTACGCAGAAATCCGCCATTTCGAACCAAAAGGAATGAATGATTAAAATTTATATGTTAGTTAATTCTTTAACATCTTCAATTTTAACTGTAATTTTCCCAGAAATTATGATAACCATGGACCTCCAAGGAGTACATACAGAATATGAAAACTAAGAACATGATTGGATTTGTGTTGGGGAGAAACGCATTCACGGTTTTGGCGATCCTGGTTATTCATTTGGTTGGTCCATATATGGCCGATGCCCAGGATTCAAGAAAAAAGGCTTTGTTGATTGGTATTGGTCAATATCCTGAGGCTGGTGGATGGAACGCGTTGAGTTCAGCCAATGACTTGTCCATCATCCAAAAGACCTTGTTGATTCAAGGTTTTTCTGAACAATACATCACCGTTCTGTCTGACGGATCGGCTACTAAAGAGAATATACTGAAAACCCTACAAAAGGATTTATATCAGCAATTGCAACCCGGTGATATTTTTTATTTTCATTTTTCCGGCCATGGTCAGCAAATGGAAGATAAAACCGGGGATGAACAAATTGATCATCTGGATGAATGTATTGTTCCTTTTGATTCCCCAAAGAAATTTCAAGAAGGAATTTATGAAGGGGATCGTTTGATCACAGACGATGAATTAGGGCAGTCGCTTGCAATGATCAGGAAGAAATTAGGCCCTGAAGGACACGTGGTGGTGGTTTTAGATGCCTGCCATTCAGGTACTGGTACCCGCGGGTTTTCACAAGCGAGGGGGACCACAGAGGTTATGGCGAGTCCTGAATTTTTGAAAAATTTAAATCGCATATCATCATCACGTAAAGAAAATAACGAGCTACCATCAGCACCAAGAGGAGCGGATGAAACCCAGATGGCACCCATGATTTCTTTTTTTGGTGCTGCACAAAACCAGTTGAATTACGAGACCACTACGGATCAAGGCGAACAAGTGGGATCCTTAAGTTATGCTTTTTCCAAATGTCTATCAAATTTTGCAAAGGGGGTGTCGTACCGCGGCTTGTTTGACCGACTCCGCAACCAAATGGCAGTAACTTCTCCTTTACAGCAACCACAGGTGGAAGGCGAACTTGACATGGATGTTTTTAACGGTAAACTGCTTGGCAAAGTCAGTTATTTCAGAGTGATAAACGTGATATCAGATACACTATGCAAGATCAATGGAGGTTCACTCCAGGGAATTGAAAAAGGCGCAGTTTTAGGGTTTTATAAAGCAGAAACCAGAGATTTTGAAAATGCGATTCCTATAACTAAAGGCTTGGTTCAAAAGTCTTTAATGTTGAATTCAAGTGTTTTATTGGATACACCAGTTCCTGAAAATGTTTTAAAAGAATCTTGGGTGTACGTATTGGAAACAGGACTTGGAGATATTCGTGCAAAAGTTTCACTGGATCTGCTGACCATTCAATTAAAGACACAGCTCTCAGGCGTTTTACAACAGAAACCTTATATCGAATTGACCGATACGGTCTCATCCCAGCTAATCCTTAGTCATCAAGTAAATGACACTCAGAAATTATTTTTAATGGTGAAAGGAGGATATTGCTTGGATAGTTTTCAGCTCAGTCAGCATGGACAACTTTTACAAGTTCATTTGTTGCGACTTCAAAAACTCATTCGAAAATTTATTCAGGGTAGCTTTTACAGAAAACTCGATGTTCAGTCTGAAGAAATAAAGGTAAGTTTTAAAATTATTCCGCAAGACTCGATTAAAGAAGGCGACCCGTTGGATGCTATTAAGCCATTAGGAGTTGACGAAACGTCGGTAAAACAATTGCCAGAAGACTCAGAAATACGCATATTGATCCAGAACGAAGGCATTAAACCCGCGTTCTTTTGTTTGATGGATATTCAACCGGACAATATCATCAACGTATTGTTGCCTGACCAGTCCACAGCAGCCGAAGAGTTGAGAATTCTACCTGGACAAAAGTTACTCATCAGTACAGTTTTCAAAATCGGTCCTCCCTATGGGACAGAAGTATTCAAGCTTGTAGCATCCGCAAAACCTATGGACTTGAAATCAACGATAGGTACCCGGGGGTCTGGACCTCAGAATCCCTTTCAGCAACTTTATCAAACACTGGATTCAGAAGATGAAATGCAGACACGTGGTGGTAAAGCAGTAAGCTTACCGGGTTCAGAAATACATGTTTATTCAGATACCTTTATCATAACAAAATAGAAGCATTGATGAAACTTATTTACGCACTTTTAGTGATTTTTCTCGTTAGTCCTCTGTTTGCGCAGGATCTCCATATTTACTATGATGTACACCACGACAGTATGTGGTACGTCAAAAATGGAAAGGCTGTTGAAGAGTTAAGTGTCAAGAAAGGGAAGAAAGTTTACTTTCATTTAGTGGAATTCAATAATTACATTTATGTATCAGAATTTGATGCATTGCAGCATGCTCTTCCTCCAGCTGGAATGGGTATAGATTCGAGCCGGTTTCAGGGTTTTGTTCCTGGCCTGCTATCCGGATTTTTTCCAGACGGGAAACAACCTTTCTTGAATATTCCGGTTTTTGGAAGTCTTATGGGTGCCGTTTCAGGACTTCAGGGAAATGGGAATGCAAGGGGAGATCGTGAAGAAATTCTGAAGTTTAAAAAATTGTTGGAAGACATTGAAGTTATTCAGCAAGCACTCAATGCACAGGTTGATGAGTTAAATAAACGCCAAAAAGCCTTAACTATACTTAAAGGAAATGCTGAATTTGTTGAAACCATCTGCAAAAGCAGTTCCATGGCTCCCAGCTTGATAAAACAAATGTCCATGGATTACTTTGAAGAAGCATTAATGTTGGAAAAGGGCAAGAAGTTCGAATTAAAGGATGTTGACGAATTGTTTGCAAAATTAACAGAAACAACATTATTGAAACAACAAACTCACGAACGTTTGTTAGGGTATCAGCAAAAAGTACAGGAATTAACCAAGTATATCACTGTTTTAAAAAGTACAGATCATGGTATTGATGAATTATATCCCTTGATCAAGCAATATGAAACCAATTTACCACAATTAACGGATGACATGAGTCGATTTGAAATTTCCTTGTCAAAAAATTTTATCACTGTTTCTGACGAAGCTTATTCTGGGCTTTCAAGTTCGATTCGCAATTTTTACATAAAGTATATAGAATTACTGAACAACGATTTTTCCTTTACACACAGTGCCAAAACCGAAAGTCGCTATCTTTTGTATAAACTCCGCTTATTTAGAAAAGACAGTTTTCAGAACACAAGTGGTATAGAGGATGAATGGGTACCAATAAAGACCCTTAGTTTGCTGGTGGAAACTTATGGTGAATTTTCTTTGGGATCATCAATGGGCATTAATGTAGGCAAACACGGTACAACACCTCAGCGATATTTTGTAAAGAACAATGTAATTAATGCAGAAGCTGACGATGAATATGCTCCTTTGTTAAGTTCATTTATTAATGTTACATATTCAGTGTCACCAACTTTTTCACCATCTTTGTCATTTGGAGTTGGAATGCCATTGAAAAGTAGTGAGAATACTGAAAGCCTCACTTTTTTCGTTGGGCCCAGCATGACCCTCGGTCGAAACAAAACGGTAATGTTGACTGGAGGTTTCATGTTTTCTAAAATAAATCAATTGAGCAATGGCTTGGCGGTTGGACAAGCTATTCAAATCGGAGAAGGTGTGCTTCCAACTCAAAAAAGATATGATACAGGATATTACTTTGGAATTGCTTACACCTTAGGAAGATAAAAAATATTTATCATTAACTCAGAAGTATAGTATGGGTCAAGGTTAAAATCAAATTATTGTGAATATTGTTGAAGTCAATAAAATGAATATTTCAGAACGAATTGAGAAATTGTATAGAAATTTTTTCAATGACGTAAAGTATTATGTGATGAAGAATAATGGTACACTGGATGACGCGAAAGACCTGTTCCAGGAAGTTTGCGTTAGCTACATCAAAATATTGGAGCACCCTGATGGGAAAAACATCTTGGATGAAAGGAGTTACCTGCTGGGAATGGCAAGGAATATGTGGATAAAGCAATTGCAGAAAAATAAAAATAATGTGGAATTTAATCCGGCAATTCATCAACCCGATGATGAAAACGATACAGGTCGTCAAAAACAAAGCAAGGTGATGGATTTGGTCCTTCAAAAACTAAAGGAGATTTCAGATGACTGCCGGAGTATAATTTACGAATCATTTTATATGAAGAAACCTAATGCTGAATTAGCACGAATGTTTGGGTATTCCGAGCAGTTCGTTAAAGTTAAGAAACATCGGTGTCTTCAAGGCCTAAAACGGTTGGTACAAGATTCGGGCGATTATAAATTAATTCAATTGGAATGGTAATGGAATCCATGGATCAAAATCTGGAACGGCAGGAGTGGATCCTCAACTATCTTGACGGCAATTTGTCGGAAGATGAGAGGATACAATTTGAAAAGCAATTAGCCGTAGATACCGGGTTGCAACAAGAGGTCTCTTTTATGCAAACCATGATGGCTTCAATTGATCAGTGGGGTTACTCAACTTTAGAGGAATCTGTGAGGCAGGTCCAATCAAAATTAGACAGCAATGGTTTTTTCAATGGTCCTGGAAATAACAGGAAGAGAAAAACCTTTTTACCAAATTTTGGTAAAACAAAAATTTGGATGGCAGTGGCCGCAAGTGTCACTATTTTGGTGGTTGCTGCTTACCTGCTTTGGCCTGAAACTAAATCGGTCAGTAAACAAGTCAGCATTTACAAAAAATATTATCAGCGGGAAATTGCTGTGACAGATCGTTTGATACAACGATTTGAATCCGATGGCCTGATCCCGGGCAATAGCGAAACGGATTCACTCGTCTGGGCCTTAAACCATTACAAAGAAGGAACATGTCAACAAATTGCCGATTATTTTGGGCGATCTGGAACAGATATGCAAATAAAACCTTTGCGCATCTTTTACCAGGCCTTATGTTATCTTGACCAGAAACAATATGAACAGGCTTTTGGAATATTGACAACGCTTTGTGAAATCGAAGCCTTTGAATTTCATGCGGAAGCCTGTTGGTATGCAGCATTGACGGCTTCCGAAATGAGGCATTATTCACATATTGCACGCGAACATTTGTTGAAAGTATCAAAAGATGCCAAATCTCCATACCAGAAAAAAGCAAATGAGATTCTCAATCCATCAAAATGAGACTTTGTGTTACACGCTATGTGTTGTTGATTTTTTTTCTGACTACTTGTCGGCTGATGGGTCAGCATCTTGGTAGACAACAGATCGTTAGTTCGCATACATTAACCATTACGGCTAACTCGATTTTAAATAGGCTATATCAATCTAGTGGATATACATTAAAGCAATTACCCAATATCAGAATTTCAACGGGGCAACAATCAGGAGCCTGGTACAAACCTCATACGAACGAAATTTGGATAGAGACGCATCTGTTTGATATTTGTAGAGAATTTGGTCAGGATTCAACGGTAGCCCTGGCATTTATTTTGGCTCATGAATTAAGTCATGCTTTCGCCAATCAAGGAAATTTGCATTCAATGAATTTTCTCCACTATCGCAGAAATCACACATCAAAAGCTTCTGCGGAGTACGAGGCCGATTTGCAGGGCTCTTTTATATGTTACCAGGCTGGATTTCAACCATATCGCGTCTTGACACTGTTACTTGAAAAAATTTATCTGCGATATGGTATAAGTAAAGAAGATGGACTAAAATATCCTAAAATGGCGGTTAGGCAAAACAGTGCTCAACAGGTACTGGCTGTCGCAGAGCCCCTTGCGCATTTATTTGATTTATCAAACGTATTCATGATGAATGGGCAATACCATTGGGCATCCGCTTGTCTTAATTGGGTGGGCAAATACTTTCAGGCAACGGAGGTTTTAAATAACTTAGGAATTTGTCATGCATTGCAAGCCATGCAATGGGAGGATCCGATCCTTGACCAATATGCTTATCCATTGGAGCTGGATTTAAATACTGGTCTGAAAAAAATTAAAAAAGCAAGAGGCGACCTTCAGGAGGAGTTCCGGATCAAGAGAAATCAGTTGCTGCAAAAAGCGCTCAGTTGTTTTAACCAGTCATTAGCTATCAATCATGAGTACCTCATTTCCCATGCAAATATCATGTCGGTATATTGTTTGTCTGGAAACCCTGAGAAAGCTGTAAGACATTACCAATTAAACCGTAAGACAGTACCGGGCTTCTCAAATGATTCTGGAGTGAAATTAGCACTGGCCATCGCAATGGCCCTCCAAAAAGAAGTCAGTGCATCAAAATTATTGGGCGGTTTATGCAATGTTGAGGATGCAAAACTCAGCAAATTTGCATTATTCAATGCTCAAGTCTATTCATTTCAACGCGAACCCAATCCAGGCCCTGTGGAATGCAAGGGTATATTGGAAACCCAACATGAAAGCGGAATGAAAAAAGACACTACCCATATGAACTGGGATGGCATACCCATGTCACTGGTCTATAGCAGCCAAAATGGTTTGAAAGACATCAGTTTGTTACAAGATGATATTCCATTGTATCGAATGAAATGGGAGGTATTCAATCCAGCGGTGCACAAATTTCCAGCTACCGGAAAGAATTTTAGCTATGCTTCAAACATTTCTTGGATGGTCGGTAAACGAGGTAATTACTTGTTGTGCAACGACTCAGGAGTAATATATTTGCTGAATGAAGACCAGGTTATCCAGGAAAGTATTCAACTCTTAAAGTTCACTCGTGAGAATTAAAATATAGCTTTTGAGAGGAGGAACCATTTTACATGCTATTTCGTTTGCCCTGCTATGCTCGGTTTTGATGTTTATTCTTCACCTGGTTCCGGTCAATCATTTGTTTATTGATCCGTTTAGCGAAGCCATCAAAGGTCATGACATGATGGATATTGCAATATCACGATTTAGAGATCATAATGATCCCGATTTGTTTGATGACAGAATTTTACTGATCAATACAGGGATTACCAATCGTCGGGAAATTGCCTCCGTGGTGGATTTTCTTGGAAGGAATGATGTGGCAGCCATAGGAGTGGACTTATTGTTTGATACCTTGTTTCATAACCAGGACGATAGTTTATTAAAAATTTCCTTTCAACAACATCCGAAGGTTCTATTGGGTTATACGTTTGAATCTTCTACTGACGATCCTCACTCCACCATAGTGGGATTACAGTCGGATACTTTTTTTTCTTCAAATGTTTTTCAAGGATATGTCAATTTGGCGACTAACGACGGATTTACAGTTCGTGCATTTGAACCTTTTCGTAAAATAAATGATTCAACAGTTGCTGCATTCTCAGTTTACCTTGCGAGCTTAAGAGATGATAAACTCTTGGATGAAATGAAACAGCGGTGCAGTTCGACAGAGTGGATTAATTTTAAACGACTACAGCCCGGTGAAATCAACATGACTTATCCCATCAACTCAGGACATCAGGTTCATTACCGAATGGTTCACATTGACAACTTTCTGAAAGATACCAGCCATTTAGACCATTCCTGGCTCAAGAATAAAATCATATTATTGGGATTCTGTGGAGAAACGGAAGAAGCTTTTTCAATGAAAGACCGGTATTTTACCCCATTAAATGAGCAATATACGGGTCGATCATTACCCGACATGCACGGAGTGGTGGTGCATGCAAACATCATTTCTATGTTGCTGGATCGGGATTTGATTCACGATGTTTCGGAAAAGGGAATATATGGTATTGCCTTCCTGATATTTGTGTTGAATTATTTGATTTTTACTTTTTTGCACCGTCATGATTTCTTCAGGTCACTGCCCTACATTCGTTTGGTGCAGGTATTCCAGTTTTTTATTTTTTTGACTACCTGTATTCTGCTACTCTTGAATTTTAACATTAAACTGGGATTCACTTTTATAGCGACTTGTATCATTTTGTCCTATGAGTTGTATGAATTTTATCTCCACAAAGTCAAAAGCTGGGTTGAGGAAAGCCTGAGCACCATTGGAATTTGGGTTACCCGAAACCGCATCATTCACCACAAATAATGGTTAATTTTATCCCTTATCTGATAACGGAACAAGATTTTACTGTACTATTTTGCAAATTACAAATGCGTTTTCTATGTTGAATAGATGGGTTTTCACAATGGTTTTTCTTGGAATGATTCATGTTTCTGCCTGGCCGCAGTCTGTATATATCTTACATGCTGAAGGAGTGGTGAAAATTTGCAAAACAATGGAATCGGAACAAGCCGCAAGGAAGATACAATTTGGTAACCTTGCGACAGATGATAAATTAATATTAAAGGAAAAAGCCCGGGTAAAAATGATTCGTGAAGATGGAACCATGTGTGAATTGACTAAAGCCGGTACATACCCGGTCAATCAACTTGTTTTTTCTAAACCAATGAACAATTCTTTCGTGGCCCAAATGGGTGGATTCATTAAATCTTTCTTTCAACCAAGCCATTCTTCGGAATCGAAATCAAGTTACAAATCCACGGTTCATGCCATTAGCCGGGGTGAACCCGTAAAACCCACTTTGATTTTCCCAATGGAGGGCCTGTACCCGAGTGGGATGACCTCCATAGAATTTTCATGGATTTTACCTTGCGACACCTGCAAAGTGAAATTTTCTGTTTATGCCTTGAAAGATCGGAAGAAAGTTATCGATACTATTTTAAACCAGAAGTCTTTCGTTTTGAAAAATCCAGATAAGTTGTTTGAAGCAAGTAAAGAATATTACTGGCAGGTAACATTACCCGGCATTAAACTTGAATATGAGGTAAGATCTTTACAATTTTCGGCAACAAATGATTTTGAACAACAGGTGAAAGCTGCAAAATCCAACCTGGTGAATTCCGGCGTGAATTGGCCTAAGGCAGCACGTTTTGTCTATATTAATCAATATTTGGCGGATCAAGGGGGGGTGAATTACCAATGGCTTTTCGGAAAAAATGAATTGACTCAAAACAAGAAAGACGCAGATTACCAAAGTTTGGTTCAGGGGTCTCAGGAAGCGTTATTGAAAAAAATACCCAATCAATAAACTTGCCATTACCATACTATTTTTACTGGAAACATTTTTTATTGTTGGTCAGTACCTAAATCGTAAATCTCTCGAATGTTGGCCAATAACCTGTTGAAATTTATTTTTAAGTCGATCAGTTTTCCATTTTTAACATCAAACACCCAGCCGTGAATGAATGGCTTTTTCTCAGACAGATAGCGTTTTTGCCAGACTGCCATTTTAATGATGTTTACACATTGTTCCTGAACATTTAGTTCCACCAAGCGGTCGTAACGTTGGTTTTCATCCTGAATCTCGTTGAGCTCTTCTTTATGCAGCCGGTATACATCACGGATGTTTCTTAACCAGGGATTTAATATACCAAGATCCTGGTTGAGCATGGCAGCCTTTACACCACCACATAAATAATGGCCACATACGATGATATGTTGGACTTTCAGGTAGGCTACTGCATATTCGACAACCGCAGCAGAATTGTTATCGTTGTTGGGGACTAAGTTGGCGATGTTCCGGTGGATGAAAACTTCACCGGGCTCTGCACCCATCATTTCTTCTGCGGTGACCCGACTGTCACTGCATCCGATAAATAAATAACCTGGCGATTGTCCCGTGGCTAATTTTTTGAAAAACTCAGCATCTGTCCGGGTTTTTTCTTCAAGCCATTTCTGATTGTTGATAAAAATTTGTTCGTACCGCATAATGTCATACCAATGTTCAGCATGGCGAAAATAGTCAAATTATGATTCCGGTTCGAATAGGGCGATTAACCATTATTATTTTTTAATCAAGGTACAAAGCAATCGTTCCGCGTTAAATTAAATTTTAATTTAAGGACGAGAATTAGACCCGCAGGTAAAATCATTGGAACAATGAAGTGAAAAGATTTGGTTGAACTGTAACAATATGGTTCAATGGTTATTGATGATGATCCGCTGTTTATACACTATTTTATCATCATGCTTCAGGATGATAAAATACAATCCTTCTTGCAATATCTGATAGGTATAATTCAGATGACCCGAAATCAAGGGAATTTGGCGTTGAAGTATTGGTCTTCCAAATGCATCCATCAGGATCAGTTCGATTTGATCGGCTTCCGGAAAATAAGCGTTTAACTCGATTAAGCCGGTTGAAGGATTGGGTGCTAACGTGGTTCTTATGATTTCAGCTTCATCGGCAAATGCTGTTTTTAATGATGTAAATCGGGGTGTCACAGGAAATATTTGTCCATCGTAGTTAACCTTTACCTGACTCATATCAGTGTTGACAGTCCGAAATCCATCACTTAATTTAAAATCCTTTAAGGCCGTGATTTGAAGATAAAACTCAGGATAAAAAGATCGAAGGATGGGATTGGATCTATTGAAAAAAATGGTCCGCACTGCGTTGGGTAGAATTTTTGAGTAAAAACCTACATTTTGATTGGGCTTAAAGATCGTATCCACCTTAAGACATTCGGGTAAATATTCCAATCCGGATTGAATGGCGAAAAAATAACTTGAATCCGTCAATCGGAATCGTAAAAGATAGGATTGACCTTTTTTACAGAATATATCCTTCGTTTCCCAGTAACTCGTTGGCCCATTGAATTGTGTAAGGGGTTCCCTGGGAATAATCTGCGAAAACGGGATGCTTCGGTTGATATTTCCCAGTTGATCAAGACTCACATAGTACTGGGTCGTTGGAATATGGGAATACTCAATTGAATCAGCAAGAGGTCTTCCATCAGGCTCAACGAAACTTGCTTTGTATTTCGGTTTATACAAAGAGTCTGTTGAATTCATATAAATTATATGGTCATATTGAGCCTTTACATCACGGATATCAATGGTGCCATCTTCATTTATGTCAGCGTTTAATTTGTTGATGGTTTGCTCGAAGCTTTGTATCCCCAGAATATGCTTGAACACCATGATCATGTCGGATGTTGTGATCAAGGATCTTTCCGGAATTTGATTTTCATTGATACCTACCCTAAGGTTCTTCGGGGTGATGTAATCACCAATATTTATGAGAAGTTTAGAACCCTTGTATGCGTTAAAACTGTTCCAAAAGACTTTTGCATCCTGACTCTGTAATCCAATTTTAAACCTATCACAATCTTCATTATAAAATTCAGTAAAGACTTGTAAATTGATAGTTACTGAAGTATAAAAGGTTTCGTCGCTAATTTTATAATAAACAAGGCAACTACCCACATTACCTGAGCTGTCTGCGGCATAGATTGGAATGGTATTGGAATTGCCGAATGCAGATAAAAACATAAAGAGGTCTAGTTCCTGTTGAATCCCATCAATATCAAAGCTAATGGATTGAAGTTTGCAATTATCACTTACCTTCTGAATAAATTCCCATGGATAGATCATTATATTTCCACACCAGCCAAATCTTAAAGTGACACTGTCTTTACAAATGATCACTGGTGGTAGGGTATCGTTTTGACAATCTTGGGATCGAATAAATGTAAAAGGGGATATTGATAACATGAGAGGAATCAGGATGGAGGATGGTATGATATGTTTCATAGTGAAGGGTATTGAACTTATCAAATTTACAATTGATTCTTAAAATAAAATATGGTTTCTGACTATAATGTAGATATACTGAATAATAATACATAAAATACAGTAATACAATTTTATATAAATTATAATAAATATATATGTATTATGAATTAAGAATTCCTGTTATCCTTGATCTGATGTCCGTTAGTCGAACTCAGTAATTTTTTCTATCACAATGCCCCTCACGGATTTGGTGAGTCCTTATTCGGCCTAGACTGGTTAATTGCCCTCAAGTCTAAGATTCAATGTCTTTACCATGATAAAAACTTCGATGGATTTAATTGTAGAAAATTTGTTGGGTTGTCAAATCGGATCATAGGGTGTATTGGGTCATCTTATGAGGCAATTGAAGTAGGGGTCAAAAAAATAAATCAGCATTTTTTTGATAACCTACACGCATTTTCTGGTACTAATCATTAAATAATATTTCTATTAACCACTAAATCTGTAATTTTTATGAAACAGTTGATTATTTTCTTGTTCGTTTCTTTTGCGGCTACTGCTTTTTGTCAAACGTCTCAGGGTACCACCCAAGCGCCAGGTTCACAAAGTCAGTCTCAGTCAGCTCCGTCTGCACGGAAGTGTTGCAGCAAAGTTTATTTTTCTACCCTGGGTGCCAATGGTAAAGCAACCACCCGTCTGGTATCTGGAAATCTGTTTAAAGGGAAAGAACGCGGTATTGATCTTTCATTGGATTTTCTGGATCCTAAAGGAACTCCAGTCGTTGGACTGGATGCTGCCATCACCAATAACCAGGCGGGAGATATCGTAATTGATGGTTCAAAACTTCCAAAAGGCCAAAAACTTCGCCTTCGTGCCAAAGCAGGAAAATCCAGCGAGACGTTTACATTGAACTAAGCCGTCAATATATCCCGTCTATAAAGTTTAAAAAAGGCAAGCCATTGGGTTTGCCTTTTTTAATTCTTTTTTGTTACACAACCATAATTATTGTTATTTTTGAATATGGGTTGGTTCTGGTTTCTTTGGGTAACCGATTGCATTATTGCAGCCGTGATACTTTATTTTTTCATCATCGGTATAGGTGATGGATCGGTTGATGGCCGTAATATTAATTTGTGGCTTGGCATTTTGCTTGGGCTAGTCTTAATTTTAGGTGGGGCATGGTACCTTAAAACCATTGATTTGTTGCCATGGGCAAAGAGAATTCTATGGATATTGGCCTTGCCCGGTTTGTTGTATGGTTTATTTCTTCTGATCGCCATCATCGCCAGACCCCGCTGGAATTAATCATTTTTAAGATCAAGAAGAAATATCCTTGCATTCGTTTTCAAGGATGAAGTTTAAACCTTATCAAATGTCTTTAAGTCAAGGAGATCAGAATTACAAGGTACGGGAATGGAGTTTTCGAAGATGAATGAACTCAGTTCAATTTTTTTAAATTATTCTGATAACCAAATGAAAATTTATACACTGTTTTTAAAAGAAACTAATTGCTTAATTATTTATACCCCTATAAACAAATGAGATCTGAAGCATATATCATTAATGCGGATACATTACTGTTTGACAAAGTGGTTTCTTATTCCACATGTTTCAGAATAGTACCCATCATGGTTTTTGCATGGATGAATTTTTCAATCCTGATGGCCCAATCCCGCAGCTACAGTACCTTACCTATGGTAGATGGAGTTCCCGGACGTTTTGAGGATAATCAAAAAATCAAAAATTCTCCAGAATATTTTCAAGCGCTAGCCATCTATGAAGACCTCATACAAACCCGGGGAGATTACCGATTGCCTGTTCCTGGATTTTCATTGACGAATAGTAAAAGAAAAGTTGCTTTTATTGAATATGATGGACCAGATATCGTGATTGAAAAAAAAGCCCTTGATGTCTGTAATTCATTTGGTGACCAAAAAGATGCTGCCATTGCCTTTTTATTAGGACATGAGCTAACGCACTACTATGAAAAGCACGGATGGCGGAGAGCTTTTGTTTATGATTTCAAAGATTTGCCGGTAGCCATGAAATTATCACAAATCCATGATGATGTTTACCATGAAACTGAAGCCGATTACCTCGGCGGTTTTTTAGTTTATTCTGCAGGTTATGGATTGTTTGAAAAAAGCGCAGATCTTATCGAAAAACTTTATCAGGCTTATGGATTACCCGATACGCTGCCGGGTTATCCAAGTTTGTACGATCGTAAAATTCTAAGTCAGCGCTCGGCGGATAAAATGAAAACATTGGTAGATGTTTTTGACCAGGCCAATTTGCTTAATGCAATTGGAAAATATCGGGAAGCCATGAGTTTTTATAAATTTATTCTCGGGGAATTCAATAGCCGGGAAATCTATAACAACCTTGGAGTAGCAGCAACTCACTATGCGATGGACCTTATGGGTAAGGATTCTTTGCGTTTTCAATTTAGTGCTTCCCTGGATTTAGAATCATCGATACAGTCAAGAGGTGAGTCAAATGATTCTCTTGTAAAGCAATTGTTACATGAATCCATTCTTTATTTCGATGCGGCCATTAGCCTGGACGCCCATTATGTACCTGCTTATTATAATAAAGCACTGGCTTATGCATTGTTAAAAGACTATGCGCGAAGCCGGTTTTATGCTGAACGAGAAGCCAGAGACCGTATCACTTCTTCAAAATATGAAAACTCTGCCTCAGATCTGGATTTACTATCTGCTTTGCTGGATGCACTGGAAGGGAATACAATCAGCGCTAAGAAAAAATTGTCTGAATTGGCTAAGCAAGGGAATCAATTGGCTTGGGTTAACCTTCAAATCCTGGATAATAAAAAGATTCCCTCCAGCACAAAAAAAAGTTCAAAATCACTGGTGTTGAATAAATATGACATGAATAAAATAGTGTCGGAGTTTTTGCAGGATGGAAGCTTACCTTACGATTCATTGACTTCATTGCCATTGGATGCCTACACACAGTTCTATAATGATAAAGCTAGTTCGCCTGGTCTTTCAGCTTTTTTGATAACCAGTGAAAACACAAACTCCAATTTATTTTTCTTTGGAGAAAAAGTACAGGAATCCACCAGTTTCAAAGAAAGAACCAGAGAGGATGTTTTGACATCATTCGGTAATCCTAACAAAATTGTGATTACCCCAAATGGACAATTGTATGTTTACCCTAATGATTCACCAAAAACTGAAGTACTGGATCAGGGAATGCTTTTTGAAATCAATCATAAGGGTATGCTGAAGAAGAAATACATTTACTGTGAATTTAAAAATAATTAAATCAACCATATGAAAAATTTGTTTTGCTTAATGTTGGTATTGGTCTTTGTTTCGAGTCAGGCAATTTCACAAAACTGTGCTTCAGTTGTAGTGGTTGCAGTCGCCGGCAAAGCCAAATATCAATCCCCTAACCTCGAAAAATCAATTACGCTTAATCCTGGCGCCGTAATCAGTATGGACGGCAGTATAGAATTGGATGAAGGTGTGAAAGTGACCTGTCTTTGTGACGATAAATTTGTCAATATTCAAGGTCGAGGAATGAAAAGCATTCGCAAAGCGGTGACGAATGCTAAACCTAAACCTGTAGTTAATTTTGACAACACCTATAGTCAATTTGTTCAGGCAGCAGTGAACTACACATCAACCGTAGCCGCATCCGATGAATCTGGAAAAATGCTGGATCCTAAAAAACGTGGAGACGGATGGGCTGGAATTGGTGGTGCTAAAGGGGGTGATGATGGATGGGCTGGAATCGGTGGGGCCAAAGGAGGAGATGACGGATGGTCAGGCATTGGAGGCGCTAAAGGGGGTGATGATGGATGGAGTGATCAGTCTACCTCAGCCATACCTTACTTTCCTTTTGGAAAAGTCATTTCAGGGTTAACCCGTTTTCGCTGGAAACCTATTCCTGGCGTAAAGCAATATACCCTTGAGATCATGGATCCTCAAGGCAATGTAATTCACAGTCTTCAAAGCAAACGGACGGATATCGACATTGATTTAGCGACCATCGATGTTAAAACAGATCAACTCTACCAATGGAGGGTTTACGACGTCACTGCGGAACCTGAGGCTGCATCCAACAAACTTGCCTTCGCCGTGGCCACTAAGAAGGAATTGGAAGAAGCTGCTCGAAAGGCTCTCAAATCAAATCTCGGACCAGGTTCCAATCCCGGTTTAAAAAGCATGATGGAAGCTGCTGCCCTGGAGCAGGCTTCGTTTTATTCAGCCGCTGCAGAGAGATACGAAATGGCATTGGAAGATGAATCGGATAATCAAATGATCCGCATGAGTTATGCTGCATTTCTAAAACGCTTTAAGAAAAATGATTTGGCTGAAGCCGTATTGAATTCAAAATAAAAGGACCTTTCGGTCAATTAAAAACCCGGTATGATGTGTTATGCCGGGTTTTTTATTTATGTGGAGATGATTATTTTCAACAGGTATTAAGATTTTTGAACCTAACATTCCATATAATGGTTCGCTGCAACCAACACTCAAAATTGTTTTTGTTATTTTTGTTTGTCATCAGGGTACATGATAACTATCTGTTTAACTTAACTTAAATTTGAGATAATAATCGCAGTAATATGAAAAAGTCAATTCTATGGATGGGTTTCCTGTTGATGTATCTGAATCATGGTGAAGCTACCAACTTTTATGTACGTTCATCTGGGCTTGATTCGAATGATGGTTTAAGTTTTACTAAAGCTTTTAAAACCATTCAATCTGCAACCAATCGAGTAAAATCCGGTGATTCTGTATTTGTATTCGATGGAATTTATAAGGGGTTTGATCATTTTTATAAAGGAAGCGGCACGGCGGGTAATGAAATTGTTTATATGGCCATGGGCAATCAAGTAGTGGTCAACCAATCTTGCGGAAGGGGTTTTGACGGAATCAATATTGAAGGAGCAAACTACATTCAGTTGATTGGTTTTAAAGTCACGCGCATTTTCGACCTTTCTGGTTCTGGCGAGGATGGAATCAGGGTTGTTTTGGCAGATCATATTACCGTTAAACATTGTGAGGTGGATAGTTGCTATCGCGGAATTTTTACAGGGTATTCCGATCATTTTCTGGCAGAAAATAATATCTGTAAAAATTCCTACGGTGAGCATGGGATCTATGTATCCAATAATAGTGATCACGTCGTCATCCGATACAATCAATGTTTTGGAAACTTCCGGGCTGCCGGCATACAGCTCAATCCGGATCTAAGCAGTGGAGCACCGGGAATATCTAAGGATGTTTGGATTCATCATAACATTTGTTACAATAATCGGATAGGATTAAATCTCCAGGGCATTTACGATTCTTATGTTTACAATAATTTAATTTACAACAATGGTATGGGTGGAGGCGGCAATGGTATCACTTTATTCCATGGAGATGCGGCAACCGGTTGCAATAATGTAAAAGTTTATCATAACACAGTTGTTGTACCGGCCACCTCTCAATGGGCAATCCTTGCCATTGAGAGTGACAGTTTGTTTGTTTATAACAATATCCTCCTTAGCCTTTCTCCGAAAGGTTGCCTGGATATTGAAACCAGTTGCTCAAATTATTTCAGCGATTACAACCTGCTAAATGACCGAATGACCATCAATCAAGGATCCAGTTATATCAATTTTAAGGAATGGCAGAATTTAGGGCACGACCTCAATTCTACACTGATTTCGGATAATAACTCTGTATTTGAAAACCTGGTCAACCTTAATTTCCATTTGAAGCCGGGAAGTTCGGCAATCAATAAGGGTACACCTGCAGTTATGAACCTGGTGACCAATGACCTTGACTTGATTCAACGACCTCAGGGAACTGGATTTGATATAGGTTGCTATGAAATGAAAGAAATAGTACGCAACACAAATATTTCAAACCAAATCAAACCGGTTTGGCTGAATCACCAATTAAATTTCCCGGCCCTTCAAGATCATCAGGAAGTCATTTTGTTTGATTTGTATGGAAAAACAATTGGCCGTGGTCGTACATTCGACAAACATTCGTTAGTGAATGGCATTATATTGTATTCGATTTTTGATAAAAAAACAGGACGATATCTTGGTTCAGGTTCTATTTTCAATTGAACCATTGCTTAGCTTCCGGAAAAACTCAATATCAATAGGGGTCCAAACCTTACTTTTTCTTGTAATGTGAGATGATGGATTGGATGGTCTCACGGTTTAATGCATTTTGCATATGGGGGTCATTCATCAATAAATCAATATTTGAAAAACCCCTTTGAAATGCTTTTTCAAGATGTTGTTCAGCCTCTTCCCATTGACCAACATGACAATGGTAACGGCTTAAGTAAAAATATACTTGCGCATTTGAATCATCTATTTGACGGCATTGTATAAAATGTTCATAGGCTTCCTGAAATTTACCTTGGTCCCAGTAATATTCACCAAATGATTCATGTGCTGCGAAGGAATGGGAATTTATCTGAAGGGCTTTATTAAAGTATTTTTCGGCTGACTCTGGCAGGTTTAGCTTTCGGCAGATTTCTCCTAAACTCTTCCAACCATCTTCATCCTCTGGCCGTTTAGACGAATATTTCAACATGGTATTTTTTGCAGCATCATATTGTTCGAGTTGGTAAAATGACAAACCTAAATTGTAATATGCTTTAGCATAATTACTGTCCAATGCTATAGTTTTATTAAATTGTGTAACAGCAAGATTCCACTGATTCATTTCAAAATAGGCAGTGCCTAAATTGTAATAAGCTAATGGCAACGAGTCATTGATTAATGTAGCTGCGATTCCATATCCTATGGCTTGTTGCGGAAGTTTTAAGTCTAAAAAAGTTACACATAAATTGGAAAGGGGTAATGACCATCGGGGAGAGTGTTGAATGGCTTGAGTAAAGTGTTCAATGGCCAGGGTAAAGTTTTTTTTGCGGCGGGCAATCAGACCCAATTCATTGTAGGCAAACGCAGCATTCGGTTGTAAGGCAATACATTGATTTAATGCAGTTTCAGCACTATCCAGCAAATGGTTATGGCGTTTACGCTCTCCTTCCATTCTAAAATTGAGACCCTTGAAATAGAACCAACGGGCTTTTAAATGCTTATCCAATGATCCATCAAAATGTAACAATTCAATGGATTTCTCAAGATATTTGGGATAGTCAAGATATTTGTCGTCAAACGACCACCGCTTTTTGAGTTCAACCGGATCGGATCTTAGATAATCGTTGATGGCTTGTTGGCATTCGTTTTGTAATCCGGCAGCCAGATCTTGTTTCCAGTCGGCAATTGAATCTATACAGGATTTTGTATTGATGAGCTTTTTTAAATAATCCCAGGCAGATATTCCAGTGGGTTTAATAAATTTTTTAGTTGCAATGCAAAGGTGAAAAGAATCGATCCATTTTTTATTGTGGTCACATGACTGTATTTTTTTTTCCGGTCTGGATTTCGAGGAAATGGAATGGGTGATAATGGTTGATTCCTGAACCTCCTTTTGAAGATCATACCGTGCAATCGATTGCGTTTTGTTGCCTAATACCATAGGAATTTGACTCATCGGAGAAGCTTCCTTGGGCACTTTTTCACTTAAATACCGATCTAACTCCAGCAAGCTGATACTTTTGTCCTGGTCCATGTCAGCTGCTCCACTGATACCTTCGACCAAATAATAAGAAAATAATCCTCTGCCATTCCCCCATTGATTCCCTTCTAACGAAAGTTCGTCGGGTTGACAGGATAATATTTTGACTTCATTCGCAAACTGTTTACTTAAGTTAGAAGCAGTAATTTGTGTACCGTTGACTGAACTTCCTGCTAATTTTCCTGAACGACATGCATCCGCAATGAACACAATCCTGGCTTTTTTGGTAATGGACAAAGTGGAAAGCAATTCTTGTAAATAAATTAAGCTGAAAGTTCCTCCAATCATATATACCGCAGAAGGGGCATCCCAACACAATAAAAAACCTGGTTGAGATATGGTATTGGATTCAACATCGCCATGGCCTGAAAAATAAAGAATTATCTGGTCATTGGGTTTTGCCGATTCCATGATTTTATACAATGCACTGATGACATTTGCTGCTGTAGCTTTTTCGTTGATTAAAAGGTTGACGTTCCGTGGAGCAAGTTTTCCTCTATGGGGATCTTTTAGATAATTGGCAAAAGCAATGGCATCAGTTGCAGCAAATTTTAAATCAGTGATGGAAGGATTTTGATAGTCTGAGATTCCAATGACCAAAGCATAAGTTTGTCCAGAATCCGCTTTAACACCATTGATTGCAGCTGCTCCCTTTGCACCAAAAGATTGGCAACTGACGGTGTATGAGATCAGGCTAAGGAATAAGAATAATTGAATTTTCAACATTTTTATTTCGCCTTTAATGGCTCGGCTGGTGTTTGGTAAGTATAAAACTTATCTTTATGTTTAATTATTTGGATAATGCAAATATACCTAATCCATGCATTCAAAATGTATTCACTGCCTTTGAGGCCGACGAAACCCTTTTCTTAAGGGCTTGTTGGGTTTCATGCTGACAAATGGTTAAAGATCGATATTCGATTTGCTTTCTCGAAATTAATCTATGCGTTTTGTTTTTTCTTGTCGGCGTTCTTATTTCATGAGCCATCGAAATTCCACATTATGTCTAATCCATACGTCTATCTCCAGATTGGATAGTTGAGCTTTATGAATCTTTTAAGCCAAAAGACGGTTTAAACATCCAGTAGCGTGTTAACGAAGCAAGCAATGTGGATCATTAATGCACGAATTTGTAGTGTCCAGGTATTATGACTCACGTAGGTCTTTCTCTTTGGGTTGTAGCTCAATATCATTATTAGAGCTAGTGATCAAGTCTTAGCTTTGTACCAATGAATTATATAACCTTGGAGCGCGCCAGTAAGTCCTATGGAGACAAGGTGCTTTTTGATCAGATCGGTTTGATGATCAACAAAGGTGACAAAACAGCTTTGGTTGCCCGAAACGGCACTGGAAAGTCTTCCTTGCTTCGAATCCTTACAGGAGAAGAAGAGCCTGAAGGCCAGCAGGTTTATTTATATCGCAACAAAGATGTGAGGATGGCCTATTTAAGCCAGGATCCAACGTTTAATCAACAGCATACCCTGCTTGATGCAATGCTGGATCATCCCTTTGAATGGATGGAATCATTAAAAAATCTTCACAAAACTCATTTAAGTCACCCGGGCGACTCCTTTGAAAAAGTTTTGGCAGCTTTGGATCAACCTGAAGCCTGGGAAATGGATGCAAGAATGAGGGAGTTGTTGGGCAAGTTCAATCTTCCGGGTTTTGATTTTCCTGTTAAACGATTAAGTGGAGGTCAACGGAAAAGGCTTGCTTTGGTCAGAATCTTATGTGGAGATCCCGAATTCTTAATTTTGGATGAACCCACCAACCACTTGGATCTCGAGATGATTGAATGGCTGGAACGATACCTGAATCAAAATTCGCTTACGCTGTTTATGGTAACTCACGATCGTTATTTTCTAAACAATGTATGCAACTCAATCCTCGAACTGGATAATGGTAACTTATATAAATATGTGGGCGACTATGAGGATTTTCTGGAAAAGAAAACTCAACGTCAACAAAACGAGAACATCTACAAAGAGAAAACGGAGAAGCTACTTCGCAAAGAACTTGAGTGGGTCAGAAGAATGCCAAAAGCAAGAACCACAAAAAACAAAGCCCGAGTGGATCAGTTTTATGCCTTAAAAGAAACCATTGATGGACATACCCAGCAGGAAATGGGTGAAATCCCAATTGAAATGCCCAGATTGGGGACCAAAGTGCTTGAGTTGCATCATGTCCACAAATCATTTGGTGAGAGGCAGCTGATAGCCGACCTAAGCTACAAGTTCAAACCTACTGACAGAATTGGAATTGTTGGACCGAATGGTTCGGGTAAAACGACATTGCTCAATATACTCATCGGGAGAATGCCAGTGGATCAAGGAAAACTGGTACTTGGTGAAACTCTTGTGTTTGGATTTTATGAACAGGATGGCTTACAATTGGAAGAAGATAAAAGGGTCATTGATGTTGTCCGAAGCATTGCCGATTACATTCCTTTGCGCAAAGGACACAAGCTTTCTGCAGAAAGTTTATTGGAACGATTTCTTTTCTCTCGAACGCAACAACAAGTGTTTGTTTCCCAACTTTCCGGTGGAGAAAAAAGAAGGCTTTATTTGTTGACGATTTTGATGAAGAATCCAAATTTTTTAATTTTGGATGAACCTACCAATGACCTGGACATCATCACCTTAAATGTATTGGAACAATATCTATTGGATTTTCCGGGATGTGTTTTGATTGTTTCTCACGATCGTTATTTTATGGACAAAATCGTAAATCATCTTTTTGTCATGGGTCCTGAAGGAAATGTATCTGACTTCCCGGGTAATTATACGGAATGGAGAAATTTGCAAACTGCCAATACAGAAGAGAAATCATTTGAGTTAGAAACTAAACCAATCCAATCAACGAAATCCCATCGGCAAGGAGTAAAAGAAAAAAGGGAGATGGAAAAAATAGAACGCGAATTGGATAAGCTTACCTTGGAAAGAAACCTGCTGGTTGAAAAATTCAATGAAGGCAACTTGAAAGACGAAGAAATTAATCAAATGAATAGGCGCTTGGGAGAGTTGCAATTACAAATAGAATCCCTGGAGAAAAGGTGGGAAGAACTTTTAGAAACAGTAAATGGTTAAACCTTATTATGTACAATAGGGTTATATGATAAATACATAAGATTGTCTACAGGAAAAATAACGGTCATCATCACGTTCAGTGTATTGGTAATCCTGGGAATTCTGGGTATGCAGGCTTATTTCATCAAACAAACTTACAACAGAGAAGAAAGAGAATTTCATCGGGATGTGAGTACCGCTTTACGCAATGTTGCTCGTGGCATTGCGAAGTACAACCAGGCCAAGTTGGCTGAGAAAGGGCTGATCATTCAGGAGGCTGGAAATACCTATGAAGTAAAGGTCAACACGGCGATTGACCAAACGGTCCTTGCGGACTATTTGGAAACCGAGTTTGAGAAGCAACATGTCAATACACCATTTGAGTATGGCGTATACGATTGTAACACCAACGAACTGATTTATTCTCAATGTTGTAGTGTTCCCAATAAAAAGAAATTGCCTCCGAGCAAAAAGAAAAAAGCTAAAAAGAAAGATGATGCTTCTAATTACTTTGTGGTAAAGTTTCCTGAAAAAGAGGCTTACCTGTACCAGAGTTTTGCCAATATGCTTTTTTTTTCCGGGTTGTTGCTAGCGGCTTGTTTGATATTGATTTCTGCGATGTACATCATTCTTCGACAGAAAAAGTATTCAGAGCTTATGAAGGATTTTGTAAACAATATGACGCATGAGTTTAAAACCCCCATTTCTTCCATTAAAATTGCAGCGGATGTATTGCAAAATCATCCATCGATTGAAGACGATAAAAGGTTAAGTCAATACACCAAGATCATCAAAGATCAAAACCAAAGACTCAATGATCAGGTTGAGAAAGTGTTGCAATTAGCAAAAATGGAGTCCTCTACCTTTAGCTTAAAGAAAGAAGAGATTGACCTTCACGAGATTCTTCAGCAACTGACCTCTAATCTTCAGCTTCGCTTCCGGGACTCCGGAGGCCGGCTGGAGCTCCATTTACAATCGATAAAACATAGGGTCAAAGCTGACAAATTTCACATGACCAACGTACTGAGCAACCTAATTGATAATGCTGTGAAATACAGCGGGCCTAATCCTGAAATTGATATCAGGACTTTTGACTTGGTAGATGCCTGTGTGGTGGAAATTGAAGATCGGGGTATCGGAATTAAAAAAGAAGACCTGCCCTATTTGTTTCAGAAATTTTATAGAGTTTCAACGGGGGATGTCCATAATGTAAAAGGATTTGGGATCGGATTGTACTATGTCAAAAGGATTTGTGACGAGCATGGATTTGAATTGGGCATCCAAAGTGAATACAAGAAAGGCACAATTGTACGTATCTTGGTCAAAAATTCGCATAAATGAAACGGGCCAGGATCTTATATGCCGAGGATGACGAAACCCTGTCGTTTATTACCAAAGACCACCTTGAATTACAAGGTTATGAAGTGGTTCATTGTTCCAGTGGAGGAGCTGCATTCGAAAAATTTAAGGAAGAAAAATTCGATCTGGTCATTTTGGATGTCATGCTGCCTGAAATGGACGGATTTACTATAGCCGAAAACATTCGGCGCAAGGATCATCAAATCCCGATCATTTTCCTTACCGCAAAGTCCATGAAGGATGATCGGATCCACGGCTTAAAACTTGGAGGGGATGACTACCTGACTAAACCCTTTAGCATTGAAGAGTTGATTTTGAAAATTGAGATTTTCTTAAGACGCAGCAGGGTCTTTGAAGCACCCACTGAAGAAAAGGAAATTCAGGTTGGAAAATACATCTATATGCCTCTGGAATATCAGCTTATTCTGGATGGACAATCCAGGATTTTAACCCAACGGGAAAGCGAGTTGTTGAGCTTCCTGTTGAAAAATAAGAACAAAGTCATTAAGAGATCCCTGATCCTGGAAACCCTCTGGGGTGAAGATGATTACTTTATGGGAAGAAGTCTGGATGTCTTTATTTCCAGATTACGGAAATACCTTTGTGAAGATTCAGAAATAAAAATTGATAACATACACGGTATTGGCTTTAAGTTTATATGTCCTTGAGGATTCTGATCTTCGCCCTAATTGGTTGGCTGTGTTTCCATTCGACCTTAGCTCAGGTGGGCAACCCATTTAACCTTAAACAAAATTCTGTTCAAGACTCCAGTCAAGTTTTCAATACCCCACAAGATAGTTTGGCAGAATGGAAAAACCCCTTCAAAATGCGAAAATCCATTCACCAGCGGGATGGTGAAATCAGCCTAGAGAATCCTATAACTAGTTGGATTACAACAAAAAATAAATATAAAATAAACGAATCTGATATTAAAACGCTTTTGTTTTGGGGGCAGCTCTTTCTCACTTTTCTTCTGGCTATAGCACTCAACATCAACAGGTCGGTTACCTTAAAAATGTATCGGAGCATCATTAACATCAATTTCCTCAGTTTACTTTATCGCGAATCAAAAGAGGATATTAGCTTGGTCTTTTACCTTTTATATGGCCTTTATTTCATTGGATTTAGTCTTTTTCTATATTTATTAATTACTCATTACCAAGGTATTAAAGCGCCTGTTTACATAGTGTATCTCGCGGGGTGCATAATCATTGTTTACAGTTTGAAGCATCTTACCCTAAAGTGGATTGGATGGGTTTATGGCCTATCAAAAGAAACCGACCGATATCTGTTTAGCATTGTCGTTTTTTCTTGTATGATCGCCATTTTACTCATTCCGGCAAATTTTGTCATCAGTTTCGTCAGTCCGGTGATAGGCAAAAAATGCTTATTTGTGGTGGGTGTAATGCTGATTATCTTATTAATTTACAGGCAATTAAGAGAAATTGCATTTTCTATTAATTTGTGGCAGGGCCGCATTCTTCACTTTTTATTGTACCTTTGCACCTTCGAAATCGCACCCGTGATTTGTTTATATGTTTATCTAAGCAGGAATGGGGTGATTTGAACGCTGAGAAAATGCCGACAAAGACGACAACCATCGCAGCCAAGAAGGAAAGCAGGATGAAGAAAGTTAAATCCATCCTCATATCCCAGCCTAAGCCGGAACGATCCCCTTACTTTGACTTGGAGACCAAATATAAAGTCCAATTGGACTGGCGTCCTCTCATTACCATAGAAGGTTACACTGAAAAAGAATTCAGACGCCAACGCATAAGACATGATGAATATCCCTGCGTGGTGTTTACCAGTAAGAATGCCATTGAAAACTATTTCAGGCTGGCAGAGGAAATGCGTTTCAAGATCAATGAAATGAACAAATATTTCTGCGCAACAGAAGCCATTGCCAATTACTTGCAAAAATTTATCATCTTCCGAAAAAGAAAAGTATTCAACGGGTTAAAGTCCGTTACCGAGTTGGCCAATTATTTTACCAAGCACAAAGAAGCTGGTCCATTTTTGGTACCATGCTCAGAATCAGGAAATCCGGAAGTTGCCAGTTTTTTGAAATCCCTCAAAGTTAAATTTCTGGAATCACCCATGTACCGCCGAGTAAGTTCGGACCTAAAAGACCTTAAGGCTTTTGAATATGACATGATCGTGCTTTTCAGTCCGCAAGAAGTCAAATCAATTTTTGACAATTTCCCTCAATTTGACCAAGGAGAAATGCGGATTGCAGCCTTTGGATCCGCCGTAGCCAAGTCCGTAAGTGACGCCGGATTGATTCTGGATGTACAGGCACCTACGATTGAAACTCCCTCTATGAATATGGCCATTGAAGAATACTTGAAAAAATCCAATAAGTAATTCATCATTAACGGTTTTACTGAAGTCCAATCTTTGCCTTGTTAATCATAAGGAAGTGAAGTGGGTGAATAGCAACGAATGGAAATCAAAACTTAAGGATACACTGGCAGCCAAGTTGCCCGGAAAGCAGGCTCATGTCAAAATGGTTCCAAATTTATCCCGGTTGCAATATGCGATTCCCGAAAATGCAATTCATGCAGCGGTTTTGATGGTTTTAATTGAACGCAATGGAAGACTTTTTTTTCCAGTAATTAAAAGGGCAGAATGGAAGGAAACGGATGTTCATAAAGGTCAGGTCAGTTTACCGGGTGGCCGGCGGGATGAAGCGGATGCCGATTTGATTAAAACGGCATTTCGGGAGTGTGAGGAAGAAATCGGGCTTGAACCCAGACATATGGAACTGATGGGTGCATTGAGTGAAATTTACATTCCAGTGAGTAATTATCTGGTATATCCTTTTCTTGCAGTATATCACAAAACACCTGAGTATCATTTACAAACCAACGAAGTTTCTTCCGTACATGAATTTCCATTGGAAGCATTGATCAATTTAAATAGCAGGAGCCGACGTACCATTCAAAATCATTTGGGCGAAAAGATGGTTGTACCGGTCATAGAATGGAATGACCTGGTTGTATGGGGTGCCACCAGTATGATTCTACAGGAATTTTATGAATTGCTGATCAATGCCGATCTTTCTGAAATTACTAACGAACGTTAGTATTCATGATAAACTAAATTCTGGTAACTAAGAATAAATTCATAACGGGCAGTCATCAAGGGACCGTTTATTTTATTTCCGTTTCAAACAGCTTCATGTTATTGAGAAATCCCTCCAAACGATCGCCTATTTTCACAGGCCCCACGCCTGATGGCGTTCCGGTAAACAGGATATCTCCTTTATTGATTTTAAAGAATCTGGTCAGGTATTCCATCAATGAAGGAACATCAAAAATCATATCCTGGATACTTCCCTTTTGAACTGGCTTGCCGTTGACCAATAGATGAAATACCAAAGATTCAGTTTGAACTTCTTCAATGGGAATCCACTTCCCAATCACAGCAGAATGATCAAAAGCTTTGCTGATTTCCCAGGGAAGGGATTTCTCTTTGCACTTTTGTTGAATATCCCTCGCCGTAAAATCAATGCCTACACTCACATGGCTGATGTATTCCCAAGCCAATGTTGCCGGTACGGATTTTCCTTTTTTACAAACCTTGAAGATTAATTCAATCTCATGATGCAAGTCATGCGTGAAATCAGGATAATAAAAGGGTTTATCTTCATGCAGTACTGCTGTGGGAGGTTTAAGAAAAATAACAGGTTCGGTGGGCATCTGATTGTTCAATTCTTTTGCATGCTCCGAATAATTTCTGCCAATACAAAACAGTGTCATACAAGTCAATTAAGTTAAGCTAAACCTGTTAATGCTTTTACTTCCGCAACGGTTTGAGCTGCCCTTTGCCGGATGACAGCAGATGATTTTTTAATCATGTCTTTGATTTCTTTTTTATTCTGCAAGAGTTGTTTTTTCTCATTTTGAATTGGAATCGCCAAAGATATCAGAGCTTCTGAAACGACTTCTTTTAATTGACTATAGGGTAATTGTCCCGACTGATAGAGTTTTAGGGAAGTTTCATATTGTAATTTGTCTGAGGCCTTGAGTAACTGAAACAGATTTTCAACGCCTGGACTCATGGCATCACTCACCGTCTGATCTCCTGCATCGGTTACCGCTGAACGGATTTGTTTTTGAATGACAGCAGGCTCTGCAAATAAATCTATAAAATGTTTGTCACCGGCGCTTGCACTCATTTTTTTCAGGGGATCTGCAGTCGACATGACTTTGGGTACTTCTGTAAACAAGGGTTCCGGTAAAGTGAAATAATTTTTTCCGCTGACCAAATTAAACCGGTCGGCAATATTACGCGTCAATTCCAAGTGCTGCTCCTGGTCTTTTCCCACGGGAACATAGTCTGCACGATAAATCAATATATCTGCTGCTTGTAGGACAGGATAAATAAATAGGCCTGCGGACACAAATAAGTCTTTGTCCTTCTCCTTTAATTGTTGTGTCTTGTCTTTAAATTGAGTCATGCGACTCAATTCTCCATAACTACACATGCAGGATAAGATCCATGCAAGTTCAGCATGCTCAGGAACCATGGATTGAATAAACAGGTTTTCAGGTTTTATGCCGCAGGCCAATAAGTTGATGGCGAGGTCCCAAACGTTCTCCCTCAATTTTACAGGGTGATACGGCATGGTCATAGCATGGTAATCGACGATACTGTAAATGCAATCATATTGTTCTTGCAATTGAACCCAATTGCGAATAGCTCCGAAATACCGGCCAACGTGTAATTTGCCTGTGGGTTGTATTCCACTGAGGATCACTTTCCGTTTGGTTTCCATGCTTTAGATTTTAAGATTTAACCGCGATGCAGCTGATTTCAATATTGACCAATTTAGGCAATGCGGCAACTTGAACCAGTTCCCTGGCTGGAGGTTCCTGACCTGAAAAATAGGTACTGTACACTGCATTGATGGCAGTAAACTGTTGAATGTCTTTGACAAAAACTGAGCACTTCACTACATCGGAATATTCCATTCCAGCCGCCTTTAGGATGGCTCCAACGTTATCCAGCACCCTGTGGGTCTCTTCTTCAATAGAATCCATGCAAAGTCCTCCGGTATGTGGGTCTAAGGCAATCTGCCCGGATACATACAAGGTTCCATTGATTAAGATGGCCTGGCTGTAAGGGCCAATGGGTTGTGGTGCTTCTTGTGTAAAGATGACTTTTTTCATAATCTGACTATTTTAAATGCAAAAAGCTCCGCATAATCACTATGGGAGCTTTTCCGAATTTCTTTTAAGGTACTTATGCCTGCTCAGTAGCTGCTTCTTCGGTAGCACCCTTAATGACTACATTTCCTTTGTAGTACATACTTCCTTCGTGCCAATAAGCATGATGCATAATGTGAGTAGCACCGGTAGTCTTACACGTTGCCAACTGAGGGGTTTCCGCCTTATAATGCGTTCTTCTCTTTCTTTTGCGTTGTTTGGAGTGCCTCCATTTAGGATTTGGCATATCGTTAAAATTTAAGTCTGTTCAAAATTTTTTAAAACATCCCAAGCGGAAGTGTCTGACGGTTCATCATTCAACTGAATTCGCTTCAGAACCTCGCGGTCACATGGCGGGTCTTCCAGTTTATCACATTCAATGGTCTGTGAAATGGGCAACGAAATACAAACATAATCATATATTACCGATGCCAATTTCAATTCCAACTCACCTGGACCAATACACAGCAAACTTGGGTCCGATTCTTCTTCTTCTGCCGTTTTTACATAGAGGGTATAATCTCCGCTAACAGGAATCCTGATGACTGCCAAACATCGATCACAATTGGCTTCATAAGAACCCTCAATGTTCATTTGTAGGGTAGACAAATCATCTTGTTTATCCAGTACCACCTCTACTTGAAATGTGCCCTTTTGTAGTGAACTGTTTTCAAAATGCTCAAAGAAGCGATGATTCAGTTCCCAATTAAAATGGTGAATGCCATTTCGCAAACTTTTTAGCGGAATAACATACATTCTTAAAGGGTCCATATCCGACTTTGGAAAAACGGACTGCAAAGATATAAAAAATTGATTTATAGCGAAAAGGAATATTAAAAACCTTAACAAACGATTGGCCAACTTATAATTTTAAAAAAGAAATCCAATGATTTATGCTTGGTATTTTAATGTAATACATACCATCCTTATAATCATTAATTAATATATTATTAAAATATTTACTTTTTAAAATAAAACGGCCATAAGCATCGTAAATCCAAATTTCTGTCCCATTTTTTAAGCCATTTAGCTTGATTTCGGATTGGGATGGATTGGGAATTGGCTTTATTTCAATACCTAAAGGAGACTCATCAATCACACCTACCGTGCCATTGCAGCGTATTTTTTTAAGCCGGGTCCAAATTTCACGAAGCAGTAAAATGGAAACTTCGTCATCTCCATTGGAATCACCCATGCGAAGAACCACGAGATTTTCACCAGGGACAATGCACAGGATCTGTCCGTTTTTGCCAATTCCCGAAAACATGTCCTTTGGAGCATCGGGCACAAGGAATCCAGGAAAATCAATTTGAAGCCCAGGCAGTTTAAATGAATTTTGTCCGTTGAGCCACCATAAATATCCATAAGCCGGATTTAAGTTTTGTGAAGGTTGAATCATTGCCTGATAATAGTCTTGATTTTTCAACAGGCTGTCTTTGTCCCAAATTCCTTTATTTAGCATGAGTACACCAAACCTGGCCATGCTTCGGGCATCGCTTAGATAAACATTGTCATAACCTGAGGTAAACCAAAATCCTTTCATCCCCGTCCGGGATTTTAATTTATTCTGGATATAGTTGTTCTCATTCATTCCTGTTGCATTTTCCAATACGTTACGCAACAAGGTATAAGGTGCATTATGGTAAGCCCACCGCTTGCCTGGATCAGCTTTATACATGAGACAGGAAGGAATTGTGCAGTGATTGTCCGGTACCCCATCGTCCAATCCGGAGGTCATCGTTAGTTGATGAAGAATGCTAATTGCATTTTCTTGCGAGGGACTGCATTGAGTCCATCCCTGACCCAGGTATTTTGCACTGGGCTCTGACAATATTAGCCTGCCTTCCTGCTCGGCAATACCACACAGAAATGCAGTCAAAGTCTTACCAGCAGATGCCCAGTACCAAAGAGAATCCCGTGTAAATTGGTCGAAATATTTTTCGATGACGAGCTTCCCATCTTTCAGCACCAAAAATGCTTTACTCTCTTCTTGGTTTAAATAGTCGAACAAGGGTTGTATTTCGTCTGTGCACCAATTCAGACTCTGGGGAGTTATGGTTTCCCACTGACTTCCAGTCAAAGGGGGAAAATACAAGCCCTGAGCTTTTACCACCTGGAAGAAACACAAACTAAACAGTATCCAACTTAAGCGCATGGTCAATGATTTAACCTATCTGAGACTGTAAACATAACAAACCGTTTAATCTAAATTCCATTTAACGAATAATCTATTGGAATTTTAAACTGGTAAGCCTTTACGGGAGTTCATTTGGGCAATAAAAAAACCCCCGGAGGTCATCCGGGGGTTTTTTTCTTTAATGGGAATTAGTGAATTCCTAGAAATGGTACCAAAGACCAAAAGACAAAGCACTCATGGTGGTGTTGATGCTGAATTCTGAATCAGATTCAACGTCACCGCTAACACTGGTGAAATCAATCAATCCCATTTCAGCATTGATTGACCATTTGTCAGAAAGCATGTAAGAAATACCTGGAGTCAAAGAGATATTCAGGGTATTTACAGAAAAATCTGTAGTACCATCATCCACTTTGGCAGTTCCATATCCTACTCCTGGTGCTAAATAGAAATAGAAATTGTCATTTTTCCAGCAATGACGATACTGAACGCCAATACCGAAGCCGCTGGTTTTAGTGTCGTCTGGAGAAGTCGTTTTGTCAGTTTCTGAACTGAAACCTACGCTACCAACGATTGCTGCATTGTCATTTAGCCAATATCCCAAAGCTGGAGATAATTCAAATGAGCTGTGTGCATCGTTGGAATGGAATCCAAGGTCAACACCTAAGAACAGCTTGCCTTGAGCGAATGATCCTACGCTTAAGCCAAGCATAAAGAGAAATGAAAGGAAAAGTTGTTTTTTCATAATGTGCAAGTTTTGCAAGTTTACAATAAAGGTTAAGACTGTGCAATTTTAACAATTTGGGCTGCTTGCACAAAACTTTTTATGAATTTTTTTTAAAAGTATTATTGCCTGCCTTTCAGCCGATAAGAAAATTTTTGGCCTACTGCGTTGGTTTTTAATGTACAATCAATTGAAAACCCAAGTGTTATCTGTGGGTTAAGCCTTAAGGCTGATAAGTGGTCCGCAATTTCGTGTCCCTTTGGTGTCGTTGAATAGCATAGCCAATCAGCTTGTCAATTAACTCAGAATAGGGTATACCGCTGTAGGCCCACATCTTTGGAAACATGCTGATTTGGGTGAAGCCCGGCATGGTATTGATTTCGTTGACCAATATTTCGCCGCCATCCGTCAAAAAGAAATCCACCCTTGCCAAACCTTCGCACTGAAGTGTTTTGAAGACTTCAATTGCCAGGTGACGGATTCGCTCGGTGTGCTCTACGCTGATGTTTGCTGGAATTTCAGTGTGGGCCCCCTTTTCATCCAGGTATTTTGCCTCATAGGAATAAAAATTATGATGGGGAATGACCTCACCGGGAATAGAAGCAATGGGATGTTCATTGCCCATGACGCCACATTCAATTTCTCTTCCCTGGATATTGGCTTCAATGACAATTTTATGGTCAAAGGAAAATGCCAAATCAATAGCAGCTTCGAATTGAGTTGCATCATTGACCTTAGAGATTCCCACCGATGAACCCAAATTGGCAGGTTTTATGAATACGGGTAACCCAAGACTGGATTGAATCTCTTGAAAACTGGGTCTTGGATCAGATGTTTTATAGGCCCTGTATGGACCAATGGGAAGGCCGGCGTCACGCAACAACCGCTTCATGATATCTTTGTCCATGCCCACGGCAGAAGCTAAAACATCCACTCCAACAAACGGGACATGGGCTAATTTAAGGAGGCCTTGTACGGTTCCATCTTCTCCAAAAGGTCCATGCAAAATAGGAAACACCACATCCAGTTTTTGAAAACCAGACGGCTTATGCAGCGGCATTAAGTGGCCTGCACTTTCTGGTGGCATGCTGACTGGACAACCTTCTGATCCCGTAGGTAAACTTTGACCTATGGGAATCTGGTCCAAACTATCCGGTTGTTCCAATAAATGCCATTTTCCTTTTTTATCAATATGCAACAGAACAGCGTCATAACGTTTTGGATCTAAAGCAGCCACAATGTTTTTTGCAGATTGCAGGCTGATTTCATGTTCTGCAGACTTCCCTCCGAAAAGGATTCCTACGGTAATTTTTTGTTCGATCATATTGCGGACCCTTTGTTTTCAGGTCAAAGATAAAACATATTAAAAAATATTATAATATATTAATAATGAAAAGCCATGCGGACATTTCAATAAAGATGAGAAGTACTTTTGTGTTTATTGTAGCGAACTCACCGGCCACTTTATTCAGTGGAATCCATTTGTAACCTGGCTGAGTGGGCTTGCGTTTCAAAGCTTGTAGAATGTTTATAACTTTGAGCTTTTAGATCGGTATGCAAAAAAACTCAAACGGTTTTCAGCTAAGAGACCTTCCGGCCTTTATCAAAAGCAAAATTTTCGGTCACTCCTTAATTCGATGGGTTTTGGTGATGCTAATCCTTTGGCTATTGCATTCTGTTTTGTTGAGATTGTACACCAATCATGGTCAAAAAATCAAAATGCCTAAATACCTAGGTGTCCATTTGGATGATGCCCATCGTCATGCTGACCGTAAAGATTTTCGCATTGTAGTAACCGATTCTGTATTCCGAAAAGGACATAAAGGAGGATTGATCGTGTCTCAAATTCCACTACCAGGAGCCATGGTCAAGGAAGGTCGAACCATTTATGTAACTACCACCAAATACCTGGCGGATGTCTTGACTTCAGCTGAGCTACCTGTTCTTTATGGTAAGCGGTTTGAATTTATAAGAAAATCGTTGTTTGTAAATTTTGAATTGAATTCCAGAATCAAGGAGTTAACGTATGATCCTGGACCGGAACAACATATCCTAAAAGTATATTACCACGGTCAAACCATTGCGGATGAAACACAACGTAATGACAACATCAGGATATTAAGAGGCGATACCCTTGATTTCATAATTTCCACACAAAGCGGCGGTACAGTGGATATGCCCGATGTATTGTGTAAGAGTGTATCAGAAGCCAAGTTTATTTTGAATACCTATAAATTAGAACTGGAAGATGTTCAGTTTGATAGTGAGATTACCGATGAGGAGAATGCATTCGTTTTGGCTCAACAACCCAAGTCTGGTCAGTCCGTCCAATTGGGTACACGGGTCAAATTGAACATTGTACAAACAAAACCTGAAAATTGCAATTAGTAAACCACATTAGCATATGGAAGATATCACCGTGCAGGAATTGCATAAAAGAAAAATGGATAATGAATCTCTGAATTTAATCGATGTCAGAGAAGTCTATGAACACGAAGAATTCAATATTGGAGGTGAATTAGTACCCTTGCAATCTGGTTTACCTTTGCTGATTGCTGAATGGCAGGGTCCCAAAGATGAAGAAATCATCGTTTATTGCCGTTCTGGTAACCGAAGCAATATGGCAAAGATGATGCTTACCCAGGCAGGTTTTACCCAGGTCAGAAATTTAGTCGGGGGAATGCTCGCCTGGAAAGAAGCCTATCCTTCTTAAACTATGGAATGAAACCGATGCATTTGCAACTCGGGCAATCGGGCGAACAACTCGCTGCTGATTATTTACACTCCATAGGATATACCATTTTATTTTCCAATTGGCGATTCAGACGCACCGAAATCGATTTAATTGCATTGGATAAAAATGCATTGGTTTTTGTCGAAGTCAAATCAAGGAAATCCAATCCATTCGGTGATCCGGCCAGTTTTGTTTCTGATCGGAAGGAATATTTAATGCAAGAAGCCGCTGCGGCATATATGGAACAATACCATTATAACGGTGAAATTCGGTTTGATATCATTGGAATATTGTTTTTTTCTGAAACTGAATATCAGTTGAAACATTATAAGGATGCTTTTTTTTAGGCATGTAGGGATTTAGGAATTTAGGGACATAGGTATTTAGGGTTAATGCTAACCTAACGTCTATCAACAAACTCCTAACTTCAATCACCTAACATCTATCAACTAACACTTATCACCTAACACTTATCACCTAACACTTATCACCTAACATCTATCAACTAACAAACGTTAGTTCGTCTCTCCAAACCAGCTGGCGTACAATTGATAGTTTTTTGCGGTTCGATCAATATAAAAGGAAAATTGATCTTTGTCAAGGGGTTTAATTCTTTTGGCAGGGACCCCGGCATAAATATAACCGCTTTCAAGTTGGCTGTTTTCAAGTACAACTGCTCCTGCAGCAATGAGTACATTAGAAGGCACAAAACAATGGTCCATGATGATTGAACCCATTCCAACCAATACGTCTGATGAGATGGTGCATCCATGCACAATGGCCCTGTGTCCTATGGAAACCCGGTCACCTATGGTCGTACCGGTTTTTTGGTAAGTTCCGTGAAGGATGGCTCCGTCTTGAATATTGACATCATTCCCTATGCGAATGAAATTCACATCTCCTCGCAACACAGCCTGAAACCAAACGCTACATCGATCACCCAGAGTGACATCTCCTACCAAAGTCGCATTTTCAGCCAGAAAACAGCCAGATCCCCAACTGGGGTGAATTCCATTTACCGGTAATACAAGAGCCATGGTTTGTAATGTAGATTAATGAAGTGCGGTGACGACTAAACCTTTGTTTTTTAACAATTGAATCAAACCTTTTGGTCCGCCAAGATGGCCGGCTCCAACGGCAAAAAAAGAAATACCCTTCCCCATTTCTTTTTCAATAATGGGTACCCAGTTTTGATTGCGTTTATAAATGAGCATTTCCAGGTAAGGACTAAGCTTTGGATCGTCAGATTCTGCAGCCATTACCATTTTTTCGATATCTTGATCTAAATAAATTTTATACAACTCATCCATTTTTTCTTCCGGAGCTTTAATGGATTCCATGAGCATTTGTGCTTGAACGGGATAAGGAATGCTATCGAAAATCGATAACTGAAATTCTAAACTTTCCAGGCCCTCTGTTGGTTTTTTGACTTGTTTGGCGAAGTCACCTAATTCAAATTCATACGATTTGAAGCTTCCGTCTTTCAGCGCAAAGGGGTTTCCTCCCGAACCTGTTAAGGCACTTAACATCAAGGGTTTCATCCGACTAAACAGGCTGAGGGGCAAGCCCAATTTATCAAAATGATCTTTCAATAATGCATAATCTTGCTCGGACAATAAATCTCCGATGCTTAAATCATCGGACATGAACAAATCATCCATGATGCCAAAAAGTTTGCCCACGTTGTTCATGTCATCCAAATCAATTTCTGTGAAGAGTTTTTGGGATTCCTGAAATGCCTGTTGAAAAGATTCAGGCAAAAAGAATTTTTCAGATGGAATCAGGTGGATGGTCCCAAACACATAGGCTTGTTGTCCATTTTCAGGATGTTGGACTTTCCAAAGCAAGGCTTTTTCCTGAGTCTGCGCTAGGGTGTTTATCCACAGCAAACTCATCAGGGTAAATAAATATCTCATGGTGTGTGATTCATGTTTTGATTCATCCATTCATAAAAAAATATACCGGCTGCTACTGAAACGTTTAACGACTGGATAATACCGGCCTGCGGTATCATGGCCATTTCGTCCAAGATAGACAGAATCTCTCTTGAAATTCCGGTACCTTCTGATCCAAAGACAAATGCAACAGGTTTTTGTAAATCCAAATTCCTGATGGGTTGGCTTGCCTTTTCACTAGCTCCAATAATAACAACTCCATTCTGCTGAAGTTGTCGGATTCCCTGGAGTAAGTTTTTTTCACGGCAAACCGGCAATGACAGCAAGGCTCCGGAGGATGCTTTTATGGCTTCACTATTGACAGGTGCACTGTTTTTTAAACCGATAACCATTCCATTAAGCCCAAACACTTCGGCCGAACGTGCTATTGCGCCAAAATTCCGAACATCTGTGATCCCATCGCAAATGGCCAGGGCTGGATTTTGTCCATTCATAAATAACCCGTCAACTAAATTTTGCAATGGATGAAACACAATGGGATTGATCATGGCCACAACCCCTTGGTGTGGTTTTTTGGTCAACGCATCCAACTTGGATTTATGGACACGTAGAATGGGAATTCCATGGCTTCGTGCGGTTTTTAACAACCATTTGGTATCCTCTGCCTCCAGGTTGTCGGAAATAAATATCTTTTGAATCGCTGTTTGTGCAGCGATTGCTTCCCTTAAAGCGTTTTTACCCAGAATAAAATCTTTGCCTTGCATTTCAATCGTAAAATTATTGCTAATTTCACAATTCAAATACTTATCACATTTATGAAAAAAGATATATATATTATTTTAATTATCTTGTTATTATGCATTATAAATAATTCTAATGCTCAAATTCAGACCCCCTTGGACCGGAGCTTGAGATTTGTTGAGCAGCAATCTACAGATTGGGGCTTACTGCCTGAGGACATTAGGGATCTAGCCGTAACCGATATGTACCGATCTTCTCACAATGGTATAACACACGTTTATTTAATTCAGCGTTTCAGTGGTATTGAAATCTTTAATGCCATCACCTCTGTACATGTGAGCGATAATGGTAAAATTTTCGACAGTCCTTCTCGGTTTTATGGCCAAATAAACAGCAAAATCAATGCAACCAAACCAAAAATCTCCGAAGTTAAAGCCTTAACCCAAATTGTGAATCACTTGGGGATTAACAATGCCTTGGTACCAACTCATGTGTTGAGAGAGAATGGAAAAACCAGCTTTCCCGCGACCAACTTCACCTTGAGTCAAATCCCGGTCAAATTGGTCTACATGCCAGTTAAAGATGGTTCATTGCGATTGGCCTGGGATTTAAGTCTGGAGATGTCTGTTGCGAGTGATTACTGGTCCATCAGAGTAGATGCTCTTACCGGAGAAATTTTGCATCAATCCAACTGGACAGTGAAGTGTAGTTTCAACCATAAGCATGATCGGAAGCATTGTATTCCTGACCCTGCTGTTTGGAGTCGGAACGCGATACCTGTAAAAAAAGCATTGGAGGAAATTCATACTCCTCAAGGTCCCTCAGCTCAGGGAACCTACAAAGTGGTTGCTTTCCCGGATGAAAGTCCAAGTCACGGAGACCGTCAGTATGTAGTGAACCCAGCACATGCAACCTATTCTCCTTTTGGATGGCACGATACCAATGGTGCAGAAGGACCTGAATTTCTCTTCACCCGGGGCAATAATGTACACGCCTACCTGGACAGAAATGGCGATAACCTAAGCGATGGATCTGAGCCAAGTGGCGGTGCGGATTTAATCTTTGATTTTCCGTTTATTAAGGATGACGAACCCGATAAGTATCGAGATGCTGCAACAGTCAACTTATTTTATGCAAATAACATGATGCATGACGTTAGTTATCATTTCGGTTTCAATGAACAGGCCGGTAATTTTCAAGCCAACAACTATGGTAAAGGTGGGCGTGAAGGTGATTATGTCCGAGCCGAAGCGCAGGATGGATCAGGTACAGATAATGCCAACTTTTCTACACCTGCCGATGGTAATGGTGGTCGGATGCAAATGTTTTTATGGTTAGCTTCTCAGGAGGAAACATACATCGTCAAACCTGATTCTTTTGCCGGAGCTGTGGATTGCCGCAGAGGATCATTTGGGCCAGCACCTCGTGCTACTCCGTTGGAAGCGGATGTTGTCATCGGCAGCGACCATTCAAATAACCCAACTTTGGGTTGTGTAAATGGTTTCAGAAGAACCGAAGTTGAAAATAAAATTGTGTTAATTGAACGGGGGACTTGTGAGTTTGGCGCAAAATGCCTTAATGCTCAAAAAGGAGGCGCAGCTGGGGTGATCATTTGCAATTTCGAAGATGGATTTGTCAATATGGGTGGCGGTGCTGTTGGCGGACAAGTCACAATCCCGTCTTATTTTACTACCAAAACCATTTGCAATCGACTGAAATTAATGATCCAAAACGGTGGTTTACGCATTCAAATTAAAGATCCAGGTGACATCGCAGGACCAGACAGTTTGGACGGAGATTTTGACAACGGCATAATTGCTCATGAATATGGACATGGTATTTCAAACCGGCTAACCGGAGGACCTGCCAACTCAAATTGTCTGGGGAATGCTGAACAAATGGGAGAAGGGTGGAGCGATTTTATGAGCTTAATCCTAACCGCAAAACCAGGAGATTTTGGTGCTAAACCTCGTCCCATTGGTACCTATGCATTGAATGAAAAAAATGACGGATTTGGCATTCGCAGGAGATTATACACCAATGATATGTCGGTCAATGAGTTCACCTACAAAAACATTGACCCTGAAGTGCATAACCTGGGTGAAGTTTGGACTACGGTAACCTGGGACATGTATTGGGCTTTGGCCGATAAATATGGGTACGATCCTGATTTTAAAATGAAAAATTCAGGTAACAATAAAGCCATTCAATTGGTATTTGATGGTATGAAACTTCAACCTTGTTCTCCAGGATTTATTGATGGACGAAATGCTATTTTAAAGGCTGATACCATCAACAACAATGGCGCAAATGCTTGTCTTATCTGGGACGTATTTGCAAGAAGGGGCATGGGGTATTTTGCCAAACAGGGATCAAATAACACGGTGGGTGACGAAACGCTTAGTTTTCTACCGGCGCCTATCTGCATTGATAAAATCCTGGTTTCTAAAAAGGCGGGATATTACCAGGCCAATGATGTATTCGTGGCCAATGATGTTGTCAAACCGGGTACCGATTTTTTTGTGACCATCGATGTCAACAATTATCAACCGGAGAACATTAGCAATGTGACCATAAAAGATCTCATTCCGGAGGGTTGCAGCTATGTTCCTGGTTCAGCAACCATTGCTCCTGCGGTGAATGGAAACGAGTTGACCTGGTCATTGGGCAATATGAAATCGCTTGAAACAAAAAGAATTGTGTTTAAACTAAGGAGTTCAATTTCCATTTCTTCCACCACTTTTTGGTATGATGACATGGAATCTGGGGAAGATAATTGGGATTACGACCTGTTGAAAGGCGATAATGTGTTTTACCTCGATGAAGGATATGGCGTCGATAAAAGTAATGCATGGATTGCTCAAGAACAGGAAGGTGGCTCAGATGATTATTTCGTTTACTTGAAAGATCCATTAAAAATGACTGGAAATGAGCCCTCCATGTTGTTTTACCATTTTTTCAATACAGAAACCGGCTTTGATGGAGGTATATTAGAAGTTTCAACGGATGGCTCAATTTGGGAGCAAGCCAAAGCTGAACAATTTACCCTCAATACTTATACCGGATTAATCAACTACCAAACCTTTGTGACTCCAAATATCCAAGCGTATTCAGGCCAAAGTGGTGGATTTATACCTTCAGTGCTCGATTTATCAAAGTACAATAACCAAAACATTCAGGTGCGCTTCCGGTTTGCGAACGACAGTTTAAACTTAAGTCCCGACAACTCTACTATTTTTGGATGGGTTATTGATAATGTTGAGTTTATCAATCCTAAATTTTATAATTCCGATCTCTGCCTGACAACCGACCAAGGGGATAAAATATGCGTATCTTTTGCAGGGAAGGGAGTTTTGGCAGACTCAGATAAAATTGTCGCGGGAGATAACCTAACAAAAAATATTGAAGTTTATATTTACCCCAACCCATCATCCAGTTATGCTATTCTTCACACACCACTGGAGGCTAAATACTCCAAGGTTCAGGTTTATACATCCAATGGAAAACTGTTGTACACCCAAGCAATTGATAGTAGCAAAGAATTGAATAAGCTCAATTTGCAATCATTACCAAAAGGTGTATTGTTGCTAAAAATATTCGGCGAAAATGGACAAGTGGTTAACAAGAAACTGATTCGTTAAGAGGGATAACGATTTATGCATACGAATAAAGAAAAAGGTTCAGGGTTCAAATACCTGGACCTTTTTTGTGATCTCGACAAACTCTTTGGTAAATTTCCCTTCGTAACGTGTCGCACGAACGATGTGATTATCGATCCAATGATAGTTGCCCCCTCGAGGTTTATTTAGCAAAAGAAAATGGTATTTGAAGCCTTTGGATTTCAACCAAGTTTCTGTAATTTCTTTGTGCTCATCCGTTCGCGAAGTAAAAAAAGTGATTACATGCCCATCTTCAAACCAGTGATTTATCACTTTAATGGCATCCGGATAAGCCTCAGCAGTTTTCATCCGTTCAGGTTCTTCATTCGGGATGTCTTCACAAATTGTTCCGTCAATATCAATTAAGAAATTTTTGATATGACCGGGTAACCCTGGTGATACCAATTGCCCCTGATCATCAAATTGATTATTCAACAAGGGATTTAATATTTCTTCCATGGGATTCGTGGTTGACCGACAAACTTAAGAAATATTTATTCTTCTTCCTTGTCTTGCGGTATGACGGATTCAATGTTTGGGATTTCTTGCAATTCACTGGATTGTTCGGTTGAAACGGTTAAATCGGTCTGCTCTTTGGTATTTTCACCTGGTTTATTGCGTTTACTTTTATTGGTCTGTTTGATGTCCTCTGCAGCTTTCATAAGCTTTTCTTGAACATCTTCCGGGATAGCTTCCTGGTGGTGTTGAATATCATCGGCAATTTGCGCGATAACTTTTATTTTTTCATTTTCAACCTGTTGACGTCTTTCTTGCCGTTTCTTATCTTTTTCATCTTTTTTCTTTAACTTGTCTTGAAGCGATTCCAGTTTTTCTTTGGTCTCGAGCAATTCAGCCAATTTAGCTTGTTTGGATTTTAATCGCTCCTCAATCATTTTAATTTTAGCAACCCGGATTTGTGCTTCCAATTGACCGTCGGTGGTGGCTATGCGTTTATTTTCAAAAAAAATATTCTTCTCTTCAAATTCTATAGATTGTTGAATCCGGTTGATTGCGGTCATCAACCCTTCAAACCTTTTATCTAATTTTTGTTGACCTGATTCAGATGGATTTTTTCCGGCAAATTGATTTTCTCTTTTTTCTCGGATGGATTTAAAACATTCATTCAATTTGGAGAGTACCAGTTCCCTATCTTTTCTCGTGAGATCCTGTTTCTTCAATTGATTTTGAATTTCAATTAATCCATCAAACAAAGGCTTGAGTACCGAACCGTTCTTGATCTTCTCATCAACCTCTTCAAGTTTTCCTAAAAATAAGGTTGCGGTATCTTTTGATTTTTGGTTGACGGTTGATTGATGTTGCTTTCTCAGTTTTTTCAATTCCTCAAACAAGGCATTGGTTTTCTCTTTTAAGGAATCAGAGTGATCTCTTAAAATGTTTTTGTCAATAATATGCTGTTGTACATTACTCCAAAACTGTTTCAATTCATCCCATAGCGTTTGATCAAATTCTTCAAGCCGTTTGATTTTATCTTGTAAGTCTTCTAAATCCGATTTAAAATTTTTATAGAGCTTAGTGGACAATACAATAAAATGCCACTCTAATTGTGCGCGTTGTATAACATCGGATTTTTCGACTCGCAGATCTTCCGGTAAAATAGTATCTGCCATGGTGAGTTCAATGATTCGCTCTTGAGCTTCCTTAGGAAAATCCATGTCTAAACCTTCCCGCCATTGCGACATCATCTGATTGTAAAATTCCTCTGAAATAGAAGCTTCTGGAATACTCCAGATACTGACCTTATTGTCTTCTGCGTTTAATGAAATGGCCAATAAAACGCGTTGCTCTTCTTTATTGGTTCCCCAAATGACCAACCTGGATCTCATGTTTCAAATTATTTCTTCTGTTATTAACTCATTCTTGCTCCTCCCACACGGAGGAAATTGTAACCATTATACATTCAAGTGGAATAATTGCAAATGAATGCTCTTTAGTAAACGATTAAGGCTTGCAAAAATCAATCCAAAATTCGATTTTTCCAACACCAGAAACAGATTCGTGGGCCAACTTCTCAAGGGGATGCCATACCGCTTTGGATTTAAATTTGACATGTTAAATTTATGATATTTTTAATTTACTATGATTCAATCATCTATTGAATCCATGTTGTAAAAGCGGATCGCCATTCCAAATGTTGCTCATTAAGGCGTTCAATCCAACAAACCGTTGATTTTTTTAAAATTTTTTACTCCCAAATGACCTCATAAATGAATTCCGTTCTTATAGAACCGTGAAATATGAGCTCAATGGTTTGGCTGATCTCAATGTTCAAAGATCAATGCAGGTGTTGTCGGGAGGATAATTTCCAGATAAATTCTGTTGGAATCCTAGACTAAACCAGTTGGTTGTGCACGATCCATTTTGCAATCTGAACGGCATTGGTGGCAGCCCCTTTTCGTAAATTGTCTGCCGTGATCCAAAGGTTAAAGGCTTGATCATGGGACGGATCAAGGCGGAGCCTTCCGACAAAAACTTCATTCTTGTTTTTCGCCTGCCGGGGAGTAGGATATTCAAACCGGGCAGGATTGTCCAAGAGAACCACACCAGGTGCTTGGGTCAATAAATTGCGAATTTGTGACAGTTCAAACTTATTTTTCAATTCAACATTTACCGATTCTGAATGTCCTCCATGTACAGGTACCCTTACCGCAGTTGCGCAGATTTTGATATCGGGATCTCCCAATATTTTTCTTGTTTCATGAACCAATTTCATTTCTTCTTTGGTGTAATCATTTTCAAGAAAACTATCACATTGGGGTATGCAATTTTCAAAAATCGGATGGTGGTATGCGCGTGGTTCTGGGATCGGTCGTCCATCCCGTTCAGCTTCATATTGCATTACCGCTTTCATCCCGGTACCAGTAAAACTTTGATAAGTTGAAATCACCAGCCGCTTTAAACCGAAGGCTTTATGGATGGGATTTAATGCAACTACCATTTGTATGGTTGAACAATTGGGGTTTGCAATGATCCGGGTGTCAGACGTTATGGTTTCTGCATTTACTTCTGGAACGACCAATGGACACCTGGAATCCATTCTCCAGGCAGAGGAATTGTCAATGACGTAACTACCTTTAGTAGCAAATTTTTCAGCCCATTCCAATGAAGTTCCTCCTCCTGCAGAAAAAATAGCAATGTCCGGTTGAGCATCAATGGCTTTTTGCATTCCAATGATCACATGGTCTTTCCCATTCCAATGAATTGTTTTGCCAACAGACTTTTCGGAAGCAATAAAACTGATGTGGTCAAATGGAAAATTTACTTCATTCAACACTTCAAGCAATGTCTGGCCCACTAAACCGGTTACTCCAACAATCGCTAAATGCATATCGATATTTTTGCAAAGTTAAGGATAGAATTTACAGGAAGTTTTGATTAACTTCGCATTATGAGACACATCCTAAGCATGTTCCTGCTTTGGGCAGGAATTCCATTGTCTGCACAATGGTCAGATGATTTCCAAAATTCATTGGATACGGCCTGGTCAGGAGACCGAGAACATTTTATAGTCAATCATTTACAACAATTGCAATTGATGGCCCCCATGGCTGGTCAATCGTCATTGTGGCGTTCCTCTCAATTTCAAAATTGCAGGGTATGGGAAGTTGATTTTTTCCTGGATTTCAATCCTTCTGCAGCCAATCGCCTTCAAATTTATTTAGCCTCCGATTCGGCCCAGGTTGATTCGCCGAATGCTTTGTGGATCGAAATAGGTGAAAATGGAAATGAGGACAGTTGGAAACTATATTTAAGAAAACAAAAAATTGATTCATTGATCGCCTCCGGTAAAAAAGGCCTGTTTGCAACTTCAGCCGTAAGTGGCCGCTTGAGTTTAAACAGATTGGCACCCAATCGTTTTCTTCTTTGGATAACGCATCCAGATTCAGGTAACCTGATGGACAGTATGGGCCTGCATATTGAGGAGAGTTTTCTTATGAAGGCTAAGTTTTTCGGCCTACAATGTATTTATACCGAAACGCGAAAACAACTGTTTCGGTGGGACAACATGAACCTTGGAACACAAGCGATTGCCCCCAAGATAAAGGCCCATAAATTACTGAGCCCCACTTCCATTGAATTGCAATGGAATTCCGTTATATCTTTAGAACAAACGGCAAACGGCTCAACTTTTTTACTGAACCAATTGGATAAAGCCGATTCTATTCAATGGCCAAATTCTTTGACCAGTATTCTTCATTTTAACACACCTTTCCTCAATGGACATAATTATCAAATCCAATTCAGCGGCGTTTACAATTTTTCGGGATCCATGGTGGATACGGGTTCTTATTCGTTCAATGCTTTCGTGACTTGGAAACCACAAGCTCAAGATCTGTTGATTTCCGAAATTATGGCAGATCCAAGTCCATCTCTTTCATTGCCGGAGTTTGAATACCTTGAGATATATAACCGTTCCCTTAAAAACCTGAATTTGAAAGATTGTATTTTAACGGATGGGTCAACAGAATCTTATTTTCAAGATACCATTATGTTGCCTGGTGAATACCGAATCTTGTGCAAACCAGAGCATGCCATGATTTTTCAATCATTTGGGAAAGTGATTCCTCTGGAAGGCTTTCCTTCCATCAATAATGAGGGAGAAAGTATTAGAATAATGAGCGGTGAATTCGACGTCATTACAGAAACCCAATTTAATTTAAATGATTATGGGAATGCATCAAAGAGTCAAGGGGGATATTCCTTGGAGTGGAAATATTTAAACCAACCTTGTCGTGGGAGTGGTGGTTTTTTGGCTTCTCAGGATCTTTCAGGGGGCACTCCAGGAAAAGTGAATGCGTCGGTGGATACCACGGGAGATCACAACGGTCCCAAATTGTTGAAAGCCTATGCGACCAGTGAATGGGAAATACTTCTGGAGTTTGATGAAAAGATTGGTCCTTCGTTTGAGTTTCATCCGGAACGTGTGGTTCTGGACCCACTCCGTGATGTTGCCACGGCATCGCCAGACCAACAATATACTGATTGGATATTGTTGTTACACCAACCTTTGGTTTCTGATGTTCGCTATACCATTCGAAGCGACCACTTCGAAGATTGTTTAGGTAATCCAGCAGAATTTATAAGTAACTCCTTTCAGCTAAGCACACCACCCGATTCTGGTGATTTGGTCTTTTCGGAGATACTCTTTGATGCCTATAGCTATCATGAAGAATACATTGAAATTTATAACCGCAGTGAGGGTGATGTTCGTTTAGATGGACTTGAGTTTTCCATGGGTAGCCCAGCTGAATCCTGGATTTCTTTTAAGGCAAACTTGAAAAACATGATCCTCCAATCAAAACAATACGTGGCATTTTCCTCAAATCCTAGCGATGTGTGTAACACTTACCCCCATTGCGATAGTTTGCACGTCATTGAAATGCCCTGGCCTGGCCTGGATGATCGGGGTGAAACCGTCCTCATGTCATATAACAATGGCCGACAACGGTTTTTATTAGACTCTGTTCGATTTGATCCATCATGGCATCATCCATTCGAGCATGAAACCGAAGGAAAATCACTGGAGAAATTAGATCTGGAACAAGCTTCCTTTTATAAAGCAAACTGGCAAACTGCTTTGAACACTAGCGGTTATGGTACTCCAGGCCTTCCCAACAGCCACGGCTCTCCGGGGACGAATGTCACCAAGAGCAAGCCTTATCAGTTGAACGGTAATCGCATCAGTCCAAACGGAGATGGCTTGGAAGATTATCTTTTCATCCAAATGCAACCCCCTATGGCAGGGTTTTTAAGCAAGATCGAATTGTATTCCTTGTCGGGAGTACCGATTGCTGAACTCTTTGAAGGACGGGTTGCTCTACAACATCCGGTGATTTGGAATGGACAGGATGGACAAGGAAATAGATTAGCCTTTGGAAATTATATTCTGCTGTTGAACTTCATCCATCCGCAAGGTGATGAAATGACCTTTAAGGAGCGAGTGAGCCTGGTGCCATAAAACCTTGAGATTTAGTACATTTAACAGTACCAATATGTCCAGTGAAATAGATGATATTTCTCCATGTTTCATGAAAAATATGAATCCTTTGGAATGACTACAAATACTGGATGTTTTATTCTTACAAGTATGTCGTTTATCATTGAAATTGTTTTTGAAGATGGAAGGTTCGCCCATTAGGAATAAACGGATTAAACCCACATTTGATTCTAGCGTAAGTAATGAAAAATGAAGGAGTAAGAAGCGCTGCGTATACTTATTTTTGTGAGCGAAACGGATACATGTTGCTTAAGAATGAAACTGCTCAATGGGGGATTGCCTTTCTGATTGTAGTGATCAGTCTGTTTTTTATGTTTCCACCAGAAGGCTACTTATGGGCAAAGCAAATTTCCATATATGCCATTCATTGGATGTTATTATGTTTATTGGGGGGGACCATTGCTTTGTTTATTGGGCGAGAGAGGTTGCTCTATACGTTCTATATTTCATCTGGTATCATGGCTTTTTTTTTGATGAACTCATACAATACTGAGCTTAACATCAACCGATTTTCAAGTCCAGATGCTTTGAATATTCTTTTTATGAATCCTACGTTAGGGAATCAACCATTGGATAGATTGCTGGAATCCAGCATCAAAAGGAATCCTGATATAATGGTTATCGAAGAATTTACACCGGATCATTCCAAACAAATAGCGGTTTTAGGCGATTCATACCCGCATCGGTATTTATTTGCACGAATAGACCCATTGGGAAAAGCAATTTTATCAAAATTTCCATTGAGTTCTCCTAAAAATGAAGAAGTATTGGGATTACCTGTAATTTCTATGTTTGTTACCAATTCAGAGAATGACAGTTTCGAACTCATGGTCGTCAATCACTTGCCCCCAATTACATTGATAGCCTACCAAAAACTGAATAAATTTTTAGACGAACTGGCGATTTTAATGAAAAAGGGTTATCCAAATTTTATTTTAGTAGCAGATTTCAATATGGTTCCATGGTCACGAGAATTAAGAAACTTCCGGCATTTTTCAGGTTTAATGGCCAGTAGGAAGGACAACACCATTATGAGCCCATCCTATAAGTCCATGGATTTTCTGAATAATTTCAATTTGGAAATTATGTATAGCAGAAATTTGGAATGTGCACACACTGTAATCGTGAATGACTCAACGGGAATACCTCTGGGAATAATGGCAAAGTACCAGAAGAAATTTGTATTTTAGGTGTTGTTTGGTTTAAGCTTAAAATAACCCACCCTTCAACGTGAAATCTAGGGTAAAAGAATATGCATGTTCTAGTTTAAAGTCTGGCCAATATTCAACAAATATTAAGTTTGGGGGAAATTTTAGATGGAGGTTCCGTATGATTTTTTTGATTGCCATTACTCACTTCCTTTTAGGTGTTCCTTTTATCGTAATTCCGTTTACGCAAAAATTGTCTTTATGAATGGCAGAAATACTTCCCTTGCCGCATAGCACATTTTAAAAGGGCTGGGAAATTATTAAATAAATACTAACAAACGTTAGTGTCAGTAATAAAAAGTTCTGTCCAACTGCGAAAATTGGTTGCCTGGCCTAGTCGCAATGCAATGGGTCCAAGTTGATCCAACCAGGTTGTTTGGGTTTATTGCCCAGGAAAGGAAAATTCCTACTAAATATTAAGCAAAAATCAAACGAGAATCAGTATTAACTAAATAAGCAAAACACCTGAACAGCTTTGTCGCCCTGTTAAGCTGTAAGTTTAGGGTGTATGCATTAAAGTTCAGGCTTTGATCCAGCAGGAATGAGTAAAGAATTGAATTTTACTTCCTCAAATGATGACCACGTATATTCTATGAATGCTTCAGTATTAACTTTCATCATTTCGTCAGTTTTTGTAATTTGTGCCAATTCTTAAGGGATGATGTAATGGGATTCAGGGTTTGACTATTTGAAATGAAAATTGGAAACTTACTATTGATTTTACTGCTGGGTATGAACTTTTACCCAGAATCGCTTCATAGTGCTATATCGCCTGTTGAGAAACCAATTCGAATTCCATTTCGGTATGTCCAATCATTCATCGTGGTTGAAGTTTACATTGAGCATTTGTTTCCATTGAATCTCATTTTTGATACGGGTGCAGAGCACACTATACTCTTTGACCGACGGTGGACGGACGTTTTTTCAGAAGCCTACCAACGTGAAATAAAAGTTATCGGGTCCGATTTGCAAACAGAATTACCGGCCATGCTGACTAAACCCATGAGTCTGATTTTTGGCAATCGGTTTCAGGGTGAAACTCCACTCATTATATTAGAACAAAACCAAACCAATATCTCGCAAGTGATAGGGGAACCGGTACATGGCATTTTAAGCGCTTCTCTTTTTAGCAATTTTGTATTACAGGTAGATTATAAGAACAGAACATTGGTACTACATCCCATCAATACCCGGCCGCCGGCAGGCTATCATGAGATGAACATCCAAGTGCATAAGCAGAAACCTTATTTATTGACCGAAGTTAAGAGCACTCAATACTCAAGTCATCAGCTTAATTTATTGATCGATACAGGAGCTAGTTTGTCATTGTTGTTGTATCTGGATTCTTTATCGAATCTAATGATGCCTAATCAATTGATTCCTGGCTACTTGGGGAGTGGTTTGGGCGGAGTCCTATCTGGTTATGCCGGTAAGATCCATTCCGTAAATTTGGACACATTCTTGATGCACGACGTGATTTCTCATTTTCTTTTAGTGGATTCTCCATTGGCCAAAGGTGAAAAACAAACTAAGCAAGGGTTAATTGGTAATTTATTGCTGGAGAAATTTGACTTTTATTTGGATTACCACAAGGAAAAATTATACATCAGACCTTCTAAGAATTATTCAAAGGAATTCAATTACGACAAATCGGGTATAATGGTCATAACTGGCGGTAGAAATCTGGAAAGCTATTTTGTTTCGCACGTTATACCAGGTTCTCCAGCAGACCGCGCAGGAGTGTTGCCAAATGATCAGATAGTGAAAGTCAATGGATGGCCTGTTTCATTTCTCAGTTTGGGAAAAATACTGGAAATTTTTCAGAAGGAAGAAGGAAAGCAGGTACGATTGACATTGCGAAGAAATGGAGAGAAGTTTAAGTGCAGCTTTTTTCTTAGAAAGTTACTTTGATTTTTTTTGAGATTTGAAGAAAACCTGATCATTTCGAGTCACTCAATCCAATTCAGTCATCTAACGAAAGAAGTTCACCGATCATTTCAAGTTTATTATACCTTTCTTGGCCTTATCATCGCAACATCTTTTTGATGAAACTGCACGGTTTGTTGAAATGGCATAGGCCATTTTCCGGTAATACGATACAAACATTTTATCTTTTCAGTAAGGACATCTTTTTTAAACCATAGCCAATTAGGGATCTTTCAATATAATTGAGTAATTCAGGGATCTCGCTTATTTTTGTCAAAATTTATTCTGTATGGGAATGACTATGTTTGAAATGGTTCAGGCATTTCCACGGCAGATTCGCGAAGCAATACAATTGTTTAGCGAAACTGCATTTAGAAATCATGGGCATGAAATCCAAAACATATTGGTCAGTGGAATGGGAGGTTCCGGTATAGGAGCCAATTTCGTTGAAAGTTATTTCCGTCCAATGGCTTCAGTTCCATTTGTCATCAGTAAATCATATAGTATTCCGGCGTTTGTATCAAAAAACAGTCTGGCGATCATTTCTTCTTATTCAGGAAATACTGAAGAAACCATCGAATCTTTTCATAAGATGGATGCCTCCAATGCAAAGCGCATTGTGATCAGTTCGGGCGGTCGATTAATGGACTTAGCCCTTAAATTGGATTTAGACTTTGTGCAACTGCCTTCGGGTTGGTCTTCACCTCGTGCTTGTTTGGCATATTCAATGATAGCTCAATTTTATGTGTTGAATCGATTTGGCTTTGTGGACATGAGCTTTGAACAGGAACTCTTGGAGTTTATCGACCTGGCAGAGCAACAGCAAGAAGAAATCATTCAGCAAGCAAAAGATTTAGCTGGGTTCTTAAATCAAAAATGGATCGTAATTTATGCTCCCGATCATTTGGAACCTGTCGCGATGCGTTTCCGGCAGCAAGTCAATGAGAACAGTAAGATGCTTTGCTGGCACCATGTTGTTCCGGAAATGAACCATAACGAGCTCGTTGGCTGGAGATGGAATCAGCCAGCACTTGCAACCATTATGATTAGGGATACGGATGAATATTCCAGGGTCTCTGCCAGAATTGAACTGACCAAAGAAATTATTGGACATTACACCTCCGCAGTCATTGATGTTTACCCAAAAGGGAATTCACCATTGTGTAAGGCATTGTACTTGGTGCACTTGTTTGATTATGTAAGTGTATTTCTTGCCGATGCGAATCACATGGATGCGGTGGAAGTCAGAGTCATTGATTTTTTGAAAAACGAATTATCAAAACTTTCCAAATAACAAATAGCCAAACAGCCATGGCACCCATCAATGCAAATTTGATGATGTAATCACCATGTTTTAAGTAAAAAGTCTTAATGTTGTTGGTGTAAATTTTTCCACGAACGGATGCCTTTTCATCATAGCGTGTTGCCTGATGGACGATGCCTTTGGTATCGATAAAACAGGATATTCCGGTATTCGCAGAACGGGCAATGGGTTTTCGAAACTCAATGGCACGCAGGGAGCCAAATTTTAAATGTTGAATGTGGCCGGGTGTGTTGTCCCACCAACCATCATTGGTCATAATAAAAATTGCCTGAGCTCCCTTTCGAATATAGTCCCCAATGTAATTACCATAAATGGATTCATAACAAATGACAGGAGCAATACTCATCGAATCTTTTTGAAAAACAGTCCGGTCTGATTGTTTACCTAATCCGTAAATGGAACCTCCCAATTGATCTACAATGGGTTTGAGAAAGGGCAGCCATCGACGATATGGAAAGGTTTCAACACCTGGAACCAATTTCGATTTAACGTATAGCGGATAATCCTCAGCCCGATGACAAACCTGAGCAGCGCTGTTCTGTACTTCAAAAAACTCGGGTTCTCCACCTCTCATGTTTTTTCTTGTAGCTTCTGTCTTTGGATCATTGGAAGTCATCGGTTTGATGGTTCCCAATCCCGTAATCAGACAGGTAGATGGATAATCCTGGAGAAGGTCTTGGACAGCGCGAATTCGCCAATCCAAATTAAATCTGCCCGATTCCAAATACTCAAAACTTGTTTCAGGCCACAATAAATATTCGGTAGAATCATCCAATACCTTTCTGGACAAATCCATAAATCGTTTCATCTGGATCCCTTGGTCGACTTGGAATTTTTCAAAATGGGGTTCATAGTTGGGTTGGACAATCGCAACATCAATTGACAACCCTTTCTCCTCTTCACAACCAAACATCCATAAGGAGATACTTATGGGAAGGCCAATCCACAACAGAAAAGCCAGACCATACCAAACCCGACGTTTAATTGCAATTAAAGAACCTAATGCGATGAAGTTTCCGATTAATATCCAGGCACTGCCTCCAAAAGTTCCAGTGTATTCGTACCATTGGACCCATTGAGGTAAAAATCCCATGCAATTACCTAAACTTAGCCATGGCCATGAAATTTCCCATTGGTGGTGGCCCCATTCAAACAATAACCAAAAACAACATAAAGCTATCGGCCAGAGGGGTTTAAAGCGGCGCCCTACCCATACCGATAGCAACCAGGGGATACACATGAACAAACTATTGAGCGTAAACGCTACCAGGCCTGGAACCAAAGCGGCATTCGCCACCCAATAAGTTGCAATGATATTCCATAAGATGAACACGTGATAAGCCTTCACAAAAGCTTGCTTCCAAGAGAATTCAGGCTGTGAAAACTCCTGCACCGTATGGTGAAACAAAGGAATAAAGGCCACAAAGGCCAAAGGACTCAGTGTAAGAAAGGAACACCCTAAAAGGATTCCGGAAGCGGTAAGCTTGAGGTATAAAGAAAAATTGCCATTTTTCTCAAACCTGTTAAAAACCATCAAACTCATGGCCAACCAGGCGCCCAGAAGCAAACCTAGAGGCCAATGACCCCAAAAAGTACGCTGACTCATGATATACCCGCTGAGGATGCTCAGTCCGATAAAAAATGCCGAAGCTCTATACACATATTTTTGTGGAATGACCATATTCTTTAAACGGCGGCAAGGTACAAAAAACGAACTATCTTTATCATTATCAATAGTTTATAAGCAAAACTTCCAGGTTAATTTTATAGCGAATAAATCCTTGCACATTTGAAAAAAAGCGGTATCTTTGCACTCCAAATTTAATTTGAGCCATGAAAAAAGATATTCATCCATCTTCATACAGGTTTGTGGTGTTTAAAGATTTTTCCTGCAATGAAGCATTTTTGACGAAATCTTGTGCATCAACCAAGGAAACCATTGTTTGGGAAGACGGAAAAGAGTATCCACTGATCCGTTTGGAAATTTCTTCCAAATCTCACCCTTTCTTTACAGGTAAGATGAAATTTGTTGATACCGCAGGTCGGATTGACAAATTCAATAAGAAATTTGCCGGTTCGAAATTTGCAAAAAATTAATCTATAAATAACCCCGCCAAAGCGGGGTTTTTTGTTTATGAAAACCCGAAACCTCATTCTCGTTGATCCATTCCGCAGGAATGCTTTCTACCCATTATCCTGGTCCAGACCTGTTGCCGGTCTTCGTTTGGGAATCCTTACCCTTGCTGAAAAATGGGCACTGGATTTCCATGCTCAGACGAGCCATGCGGTGTCAGGAAATTTGGAACCGGTTTATCAACCCATTATCGAGGATGACAATTATTGGATAATCGGCAACATCCTGCCTCAAACCGAACTATGTCATTCATTGGGGCAGTTGGCCGTAGGGGAGCTATTATCAATAGGTGATGAAAGAATTGCAGGGCATTTCAACAAACAACAGATGTTGGATTTTCTTTCCGGCGGTATGTTGCATCCTCCCAAAATTCAATTCGTGGAACCTTATCAGGTGAGAAGGTTAGCGCACTTATGGGAATTGTTTCAATGGAATGAGTTTGAACTGGAAGCTGATTTCTTGAGAATGACTTCAGGGAGAATTTCCATGCCTGTTCCGGATCATGTAAAACTTTCAGGCAGTCGCATTTTTTTGGAAGAAGGAGCCCTCCTGCAACCTTGCACCATAAATACCACAACAGGTCCCATTTACATGGGTAAAAATGCTGAGGTGATGGAAGGTTGTATGATACGTGGTGGTTTGGCATTGTGCAACGATTCACAATTAAAAATGGGCACAAAAGTTTACGGAGCCACAACCATAGGCCCAGGATGTCGTGTGGGCGGAGAGGTGAATAACTCTATTTTTCAATCAAATGCTAACAAAGCCCATGATGGTTTTTTGGGCAATAGTTTGATCGGAGAATGGGTGAACATTGGTGCCGATACCAATGCTTCGAATCTGAAGAATAATTATGAATTGGTAAAACAGTGGAGTTATGAAACCCGGAAGTTTGAAAAAACCAATGGCTTGTTTTGTGGCTTGGTGATGGGTGATCATGCAAAATGTGGAATCAACACCATGTTTAATACTGGAACCGTTGTGGGATTTGGAGCCAATGTATTTGGCGCAGGGTTTCCAAGACAATTCATTCCTGATTTTGCCTGGGGCGGAGCTACAGGATTTTCAACTTTTACTTTAAATAAGTTTTTTCAAACGGCTCACCAGGTTATGGAACGTAGAGGGCGAGTGTTGACGGATGCTGAAAAGATTATGATCTCAATGATCTATGAAGACACATCCGAATTCAGGAATTGGGAGACCGCATGAATTTCGAGCGGTTCAATAAACTGCATGGGCTGTGGCGTTTCTGTAGCTACCTGATGGACATCCATTTGGAAGATCGCAGTTCGAAGTATAATCCCAATTTGCAATTGTATTTGTCGTGCGGAGAGTTCAAATTATTGAGCGATCATGCTATTTATTCATATGGTTTAAAATACATCCATTTTGTACAGGCTTTTAAAGAATTGGATTTTCGACGATATGACCTGCAACACATATTAGTCTTGGGCCTGGGTATGGGAAGTATACCCGAAATACTTCAAAAAAAGTTTGAATGTAAAGCATGGTTTGACCTGGTCGAATTAGATGCTGAAGTTATTTTCCTATTTGAAAAATATCAGGATTACATTCTGGAGGATAGGCACAAATGTTATTGCATGGATGGATTCGATTATGTCCGGAATTGTAATAAAAAGTATGATTTAATTTGTATGGATATATTTGAAGATGATTGTGTTCCTAAACAATATGAGTCTGAATCGTTTTTACAATCAATAACGCATTTGCTTGCTGATGGTGGATGGTTTTTATATAACCGTTTAAATGTTTCAACTGCCGATAGAATAGCCAACGAACGATTTAATAAATCTTTTAGTCATCAAATGCCTGGATCTAAAATATTGGCAACTGATTATAATAAAATATTTGCCTTCCAAAAAATCAAAGGCTGATTCGGTGAACATATCCATTCATATGGATTCATGCTGTTCATCCAATTTTAATCCTGAATGAATGTTGAAGTTATTTCAGCAGTAAGAATAACCCAATGAAGGGTACTTCTAAATATTGCTCTTTGATGCCAAATTGAATTTAACAAAACAGAATTAGGCGCGACGAAGGAAGTTATGTGGAACAATAACTGACTGAGGAGCAACGACATACTGTGAAGTCAAATTCATTCAAAAATAAGTTTTCGATTTGTTTTGGCGCAATAGCGCAATATTTAGAAGTGCCCTGAATGCTATTGCATTGATTGGATGTAACTAAGAGTAACGTGGATGAAATTCTTATGTTTACTTGATCTGAATTTCGCCAACAAATAACCATGCACGGTGACCTGCACCAGGTAAGCCATTTTGGATTTCTCCATGGTTTTTTATGTTGATATTGAGATAACGGGAGGCTTCAAGATTTAATGGCAAATCGAGTTTGATGTTTCGCGCAGCATCCCCAATGACTGGGAATTTCTTGAGAGGTGCAAATAATTTTCCATCAACGCTCCATTCAATCTCAACTTCAACGGGTCGATGAATCCAGGAACCAATATCTTCATAAAATTGAAGCTGGATTGATTTGACAGGTTTCAGTTCTTTTAAGTCGATAGTGGCTCTAAAATCTTTACCTTCCATTCCTGTCCATTCGGGCCCGCCAAATTTGTTTGCCGGTGCTTCAACCCCATTGATCAACGCTTGTGAACCTCCAGTAAAATATTTTTGTGCTGGTTTTTCAAGCAACACAATTTCTTTACCAGCAGCAAGGTGATGTGAATATTCAATTCGAAGAGGTTTTCCAATGTAACCTTCCGGTAACTGAAACCATGACTTAAACGTAATGTTTTTGTCTAATAAAAAGCTATCTTGCTGCAAATATTGACTAATTACGTCACCATCTCTTGTAGTTTCTACCAATATCTTACCGTCAAGGGGTGGTTTGATAAAAGTTAATATCACCTGGCCTTCATTTAATTGCGTCTTATAATCTAAATCCAGCATGCTTTGCGTGATTTGTAATCCTTCATGTTTTGCCCAAGCGATATGTTGCTGTAAACGCCCCAGGAATGATGGATATGATTTATTCTTAGGTTCTGTCCAATTGACTTCTGCCAATGCAATTGCACGTGGATATGCCATGTACAAAACTTTTTCTTCCCGATCCATGTATTCAGTCCATACATTGCCCTGAGCGCCTAAAACATACGAACGTTCGTTAGCTTTTAATTCTTCAGGAACGGGTTCGAATGAATAAGTTTTTTCCAGCGTAGTATGTCCCCCGATTGCCAATGGTTCATTTTGATTCAAAGACTGATAATGATCAAAATAACAATGAGAGCCAGGACATAATATGGAAGAATGCCGCAATTTGGCAGCAGAAATTGCACCTTCAATCCCTCTCCAGGACATGACAACGGCATTGGCGGGAAGACCACCTTCAAGAATTTCATCCCAGCCCATCATGATCTTTCCTTTACTGTTCAAATGACGCTCGATATTACGTAAGAAAAAACTTTGTAGTTCATCTTCTGATTTGATGTTGTTTCTTCTTTTGACCGCTTGACATTTGGGACATTCTTTCCAATTTGTTTTTGGGACTTCGTCACCACCAATATGGATGTATTTTCCGGGAAACAACTCGCAGACCTCATTCAATATTTCTTTTAAAAACCAGATGCTGGTATCTTGCGTACAATAAATTCCGCTGTCAAAGACTCCCCAATTACAGGCCACTTCTCTGGATAACCCACTGCAGGAAAATTCAGGATATGCAGCCAGCGCTGCTGTGCTGTGTCCGGGCATTTCAATTTCAGGGATAACTTCCACATAACGTGCCTGTGCATATTGAATGACTTCCTTAATTTCCTCTTGTGTGTAATATCCTTTATATTCGGTTGAGTCATAGACTGGTGGATAATTTCCTGCATGTCCGCTTAATGTAGCTTTTCGAACGCTGCCAATTTCATGTAATTTGGGAAATTTCTTGATTTCAATTCTCCATCCCTGATCATCTGTTAAGTGCCAATGAAAAGTATTGTACTTAAAACGAGCCATATAGTCTATGTACTTTTTGATAAAGGAAACCGGGAAAAAGTGACGGCTTACGTCTAAATGAAGACCTCTGTATTTGAATCGTGGCTCATCTTCAATTAAGCAAAACGGTAGCATAACTCCCCCTGTGCCGCCATTTTTAATTTCTACAAGTTGCGTTAAGGTTTGGATAGCGTAAAACCAACCCCTTGCTTCGGAGGCCTGTATCCATATTCCGTTTTTAGTAATGCTGATTTTATAATACTCCGGCTTGTTTTCCTTGGCCAACAAAGACAAAGTCACGCTTTTTGATTGTGGTCGGTCAATTTTCTTAAATTTCTTTACTTTAAGTTCCTTTAGTTTTAATATTTTTTGAAGCGACTTTCCAAGGGTTAGAGCCTCTACTGAATTCACAGGTATAGCCAAATTTTCGATTTGGTCAAGGGCATATTGGCCCCCGACAGCCTGAATGGATAGTGGTTTTGGAATAATCGGAAAATCCCGATCATTATCAATTTGTGCATTGATTGTAAAGGATTTAAAAATTACAATCAACATACATATGAATTCAGTTCTCAATTTCATGTTCATTTTTAAATATCAATCAATGAAAAACCTCTTTTTTAAATATTTATTGCACGAAGATACATCATTCATTTCCTGGCCGATGCAAGGTTCTATTCATTCAGCTTGATTACCTTTGCCCACTGAACTATACAACTTATGTTTACTATCAACATATACCTGAAGCTAGCCTTGATTGTCTTGTTTTTAGCGGGTGGTTTCATATTGATTTTTACCACAGGTTTTTGGTACGCTTTTCCATTGATTTTGGTCGGCATTGGCTTATTGGTCAGTTATATTTTATTAGGCACCGTACAGTCAGCGGCCGCATTTATGCAAGCATCCGATTTTGATGCTTGTGAAAAACGACTTTCACTTACATTGCTTCCCAATTGGTTATACATTACCAATCGTGCTTACTATTTTTTAATTAAAGGAAGCATTGCTCTTCAACGAAATCAAAGCGAAGAAGCGGAAGCTTGGTTAAACAAAGCTCAAAGTTTAAAACTTCCATCCGATAATGAAAGGGCCATGATTCTGATTCAAATGATTAACATTCACTTGATGAAGAACAGAATCACACAGGCAAACAATGCTTATCGCGAGTTAAAAAAGTTGAACATAACCCTAGACGTTTTTAAAGACCAAATAAAAATGCTTGATGACGTAATGAAACAACAAGGTCGGATGAAAATGGCCGGGCAAATGGACCAACGCATGATGTTTCGTCCAGGCGGTAAAAGAAAAATGCCACGGATGCGTTGACAAGAATCCTTCAAGGCTATCATCAACAGCTTCCATTTTTCCGATATTTTCCGCAAATCTTTTCATTCAATAACTTAGAAGAATATAACTACTCCTTCATGAGTTAAGGAAGCACTCCATTCTTCATTCGGATTGTGACCTCGAACGGTCACTTTAGGGTGCAGAAGAATCAGGCGATGAATAATTCTAGGATTCATGGATTTATCATCGGTGTACAGCGCATAGCGAAAATAATTTAAAAAGACATCATTGTCGCCAGGCACCAGCGAAAGATGACCGAACGATGCGCAGCAAAATGAAGAGACAGCTTCATATAGTGAGGGAACCGGGCTCATAAAAGTCCGGCAGGGAAAAGGCAATATTCATATAAACAAACTTAGAATCTGGTTGCGCATTGTACATACAAATAGCGCTTCCGCATACCGACGAAGCTTCGCTTGTCGGCATGCTGGCAGGCTTCGCCTCGTCAGCGTACCTTCGCATACAGCAGTGCCGTGCTCCATTCGACTTTGTCGAAATCGCTCAGTCACCTTAGCTGGCGACGAGCCTTTTCTTTGGTTCCTTTCTTTTAGCGATACAAGAGAAAGGGACAAAAAAAACGAGAACATTAAACTTGGCGAAAAGTAGTTTTATTAGAGCAAAACCTTATCACTATAAATTCAGCGACCAAGTCTCAATATTTCGCTCGACAGCGCTCACATACCAGTGACCAAGTTCACCAGGATATTCCAAAATAACTACTTACCTCACATTTTTCCTTTCAGGATTTTTTTATCACGCAGATGTTTTGCAGTTTTGACGTTTGGTAATTCTTCTAAGCAATGAATCTATCCAGCATGAAGGCTGATGCACTCTTGGGTTTTATTTTGTCGGCAACATTGGCGTGCATGATGTCCTCCTGCAAAACATTACAGTTTGCGGACTGGGTAAATCCAATGATTGGTACGGGGGGGCATGGACACACCTTTCCAGGCGCATGCTATCCATTTGGAATGATGCAATTAAGTCCGGATACAAGGTTGGAAGGTTGGGATGGGTGCTCGGGGTATCATGATTCGGATCGCTTTATCTACGGCTTTAGTCACACCCATCTGAGTGGAACGGGCATTCCGGATTATGGTGATTTTTTGATTATGCCGGGATCTGGTCCTTTTCACGATTCAATGTTCTCTAACCAAAATTATCGTTCTTCATTTTCAAAATCATCGGAAAAAGCAAGCCCCGGATATTATTCTGTTCTGCTCAATAAAGATCAAATATTAGCGGAATTGACCGTTGGATTGCGAACAGGGATGCATCATTATCAATTTAAGGAAACAGATCCTGTATGGGTCATTGTAGACTTGACCCACAGAGATCCATTGATTTCAGCAAAATTTACCAGATGGCATGGGAGCACCCTGGAAGCTTTCCGGATTTCATCTTCCTGGGCTAAAAAACAGCAGTTATATTTTACCGCGCGTTTTAGTCAACCCATTCAACAAGTTTTGTTTAATAAAGACTCCATGAAAATGGCCATTTTCTTTGCACCAGGAAGTGAGTCGCAAATATTAATACACAGCGCAATATCAGCCGTAGATCAAGAGGGTGCAAACCACAACTTATTGAGTGAGTGGAATGACTTTGATTTTATTTCTTTAATGAAGCGCACACGGAATGCTTGGAACCAACATCTTGGACGTATCGCAGTGGAAACTCAAAATGTGGTTCATAAAGTCAATTTTTACACAGCCTTGTATCATTGCCTGGTGCATCCCAGTTTGTTTCAGGATGTAGACGGTAGGTATCTTGACATGGATGGAGTCATCCGATTAGCTCCAAAAGACGATCATTTTACAGTTTTTTCACTTTGGGATACCTATCGATCAACTCACCCTTTATACCAATTGGTCTATCCTGACTACAATTTACGTTTCATCAGAACATTTCTTCGGCAATTCAAAGCTAGCGGTCATTTGCCAGTTTGGGAATTAGCAGCCAACGAAACCTGGTGTATGATCGGACATCATTCAATCCCTGTTATAGCCAATGCGTGGGCCAATAGGAATTTTGATTTTGATACAGCACTTGCCAAACGTGCAGTGTTCACTACGCTAACTAAAGGAAATTATTCTGGACTGCCTTTTATGTGCAATGGTTTTATCAGTTCCAATGAAAGTGCAGAATCCGTTTCAAAAACCATAGAAAACTGTCTGGATTTTGCGGCAGCAAAAGTTATGGGGGTTGAATTGCCAGAATTTCTGCACCCCAGAGCATATCAAAATTTATATAATCCGGGCACAGGCTTTTTTCAGGCTAAACGAAATCACAGCTTCCTGGAGACATTTGATCCCCGGGAGGTAAATTTTCATTACACTGAGGCAAATGCTTATCAATATTTGTTTGGAGCACACCACGATGCAGCAGGCCTGGTCAGTTTGTTTGGAGGAAGGATGGCTATGGAACGCAAATTGGACCAATTGTTTACCGATACGGCAAGACTTTCAGGTAGAGAGCAAGCGGATATTACAGGTTTGATTGGGCAATATGCACATGGAAATGAACCAAGCCACCATGTTGCATATCTTTATAACTATACCAATGCTCAATATAAATCTCAGGCCATTTTAAAGGGTATCATGGATAATTTTTATGATAATCGTCCGGATGGCTTGATCGGGAATGAGGATTGTGGGCAAATGTCCTCTTGGTATGTATTCAGTGCGCTCGGATTTTATCCACTCCATCCGTTCAATGCACAATTTGAGTTGGGTTTTCCTCTTTTCCAAAAAGCAACCATTAGGACTCCTGATAAAAAGAAAATACAGTTTAAGCATAAGTCCATTGGAAATCCAAAATGGGTAGAATCTTTTGCAATCAATGGCAAAGAAACATTCTTTCAATTTAACTTGAACTATGGCGATCATCTGGAATTCAGGATGGGCTCGAAACCATTGACTAAACTTCAGCAAGAACCTTCCGAATTGGACAATTTCCTGGCACTTCCTTATGTCAGTCATGGTCATCAGGTCTTTGAGGATTCTGTCTCCATTGTGTTGAGCTCTCCGGATGGATTACCGATGGAATACTGCGAAGACAGCGTCACTCAGGATCCTGAAATGTATATGAAGGCTATCCATTTGAAGAATTCAGGAAAGATTTTTTTTAGACATAAAACCGGAGACCCTAAAGGAATTTGGCTTCAGGCAGAATTTTTTAGAAAACCTAAAGGAATCAAACTACATCTGTTTTCAGATTTTGCCAACCAGTATGCCGCCTCAGGAATGGATGCTTTGATCGATGGAGTGAGCGGAGGCACTGATTTTCGAGACGGTTTGTGGCAAGGATACCAAGGCCAGGATTTAAATCTGATGATTGAATTGGATACCAACTATTGGATAGAGCAATGCCGCATTCGATTTTTACAAGATCAGGGATCATGGATTTTGTTACCCAAAAAGCTTCTTTTGCAATATTCAACAGACGGTGTGCAATACCTTAAAAGTGAAAGTCAGGTGCACCAAGTGCCTTTAAACCATGAAGGAGCCATCATTCATGAATTTGTTATTCCTGTAAAACAAAATGGTAAATACTTGAAGATCGAGGCAATAAATGCAGGCCTAATGCCCGAGTGGCATTTAGGGGCCGGGGGTAAATCATGGCTTTTTTGTGACGAAATTATAATCGATAAAAAATGACCAGCAGAAGAGATTTTTTAGCAGGAGCGGCACTCTCCTGGAGTGCAATGCAACAACTAATTAAAGATAATGGCATTGTCAATTCCATTTTGGACAAGCAAAAACCAAAACAAATGATACTGGCCACCTGGAAAAATATCCATGCTGTGGAAGCTTCGTGGGAAACTTTGCAAAAAGGAAAGTCCATTTTGGATGCAGTCGAAGCAGGAGCGCGAATACCTGAAGCGGATCCATTGGATACCTCAGTCGGATATGGTGGATTCCCAGACCGAGACGGGGTGGTGACCTTGGATGCCTGTATCATGGATTCAAATGGAAATGCAGGTTCTGTCGTATACTTACAAGACATCATGCATGCAGTATCGGTGGCTAGGAAGGTCATGGAAAAGACACCTCATGTCATCCTTGCTGGTGAGGGAGCCCTTCGATTTGCACTTGAAAATGGGTTCCAGCGGGAGAATCTACTTACCCCTAAGGCCCGCAAAGCCTGGGAAGAATGGTTGACCAAATCGGAATACAAACCCAAAATCAACAATGAAAGACATGATACCATTGGAATTATCGGAGTGGATACAAATGGCCAGCTTTCCGGTGCATGTACCACCTCTGGTTTAGCCTTTAAACGACATGGTCGGGTTGGGGATTCACCCATCATAGGGGCAGGACTGTATGTAGATCAACAAGTTGGCGCGGCAACCGCAACGGGTTTGGGTGAGGCGGTATTGAAAAAAGTGGGAGCATTCTCCATTGTGGAAATGATGAGGCAGGGTATGCACCCCAAAAAAGCATGCAGAGAGGCCATCAAGCGACTTACTCAGATTCAAACTACCGAACCATTTCAGGTGGGTTACATTGCCATCAACGTAAAAGGAGAATGGGGAGCATTTTCCTTATTGCCGGGCTTTCAAGCTACCCTTCATACCGATCAAGGATTACAAGTAATTGATGCCGAGTCACTTAAGTAAGTAAAGAGCCAATAGGAGGTCCAACTTACCATATAAGCGCTTCGATCGAGAAAATTGGGTTTTGTTCCGGATAAACCCACTTCGTGGGCATCGTATAAAGAAAATTTTACATTTATTCAAAAAAGATATTAGCTGTATACTATATATGTAATAAGCTTATAATTAATAAAATATACTTTATTTGGGCTTGATTTTTCGCTAAGAACCTCATTTGGCATTCTGCGTTTCCCTGCTTTTGGCACTTATTTTGCTATTTTATAATATGTTCAAAAAAACCAGAACGTAGATCATGGTAGGGGTCAGGTACGTAGTAGCAGATGATCATAAGCTTTTTGCGAAAGGATTTCGATTACTGCTCGATCAATTGAACTGCAGGTTTCCTTTGATTTTCGCAGGTGAAGCCGGTAGTCCTTCCGAAACCCTGAAATTGGTCAGTCCTGAAGAAGTAGATCTTCTTTTTTTGGACCTGAATTTAGCAGATTCAGATGCCAGTGTAATTATTTCAAAACTCAAAGAGCTTCATCCCAGTCTAAGGATTCTGTGTATCAGTATGTACACTTCTCCAAAAATAGTACGGGATGCACTCAAAGAAGGAGCCGACGGGTTTCTTTCAAAAAATGCGGATCAAGAAGAATTGGTAGCGGCCATAGAGTCTGTCATGGATGGCGAGATTGTCCTGGGAAAGGATATCAAAGTCTCCGATGTCAACAAGACCCAGACGAATACCAAAACTTCGGTCAATCGATTCAACGCCCGGTATCAACTTACCAAAAGAGAAAAAGAAATTTTGGATCTGGTGGTCAAAGGCAAATCGAATAAAGATATTGCTGCATTGCTCTTTATCAGTAAGGATACCGTCAGCGCTCATCGGAAAAGTCTCATGCGAAAATTAAATGTAAGAAACGCATCGGGACTGATTAAAATAGCTTACGAGTTTAATTTACTGTGAAAACTAACGAGTGTTAGCAATAATAAACATTGGAAATATTAATTGAGAATAATTAACAACAAACTGATTTACTTCAATCCTTTAAACCGAATTAAAATGAGAAAGGAAAATTTTACATTCCTGTACAAAACAAAATCATTGATTGCAAACTGCATTGCAGTTTGGGGTCTTTTGATTTTTTCATTTCAGGAGCTTAGCGCACAATGCCCATTGAACTGTGACAATCTTGTTCAGGTATCAGTGGATGATAATTGTGAGGCTGTTATTACTCCAGATGTTATGCTGGAAGATCCGGGAGTCGGATGTAATTACGTTGTGGTGGTTTTTGGTCCTAACGGATCACCCCTTCCTAACGCTACAGTTACTTCTGCACACATCGGAAAAATATTAACCGTTGCTGTTTATCTGGGAAATAACTCCTGCTGGGGTTCTGTTCTGGTAGAAGACAAATATCCACCAGAAGTACGTTGTCCGGATCCTGATACGGTTTTTTGTAATCAGAAGAAATATGTTTTGAAACAGCCAGTAGTGAACGATAACTGCTCAGATGTTGAAAAACATGTTATTTCTGATGTTGTCATTAAATATCCATGCGACTCCGTCATGGCAGGTAAACGGATCATCACCTATTATTTTACTGATGCTAGCGGTAATCATTCGGACACCTGCGAACAGTGTGTATATTTTGAAAAAATTGATCCGTTGGTGGATATAGAGTGGCCGAGGGACACCATTTTTGATTGTTTGAAAATGGATACGGTTCCGTTGCCTCACATAACAGGGGTGCCTGAGGTAGCCAACGAACCCATTTATCCGGATTGGAGTGTATGTAAAATTGCAGTAACCTGGGAAGATCAAATTCTACCCGTTTGTCCGCAAACTTTTAAGGTGTTGAGAAAATGGACTTATGTCGATTGGTGCAGACCATCTGGAAACAATGTGTTTACGCATTATCAAGTCATTAAAGTGGTGGATGAAAGAGGTCCTATAGTTGTATGTGCACCCAATGTGACCATCAGTACGGATGTTTGGAAATGTAGCGGAACTGCTCTTTTAGCGCCGCCGACAGTAATTCAGGAATGCAGCAAAACGAGCGTTAAAGTGGGTTACAAAATTGCTTCACAAAACGGTACACCCACTTATGAAGGGACTTCAAGTGCGAACGTAGTAAAATTACCTAATGGACTTTATAGCATTACAGATTTACCACTCGGATTGAGTTGGGTAGTTTTTCAGGTGACCGATGAGTGTGGTAACTTTACTGATTGTGCAACTGAGGTTTTTGTTGAAGATAAAATACCACCGATAGCTGTCTGTGATCAGAAAACCGTTGTCACCCTCACCATTGATGGTTCTGCAAAAGTTGAAGCAGCTACCTTCGATGATCGTTCCCATGATAATTGTGGTGTACTTCGATTTGAAGCCAGGCGAATGGATAATGGAGTACCATGCAATACACCAAGAGGTGACCAATGGGGACCTTATGTATACTTTTGCTGTGACGATATAGGTAAAACTTTAATGGTCAACTTCAGAGTGTGGGATTTACATGGAAATTCCAATACGTGTATGGTTGAAATTGAAGTACAGGATAAACTTCCACCTTACATTTATTGCCCACCTGACATCACAGTGTCCTGTGAATTTGATTACACAGACCTCAATGTGTTTGGAACCGTTCGTGACAATATCGCCAATCGTCAGACTTTTCAAATCAAAGACAAATATCTGAAGCATTCAGCTCCTTTGATTGATGGTTATGCATACGATGGTTGCGGAGTCATCATCACTGAAAACGTACGACCTGAACTAAAATGTGGACAGGGTCATATTTATCGCAGCTTTACTGTAAAAGATCCAGGTGGTTTGACCAATGTCTGTACTCAGCGTATTACCATTGTGGATTCTACAGCCAATAATGTTAAAGTAGAATGGCCTTTGGATTATACCAGTACATCAAATTGTTTGACCAAACCACAGCTGACGCCTAGCATTACAGGTAAGCCTAAAGTAACAGGTACAGATAATTGTTCCAATGTGGTCACCACCTACGATGATCTGGTATTTACTTTGGATCCAGACGCATGTTTGAAGATATTAAGAAAATGGGTGGTCATTGATTGGTGTGTATGGAATCCCAACAGCCAAAATTCTCCAGGCTATTGGGCTTGGACACAGGTGATTAAAATTTCAAACCTTGAACCACCTACTTTTCAAACCAGTTGCCAAAACAGAACGATCGATGTCTTCGGACCTGGATGCGCCGGTCAAGTGGATTTAATAGCAAGTGCAACCGATGATTGTACTGATTCAGTAGATTTGGTTTGGTATCATACCGTGGATCTATATAACAATGGAACCATTGATTCGAGTCACACGGGTCCAGGGAAAAGTGCTTCAGGGATTTATCCGATAGGCATTCATAAAATTACTTTCACTGTATATGATGCATGCAATAATAAATCGACTTGTACCTACTTGCTTACGGTAAGAGATGGTAAGAAGCCAACTCCTTATTGTATAGGATCAATCGTTACTACGGTGATGCCCAGCACACAGAGTGTTGAAATCTGGGCAAAAGATTTCAACCTGAACAGTGAGGACAATTGTACTCCAAAGGATAAATTGAAATACTACTTTCTGATCAATGGCCGATTTGAACCGTCGATGTTATTCACCTGTTCAAATATTGGGGTCAATATTCTGAGAATTTATGTGGTGGATGAAGCGGGCAATTCAGATTATTGCGAAGTGCAATTGGATGTACAGGATCCTAACAAGGTTTGTCCTACGGGTCTGACCATTCAGGGAAAAATCACCACCATCAATAATCATGGAGTAGAAGGAGTAACGGCAATTTGGGATAGACCTTCACCGTTGGGCACGAATTCAACCTACACGGATAAAAATGGTGTCTTTACCTTCAATAACATAACGCCAGGATTTAATTACAACCTGAGAGCGGAAAAAACCAATGGCAATTACATCAATGGAGTCAGTACTTACGACATTGTATTGATCCAAAAACATATCCTGGGAATTCAAACTTTTGACTCTCCTTACAAATATCTTGCGGCTGACGTGAATGCCAGTTGTTCCATCACCGCTGCGGATATTTCTGAAATCAGGCGGTTGATTCTGGGTATAACTGGAAAGTTTGAAAAATCGCCATCCTGGAAATTTGTTCCTGTGGCAGCATCTTTGCCAAACCCAATCGACCCATGCGGATTTCAAAGTGCCATCGCATTTAACCTGATCAACAGAAATCAAGTAGCAGATTTTTATGGGTTGAAAATGGGAGATATCAACATTGATGTGGATGCCAGTAATTATGGTGCAGCTTCTACCAGGAATACTAACAAACGTTTGTTAACATTACCGGAAATGAATTTAAATCCAGGTGAACATGTTTTGCCAGTGACCTTGGATAAGAACACTATAATTGAAGGACTTCAATTGGCTTTAAACCTTAATGCTGAACAGGCGGAATGGATGGAGGTTAGCTCTGGAGCTATGACCATACATGAAGAGTCTTACCATATCCTGGGAAATGAACTGCGCATTGTTTTAGGACAAGAGTCATCAACCTCGGTGAAAGGACAAGACGTGGTGTTTTATTTGAAGTTAAATGTCAAGACGGCCATGTCAACCAAAGACCTGGTAAAACTTTCGCCCTCTTTAACATCAGAATACTACAACGAAAACCTCGAAGTGTTGCCTTTAAGCTGGAATACTTTTGGCGGAGATCATCAACAGGAAGCCTTACAAACCATTCTATTCCAGAATGTACCCAACCCTTTCAATGAAATCACCACCATCAGATTCGAGTTGCCAAAAGACCAGGAAGTGGAATTCGTGGCCTACGAACTGGATGGTAAAGTGATCTGGAAACAAAAGAAACACTTTTCAAAAGGCGTCCATAATATGGAATTGAAAGCAAGAGATTTGAATACCTACGGAGTATTTTTCCTCCAGATGAATACCGTAGATTTTACCGATACAAAAAGATTAATTCTTATCCCATGATAAGGATTGAGTAAATGCAGTGTTATTGCCTGATCATGGTGACATGGTCAGGCTTTTTTGTAACCAGAAAGACAAAATTGACTGAGTTTTAACCTTCCGAAAGGATCTCAGTGGAACAAGAAGTCATTGAAATAAGTTAAAATGTAATTAGGAATTGCTTAATTCAAACAAAACATCCGGCAAAATGCCCTTTTTCCTTAGATTTGCAATACACTGGTTCAGAACACGATTTCAAGCGACTTATCCAAAACGAAAAACTCCTTCGGTAAAATTTCTGCTGAAGGATTTATGTATTAGAAAAAAATATTATATTCATTATAAAGATTCTTAAAGGTATATTAATTTTGTACACGGATTGGTGTCCACCGTATTACCCAAATCCAGTAAACTATGAAAAATTACTTAATTTTCCTCTTAACATTTTCCTTAGCCCTAGGGCTTAAGGCTCAGGTAAATCTTCAAATCGCAAGTGTTTCCGGAAATAAGAACGATACTGTTCAGGTTCCGGTAACGGTAACAGGATTCAACAACATCCTGGCAACTCAGTATTCACTGAGTTACGACTCAAATGTCCTTGCCATCGTAGATATTCTGAAGACCGCCAATTATGATGTAAACTATTCTACCCATATCGGTAGTGCTGTCGTGAAAAACGGACAGCTGGCTTTCACCTGGGATGCACCCGGGGGAACTGGAAAAAACATCAACAATGGAGCAACTTTATTTACCATCCGGTTTAAACTGATTGGCAAAGAATGTGATTCTTCGTTCATTAAGCTCACCAATAAGCCCACCAGCATTGAGGTTTTAGATGGAAACTTTGAAACCCTTAACCTTACCGCTACGGATGGAAAGGTTAAAATCAACGGTCCCGGTTGTCAGGGTGGCCCTCCACCAGATACCAGCGGACTCCAGCTTATTGCGGCTATGGAAACTACCCCCGCAGGGGTTGTGAAATGCATCAAAGTCACCACCAAAGGATTTAAACTCATCCAAACGGGTCAGTTCACGATGCATTGGGACAGGACTGTGGCAGTTTTCGATACCTTGAATTCTTCAGCCTGGTCTTTATCCTGGGGTCAAAACTATGCCGCCCTGCCTGATCGCAGCGGTGTACAGATCAATTGGGATGCTGGCCGAGACCCCTTAACAGTTGCGGATGGTACAACCCTTTTCGAAGTCTGCTTGAAACCTGTAGGAAATCCTGGAACGATGACCAACATCACTTTCGATGGAAATCCAGTGGTCGTCGAATTCACCAATGGAAATGGAGATGTGGTCCCTGCAAAGTTCACTTCCGGAAAACTGACCATCACTGACGCTCCGGCTAAAAGCTTGAATTTATATGTAAGAGACACTATGGTGGAAGGTGGCGCAGAATTTTGTATCCCTATCCGGGTCGATAATTTTAATTGTGTTCAGAATTTTCAGTTCAGCATAAAATTTGACTCCACCAAGTTAAAGTTCAAACGGGTAAGTGGATTCGGTTTACCTGCTTTAGGAGCCAACAATTTCAACATCGTTAAAGACTCTATCCGGGTTACCTGGGATGCACAAACAGGACCGCAGGATCTTCCCAATGGCGGCATCTTGTTTAGTGTATGTTTTGAGTCGAAACTGTTATCAGCGCCTGATTGTCCATTCGATACCAGATTGTTGTTTACCGACTTATTGGGTAGCCCAATGGAATTTTCTGACTGTAACAGCAACAACTTTAGTATCATCAAAGGTGAACCCGATTTTACCGTAAAATGTCCTACCGTCATGACTCCGGTGGTGATTAACCTGGGGACCAAAACCAATGTAAAATGTTTTGGTGATTGCAATGGCAGTGTAAAAGGAACGGTAGTTTCAGGAGGAAAAGGACCCTTCCAATATGAATGGCAATCTTCAGGAGTGGTCATTTCTACTCAATTGGAACCCATCAACCTATGCCCAGGTGATTATAAATTAGTGGTGATCGACCAAGGAAATGGAAATGCCCGTACGACTTCTGTTACTGTAAGCATTACCTCACCAGATGAAATTGTGTTAACCGCTGTAGTCACCCATATTGTAAATATCAATGATGGCAAAATTGATCTTACCGTGATGGGAGGTACTCCACTTTATATGTTTACCTGGTACCGATTGCCCAATAAACCAAATCCTCCCAAGACGGATGAAGATCCCATGAACTTGTCTGCTGGACAGTGGGAGGTTACCGTTAAAGATGCAAATGGATGTATCGAAGTGGATACGTTTACCGTCAACAACCGCGCCATCAGAATTGATGCCATTACACGGATAGATTCCAATCGCTGCTTTGGGGATTGTCGGGCAATACTCAACGTATCTGCTTCCGGAGGTAAAATACCCTACCAATTGGCCCAGTGGAGTAATGGAGACCGAGGTAACCTGGCAGATTCACTTTGTGCCGGCACCTACCGGGTTACCGTAACGGATGCAGATGGAATTACCGCTACGTCCACTTATGTAATTACTGCTCCTGATGAGATTGTGATAACACTTGACAGCACAAAGCGATCCGGTGGCAACAATGGAGCCATTTACATCACCGATAAAGGTGGAACTCCCGGATATACTTACAAATGGAGGAATCTATCCAGTGGAGGTGTCCTTTCTGATCTCCAGGATTTATTGAATTGTGCACCTGGAACATACGAAATTTGCATTACCGATAAAAATAATTGTGTTAAATGCGATACTTTCATCTGTGAAGCAGTAAATACAGTACCTCCTACCATTGTGGTAACCCTTAGAATTGATCCTAAAGCAGGCAATCAGCCGGTGAGTTGTAAAGGCAAATGTGATGGAGTCATCATTGTGGAAGTAACATCCTCTGATCCAAAACTTCCTTACCGATTTCAGTGGTCGCATGACCCTAACCTGAATTCCAACACCGCAACCGGTCTTTGTCCAAATGTGTCCTATCGCGTAACTGTAACGGATGCTGCCGGAAATTCTAAAGTTTCCAGTAATCTGACCTTGCCGGATGTTGCGGGTATAGACCTCAGTGTCAGAAAACTGGCTTGTGCTTCAACCAATACCGATAATGACGGTCGTTACGAAGCTATACATACCGGCGCGACTTCACCTGTAACCTATAATTGGTGCAACGGGAACGCCTTAAAAATCGCAGCTGACCTTGAAGGTGGAGCATGTAGCCTGACGGTCACGGATGCGAATGGATGTACAGCAACCGAGGAATTTACGGTTTGCATAGGCAAAACCGGCGCACAGGAATGTTTTGAATCCAGGCTTGCGATATCGCCCAATGGAGATGGGTACAATGACCTGTTTACCATCAACTGTGCCACTGATTTTGAGAATACTCTGATTATTTACGACCGGTGGGGAAATCAGGTATATGCTGCAGTCAATTATTTGAATACCTGGGATGGAAAGGATGCTGACGGCAATGAACTTACCGAAGGAACCTATTTGTGGATTCTCAAAGTGATTGAACCGGGGAAAGAGGACCAATACCACAAAGGCACAGTCACCATTGTTAAATAAATTATTGTATATCAATATAAAAACATATTATGAATAAAATATATGTGATCATTTTGGTCGTGGGTACAATAGGCTTATCTGGGATAACGTCCGTACAAGCCCAGGATTATGCTACAGCGCTGAAAGCACAATCTGTATACAACCACTATCCTCTCAATCTCTTTTTATTAAATCCTGCCGCTACCGGTATGTCCGGTAATAGTCAGATGCTTTTTAATTTTAGAAATCAATGGGCAGGTTTTGATGGTTCTCCGAAATCGCTTACCCTGGGGATTGATGGCAGCCCCGCCAATAATATGGGCCTGGGTGCCATGATATACAATGAGAACTTTGGTGTAGCAAATCGCTTTCTGGGGCAATTGAATTATGCCTACCATTTTAAGCCCAGTGAAGAAATTCATATGTCTTTAGGTTTATCCGGTGCTTATATTCAATACAATTTGGATAATGAAGCCATAACAGACCCATTACATGAAGCACCAGATCCCATCATCAACAGCGCCGTAAATGGAGAAAAGTATTTTGCTGCGGATTTTGGTTTTTATTCAGAAATCAAAGGAAAATACCGGATTGGTTTTAGCATTCCTCACCTGGTTCAGTCGAAGTTGGATGATGCCAACATTACCAGTAATACGCCAAAAGAAGAAAAACCGGTGAGTTTTACCGGCTTTCTGGGTGGTATATGGCGTTTGCCGGAATACCGGATGATCCTCGAACCATCTCTGGGGATTCGTAAAATTTCAGACGCGCCTTTCAGCACAGACTTAAACTTACTGGCAAAATTGATGGAGGAAAGACTTTTTGCCGGATTTACCTATAGCTATAATCCATCATGGCATCGCATTGCAATGTTGGCAGGTGTAAAGATCGATCGCCTGGGAATTTTTTATTCTTATGATCAATCCTACCTCGAGTTTCAAAACTTTAACAATGGATCTCACGAATTGACCCTGACGTTTGACATCTCCAAGAAAACGGCAAACAAAATGAACAACGATGCGCCTTCCATGGAAAAACCAGCTGAAGTTCAGGATGAAGGCATGAAAAAGATGGATGAAGGAATGCAGAAAAAATAGTCTGATTTCTTCTTTCAACTAATGTATAAGCACATCAAATAGGTAGCTTTTTATTGGGTTTACAGGGTTTCTTTGAATGGTGATTCAACCACCTAATGGATTGCTGCAGTTCAAATATGGAATAGATGACTTACGGGTGTCCTTGTTTAGCACATTTCTTGCCGTGGAGTAATTGTTCGATTTATACTTTTTGAATATGAATATCTTATAATCTGCAGATAATCATATTTATTCTTTTAAATGAACGCCTTTATTCAGCAGGAGTGGTATTTTGTTGACTCGTATCAGATCCGCTCGAAGAACTGTCTTTAGGTTTGGAAAATATTCTCACCTTAAGAATGCTGTTGCGAATTTCATCGGTGATTTCATAGACCACCGCTTCTGCAGGATGGCCCGAATCATCGACGTACATTTGCATAAACATCGGTTGGTCCGGATTTTCCATAATATCCCAACTAACCGTGTTGCCAAACCGGTCCTTTACGGGAAAGTCCTTTTTAAACATTCCACTGGTTCCTATTTCATACATTTCCAAAATACTCAATTTGCGAAGCCCTTTGGGTTCGTAATATCCTTTTGGCGTAGGCACCAGCAAAGGGTTTTCCGGATCAATCTGGGTGCTTTTTGCACTGCCTTCGGACGAGGTAGACTCGTTTTTCTTGCATGAACCGATTAGGCCAAACATTAATGACATAACAAAAACGGGTAGGAGAATTTTTTTCATGGTATCAAAATATTTTGCAAATCTACTTTTTCAGAAGGCGAAATTATTCAATGGCATGTTAATTTGAAATGGTTTCACTAAATAATGGTAATTTTGCGCTCCAAATATCTGAGAATGAATAGATTTCGTTTCAATTGGCCCATTTTAACCCTCCTGATTTGTGTTCTGGCCTGTAAAACGAAGGACCAGGGACCTTTTAGTGGTCAACTTTATTCGCTGATTCCTCCCGAAAACTCAGGAGTCGATTTTAATAATGAAATAAAGGAAACACCTACCGAACATATTTATACTTTTAATTATATATATAATGGTGCTGGTGTGGCCATTGCGGATTTTGATAACGATGGATTGCAGGATATATACTTTACCGGTAATCAGGTTCCAGATCGACTCTACAAAAACCTGGGACAATTTAAGTTTAAAGATGTTTCAGCTTCAGCCGGTATCAGTCAACTGGATGGATGGCGGAGTGGGGTATCCACTGCGGATATCAACGGAGATGGTTATATGGACCTGTACATTTGCAGGGGTGGCTTTCGGGACGATCCGGAGAAGAATAAGAATATCCTGTTGATCAATCAGAAAAACATGAGTTTTGTGGATGAAGCCGAATCTTACGGAGTAGCTGATCCCGGTTATTCGATTACTTCTACATTTTTTGATTATGATTATGATGGCGATTTGGATTTATTTGTGACCAATCGACCAGAGCGTTGGGGTGTTCAGGAAGATTCCATCATGCAAGTCAAAGCATTAATGGAAAAGGGAACGTTCGAACCTAAAACCACCAATAAGTTGTTTAGAAATGAAGGCAACAAAAGATTTACAGATGTTAGCCGTCAGGCAGGGATTTATCCAAGTTATGGATACGGATTGGGTGCTGTAGCGGGGGACTTAAACAAAGATGGCACTCAGGACCTTTACGTGGCCAATGACTTTATAGAAAATGACTATTTCTATGTCAACTATGGTGATGGAACTTTTAAGGAGAGCGTTAAATCACTGACCAACCACGTTCCTTATTATTCTATGGGGGTCGATTTTGGCGATGTCAACAATGATGGTAATGAAGAAGTGCTAGTGGTTGAAATGAGACCTGAAGACTATCGAAGATCCAAAACCACCATGCCGGCTATGCAACCTGAATATTTTGCTAAGCTAAAATCCATGGGCTTTCAAGATCAATACATGCATAATGCATTGCAATATAACCATGGCAATGGCTTTTTTACCGATATCTCTCAGTTGGCAGGTGTTGATAAAACCGACTGGTCCTGGGCAGCATTGTTAAGCGACCTTGACAACGATGGATTTAAAGATATCATTGTGACTAACGGTTACCGCAGGGATGTGTATGATCGGGATACCAATGAAAAAATGAGGCAGTTTCTGAAGGAGAAAAACAATCTTGTGGATAGTGTAGAACAAGTGCTCGGCATTTTACCTTCTGTGAAACTGGTCAATTACATCTATCGCAATCAGGGGAATCTTCAATTTAAGAAAATGATGAAAGAATGGGGCTTTGACTTACCCAGTTTTTCGAATGGGGCTGCCTTGGGAGATCTGGACAATGATGGCGATTTGGACCTGGTAGTCAACAACATCGATGACCCTGCTTTTGTGTATGAAAATAAACTGAATCAATCACAAAATTACCTTCGGATTGCCTGCAAAGGCCAACCCAATAACCAATTTGGTATTGGAGCAAAAGTTACCATTCATTATGGCGATAAAAAGCAATACGCTCAGTTAAAAACTTCACGTGGCTATCTTTCTTCGTGCGAACCTTTTGTGCATTTTGGTATGGGAAATGTGACCAAAGTTGACAAAATAGAAATTGACTGGCCAGATTTTCGAAAAGTGGTGTACGAAAACGTGAAATGCAACCAGGTCGTCATAGCAGATTATACAAAAACCAATCAGCAATCTAACTTTCAACAAACTTACTTTCCAGTATTTACGGAAGACGCTCAGGCTACCATTCTTCCAATGTATTACCATGTGGAGAACAGATTCGACGATTATCAGAAACAAAAATTATTGCCCCATCAGCTCAGTCGACTGGGGCCATTTGTCAGTGTGGCAGATGTGAATGGAGATGGCTTGGAAGATTTCTATGTCGGGGCTCCTCATTTCAAACCTAAGCAACTTTACCTGCAAACGGATTCTGCAACGTTTCGCTATAAATCGGTTTCCATTTTCGAAAAAGACAAAGATTACGAAGACATGCAAAGCGTATTTTTTGATGCAGATCGCGATGGTGACAAAGATTTGTATGTGGTATCCGGAGGTACTGAAATGGATGAAGACCTTCCTATTTACCAGGATCGTCTTTACATAAACGACGGAAAAGGAAATTTCACCAAAGACATTTCTAATTTACCTAAAATTAGATCCAGTGGAGCTTGCGTGTCAATTGCAGACATCGATGGGGACGGTGACATGGATATTTTTAGAGGGGGAAGAACCATTCCCAACCGGTATCCTTACCCTCCAAAATCATATTTATTAATCAATGATGGAAATGGAAAATTTTCAGATGTTACTGATGTTCAGGCTCCGCAACTGAGAAAAATTGGTATGGTAACTTCAGCTACCTGGGCGCAACTAACGGGTGATAGTTTACCTGAATTGGTCGTAGTCGGAGAATGGATGCCCATCACTGTATTTGAAAATAAACAAGGAAATTTCCAACTTGCTGAATCTTCAAAATTTAATTTGCAGAATACAGAAGGGTGGTGGAACAGAATTGTGAAAGTTGATGCTGACCATGATGGTGATTTGGATTTTATTGCCGGAAACCTGGGTACCAATTATAAATTCCATGCAAGCAAAGAAAAACCTTTTCTGGTCTATTGCGATGATTACGATCAAAACGGAACCTACGACATAGTTCTGGCTAAATACAATGGGAATGATATGGTCCCAGTAAGAGGTCGGCAATGCTCGTCCGAACAAGTACCATCCATTGCACAGAAATTTCCTAATTATTCCTCTTTTGCAGATGCAAAATTGAAAGACATTTATGGCGAAGGCTTAGAAAAAGGATTATCGTATAAAGCTCACATGTTTGAAAGTGTTTACTTGCGAAATGATAATGGAAAATTTACGATAGAACCACTTCCGGCATCCTGCCAATTCAGTACCGTTCAAAGTATTTTGGTGGAAGATTTTGACGGAGATGGCATCCAGGATGTACTGATTGCAGGTAATTTATTCAATGCTGAAATTGAGACCACCCGTGCCGATGCTTCTGTTGGCGTGTTTTACAAAGGACAAAAGAATAACCTGTTCGGCAAACAACTCAATCCTAATGAATCAGGTTTTTTTGCACCTCATGATGTAAAAGATATTCAGAGCATCAGGATAAATAATAAGCCATCCGTATTGGTGGGTATTAACAATAATGCATTGTACTTTTTCAGAAACATTAAATAATTCAATATTCAATTCTCAACTGGTGTTGTATGAACCTTATGAATAATTTTATCAATTGGCTTTTGGTTACAGTAGCTAGTGTGGCATTGATCCTGAACATTATGTCCTGTAATTCAGGAGGCGGAAGGCCATCGGTAAATCCGGATTTACCAGCTTTTGAATTGATGGATACGAATGCAACCGGAGTCGTTTTTCGCAATGAACTTCGACCAGATGTATTGCCCAATCCTTTAGAATACATCAATGTATTCAATGGAGGTGGTGTCATTTTGGTGGACATCAACAACGATCAATTAACCGATATCTTTCTGACGGGAAACATGGTTCCAAACCGCTTGTACCTCAACAAAGGAAATTTTAAGTTTGAAGACATCACAGAAAAATCAGGTATCTCCAAATACAAGGGATGGTTTACCGGTGGAGCCGTTGCTGACATCAACAACGATGGCTTTAAAGATATTTATGTATGCCGGTCCTTTTACCCTGACCAAGGTCCGGACACAAGAAGAAATTTATTGTTGATCAATGATGGAAAATTAGGTTTTGTCGATAAAGCCAAAGAATTTGGAGTAGATGATGGAGGATATAGCATTTGTGCAAGTTTTTTTGACATGGATCTGGATGGTGATTTAGATTTGGTCGTAGGCAACCATCCACCCGACAGGATGTCTGGTGAATTGACTCACTATAAGCGTTTTCAAAATCCACCGGCTGAAACTTCCAATTCACTTTATAAAAATAACGGAGACGGAACTTTTACTAATGTTACCGCAAATTCAGGAATTCAAAGCTATGGTTGGACGCTTGGGTTGGTGACTTCAGATCTTACCGGAGATGGTTATCCGGATATCTATATTTCTGTGGACCATGAGCAACCAGATTACTTTTTTGAAAACAATGGAAACGGTACTTTTAAGAATATCTTGTTTAAGGCTGTGCAACATACTTCTCATTCCAGTATGGGTGTTGATGCAGCCGACATCAATAATGATGGTTTGATGGACTTTTTGGTGCTGGATATGCTGGCCGAAGACAATTATCGTGAGAAAGTCAACATGGCCAGTATGGATATCGAACGTTTTTGGAGATATCACTCTGCCGGTTACCATTATTCCTACATGCGCAATATGCTGCAGTTAAATAATGGAAACAAAACGTTTAGCGAAATCGGACAAATGAGTGGAATTCACAATACCGACTGGAGCTGGAGTGTCTTACTCACCGATTTCAATTTGGATGGTTGGAAAGACATCTACATCTCCAATGGCTATTACCGGGATTTTCTCAACAAAGACTTCTTGAAACCCATGGTCCATCATGCAAATGAAATGCGCTTGAAAGGTGAATCGGATGAATCCATAGTGCGTTTCCTCCGCCAGCAAAACAATACAATGATTTCGACCAAGGTGCCCAATTTCTATTATGAAAATAATGGAGATCTAACGTTCAATGATAAATCTGCCGAAGCAAAACTGGATTTTAAAAGTTTCTCTTCCGGCGCAGCCTATGGAGATCTTGATAATGACGGTGATCCTGATTTGGTGGTCAATAACATTGATGATGTAGCATTAGTCTATAAGAACAACGCTATTGAGCGAAGCACCAATCACTTTTTGAAAATTCAATTGAAAGCACCGTCCGATGCACTTAAGTACAATACTAAAGTCGAGCTCACTACGTCTAAGGGAGTTCAGTTGGGAGAACTCATCACCACACGAGGATATCAATCCGTGGTGGATGACTATCTCTATTTCGGACTAGGAGCGGAATCTGTCATCCCATCATTGACCATTACCTGGCCAGGCAATAAACAACAAGTACTGCAAAATGTCAAAACAGATCAAATCATTACCTTAAAGTATGAAGATGCCAAACTGGCCAACTTGGTTAAAAACGCTGATCGCAAATTGTTTACCGACAGAACCAAAGAATTGAATGCAGAATTTATGCATATCGAAAACGACTACGATGATTATCATAAAAGACAAATCTTGTTGCCTCATAAAATGTCCCAGTTTGGGCCTGCAATTTGCGTAGGAGACGTAAATAATGATGGCGCGGATGACTTTTTTGTTGGAGGTGCGGCAGGTCAGGAAGCAGCTATCTTTATTCAAAATACTTCCGGTCTGTTTTCTAAGCAACAAGCTGCATGTTTTACTGCGGATAAACAGTTTGAAGATGTCGGCGCCGTTTTCTTTGATAAGGACCAGGATGGAGACCTGGATCTGCTGGTAGTCAGTGGAGGCAATGAGTGGGATGATGAAAGAATGTATACACATCGCCTTTACGAAAATGACGGCGATGGAAATTTTACAAAATCAAATGGTCTGGTCGGCATTGGCAGCAGTGGGTCTTGCGCGGTTCCTGCTGACTTTGATCATGACGGTGACTTGGATTTGTTCATTGGAGGAAGGTTGTCTCCTGGAAAATATCCATTTCCCGGAACTTCCTTTTTACTGGAAAATACGGGAAAGTCATTTGTCGATGCAACCTCAAAATGGTCAGAAGGTTTGAAAAATGTCGGCATGGTGACCGATGCTAGCTGGTTAGATCTTAACGGTGACCAAAAACTGGATTTAATGGTAGTTGGTGAATGGATGAACATCACCCCTTTCATCAATACAAATGGGCGACTGATTGAATCGGCTAAATCTTTTGGTTTGGAAGAAACTTCAGGATGGTGGAACCGCATCATTCCCGGTGATGTGGACCAGGACGGCGATATGGATTTTATTGTAGGGAATCTTGGAACTAACTATAAATATCGCACAACCAAAAATAAACCATTTCAAGTTTACGCAGGGGATTTCGACCAAAACCAAAAATCAGACATCATATTAGGTTGGTATAAAAAGGATGGCAATCTCTTCCCCGTTCGTGGAAGGCAGTGCTCTTCCGAGCAAATGCCTATGATTTTGGATAAATTCAAAACCTATGACCAATTTGGAAAATCTACTCTCGAAGAAGTCTATGGGGATATGTTAAAGAATGCCCTGAATTACCGAGCTCGAACTTTTGAAAGTGTTGCCTTGATCCGCAACGGTGATAAATTTGAAATCAAAAGCTTGCCTCACCGGGCTCAGATTGCGCCGGTGAACGGCATCGTCCTGGAAGATTTTGACGGGGATCAAAAAAAGGATTTGGTTATCGGTGGGAACCTCTTTGTATCTGAAGTGGAAACCGGAAGGGCAGATGCCGGAACAGGCTTATTCCTGAAAGGCAATGCAACAGGATGGTTTGATGAGGTTAATCCTGGAAAATCAGGATTGGCCATTAGCGGAGATGTCAAAAACATCCTTTTAATGAAGAAGTCGTATTCGGGTGAGCCTTATTTACTGGTTGCGAACAACAACGGACCTATCCAACTCATTTCCGTCAAAAAAGGTGAATAAGGTAGGTTTCTAACCGATAAAGTAGCACCTTGGCCGCCTAATAATTTAATCAACTAAAGGAAAAATTTTGAATTTAATTAATTGTATTTCAGTGTATTATACATTTGTAAATAAAATATTAAAAAAAAAGTGTTGCAGAATGATAAACTGTATATCTTTGCGTAGATAGAGTATACCTCTGGAGTAGATATGTATATGTACTACAGGGGTAAAAGGATGAAGCCGACGAAGCCAGTCCCCCTCTGTTAAAAAAGAAAGGAGCAAAATTTATTATCTTATTTTTTAGGGCTATTGCGCTAAAAGATGGGACAATCGGTTTTGTGTACTGACGAAGCAAAAAATTTAATTTTTATAACCAAAACTATTTCTCATGAAAAAGACGAATTTTTATGTCCTAAAATCCTTTGTGATTTTATTTGCATTAAGTTTTGTTCTTTTAGGCCTATCTTCTAATTTCAATTCGCTGTCTGCTCAGGTAAAATCTCCCCTGCCAAAATTGGTTCAGGTGGGTGAAGCCATTGCTATTGTGACTTCTGAAATGGAAAATTTGACTCAAAAGAGCAATGGTAATCAGGCAAACCTTACTGCCGGAGAACAAGCGAGAATGCGTATGATGGGTGTTATTCTCGGTGAATTAAGAACTAACAGAGACTTTGTAGGTTATCAGACCGAGTATGCTGTACATCTGGCAGCTACACAATCTACTTATGATCAGATTAGCCAAAGTGGCGCGAATACCGTCGCATTGGATCCTTTTACCTGGATCAGCAACAAGTACCACAATGATCCTGAGTACAAATACATCGTCCAAAAACTAAAGTTCTAATTCCAAAATGGGATTCTTTGTAGAAATTTTTAAATCAAAAACCAAATCTCATGAAAATAAATTTATTATCTAATCCTTTGAAAGCCTGCCAGGTTTTGTGTTTGTTGCTGGTAGGTTTGACTTGGACCATGAGCTTAAATGCTCAGTGTCCGGGTCGTTCAACGACCTGTCGTTTTGCAGGAACCACGGCCACTAACGACACCATTCAGCCAGCCATTATTCTGGGCTTGAATCCAGGTACCTGTTTGGCTACAGTAAACGTACCACGTCCTGCGTATAACATTGCTGGTTGCGGTTCTGCGGCTGATTATACAACAGGAAGAACCCTAGGTACACTTACACTTAGGAATAACGTTGGTTGTTCATTTGCCGAGGCTTGTAATTCATCTTTTGGTTGCGGTATCGTTACAGTGACCAGCGTTGCGGCTCCAATTGCTCCTGTAGGCAACTCGGGTGCTGCAACTTCTCCATACGATGTAAACTGCGGACCAGTGCAAATCGTCATGTTTGACAATGGTACCTCCAATTGGAGTGATACTTATAACATGTTGGTTTCTGGTTGTAACGTTGGAACGTTTACTTCTGGAAATAACGCCAATGATACTTTGCGCGTTCCTCGTGGTACATATAACAATGAAGTTATCGCTACCAATGGTTTTGTTCGTGTTCAACCTGATCATGCCTGGGGTGGTGTAACTACCTTCGGTGAGTGCGTTCCTACCTTCCAGGTGAACGTACCCAACGGTTGCTGCGAATCCATCAACAACATTACCAACAACTGTAACACACCTACCATCACGGGTGCTGGTGGTCGTTATTACATTCGTTGGACTGGTGATGCAAACGATGGTGCTGTTGTAGGTATTCAACAAGTGATCATTCAGGATACAGAACCTCCAACATTTGTAGGTTGTCCAAAGGCGGTTGTCATCAATCTGGGACCTGGCGAATGCGAAGGTTCTTGGGATGCTCCACCGATCATGGCAATGGACAACTGTCCTGCTGCCATTGTTCAAACTGGAACTGAAATGATATCTCCAGCTTGCCAAGCTGCTTACAACATCGTTTGGAACCCAGGTTTCTTCGGTGGTAACATGTGGGATATTCAAAATACTTCTACGCGTCCTCTTATTTTCCACGGCATTGACGTAGCCTGGAGAAACATGGATACGGCTACCGTGTGGTATACTACCGCTCCTGGAAGTCACGTACCTGTGCGTTTTAATGCTTCTGCATGGACTCGCTGTAACAGTGGTGCCTGGGTTGCTGGAGGCGGTGGTGCATTTCCTGCACCAGCCAGAACTTACATCGACTTGAGAACCAGAACTTTGGTTGCACGTTCTAGCTGTACCGGAACGACTGTGGATACCATTCGCGGTGGTTGCCCTGTACTTCAACCAGGCGAAACCCGCGGTATTTACATCGCTGGTATCCGTGGCCAGGGGGGAATGTATTGGAGCTTTGGCGGTTGTACTACAACAGGAAATCCTTGGGGTGATGCCAACCTGAAAATATTGAAAAATCCTACCATGTCTTGCGTATTCGGAACCGGATTGTTTGGTGTGGGTGGTGGTTTGGCCATTACGGGTAACAACCAATTTGTGGGTAACATTCGTTACAGCTTCCCAGCTACTAACAATATGATCGAAGTGGTTCAAACTTGCGGCCAACCTTATGGCCCCGGATGTTTTTTCCCAATCGGTTGTACTACTTTGTGCTACACAGCTACCGATGCTCAAGGCAACGTAGCAACATGTCAGTTTGACGTTTGTGTTAACGAGTATGCTAACACCGTTACAGCTCTTGCATGCCATGATGAAATCCAAATCAGCTTAGATGAAGATTGTTCTGCAACCATTTCAGCTGACGAAGTACTGAGCGGTGGACCATACCGTTGCTATGATGACTACACAGTAGAAATCCGCGACTGGATCACAAACAACATCGTGGACAGACAACCTAATGTACCTGGTGCTCAAGTTGGTGTTCAGGATTTAGGCCGTGAATTGAAAATCACTGTTCGCGATCCTCAGACTGGAAACAGCTGTTGGGGACACGCTACCGTTGAAGATAAATTACCTCCTTCTATGGTTTGCGCCAGAGATACATGCGTTCCATGTTATTCTCCGACTTCACCAGCATATACAGGATCTCCTTCTGTTGACGAAAACTGCTCTAGCTATACCTTGTCTTACAAAGACAACGTAGTGTTCGGAAGCTGTGCTATCGGTAACGATCGCGTAATCCGTAGAACATGGACCGCTACAGACGGTTCTGGAAATAAATCAGTTTGTGTTCAAACTATCACGGTTTCTTTAGGAACACTGTTTGATGCTGAAGTTCCTCTGAACTGGGACAATATTGAAAACCCAATGTTGTCTTGTGATGGTAAGATAAATCCAAGTAAAGATGTAACGCCTCACATGTTGGCTTATCCATATTGTGTTGACGGTTATTTACTTGACTCTGCTCATTGGTTTGCTACAGGTGGTTTCTTACCAAGTCCTGCTGGTGACCTTGCTGGAGAGCGTTTACCAAGAACTTTGGGATGGAATTGTATCGATGCTGGCGAATATGCTGGTCATCCAAGCCCATATCCAATTTACTACCCTGCACACCCAAGCTGGAGACCAAACAATCCAGTATGTTGGGGACCTGACCAGGTTGTAATGTGGCATGGAACAGGTTATCCAGGTGGCGTAAACTGCAAAAACCTTGGAGTAACCTGGAAAGATATCACCATTGACTTGGCTACTCCAGGATGCGATGCCGGTGACGTAGGTTGTTTCAAAATCATTCGTCAATGGACCGTTATGGACTGGTGTACCAGCGAATTGGGTGGTGTTAACCAAATCATCAAAGTTGCTGATGCAGAAGGACCAAAGATCCTGTATCCTGATACTGTTATTGTCAACATGGAAGTGTGGACATGTACTGGTCGTTGGGAAGTTCCACCAGCCTGGTTGATCGACAACTGCAGCAATGAAATTCATTATACGGTAGAAGTTGAAGCAGGTACTGTTTTGGGTAACGAAGTAAGCGGTTACGTGGTTGTTGATATGCCTATGGGTATCCAAAGCGGATACGTTGTAGCTGAAGACTGCTGTGGTAACATCACTAAGAAAAGAATTGCTTTGAACGTTCAAGATAACGTTCCGCCAGTTGCAGTTTGCGAACAGAAGACCGTTGTTTCTATCAATGGAAACCAATCTCCTGGAGAAAACTTTGCAAAAATCTTTGCTGAATCATTTGATC